>NZ_JBQEPY010000006.1:0-467627 GCF_052045915.1 Burkholderia sp. 22088
GAAAGACGACCGCGCGCGCGGCGATCCGGCTCGCGCACCTCGGCCGGCCGGTCAAGCTGATGATCGGCGGCGTGACGGGCTGGCGCGACGAAGGTTTCGCGCTGAGCAACGAAATGCAGCCGGCGGACACCGAAGCCGGCTGATCATCATTAAAACCGCAACAATCAATTGTCTGAGCGCGGCCTGCACGCGAACGGAAAAAGCGCGACAATCGGCTCCATTGCAGTTCGGATGGAGCAGCAACATGCAGAACGCAGTCCTGATTCAAGTGGCCGGTTCGGTGGCCGCGATCGCGATCTATTTTCTGCCGGCGGTCATTGCCGACCGGCGTGGCCGGCACGACAAGCTGACGGTCGCGATGTTCAACGCGCTGTTCGGGTGGACCGGCATCGGCTGGCTGATGACGCTGTACTGGGCCTGCCAGCCGAACCCCCGCACCGATGTCGCGCAGACGATCCTCGCCAAGCGTCGCGGCATCAGCATGCGGACCTTTTCAACCGGTCTCGTCGAACGCGTGCAGCGCCGTGTCGCCGCCCAGGAGCAATGGGCGGAAAAGCAAGGCTGCCGTTAAGTCCCTCTTTCCCGATCACCCTGCCGCGTCGAACTTCGGCATCCTGACGTTGGTCGACGCGCGGTAATGCCACGCCAGCCCGTCGTGCCGCGGCCCGCCGCCCGCACGCAGCCACGCCCCGAACGCCCCCGCTGTCACCGCCCGTGCGATCCGCTCGCCCGGGCAGCCGTGCGGCCCCGTGCCGAAGCCGAAATTCGGCCCGGCCGCGCGGCCGGGCATCAACCGGTGCGGATCGCGATGCACGGCCGGGTCGCGATTCGCCGCGGCGAGCACGACGAGGATCGCGTCGCCGGCTTCGACGGTCACGCCTTCGATCGTCGTGCGCGATGCGACGAAGCGGCGCGTGTTCTGCACCGGTGAATCGAAGCGCCCGACTTCGGCAACGAACGCGTCGAGCGCGGCATCGTCCGGCACGACGCACGCGGCGCTCGCGCCCGCTTCTAAGCCCGCTTCCAAGCCCGCTTCCAAGCCCGATTCCGCGCCCCCGTTCCACGCCACCAGCGCATTGCCGAGCCAGGCGGCGGTCGCCTCGCACGTCTGCGACAGCAGCCCGACGAGGTTCGCGACCAGCGCGCCGCTTGCCTGCCAGCCCGCCGCACGGGCCGCCTGCTGCACGGCGGCGACGAGCGTGCCGTCGTGCGCATGCGTCTGCGCGACGCGCACCGTCATCCGGTCGAGCAACTGTCGCGCGGCGTCGCTCGCGCAGGCCAGCGCCTCGGCATCGGACAGCGGCGACAACGCCGCGACGAAGTCGACCACCTGCGCCGCGATCGCGTCGAGCTGCGTCTCGTCGAAGCCCAGCAGATCCGCGACCGCGCAGACAGGCACCGTCATGCACCACGTGTTCAGCGCGCCGGCATCGCCCGGCGGCGGCAGGCGCCGCGCGGCGAGCTGCATGGCACGGTCGCGCAACGCAGCCGTGTCGATCGGCGCGAACGCCGCGCGCAGCGCCTGCTTCGGCACGTCGTGCCGCAACGCGCCGTCGTTCATGCGCACCAGCTCGCCGAACAGCGCGCCGGCCGTCGTGCCGCGCAACGCGGGCGGCACGGGCGCGTCCAGCGGGCGTACGCGGCAGGCCGGATGGCCGAGCACGGCCGTCACGGCGGCCGCGCGGCTCGCGACCCACATGCCGAGCGTGGCGTCGAACGCGAGCGGCGGCCCGTCGACGAGCGCCGCGTAATAGGGATAGGGATCGCGGTGCGTAACCGCTGCGATGGGATCGGTCGGGTTCATGCAGACAGTATCGACGCAGTGCACCGCCGCATGTTTCGGGCCGGCGTGAAATGTCGCGGCGCGGGCGCCGCGTGCGGCCGCCTCGCGATGTCAGGTGAATGTCAGGCAGCCGAGCGGTAGCGATGCGACTGCATGCGCATGCGGACACGCCCGGCCGAAATCGCGCGCGGCTCCGGCACCACGGTGTCGTGAGGGAACATTTCCTGCCGGAATTCGCCGTGTTCGTCGAACCACTGGCAGATCAGCCAGTCACCGTCGTCGAATACGACCGGCCCGGCATAGGTCACGGTCATGCGCGGCCCGCCCGTCTTCAGCGTCACGACATCGCCGACGCGAAACCTTACGCGTTGATTTTCTCGGATCGTCATCGCTCTCTCAGCATTTTTATATATCGACATTCCCGGCAGCCCACCAACTGCTCATTCGAACGTGCCGCAGATTATCAATCAAAAAACCGGCCGGCAACTCCCCTTTTCAAAAATGTCATGATCGGGAAAATGCAACAATGCGCGCCATCGACGCGCCCGGCGGATGCCCGGCCGCCCGATCCGGCGCGGCTTGCGCGCCGGACCCGGTCGAACGGGCGAAATGCGGAGAATAGACGATGTATTTTTCGTCGTCACCGACGTTTAATTCTGACGTGAAATCGATTGATTATTATCAATCAACTTTTCGATTGGTAACGATCCCACGATTTATTTACACTCATTCACCGAACAAAACCGGTGAATTATCCGGCGACGCAAACCAGCGGTTGATATCGCGCCCGGGAACGGCCGCTTGCGTGAACGTAAACGTGCCGTCCTGCGCCATCTCCTTCGCGGCGCGCAGGAACGCGCCGAGCGCGGCCCGCGCCAGTGCGCCGCCGACACTCACGCGCTTCACGCCGAGCGCCGCCAGTGCGTCGACGCTCAGCAATCCGCCCTGCAGCCCCATCACGACGTTCACGGGTGCGCCGACCGCCCGCGTCACCGCCGCGATGTCGTCCGCATCGGTGATGCCCGGCGCATACAGCACGTCGGCGCCCGCGTCGCGATAGGCGACGAGCCGCGCGATCGTGTCGGCGAGGTCGTGGCGGCCGTGCAGGTAGTTTTCGCAGCGCGCGGTCAGCGTGAACGGAAACGGCAGCGCACGCGCCGCGTCGACGGCCGCCGCGATGCGCTCGACCGCCGCTTCGTGCGCATAGATCGGCGCGTCGGCGCGGCCCGTCGCATCCTCGATCGACCCGCCGACCGCGCCGGCCTCGGCCGCGAGCCGGATCGTCTCGGCCACCGTGGCGGGCGCATCGCCGAAGCCGTTCTCGAGGTCGGCGCTCACGGGCAGGCCGCCCGCGGCGGCGATCTCGGCGATGTGATCGAGCATCTCGTCGCGGTCGATCGCATAGTCGGGCCGGCCTTTCGAAAAGGCGTAGCCGGCGCTCGTGGTCGCGAGCGCCTCGAAGCCGGCCATCGCGAGCAGGCGCGCGGTACCGGCGTCCCACGGGTTCGGGATGATGAAGGCGCCGGCACGTGCATGCAGGGCGCGGAAGGCTTCGGCTTGGCGGGCTTGAAGATCGGAACGGGTCATCGCGGGCTCCAGGAGAAAGTTGACGGCCGAGCTTACGCCGATCGTGCACGCGACGTTTCAGCGTTCACCGAAATGTCGTCGCGCGACAGGAAAAACCGATGCGCCGACTGCGCGCCGGAAGCCCGAAGCCCGAAGCCGGAAGCCGGAAGCCGGGAGCCGGGAGCCGGCAACCAACAACCGACAACGAGCGGGCCGACACCGCCGCCCGTCCGTTGCCAGCAGATAGCTGCTTACCGTGCCGCCGGTGGCCCGCCGTCGATGCCGAGCAACACGTCGGTGACGGCTTCGGAGAAACGCATCGCGCGACCGTCGATCAGTACGCCGTCCGGATTCGACGGGTCCCGCGCGGCTTGCGGCACACCGTGCGCGAGCAGCACCCGCGCGCAAGCCTCCCAGTCGGCGGCGCCGACATGCTCCGGTTCGTTGACGGATGCCCAGGACAATGTGCCGAGCGCGTCGCTGCCGAACCCGTGCATGTCACGCCAGCTCGCGCCGTGCTCGAGGAGGAACGCCAGCAAGCCCGCATCGCCGCGAAACACCGCATGATTCAGCGCGCTCGCGTCCCAGTCGCCGCCCCGCGCCGCGATCGGCCAGCCCAGTTCGACCATGACCTTCACCGCGTCGCCCGATCCCCACGCGGCGGCATCCGGCAGCAGCCGCAGCCGCTCGCCGGGCAGCGCGCCCGGCAGTTCGGGATGCCTTGCCTGGATGCGTCGCGCATCGTCGGCGTCGGCGCGCGCGCAGGCCGCCACGAACGCATCCTCCGCATCGAGCGTCTCTTCCGCGCCCGCCGCACGCAACAACGCGGCGACCTCGGACAGCCCGGTCTGCATCGCCAGCCGGTACGCACTGACGCCGGCCGGGGTCCGCGCGCGGGGATCGGCGCCGGCCGCCAGCAGTGCGGCGACGTGGCGCGCCGAGCAGCGCACGCCGATCGCCCGCAACAACGGTGCGCCCCAGGTCTGCGCCAGCCCCTCGCCGGGCGGCTCGTTCGGGTCGCCGCCATGCGCGAGCAGCAGTTCGAGCGCGTCCGCATCGCGCATGTCGAATGCGCGACGCAACGCATTGGTCCCGCCCACCCGCGCGCCGTGTTCGAGCAGCAGGCGCGTACAGGCCGGATTTTCCACCGAGTGATAGAGCGATTCGCCGTCGTTCGGGTCGGCGCCGGCTTCCAGCAGCATCGCGGTCAGAACCGGATCGCGATTGACGCCCGAGGCACCGTACAGCGCCGACAGCGGCCCCGCTTCGTCGGGCGCCGCGAGCGACGCCGGCGGAAACCGGTTGCCGATCCGCTGGTTCGGATCGGCGCCGGCATCGAGCAGATGACGCGCGCAGGCGCGCAGCCGGACGGCGAACCCGGGAATCTGCCCGAGCCGCGAATGCGTGACGGCAACCAGCGGCGGCAGCTTCAGCACGCCGCCGGCGCGCGCGATCCATCCGGGATCGGCGGCCAGCGCCGCCTTCACGGCATCGAGGTCGCCGGCCGCGCACGCGACGGTCGGATCGCTTGCAACGAGATCGGGCCGGTCGAGCAGCAGTTGCGCGGCGACGCGCGGCCGGGCCGCGTCGAAACCGCCCGTCACGTCGGCACCGTACGCCAGGTCGAGCCAGCGCCGGATCAACGCCGACCGCTGCTGCCCGGCGAGCGCATGCGTTTCGACGAACGCGCCGAGATCGGCCCATGACGCGAAACCGTACTCGCGCGCAATGCACGACTGCGCATCGTGCAGCCGGAGCCCGAGCGCGAGCGCTTCGTCGTGCGTGCGGTTGGCGGCGGCCGGGAGAAAGCGGACAAAGCGCGCGACGGCGTCGGCGTCACCCTGCCGGTACAGGCGCAACAATGCCTTGGCCTGCTTTTTCAGATGATCGGGATTGGCCCCGGGAGGCAGCTTTTTCATGCGAATCCTCGTGCAGTCATGGCCGAAGGTCCGCAATACCGCCAGCACAAAGGACAGGAGGAAGACTGGATTTGCTGCGACAGGTGGGTTCAACCCTTTCCGCGGACCCGGAAGCGACCTGCATCGCTGGCCGCTATCCTAGGCGACGGCCGGCGACCGCGTCAACCGGGCCGCTCCATGCGGCGACACTCAGCCCGCGAGCTGCTTCGTCAGGAAAATGCGCGTGTGCCCGGCCGGATAATCCGGCAGTTCGCCGAAGCGGACATAGCCGCGTTTCTCGTAGAACGGCCGCGCCTGGAAGTCGAACGTGTCGAGCCACGCGCCGTGGCATCCGCGCGCGACGGCTTCCGCCTCGGCCAGATCCATGATGCGCGTGCCCGCACCCCGGCCGCGCGCGGCCTCGGGCACCACGAGCAGGTCGACATGCAGCCAGCCGTACGCCGTGCTGCCCCACAAGCCGCCGACCACCGTGCCTTCGGCGTCGGTCACGACCACGGCCAGCGCACGGAAGTCGTTCGGGCCCGCCTGGCTTTCGTTGAATCGGACGAGCGGCGCGACGATCTGCTTGCGAACGTTCACGTCGCCCGCGTCGGTCACCTCGTATGTGAACGTCATCGGTCGAGTCCGGTTGAATCGGAAATGAAGAAGGTTGAACCCGCACGCACCGCGTCAGACGACGTAAGCGCCCTTCGCATGCAGCTCCGCTTCCGTGCGCTCGAGCGCGGCGATCGCATCGCTGCCTTCGAGCGCCAGCAACTGTGCGACCAGCGCTTCGGCCATCGCGTGCGCGGCCACCAGCGACGGGAAGAACGACGGGCTGTCGTGCGTGAAGATCAGTTGTGCGTCCGCGTGCAGTGCGATCGGCGACACCGCGCTGTCGGTGATCGCGACGATCCGGCTGCCCTGCGCCTTCGCGGCCTGCGCGACGCGCGTCGCTTCCGCCGAATACGGCGCGAAGCTGACGACGACGGTCACGCTCTGCTTCGCGATCGTCCGCAGCTCCATTTCGAGCGACCCGGCGACGCCGTTGAGCAGCGACACGGTCGGGCGGAACAGCCGGTAGCCGTACACGAAGCCGAATGCAACCGGGTAGCACGAGCGAAACCCCGCGACATGCACGTGCGACGCCTTGCGGATCAGTTTCGCGGCATCGGCGAGCGCGTGCTCGTTCTGCGCGGCGGTGGCCGACAGGTTGTGTTGTTGCGCGGCGAGCAGGTCGTGTGCGAGCGACGCCTTCGCATCGGGCCGCACGAGCGAGCGCGCCCGCTGCGTGAGCGGCTCGGGGCGCGTGCGCACGCGCGCGACACACAGGTCGCGCAGCTCGTTCCAGCCGGGGAAGCCGAATTGCTGCGCGAGCCGCACGAGCGACGCGGGCTGCACCTGCGCGCGCTGTGCGACCTTGCGCATCGACGACGTGGCGACTTCGTCGGGATGATCGAGCAGGAAGGCCGCGCCCGCCTGGAATTGCGGGCTCAGCTCGGAAAATTGCGCCCGGATCCGGGACGCGAGTTCGTCGAAATTGGCGGCCATCTTGGTGTGAACGGGAACCGGTCGTCCATGGTATCACCGGCCCCGTATACACCGGTGCACCGGTCAGCGCAGCACTTCGACGTGATCGGCGTCGACCTTCACGCTGCCCGACCATTTGCGCTCGAATTCGCCGGTCACCTTCACTTCGTTCCGGTCGCTGACGGGCTGGCCGGCCGCCCACAGCTTGTGGTCGATCTCGACGCGGATCGTGCCCGTCGCATCGGCGAATTCGTAATCCTCGCCGCCGACATGCTTGACGATGCGCCCCTGCAACTGCACGTGCTGGTCGTCCTTGCCGTTCGCGAGCAGTTCCTTCACGGTCGTCGTGGTCAGCGTGGACGGCCCGGTATATTCCGCATAAACGGCGGCGGGCAGCACGGCGAGCGCAACCGCCAGGATTCTCGTCAGGTGTTTCATGATTTCGGTCCTCTTCTTCGATGTGACGCCGCGCTCCGTTGAACGCGACGGCCTCAGATTACGGACCGTAAGATTAAGCAAACCTGAAGGTCGCGCCGCAGCGGCACGGTGCCGCACCGGGCACGCGCGCAAGCCCACCGCGCGCCGCCCGCGCGCCCGTGTTTAAGCTCCCGCTAAGGCACGCGCGCTTATCATGGGAACCCCGGGCGCCATGGCGCCCCGTTGAAGAGACACGAATCCATGCGCGTACTGCTCGTCGAGGACGATCCGCTGATCGGCAGCGGGCTCGAACAGGGCCTCAAACAGGAAGGCTTCGCGGTCGACTGGGTGAAGGACGGCGACGCCGCGTCGCTAGCGTTGCGCGCGACCGGCTACGGCCTGCTGCTGCTCGATCTCGGGCTGCCGAACCGCGACGGCCTGTCGGTGCTCGCCGCGCTGCGCCGCCGCGACGAAAACCTGCCCGCGATCATCATCACCGCGCGCGACGGCGTGCCCGACCGCATCGCGGGCCTCGACAGCGGCGCGGACGATTATCTCGTCAAGCCGTTCGAACTCGACGAACTGCTCGCCCGCATCCGCGCGGTCAACCGCCGCCACGCGGGCCGCGCGCAGACGACCCTCGCGATCGGCCCGCTGCGGCTCGACCCCGTCAAGCACCTCGTCTGGCTCGGCGACGACGAAGTCACGCTGTCGCCGAAGGAGTTCGTGCTGCTGCACGAGCTGATGCGCGACCCGGGCGCGGTGATTTCGCGCGAGCAGTTCGAGGAGCGGCTGTACAGCTGGGGCGAGGAAATCGAGAGCAACGCCGTGCAGGTGCACATCCACAACCTGCGCAAGAAGCTCGGCCACGACATGATCCGCACGGTGCGCGGCGTCGGCTACCGGATCGGTGACGGCGCATGACGCGCATGCAACACGCGATCGCGCGCTGGCGCAACGCGTCGCTGCGGCGGCGCCTGCTGATGTGGCTGCTTCCGGCCGCGTGCGTGATCGGCCTCGTCGCGAGTGCCGGCACCTACTGGGGCGCGCTGCGCGAGCTCGACGACCTGCTCGACGACCAGATGCGCAGCATGTCGAAGCAGATCGTCGTGGGCCCGAACGGCGAGCTGTCGTTCAGCAACCGCGCCAACGGCAAGCACGGTTTCGAGGCGAGCGATCCCGACGCCGTGCTGCTGCAGGTCTGGCGCAACGGCAAGCTCGTGTATTCGACCGACCGCGATTCGACCCTGCCGCCGCCCGAGCAGAAAGGCATCGCGAGCGTCGACGTCGGCGGCCAGCCGTGGCGCACCTACGTGACCGAACGAGGCGGCACGACGATCCGGCTCGCGCAGGCACGCCATGCGCGCTGGGAAGCGATCGCGGGCATCGCCGTGCACCTGCTGTGGCCCGTGTTCTCGATGCTGCCGCTGCTCGCGATCGGCCTGTGGTTCGGCATCGGCGCGGGGTTGCGGCCGCTGCGCACGATCGCATCCGGCCTCAAACGCAGGAATGCGAACAATCTCGAGCCGGTCGACGTCGGCGCGATGCCGAACGAAGTCCGTCCGCTCGCCGAAGCAATCAACGACCTGCTCGCGCGCCTGGACCGCTCGTTCACGCTGCAACGGCACTTCATCGCCGATGCCGCGCACGAATTGCGCACGCCGATCATGGGGTTGTCGATCCAGTCGCAGCTGCTGCGGCGCGCGTCGACCGCCGAGGAACGCGAGCACATCCTCGCGCAGATCCATGCCGGCACGACGCGGCTCGGCCACCTCGCCGAACAGCTGCTGACGCTCGCGCGCCTCGAACCCGATGCGCAGGCGGCCGCCTCCGCGTCGGCGCCCGTCGATCTCGCCGCGCTGTGCCGGTCGGTGGTGTCGGACCGCACGCGCGTCGCCGACGCGCACCGGATCGATCTCGGCGCGATCGTGTCGACGCCCGTGATGACGTCAGGCAATGCCGACACGCTGCGCGTGCTGCTGAACAACCTCGTCGACAACGCGATCCGCTATGCGGGCGACGGCGCGCGTGTCGACGTGTCCGCGCGGCTCGACGGCACGACGCCCGTGCTCGAAGTCGCCGACGACGGCCCCGGTATCCCGGAAGCCGAACGCACCGACGTGTGGGAGCGTTTCTATCGCGGCGAGGGCGCGCAGGCCGTCACGTCGTCGGGCAGCGGGCTCGGGCTGTCGATCGTCAAGCGGATCGCCGAACAGCATCGCGCGACGGTCGCACTCGGCACGACACGCGGCGGGCGCGGGCTGACCGTCACGGTGCGCTTTCCGCTACCGGCCTGACGCCGCGCCACGTGCGACGTGCAGCTTTTCCACAGATTGTGTTGGCAAGCGTGTGGACAACCTTCCATTAACGACACCAAGCCATTGATCGGAAAGGGTTTGTCGGAGCTGCGCGGCAAATGCGCCATGAGGTCGTGAACAGGCACATCCACGCCGCCACCGTAGCCTCGACCGCGCATCATGCGCCGCCCCTCCTTCGTCTCATTTCTCGACGACGATCCGTTCGACTCGCAGGCCGGTCGAGATTTCGAGGATGCTTGCGCGCTTCGACCCGTAGCAATACAGAGGGGCCCTTCGGATGGGCGTCCGGCTTGGGTCGGGTTCGGCCCTCTTCGTGCACGACGACGGCACCGCCGGATGGATGAGGCGCCGACGTGCTCGCCCATGTAATGGAGCCGGCCGTACTGCGCGATCCGCGAATCGATCGCAGCGTTTCGCGCGGCCTTCACGCATCCCGGGTTCGCCGTCAGGCTGTCGGCCCGTCCGTCGTCCGCCGTCGCGAGCCCGCACCTGTTCCAGAAAGTCGGCGTGGCCGGTATCTGCACTGCGTAAGTGCACGCACGCATCGCGGCAACACGTGGCATTCGCGGGTGTCCCGGGTGTCCCGCGCGCACCCCGACTTCTCCACAGAAAATGTTGGCAAGCTTGTGGATATCCTGCGCACCGCAACGCTAAACCCTTGATCCGATGGACTTTGGCACGCGTGATGCAGACGCAGCCCCGGTGACGGCCGCCGCGTCCACCGCTTCGCCGCACTTCGCATCACGACGCCACGACGATGCACGTCGCGGCCGGCGCACACGTGCCGGCCATGCGCCGCGCCACTTACCCACAGATTTTGTTGGCAAGCTTGTGGATATCCTGCGCACGCGTGCGCTAACCCGTTGATCGGCTTACGGTTCATGCGCCGCGTCACGGTTGCGGCAGCGTATGGCCCGGACATGCGTGAATGCGCACGCCCCGCGCGACCGACGCGCCGCCACCGTGCACCGCCCTCGCCTTGACGCTCGCGCCCGCCACGCGTCAAGATCACGCGAGCCGCACGCGGCCGTGCATCGCCGGCTTCGCGCGACGGTTCGACGGGCCGGCCGTTCCGCCCGACACTTCACTCCGAGGAAGGCCATGGAACACTTCACCGCGTGGCAGCTGGTCGTCTCACTCGTGCTCGTCGCCGTCGTCGTTTATCCGTACGTCCGCATCGTCCGGCGCACCGGGCATTCGGGCTGGTGGATCCTGACGATGTTCGTCCCGATCCTGAACTTCGTCATGTTGTGGGTGTTCGCGTTCGTGCGCTGGCCCACGGTCGACGATCGGCAGCCCTGACCGTCGCCCGCGCGGCTGCCGGGCTTGTCCACAGATTGTGTTGGCAAGCATGTGGATAGCCTGCGCATACCGCGACCAAGCGCTTGATCCGAAAGACTTTGTCCGCGCCGCCTCAAATGCGGCACGCGGCCGGCAAAGTGCCGCTCGCACGTCGTCGCGCCACGTGACGGGCCGCCCTCCGCGCGGGCGAACCAGCTTGTCCACAGATTGTGTTGGCAAGCGTGTGGATAGCCTGCGCATACCGCGACCAAGCGCTTGATCCGAAAGACTTTGTCCGTGCCGCCTCAAATGCGGCACGGTGGCCCGCGCCACGCCGTGCGCGGGCTTGTCCACAATTTTTGTTGGCAAGCATGTGGATATCCTGAGCATGCGTGACCTAAGTCGTTGATCGCACAACGTTTGATCGCGTGGGTCACGGCTGCGGCACGGCCCGCCTGCGCATCGCGTCACGCGCACCGCACCGCCCGCGTCAACCGAAGGCCTGAACCACGATGCGCGCGACCGACGCGATCACGTCGTCCTTCGAGCGCGCATCGGCACGCGCCTGCGTGTAGTACACGGCCACCGCGATCGGCGCACGCGACGGCGGCCATACGACACCCGCGTCGTTGGTTGTCCCGTAGTCGCCGGTGCCCGTCTTGTCACCGACCGTCCACCCGGCCGGCACGCCCGCGCGGAGCCGCTTGTCGCCCACCTTGTTGCCACGCATCCACGCAACGAGCTGCGCACGCTGCGCGGCCGGCAGCGCATCGCCGACCATCAGCACGCGCATGCTCGCGGCCATCGCGGCCGGCGTCGTCGTGTCGCGCAGGTCGCCCGGCAGCGCGGTATTCAGTTCGGTCTCCCATCGATCGAGCCTGAACGTGTCGTCGCCGATCGAGCGCGCGTAGGCCGTCACCGCCGACGGGCCGCCGAGCAGCTTCATCAGCAGGTTCGCGGCCGAGTTGTCGCTGTACTGGATCGCGGCCTCGCACAGCGCGGCGACCGTCATGCCCTCGCCGACATGCTTCTCCGACACCGGCGAATAGTTGACGAGATCGGCGCGGGTATACGTCACGCGCTGTTGCAGCAACGCCGGCCGCTCGACGCTCTGCGCAAGCACCGCCGCACTCAGCATCGCCTTGAACGTGCTGCAGAACGGGAAGCGCTCGTCCGCGCGATGCTCGATGACCCGGCCGCTCGCCGTGTCGATCGCGCACACGCCGAGGCGGCCGCCCACACTGCTTTCGAGCTCGGCCAGCATCTGCCCGGCGGCGGCAGGCGCCACGGCCGCGGTCGCGGCGCTTGCCGCGTCCGGCGCGGCAGCCTGCCGCGACGCGCACGCGGTGGCGGTGAGAACGAGCGGCGCCGTCGCGGCGGCCAGCAACAGGGTTCGACGTTTCGATGAGTAGGTCATGTCGGTGGTCTCGTGATGGAATGGAGGCGAATCGATAGTGAAAACGGCCGGCCGCCGAGACAGCACTATCGTGACTTTACGGTTGCCTGACAAGCAACGATAATTGAGCGCTGACAAAAGAAAATCTTATGACCAAGCTCCGCCCTCATCTTCCGCTCAATGCCTTGCGCGCGTTCGAATCGTCGGCGCGCCACCTGAACTTCACGCGCGCCGGCCTCGAGCTGAGCGTGACCCAGGCCGCGGTCAGCCAGCAGGTGCGTTCGCTCGAGGAGCGGCTCGGCTGCACGCTGTTCACGCGGCTGCCGCGCGGCCTCGGGCTCACCGACGAGGGGCGCGCGCTGCTGCCCGTGCTGAGCGACGCGTTCAGCCGCATCGAGACGGTGCTCAAGCAGTTCGACGGCGGGCGCTTCCACGAGGTGCTGTCGCTCGGCGTCGTCGGCACCTTTGCCATAGGCTGGCTAATGCCACGGTTGAAGCAGTTCGGCGATACGCACCCGTTCGTCGAGCTGCGGCTGCGGACCAACAACAACGTCGTCGATCTCGCCGCCGAGGGCCTCGACTTCGCGATCCGCTTCGGGGAAGGCAGCTGGCCGGCGACGCGCAACGAGCACCTGCTCGACGCGCCGCTCACCGCGCTGTGCGCGCCGGACATCGCGCGACGCCTCGCGCAACCGGCCGATCTCGCGAACGAAACGCTGCTGCGCTCGTACCGCACCGACGAATGGCTCGGCTGGTTCGACGCCGCGCAGCTCGCGCCATGGGCGGTCAACGGGCCGGTGTTCGATTCGTCGCGGCTGATGGTCGAGGCCGCGATGCAGGGCGCGGGCGTCGCGCTCGCGCCGGCATGCATGTTCGTACGCGAACTGCAGCTCGGCCTGCTCGCACGGCCATTCGACGTCGACGTGCGCGCCGGCGGCTACTGGCTCACCTCGCTGAAGTCGAAGCCGCTCACGCCGGCAATGACGCTCTTTCGCGACTGGATCGTGGCCGAAGCAGCCGCCGCGGCGCAGGCCGAATGACACGGCCCCGCTTGTCCACAGAAAGTGTTGGCAAGGATGTGGATATCCTGGGTACCCGGGGCCTAAGCCGTTGATCGCGCACGAATTAGCGTGCGGACGCAGACATCGGGCAGCCCGTGTGCACGGGCTTCGCGAGCGGGCCCCTCGGAGGCCCGATCCTCAACTGTCGCGACGCAATCGATTGCGAGTTATCCACAGAATATGTTGGCAAGCCTGTGGATATCCCGCCGATGCGGCGCGTAACACGCTGATACAAAAGGGGATTCAATACAAGGACCTTGCGCGGTCAACCGTGTGGCACCGCACGCGCTTTCGCACGGCACGCGCCGCACCTCCGGCCCGCGGCCGGACGGTTCTCCACAGATTGTGTTGGCAAGCTTGTGGATATCCTGCGCATCGGCCACCTAACTCATTGAGCGCACGGGATTTTGTGCTTCGTCTGCAGAATCGGGCAGCGCCGGCGCAGCCCTTTCGGCCAACGCCGGCGCCATCCTCGCATCAATGCCGGTCAAGCCCGCCGCGCAGTTCGCTCGCCTTGTCGCGCAGCGCCTCGTAACCCGAGCGTGCATGCTCGGGCAGGTCGGGATCGCCGATCAGCGCGCCGAGCGTTTCGATCAGGCTGAACAGAATGCCTTTCGCCGCGCCGACCGCGATGCTCTGCGATTCGATCGACTTGTGCAGGTGGTCGACCGCCGCTTCCAGATTCTCGAGCTTGTGCTCGCCGTCGTCGGGCCGGTTGTCGGTCGTCATCGTCTACCTCCGCCATCGTTCAAGGGTCATGTCACGATTCTATGCCGCGTCGCGCGAACGTGGCGCGACATCGCGCAACGTTCGCGCGGCACCGCGCTACAGCACCGCGACCACCTTCACGCGGCCCGGCTGCTCCGCCGATGCGACGACCTGGCCGTCGACGCGGCGGAACGTGAGCGACACGGTTTCGTCACCGACGCGCAACGCGTCGATCCGCAGCCAGTCGACGCCTTCCGGCAGCATCGGGCGCTCGACGCGCACCTCGTGACGCGACGCGTCGATGCTCACGCCGAGGCAGGCCTGCAGCATCATGAACGGCGCGCCCGCCGCCCACGCTTGCGGCAGGCAGGCCACCGGATACGCGGTCGGCGGTTCGCCGCGCCGGCGCGGAAACCCGCAGAACAGCTCGGGCAAGCGCATCTCGAAACTCACCGCCGCCTCGAACAGCGCGCGCAGCAGGTTCACCGCGGCCGTCTTGTCGCCGTAGCGCGCGAGGCCGCGCGCGATCAGCGCATTGTCGTGCGGCCACACCGAGCCGTTGTGATACGCCATCGGGTTGAAGCGCGGCTGGCCGGCGGCCAGCGTGCGGATGCCCCAGCCTGTCTGGAACAGCGCCGAGCCGAGCACGCCGGCAACCGCCGCGCCGCGCTCGGCGTCGGGCAGCCCGAACGCGAGCAGGTGGCCCGCGTTCGATGCGAACACGCGGCACAGGTCGCCATGACCGTCGAGCGCGATGCCGTAGAAATCGCCTTCCGGCATCCAGAACAGCGCGTCGACCTGCTCGCGCAGCGCCTTCGCGCGCAACGCATAACGCGTGGCGTCGGCCGCGTGGCCGCGCCGGTACGAGCACATCGACATCGCATCGAGCGCCGCGCACGCATACGCCTGCACTTCGACGAGCGCGATCGGCCCGTCCGGAAAGCGGCCGTCCGCATGGAACACCGAATCGTGGCTGTCCTTCCAGCCCTGGTTCGCGAGGCCGCGCTCCGACGTGCGCTGGTAATCGAGCAGTCCGTAAGGATTGCGGTCGCACTTGTCGATCACCCATTGCGCGGCGCGCTCGAGCGCGGGCCACAGTTCGTCGATCAGCGCATCGTCGCCGGTGCGTTCGACATATGCGCCCGCGAGCACGATGAACAGCGGCGTCGTATCGACACCGCCGTAGTACAGCGCGAACGGCACCTCGCCCGTCGCGGCCATCTCGCTGCGGCGGAACTCGTGCATGATCTTGCCGGGCTCCGCATCGCGGAACGCGGAAGTCTCGCGCGCCTGGTGTTCGGCCAGGAACCGCAGCACGCCGCGCGCGAGCGACGGCTGCAGCCAGAGCATCTGCAACGACGTGATGACCGCGTCGCGGCCGAACGGCGTCGAGAACCACGGAATGCCCGCATACGGGTACGGCCCCGTGTCGAGCTGCGTCGTGAGCAGCCCGAGATCCGCGAGCGAACGGTCGAGCCACGCATCGAACAGCGGATTGCCGGTGTTCACACGCGCCATCGATTCGCGCCGCGCGCGCATTTCGCGGTGCACGCCGACGAGCGCGGTGCGCAGCGCGACGCGGCCGCATCCCGGCCCTTCCTCATGTGCCGGGCCGAGCGTCGCGTCGACGGTCAGGTAGATCGACACGCATGCCTGCGCGGCAATCGTCAGCGTGTAATCGGCACGATCGACCGACAGCGCGTCGGGCGCCGGCGAGAAATGCACGGTCACGTTGCGCTCGACACTGTCGAGGCCGTCGTAGCGCAGGCGCACCGCGCCCGCGTCGACGCGCGGCGCCACCACGGTGCCGCGCTTCGGGCGCTGCGTGCCGCGCACCTCGAACATGTCCTTGAAATCGGCCGCGAACGACAGCGACAGCGGCACCTCGGCCTCGCTCGAGCCGTAGTTCGTCAGCGTCAGCGCTTCGTAAAGCACGTCGCCCGCGAGCACGCGTATCCGCTCGATGTGGATCACGCCCTCGGGCGTTTCGTGGCCGCCGAGCGGCGGCAGCGGGCGGTTCGTCAGGTGGGCGGTGAACGACGCGTTGTCGGCGCTCGTCGCGCCCGACAGCAGCGACGGCGCGCGGCCGCCGAACGTCAAGCGCCACTTCGACAGCACGCGCATGTCGTCGACGAACAGGCCGTCGTCATGACCGCCGATGTCGCCGAGCGCGTCGCTGACCACGAACGCGTTGCCGGATTTCAGCACGTACTGGTTGTTGCGCGCCAGCGCCTGCGGATCGGCTTCGGGTGCGATGAATGCGGGGCCCGACGCGGGGGTCGGGGCAGTTGGCGCAACCTGCGGCGCCTGGGTCGTCGTGGCTTCGGCGTGATTCGGCATCGATGCTCCTGTGTCGAGCGCGACGCGCGTGGAGCGCCGCGTGGTTCGCACAGGATAGGACAGAACGGGGAACGTGCGCAGCGACGCAAAGAGCGCGACGCCATGCGACGTTGCCGTCGCCGCCTGGCGTCGCTTACAGGCACATCAAATGCGGATCAGAATTTCCACAGGATGTTGCCGAGGATCGCGTTGTCGCGCACGCCGCTGCCGTACTGGCCGCTGTACGTGAGGCCGAGCGTCAGGCGCTTCGTGATGTTCGCGTCGATGCCGGCCTCGAGCACGGCACTGTCGCGGGCAATCGGCACGCCCGACACCTGGAACGACGTGCCGCCGTTCGCGAACGTGAACGCCGACGACGGCCGCACGTTGCCGAACGCATGCCGCCAGCCGACCGTCCCGCGCGCGGTGAACGTGCCGCTCCCGATCGAGCCGAGCTGCGACGCCGCGCGCAAGCCGAGCGTCGAGAAGCCGACGTGGGTCGTCTCGCCGCCGGCGCGCAGTGCGGCCGCGCCACCCGTTTCCGTATACCCGTCGGTATGCAGGTTCACATACGCGAGGCCCGCGAACGGTTCGATCGCCACGGGCCCGACCGGCAGCGCGTAGCCGACTTCGCCGAACACCTGCGCCGAATTCGCGTCGTAACCGGCCGAATCGTGATCGGAGAAGCCCGCGAAGCCCGGATTGCGGTCGCTGTTGATCCGGTACCACGTGTACGACGCGCCGCCGCGCACGCCGAGCGCACCGTACTGCGCGCCGCCGTACAGCGACAGGTAGTAGCTGTTCACCGACGCCGACGAACTCTGGGCGTTGTCGAGCGAGCTGTGCGTGACGCCCGCGGCCAGACCCGCACGCCACTTGTCGTTGAGCGCCATGTCGGCACCGGCGATGAAGCCCGTCATGCTGCGGTTGATCGTCGACGCGTTGCCGTCGCCGGTGAGCCGGCTGCGGCCGCCGAACGCCTGCCCCCAGACCACCGGTTGATAAGGCGTGCCGCCGTAGCAGCCCTCGCGCGAGCCGATCCGGCGTTCCGGCGGCAGCGTCGCGTCGACCGCGCCGGCCGTGTTGTCGCCGCACAGCGCGGCGCCGCCCGACGACAGCGCGGCGAGCGGGCCCGATCCGGGCGCGAGGCCCTGGCGGACGCGATCGGTCACCGCGTCGCGCACGTAGCGGCTGTCGAGCAGCAGCATGCTCTTCAGGCTCGCCTGCAGTTCGCCGTCGAGCAGCCCGTATGCGCGGCGTGCGGTCGGCACGTCGGTCGTCAGGACTGCGTCGTACAGCGGATTGCCGGCGCCGAGCCCGCCGAGCGCGGCCGCGACCGCGCGCTGGTTGGGCGTCGTCGCGACGTCGGGCAACGACGTGCCGTTCTGGACCAGTCGCAGGTACACGTGATTCGGGTCGTAGCTGAGCGTCGGCATCAGGAACGCATAGTTCGCATTCACCTGGCTGAACGCGCCCTGCACGCCCGATGCCGCGGTCACGATCGTGTAGGTCGTGCTCGGCTGGTAGCCGCTCTGGTTCGCGAGCACCTGCACGGTGCCGCCGTTCAGCGTCGCCGTGCCGCCTGCCGCGAGGCTGCCGCTTTGCTGCGGCGAAGCCGCGACCTGGAACGTCGAGCCCGGCTGGAACGTGACGTTGCCGCCCACGTTCAGCGCCGCGCCCGGCTGCGACGCGGCCGCCGTCGCGCCGCCCTGCACCACGAGGCCGCCGATCGTGCCGGTGCCCGTGACCGTCGCGCCGTTCTGCACGGTGACGGTCGACTGGCCGAGCGACCCGTTGACGGCGAGCGTGCCCGCGCTGACCGTGGTCGGCCCGCTCAGGGTACTGGTGCCCGTCAACGTCAGTTGCCCGCTGCCGGCCTGCGTCAGCGAGCCCGCACCGGACAGCACGCTCGCAATCGTCACGTTGCCGGATTGATTGACGATCAGCGCGCCGTTGTCGACGACATTGCCGGCGATGCTGCCCGACGTGCCGCCGTTGCCGAGTTGCAGCGTGCCGCCGGCCGCGATCGTGGTGCCGCCCGTGTACGTGTTCGCGCCCGTCAGCGTCTGCACACCGGTGCCGGCGATCGTCACGCCGCCCGCTCCGCCGATCGTCCCGCCGAACGTGCCGTTGCCGCTGCCGTTCAACGTCAGCGCATTGGCGCCAAGATTGATCGTCGCGCCGGTCGCACCGTTCAACGTGCCGATCGTCTGCGCGCCCGTCGCGGCGCTTACGTCGAACGTCGCCCCCGTGCCCGCGAGATTCACCGCGCCCGCCGACGCCAGGCTGCCGCCCGCACCCAGCGCCAGCGTGCTGCCGCCGTTGATCGTCGTGCCGCCGGTGTAGGTGTTCGCGCCCGTCAGCGTCTGCGTGCCGCTACCGGCAACCGTCACGCCGCCCGTGCCGCCGATCGTGCCGCCGAACGTGTTGTTGCCGCTGCCGTTCAGCGTCAGCGCATTCGTGCCGAGGTTCACGTTCGTGCCGCCCGTGCCGGTCAGCGCACCGATCGTCTGTGCGCCCGTCGCGGCGCTTACGTCGAACGTCGCGCCCGTGCCCGCGAGATTCACCGCGCCCGCCGACGCCAGGCTGCCGCCCGCACCCAGCGCCAGCGTGCTGCCGCCGTTGATCGTCGTGCCGCCCGTGTACGTATTCGCGCCGGTCAGCGTCTGCGTGCCGGCGCCCGCAAACGTCACGTTGCCCGTGCCGCCGATCGTCCCGCCGAACGTGTTGTTGCCGCTGCCGTTCAGCGTCAGGCCATTCGCACCGAGGTTCACGTTCGTGCCGGTACCGCCGCTCAACACGCCGAGCGTCTGCGCGCCCGATGCGCCGCCGAGGTTGAGCGTCGCGCCCGTGCCGGCGAGATTCACCGCGCTGCCCGACGCGAGGCTGCCGCCCGCACCCAGCGCGAGTGTGCTGCCGCCGTTGATCGTCGTGCCGCCCGTGTACGTATTCGCACCCGTCAGCGTTTGCGTGCCGACACCCGCGAACGTCACGCTGCCCGTGCCGCCGATCGCCCCGCCGAATGTCCCGCCGCTTCCGTTCAACGTCAGTGCGTTGCCGCCGAGGTTCACGTTCGTGCCGGTCGCGCCGCTCAGCGCACCAAACGTCTGTGCGCCCGATGCGCCGCTCACGTCGAACGTCGCACCCGTGCCGGCGAGATTCACCGCGCTGCCCGAAGCCAGGCTGCCGCCCGCGCCGAGCGCCAGCGTGCTGCCGCCGTTGATCGTCGTGCCGCCCGTGTACGTGTTCACGCCGGTCAGCGTCTGCGTGCCGGCGCCCGCGAACGTCACGCTGCCCGTGCCGCCGATCGCGCCGCCGAACGTGTTGTTGCCGCTGCCGTTCAACGTCAGCGCATTCGCGCCGAGGTTCACGTTCGTGCCGGTACCGCCGGTCAGCACGCCGAGCGTCTGCGCGCCCGATGCGCCGCCGAGGTTGAGCGTCGCGCCCGTGCCGGCGAGGTTCACCGCGCTGCCCGAGGCCAGGCTGCCGTTCGCACCCAGCGCGAGTGTGCTGCCGCCGTTGATCGTCGTGCCACCGGTGTAGGTGTTCGCGCCGGTCAGCGTTTGCGTGCCGGTACCCGCGTACGTCACGCTGCCCGTGCCGCCGATCACGCCGCCGAACGTGCCGCTGGCCGTGCCGCTCAGCGTCAGCCCATTCGCGCCAAGATCCACGTTCGTATTCGCCGCGCCGTTCAATGCACCGATCGTTTGCGAGCCCGATGCGCCGCTCAGGTTGAACGTCGCGCCTGCGCCGGCAAGGTTCACGGCACCGCCCGACGCCAGGCTGCCGTTCGCGCCGAGCGCGAGTGTGCTGCCGGCGTTGATCGTCGTGCCACCGGTGTAGGTGTTCGCGCCGGTCAGCGTCTGCGTGCCGGTGCCTGCATACGTCACGCTGCCCGTGCCGCCGATCACGCCGCCGAACGTGCCGCTGGCCGTCCCGCTCAGCGTCAGCCCGTTCGCGCCAAGATCGACGTTCGTATTCGCCGCGCCGTTCAACGCGCCGATCGTTTGCGAGCCCGATGCGCCGCTCAGGTTGAACGTCGCGCCTGCGCCGGCAAGGTTCACGGCACCGCCCGACGCCAGGCTGCCGTTCGCGCCGAGCGCCAGCGTGCTGCCGCCGTTGATCGTCGTGCCGCCGGTGTAGGTGTTCGCGCCGGTCAGCGTTTGCGTGCCGGTGCCCGCGTACGTCACGCCGCCCGTGCCGCCGATCACGCCGCCGAAGGTGCCACTGGCCGTCCCGCTCAGCGTCAGCCCGTTCGCGCCAAGATCGACGTTCGTATTCGCCGCGCCGTTCAATGCACCGATCGTTTGCGAGCCCGATGCGCCGCTCAGGTTGAACGTCGCGCCTGCGCCGGCAAGGTTCACGGCACCGCCCGACGCCAGGCTGCCGTTCGCGCCGAGCGCGAGTGTGCTGCCGGCGTTGATCGTCGTGCCACCGGTGTAGGTGTTCGCGCCGGTCAGCGTCTGCGTGCCGGTGCCTGCATACGTCACGCTGCCCGTGCCGCCGATCACGCCGCCGAACGTGCCGCTGGCCGTCCCGCTCAGCGTCAGCCCGTTCGCGCCAAGATCGACGTTCGTATTCGCCGCGCCGTTCAACGCGCCGATCGTTTGCGAGCCCGATGCGCCGCTCAGGTTGAACGTCGCGCCTGCGCCGGCAAGGTTCACGGCACCGCCCGACGCCAGGCTGCCGTTCGCGCCGAGCGCCAGCGTGCTGCCGCCGTTGATCGTCGTGCCGCCGGTGTAGGTGTTCGCGCCGGTCAGCGTTTGCGTGCCGGTGCCCGCGTACGTCACGCCGCCCGTGCCGCCGATCACGCCGCCGAAGGTGCCACTGGCCGTCCCGCTCAGCGTCAGCCCGTTCGCGCCAAGATCCACGTTCGTATTCGCCGCGCCGTTCAATGCACCGATCGTTTGCGCACCCGACGCGCCGCTCAGGTTGAACGTCGCGCCCGCACCGGCGAGGTCCACCGTACCGGTCGACGCCAGGCTGCCGTTCGCGCCGAGCGCCAGCGTGCTGCCGGCGTCGATCGTCGTGCCGCCCGTGTAGGTGTTCGTGCCGGACAGCGTTTGCGTGCCCGTGCCGGCCACGGTCAGGCCGCCGGTGCCGCCAATCGTGCCGCCGAAATTGCCGCTGGCGGTCCCGCTCAGCGTCAGGCCGTTCGCGCCGAGGTTCACGGCCGAGCCGGCCACGCCGCTCAGGGCGCCGATCGTCTGCGCGCCCGTCGCGCCGCTCACGTCGAACGTCGCCCCCACGCCGGCCACGTTCACCGCGCCCGTCGCCGCGAGGCTGCCGCCGGCACCGAGCGCCAGCGTGCCGGCGTTGATCGTCGTGCCGCCCGTGTAGGTGTTCGCGGCCGTCAACGTCGTGGTCGCCGCGCCGTCCTTCACGAGACCGCCCGCGCCGGCGATGCCGCCGTTCAGCGTGAGCGCGTTGCTGCCGCCGAGCGTCAGCGTCGAACCGTTGCCAAGATTGACCGCGTTGTTGACCGACAGGCTCGCGGTCGTGTCGAGCGTCGCCGCGCCACCGACGTTCAGCGCGCCGGAACCGAGCGCCCCGCCGTTGCCGAGCACGAGGCCGCCGCTGTTCAGGTTCGTGCCGCCCGTATAGGCGTTCGCGCCCGTCAGCGTCTGCGTGCCGGTACCGGCCAGCGTCAGGCTGCCCGTGCCGCCGATCACGCCGCTGAAGGTGCCGCTGGCCGTCCCGCCCAGCGTCAGCCCGTTGCCGCCCATGTTGACGTTCGTCCCGGCCACCCCCGACAGCGCGCCGATCGTCTGCGCGCTCGTCGCAGCGCTCAGGTCGAGCGCCGCGCCCGCGTTGGCCAGGTTCACCGCGCCGGTCGCCGCCAGGCTGCCGCCCGCGCCCACCGCGAGCGTGCCGGCATTGATTGTCGTGCCGCCCGTGTAGGTGTTCGTCCCCGTCAGCGTCGTGGTCGCCGCGCCGTTCTTCACGAGACCGCCCGCGCCGGCGATGCCGCCGTTCAGCGTGAGCGCGTTGCTGCCGCCGAGCGTCAGCGTCGAACCGTTGCCAAGATCGACCGCGTTGTTGACCGACAGGCTCGTGTTCGTGTCGAGCGTCGCCGCGCCTGCGACGCTCAGCGTGCCCGTGCCGAGCGCCGCATTGTTGCCGAGCACGACACTGCTGCCGCCGTTCAGGTTCGTGCCGCCCGAGTAGGTGCTCGCGCCGTTCAGCGTCTGCGTGCCGGTGCCGGCCAGCGTCAGGCTGCCGGCGCCGCCGATCGCGCCGCTGAAGGTGCTGCTGGCGGTTCCGCCGAGCGTCAGCCCGCCGTTGCCCATCGTGACGTTCGTCCCGGCCACGCCCGACAGCGCGCCGATCGTCTGGGCGCCGGTCGCGCCGCTCAGGTCGAGCGCCGCACCCGCGCCGGCCAGGTTCACCGCGCCGGTCGACGCCAGGCTGCCGCCTCCGCTGATCGCCAGCGTGCCCGCGTTGATCGTCGTGCCGCCCGTGTAGGTGTTCGCGGCCGTCAACGTCGTGGTCGCCGCGCCGTCCTTCACGAGGGCGCCCGCGCCGGAAATGCCGCCGCTCAGCGTGAGCGCATGGCTGCCGCCCAGTGTCAGCGTTGAACTGTTGGCGAGGTTGACGGCGTTGTTGACCGACAGGTTCGCGCTCGTATCGAGCGTCGCCGCGCCGCCGACGGTCAACGCGCCCGTGCCGAGTGCCGAGTTGTTGCCGAGCACCAGGCCGCCCGCATTCAGCGTCGTGCCGCCGGCGTAGTTGTTCGCGCCGGACAGCGTCACGGTCGCCGCGCCGTTCTTCACGAGACCGCCGCCGCCCGAGACCGTGCCGCTCAGGCCGACATCGGCGCTGCCGACGAGCGTGAGCGTCGTGCCGGTGGCGACGTTGACATTGTTCGCGAGCGATACGTTGGCGATCGCATCGAGCGACGACGAGCCGTTGACGTTCACCGCGCCGATGCCGAGCGCCGTATTGCTGCCGACCGCGAGGTTGCCGCCGTTCAGGTTCGTGCCGCCCGTGTACACGTTCGTGCCCGTGAGCGTTTGCGTGCCGCTGCCGGAGAGCGTGATGCCGCCCGCGCCGCCGATCGAGCCGGCGTACGTCGCATTGACGGTGCCGTTCAGCGTCAGCGAATTGCCGCCGAGGTTCACGCTGGTACCGGCCGAGCCCGCCAGCGCGCCGATCGCCTGCGTGCCCGATGCGCCGCCCACGTCGAACGTCGCGCCGGCGCCGGTCAGGTTCACGGTGCCGGTCGAGGCCAGACTGCCGCCCGCGCCCACCGCGAGCGTGCCGCTGTTGATCGTCGTGTCGCCGGTGTAGGTGTTCGCGCCCGTCAGCGTCAGCGTCGCCGCGCCGTTCTTCACGATGCCGCCGTTGCCGTTGATGGTGCCGGCCAGCCCGAGATTGTTGCTGCCGCCGACCGTCAGCGTGGTGCCGTTGGCGAGATTGACGTTGTTGGCGAGCGTCGTGTTCGTACTCGAGTCGAGCGAGGCCGGGCCGTTGACGTTCAGCGCACCGCTGCCGAGCGCCCCGTTGTTGCCGACGACGATGCCGCCGCCGTTCAGGTTCGTGCCGCCCGTGTAGCTGTTCGCACCGGTCAACGTCAGCGTGCCGCCGTCGTTCTTCGTCAGCGCGCCGCCGCCCGTCACCGCGCCCGACAGCGTGAGCCCGGTCGCGCCCTGCACCGTCAGCCCGCCCGCGCCGAGCGTCACGGTGTTGCCGACGTTGAGCCCGGCGGTACCCGCCTGCAGCGCGCCGCCGTTGGCCGTGACGTTACCGGTGCCGAGCGACGCGTTGTTGCCGATGATCGCGACGCCGCCCGACAGCGTCGTGTCCTGCGCGGTCGACGCGCCGTTGATCGTCCAGTTGCCGGCCTGGACGTCGACGTGATTGAAGTTGACGTAGTTGTTGACCGCGATCGTGCCGTTCGCGCTGGTGCCCTGCTTCAGGTTGAGCGTGTTGTCGCCGCCCGCGCCGCCGTCGACCGTGCCCGTCGCCGCCACGTTGATCGTGTTCGGGCCGATCGTGATGTTGAACCCGCCGCCGGTGCCGCCCGCCGTATTGACCGACGAACCCGTCACGGCATTGAACGTGTTGGTGCTGTTCGCGCCCATCGACACGCCGCCGTTGATCGTGCCCGAGTTGGTAAACGTATTGCCCTGGCCGGGCGTGCCGTTCGAGCCGAGCGACACGCGACCGTTGATCGTCCCGCTATTCGTCATGTTGACCGTGGCGCCGCCGTACGCGGCCACCACGGGCGCGTCCGCGCCGACGAGGGTTGCGCCGACCAGCGGGTTCGAGCCGATCGTGCCGGTGTTGTTGATCGTCGACGTACCGCCCGTGCCGTTCTGGACCGACAGCGCCATGCCTGTCACGCCGCTGATCGCCACGCCGGTCGTGCCGTTCATCGTGCCGTTGTTGGTGACGCTGGTGCCGAGGCTCGCCGATGCATTGCCGATCACCGCACCGCTCGACAGCACGCCGAGCCCGGAACCGAGCGCGGACGGGTCGATCGTGCCGTTGTTGGTCAGTATGGTGTTGTTGCCGGTCAGCGACATCGCGGTGCCGCCGACGCCGAGCAGCACGCCGACGCTCGCACCGGGATTGACGGTGGCGTGGATGTTGTTCGCGCTGTTCGCATAGCTCGGCGCAAGCGGGTTGGCGACCCCGGAGCAGGTTACCGTCGTGCCTGCCGTACTGCAGGTCGCCTGGGCGGGCACGATACCGGCGCCGGACAACGCCAGGAAAACGCCCGTCGGCAACAGCAATCTCGGAAACGGTTCGCCGGCTTTTTTCGAACGCGCAAGATTCATGCTTTCCCTCGTTATTGGAATTGGTATTACCGTGAAATCGAACGGCCGCCAGCATAAAATCGCGGACAAAAGCGTCCGCCCCGGCTGTCGCGATGCGACGTCGGTTAATTCATGGACGAATCTTTAATTGGCCCGGGAAGGCAGGCGTGAAACTAGCCGAATGACATGTCGATGGCCCCTGTTTTTCTGCAGCGATTTTCTGGTTGATTTGATCACCGCCCTGCTTTTGTCAGACAAGGCTATATCAAAAAAACAGGCTTTTCCAGTCGATCTTTTCCCCATTTGATCGAGGTCCGGCGGGCGCGCATTTTTTACTTATCGGAGCGCGTCTGACAGGTAAATCCGTATTCCTTTTGTCAACTTCCTGGATATTTATTTACAGCAGCGAAAAATGACGCATCCGTGAAAACACCAATATCCACGCGATTATCGCGGCCAGATTTTTTGCAATGCAATATCTACATGCCCGGAAAGGATCGACGCACGATAATCCACTCGCCGTCATTCATCAGACGAAACGTCCGGCACTTCCAGGGTTACGTCGATGTTCGTCACGCGTCGACCGGAAGACCCGCACCGCGTGACGAAAACAGCCGTATCAGATAAAGCATCGGCCGGAACGAGACGGGCCGCGCATCGGGGTTCACCCACAACCGCACCGCATACACCGCGTAGGCCGGCACTTCGCGCCAGCTCGAATAGATGTCGCGCAACTGGAAACGGGCCGGATATGCGGCGGAAATGTTCGCCCGCGCGATGCCGACACGCTCGAACGCGAGGCGCGCCCGCGCGAGATGATAGGACTGGCTGACGATCAGCACGCGCGACACACGGTGCGCCTGCAGGTAAGCGAGCGTGTGCTGCGCCGTCGCGAGCGTGTTGTCGCCCTGGTCGTCCACCGCGATCCGGCCGGCCGGCACGCCGCGCGCCACCAGATAGTCGCGCATCGCGGTCGCCTCGTTCAGCCCGGGGCCGTCGATCGCGCCGCTGACCAGGAACGCCGGGCACTGCCCCGTGCGGTAGCAGCGCACGCCGACATCGAGCCTGGCGGCGAGTACGGGCTTCGGCGCGCCGGTCGCGTCGAGCGCATTGCCGAAGATCACGGCAACATCGGCCGGCTCGCTCGGCATCCGCAGCCCGTGCGCGACGAGCGCAACGGCTGCGACGATCCACAGGCAGGCAACGATGGCCAGCAGGCGGCCCGTTCGGGCGAAGAAGCCCCGTTTGGTGCGGTTTTTCAAGGTTTTCGGTCTCTCAGGTCGTCGGGCTCGGGCTCGCCGGGCATTTCGGCTTGCCCGGCCCCGCGCGGGCGCGTAACGCTAGCACGGTGCGCGTTCGGGTGTCCACGCGGCGGAACGATGCCGGACGATGGCCGGCCTTCCGGCAAGTCGACCGGAGCAGCGTGCCCGGCGAAGCGGGCAGGCAATTGGAAAGGGAAAACCTGCGGAGATTTACGGAGATGGAAAGAATGTGAATGACCGTGCCGCGATGCACGGCTCGGCCCGAATCAGTCGACCGGGCACATCGCGAGCCGCCCCATCGCCTCGCCGGCGCCGCGCACCGCGCAGGTGGCCGGCTCGTCGGCGATCCGGGCGACGAGGCCCGTCTCGTCGTACAGCAGTCGCTCGAGATCCGCGAGCAGCGCGCCGCCGCCCGTCAGCACCACGCCGCGATTCGCGATATCGGTCACGAGCTCGGCCGGCGCGTTCTCCAGCACCGACTTCACCGCGCCGATCACCTGCTTGAGCGGCGCGACCAGCGCGTCCGCCACGTCATGGTTGGACAGCTCGATCGAGCGCGGCAGGCCGTCGCCGACGCTGCGCCCGACCGCGCGCGTCGACCTGCGCGGCACCGCGCTGGTGGCCGAGCCGATCGACTGCTTCACGTGCTCGGCCGTCTGCTCGCCGAGCAGCACGCCATACAGGTTGCGGACATGATTGACGATCGCCGCGTCGAACTGGTTGCCTCCGACGCGGATCGCCTCGCGGTAGACGATGCCGCCGAGCGCGATCACCGCGACTTCCGTCGTCCCGCCGCCGATGTCGACGACCATCGAGCCGACCGGCTCGGTCACCGGCAGGCCCGCGCCGAGCCCGGCCGCCAGCGATTCCTCGATCAGTTCGACCTCCGATACACCTGCCGCGAACGCGGCCTCGCGAAGCGCGCGGCGCTCGACGGCCGTCGCATCGGACGGCACGCACAGCGTGACCTCGACGCGGCGGCCGAAACGCGACCGCGTGCGCGACATGTCGATGAAGCTGCGGATCATCTGCTCGGCCGCGTGCGCGTCGGCGATCACGCCGTGCCGCATCGGCCGCACGGCTTCGAGATGCCCCGGTTCGCGGCCGAGCAGCGCCTTTGCGAGCTCGCCGACGGCCTCGAGCGTCGGCCGTGCGTCGGTCGCGCCGGCCTTGCGGAAGCAGACGACCGACGGCTGGTTCAGCACCACGCCGCGTTCGTGCGTATAAATCCGCGTACTTGCCGTTCCAGGGTCGATCGCAACGGGTTGCGCAAACAACTTTCCGAACAGCGGTGTCGACATATCAAACCTTTGTAATCGAACGGACGCGGGGCAGCCGCGCCGCATTTCCGTGGCGCGGCCATGCCGCTCCATCACGGACTTAGCGGCAAATCGTTCCGATACTTTAGGCAATTCCGATGATTTTTTCGCGACGCAATTGTCAAATGTGCCGTTCCGGACACATCCGGCTACGCCACAGCCTCTCGCATTGCGTCTGTAAAACACGGTAATCTCTCGGTCTTGCCTGCTCCCGGCAGGCCTCAGACGCCCGATCACGCCAGGTATTTCCACCATGACAGCGACCGTTTCCTTCCGCTGGGCGCGGGTGCGCCCGCTTTGCACGACGCTCGTCGCCTTCTGGTGCTGCACGGTCGCCGCGCAACCGCTGCCGGCCCCCGAATCCGCCGCCGCCCAAGCCACCGCCGCCAGCGCGCCGGCTGCCACGCCCGCCGCATCCGGGCACACCTGCGACGCCGACGGCGGCCCGGCCGGCCGGCCGTCGATCGGCCTCGTGCTGTCCGGCGGCGGCGCGCGCGGCTACGCACATCTCGGGGTCCTGAAGGTGCTGGAGGACAACCGCATCCCGATCGACTGCATCGCGGGCACCAGCATGGGTGCCGTGGTCGGCGGGCTGTATGCGAGCGGCATGGCCGCCGGCGAGATGCAGAAGCGGCTGTCGGAGGTCAACCTCGCTGACATCGCGTTCGACGTGACGGATCGCGCGGACCTGCCGCAAACCAGCCGGGAGGACGAACGCCTGTACATCAACGGGCTGACGCTCGGCTTCGGCAAGAAAGGCGTGAAGGCGCCGGTCGGCCTCGTGCAGGGGAACCGGCTGCAGGCGCTGCTCGCGAACTGGACGGCCGCCGTGCCCACCAACCAGCCGTTCGACCGCCTGCCGATCCCGTACCGCGCGGTTGCGACCGACCTGCAGACGGGCCAGATGGTCGTGCTCGACCACGGCTCGCTGCCGCTCGCGATCCGCGCGAGCATGGCCATGCCGGGCCTGTTCGCGCCGGCCGAGATCAACGGGCGCGCGCTGGTGGACGGCGGCCTCGTCAGCAACCTGCCCGTCGACACCGCGCGGCAGATGGGCGCGAACGTCGTGATCGCGGTCGACATCGGCTCGCAACTGCGCCCGCTCGACGCGCTCGCGTCGCCCGCCGACGTGATGCAGCAGATGGTCGGCATCCTGATCCGCCAGAACGTGACCGCCCAGCGCAAGCAGCTCGACGCGCAGGACGTGCTGCTCACGCCGGATCTCGGCTCGCTCGCGTTCACCGATTTCCAGAACGCGAAGCAGGCGATCGCCGCCGGCGCGGCCGCCGCGACCGCGGCGCTGCCGAAGCTGCAGCGCTTCGCGCTCACGCCGGAACAATATGCGGCGTACCGCTCCGCGCACGCGCAACCGCTGCCGCCGCCGATCCGGATCACGCGCATCGAGATCAAGACCTCCGGCGGCGTGCCGAAGCGGGTCGTCAGCAACGCGCTGCACGTGAAGCCCGGCGACACGTACGATCCGAACACCGTCAGCCAGGATCTGCTCGGCCTCACGACGGGCGGCAACTTCGAGAGCGTCACGCAGCAGATCGTGAGCCACGGTGACGAGAACGTGCTCGAGATCGACGCGCGCGAGAAATACTGGGGGCCGAATTTCCTGTTGTTCGGGCTCGGCATGTCGAGCAGCTCGACCGACGAGGGCGGCTTCCGCCTGCACGTCGGCTACCGGCGCCCGTGGCTCACCGAATCGGGGCTCGAATTCCGCGCGGACACGACGATCGGCAGCGACCTGCAATCGGCGCGCGTCGAGCTCCGCCAGCCGCTGTCGATGGCCTACGGCGTCTATCTGTCGCCCTACGCGGAATACCAGCGCCGCTACGCGAACCTGTACGACGACTCCGGCGACGTGAAGATCACGCAGTACCTGATGCAGACCGCGCGCGCCGGGATCGACCTCGGCCTGCCGATCGCGCGGCTCGGCGATTTCCGGATCGGCATCGGGTACGTGACCGGGCACGGTTCGCCGACCTACAACCTGCCGTCCCCGTTCGACGACGGTAGCGGCCAGACGCTGCTGTGGCCGAGCTTCACGTCGCAGGCGCTGATCGCGCGTGCGCGGCTCGTCATCGACCAACTCGACGATCCGCTGTTCCCGCGCAAGGGCTATTTCACCGAGTTCCGCATCGAGCGCTCGCTGGTGTCGCGCAACGGGGGCTCGGCGAGCGAATTCGACGACAGCATCAACAGCGCGCCCTACACCGAGATCTACGGCAAGGCGATGGTGGCGCAGCAGTTCGGCAGCCACAGCGTCAGCGCGACGATCGAAGGCGGCAAGAGCATCGGCGGCACCAACCTGAACAACGCGTTCAACTTCACGCTCGGCGGCTTCCAGCATCTGTCCGCGTATGCGGCCGACCAGCTGAACGGCAACGAGCTCGCGTATGCGCAGGTGACCTACATGAACCAGCTGATGACGTTCAACGCATCGCCGATCAAGGCGCTGTCGGTGGGCGCCAGCGCGGAAGTCGGCAACGTCTGGTCGAGCGGGCAGCAGATCGGCGGCGGCTCGCTCAAGCAGAGTTATACGTTCTTCACGAGCCTGTCGACCGCGTTCGGGCCGGTCTACCTCGGCGTGGCGCTCGGGCCCGGCGGCCGCCGCAACTTCTACCTGCAGCTCGGCCGCACGTACTGAGCGTGCGCGGGTGCCGCTTCGGCGGCATCCGCCACGCCTTCGCGCGACACGCCCGGATCAGAACGCCGCGGCCATCGCGACCGCCCGGGCCTGCGCCCGTTCGATGCTGTCGCTCGCCAGCGCCCCCCACGTGTGTTCGACGGTCAGGCTCCTGACCTCGCTCACGCCGATGAACCTCAACCAGAATTCGATGTAGTCGGCCTGATGCCGGAACCCGGGATTGTCGGCGCCCGCGCCCGTCTCCCGGCTCTGTCCGCGAACATGGATGACCAGCGCCCGCGGAATCTCCAGCAGCGGAGCGTAGGCCTTGCCGTCGAACGTGAACAGCATGTTCCGCTGGCTGACGAGATCGATCAGTTGCTTGAGCTTGTACGGATAGCCGAAATTCCACATCGGCACGCCCACGACGATCCGGTCCGCTTCCTGAAAGCGCTTCACGAGCGCCTGGATGCGCCGCCAGACCGACTGTTCCGCATCGTCCATCGGCGCGTTGGCGACGCCTTTGTACTTCGCGCCGATCGCGTCGCTGCCGAAGTCCGGCAAGTCTTCTTCCCAGACATTCAGCGTATCGACGTCAATCGATGCGCCCGTTTCCCGGAACGCATCGACAAAGGCATTGGCGACCGCGATCGACGCCGACCTCGCGCCGCGGGGAGATGACACGATATTCAAAAGCCGCATGACGTATGACCCTGACAGGAATGCATGAACAACGGAGCGGCCATCGTGGCTGCCCCGGCTTCACGGCTGCGTCGCGGGCCGCCCGCCTCCACTGACACGAATCGGCCCGCCCACACAGTTGCAATTGCAATCGTAATGCAAAGCGCGCACGTGCGCCAAACGAATCGTCATGGGGTGGCGGTGCGGGCGGACATCGGTACGCGGTACGCGGTACGGGTAAGGGACGGCGGGACGAGCCGGCGACGCGCTCGAATCCGGCGCGCGCGGCTGTCGTGGGGTCGTGGGTCGTGCGGGGTTGCTGTCGAGGCCCGGAGGCCCGGGACTCGTGTTGCGGATCGTCAGACCGGCCAGCTGATCTCGAAGCGTGCGCCGCCGAGTTCCACCGGGTCGACGACAGCGATCCGGCCGTTGTGCGCGTGGAGCACCTGCCGCGTGATCGACAGGCCGAGGCCATAACCGCCGGTGCGGCGGTCGAGGCGCACGAACGCGTCGAAGATCCGCTCGCGCTCGCTCTCCGGCACGCCGGGGCCGTCGTCCTCGACGAAGATCCCGATGTTGCCGTGCACGAGCGAGATCCCGACGACGATCCGCGATTTCGCGTACTTGCTCGCGTTGCGCAGCAGGTTGCGCATCGCGTACGACATCAGCCGCCGGTCCATCTTCACCCGCAGGTCCGACGCGATCGCGATGCGCGACTCGATCGCGCGTTCCGGATACAGCAGCTGCGCATCGTTGACCTGGTGTTCGAACCACGCGACGGGAGCCGTCATCTCGAGGTTCGACTGCAGCGAACTGTATTCGAGCCGCGCGAACGTCAGGCTCATGTCGATCAGTTCCTCGAGCTCGGTCACGTCCTGCGCGATGCTCTCGAGCGCGCTCTGGTATTCGGCCGCGGAACTTGGCTCGCGCAGCATTTCGAGCGCGAAACGCACGCGTGCGAGCGGCGTGCGCAGCTCGTGCGAGATGCCGTTCGTGAGGTCGCGCTGCGCGGCGATCAGGCGTTCCATCCGCATCGCGAGCGCATTCAGCGTCCGCGCGAGCGGGCCGATGATCACGCTGTGCGATTCGCGCGCGCGCGTGTTGAAGCGCCCGCCCGTGAAGTCGATCGCGCGCTCGCGCACCATCACGAGATCCGACCACACCGGCCGCATCCACCGGTACGCCGCGAGCGCGGGTGCGGCGAACACGAACGCGAGCACGATCCAGATGTCGCCGGGCAGCGAATCGAACGCATGCCACACGACCTGCGGCGACAATTCGACACACAGCGCGAGCGCCGGCACGAGCGCGGTCAGCAGCACGAGGCCGAGCAGATGCAGGTAGGTGCGCACGTAAAGGCGCGACCAGCTCGGAATGCGGTCGGCGCGCGTATCGGTCCACGCGCGGCGGAAATGCAGCCAGCGCCATTTGACGTAGCGCAGCGTCGGCAGCGGCGGAGCATCGGGGTGCGAACGGGTTCGTCGGATCATCTCGGCTCCCGGCCGGCAGGGGGAATGCCCGCGCGGAACGTGACGGCGTCGCCCGAAGGCCGCGTCATTCCCACGCGTGCTTGCTGAATTGATAACCCTTGCTGCGGATCGTCTTGATCCGCTGCGGGTTGCTCGCGTCGTCGCGCAGCTTGCGGCGCAGCTTCGAGATGCGCCCGTCGATCGTGCGGTCGAGGCCGTCGAACTCGACGCCGCGCAACTGCAGCATCAGGTCGTCGCGGCTGACGACTTCGCCCGCATGGCACACGAGCGCCCACAGCAGGTCGAATTCGGCCGACGTCAGGTCGGGCGTGCTGCCGTCGGGCAGCACGACGGAGCGGTCGGTGCGGTCGATCGAGAACTTGCCGAACGCGTAGCGCTCGGGCTGCGGCGCGCTGCTCTCGGGCGCGCGCGCGGGCGCACGGCGCAGCTGGGCCTTGATCCGCGCGAGCAGGATGCGCGGCTCGACCGGCTTGTGCACGTAGTCGTCCGCGCCGAATTCCAGGCCGAGCAGCTCGTCGAACGGCTCGTCGCGGGCCGTCACCATGATGATCACGCCGTCGTACTGCTTGCGCGCCTCCCGGCAGATTTCGAAGCCGTCCTTGCCCGGCAGGTTCACGTCGAGAATGACGAGATCGGGACGAATGGACAGGATCGCCGGCACCGCGGCGTCACCATGCAGCACAGTATCGACTTCATAGTCGTTCTTGCGCAGGTAGCCGGCGATCAGCGTGGACAGGCGGGTGTCGTCTTCGACGAGCAGGATGCGAAAAGACATGGGCAGCGGTCGGTTCATCGGGAAAGCCGCGGCGGCGCCGGCCGGTGCCGGACGCCGGCCATTGGCCGAAACGTACCGCATGATACTGCGCCAGCCGATTGCCTGTTTAGCGGTCTTGAAAATAAGGGAGCGATATCGGCCGAGCTTGACGAATCGGCGCCGGGACGGTTCCATACGGGCTCGCCTGAATCCGGGCCATGCCCTGCCCGCCTGACTTGATGAATTATCAAACGATCCTCGAACGCATCCACACCGAACTCGCCCCCTGGATTGGCCAGGGACGGGTCGCCGATTACATTCCCGAGCTCGCGAAAGTGCCCGCCGACAAGTTCGGGATGGCCGTCGTCACACTCGACGGAAACGTTTGCACGGTCGGCGACGCGCACGAGCGCTTCTCGATCCAGAGCATCTCGAAGCTGTTTGCGTGCACGCTCGCGTTCCAGCTGCTGGGCGACGACCTGTGGGAACGGGTCGGCCGCGAGCCGTCCGGCAACGCGTTCAACTCGCTGGTCCAGCTCGAGAGCGAGCGCGGCAAGCCGCGCAACCCGTTCATCAATGCGGGGGCGCTGGTCGTCACCGACGTGCTGTGCCGCCGCTTCGTGAAGGCCGAGACGGCGCTCGTCGAATTCGTGCGGCGGCTGATCGGCGCGAACGACATCGACTACGATTCGCGCGTCGCGCAGTCGGAACTGCAGCACGCGGAGCGCAACCGCGCGATGGCGCACTTCATGGCGAGCTTCGGCAACATGCAGATGCCGCCCGACACGGTGATCGACGCGTATTGCCGACAGTGCGCGATCACGATGAACTGTGTCGAGCTGGCAAGCGCCGCGCTGTTTCTCGCGAATGGCGGGGTCGCGCCGGTGACCGGCGAGCGGATCGTGGATTCGAGTTCCGCCAAGCGGCTGTCGGCGTTGATGCTGACCTGTGGCACTTACGATGCGGCGGGGGATTTTGTGTATCGCGTCGGGTTGCCGGCGAAGAGTGGTGTCGGTGGCGGGATCGTTGCGGTGCTGCCTGGGGAGATGGCGGTTTGTGTGTGGGCGCCAGGGCTCGATGCTAATGGGAACTCGTTGGCCGGCACGCTGGCGTTGGAGTGGTTGACGACTTATTCGGGAAGGTCGATTTTTTGAGGGAGCGGAATTAGGCGTGTCTCGCCTGGCGCTACAGTGACCGATTCATATCGGCGTACGCAATGGCAAATTGGGCCGTTGGCTGCAATCGCCCCGAACTACCGCAACCGACCGTTGGTCGCTAAAGCGCACGCCAGTATATTAGCGGCTGCGCACAAACGTGGCGCCGGTGTGACGGAAACCACCGCGAGGCGCAACAAAATGCCCCTACGAAAATCGCATCGGCAACCACCCCGATTTTCCGGTACAAATCGGGGACGCTGAAATTCCCCGCGAGCTATCGGAGACCCTCGTTCATGACTCGGCAAAACGCACCGGAAATCGCCACAACGGCAACCCGCACGAACCCCGGCGACGCCCCATCCGCCCCGATTCCCGCCATCGTGCCGTCAAGCACCGCGCTGCTCGTCATGCATTACCAGACCGACATCCTCGGCCTCTTCCCGTCGGTCGCGCCCGATTTGCTCGCCAATACGCGCCGGCTCTGCGATGCGGCGCGGGCAAGCGGCATCGGCGTCTGGTTCGCGAACCTCCGGTTCAGCCCCGGCTATCCGGAAGTCAGCCCGCGCAACAAGAACGGCCAGGGCATCAAGCAGCTCGGCCGCTTCATCGACGACGGCCCATGCCCGGAGTTGGGTCGGCAGGCCGACGAGCCGCTGATCGTCGCGCACCGCGCCAGCGTGTTCTTCGGTACCGATCTGCAAGCGCGCCTGGTCGAGCAAGGCGTCGATTCGCTGATCATGGTCGGCATCGCGTCGACGGGCGTGATGCTGTCGTCGATCGCCCACGCGAGCGACGCGGACTTCCGCCTCTATACGGTCAAGGATTGCTGCTACGACCCGGACCCGGTGGTTCACGAACACCTGTTCGCCACCGCCTTCGAATCGCGCACGACGGTGCTGTCGCTCGAGGACGCGTTGCGGCTGCTCGCATAAGCGCACGCACACGCGCGAGCGTGACGGGCCAACGTCATCACCCGAGTCGACCTGCACGGGTGACGGCTACCAGGCCCGGCTGCCGTGGTCGAGCGTCCCGCCGAACCCGTAACGGGCGACGGCGTGCGCGATGCCGCGCGCGCCGCCCCCCCCTTCGTCGTTACTTCGCGATATACACACCCGACGTCGGGCACGTGCCCTGCGTATTGCCGTCGGTCACGAGCGACGCGGCGCTCGGGAACTGCGCGGTCGCATTGGTCTTCACCGCGATCCACGCTTCGGTGAAATAGCTGACGCCATTCGTCTTCGTGCACTTCAGCGACACCGCGCTGCGCGTGTTGCTGCCGAACGCGCCTTCGAATGCGGACAGCAACTGGTTGCGCGTGACCGTCTTGCCCGCGTTCGCCTGCAGGAACGCGTTGAACGACGTATTGCCGAGCCGGCTGATCATGCCGGACGCCTGGTTCCAGTACGCATCGGGCGTCGCCGAGTTCGAGCAGGTGCCGTGCTTGAACCATTCGTGCTTGTCGAGGCACGACGCGACGCCCGGCATGTAGGTCGACAGCGTGTTGCGGGTCGCGCTGCTGATCGGGTAGGCGTCCATGCTGCACCACTGGTGCGCGTTGTCGAGGTCGATGTCGTTCTGCGGCACGCCGCAATAGAACGGCTGGTTGCCGTCATAGCGGTTCGGCCACAGGCCATGCAGCGACAGGCTCGTCGCCGCATACGAGCCGGCGAGGTTCGTGCATTCCGGCGTGTCGTGCGACGCGCAGAAGCCGGGCTCCCACGATGCGGCGAGCAACAGGTAGTCGTAGCTGGTCTGCGCGGCGGCGTGCAACGACACGGAAGCAACGGCGAGTGCGGCAGCGGCGCGGGCGAGCGTCTTGAGCATGGCGTGTTTCCTCGGAAAAGGCATGCGGTCGCGGGATGCGCCGCACGGTTGTCGAATGTCCGACCGCGATTGTCGCCGTCGCAACATGGCACGAATGTGAAGGTGGACGAAAGAATGCGCGGGTCGCCGCCGAGCCGGTTACAACCGGTACCGGTACCAGTGGTTGCCTTCCGCCCCAAGCGACGCCGGCGTACCGTGTCGCCACCCTCATCCTGCAACGGAGCATCGCCATGGTGACCGCGACACGGCTCGGCAAGCCATATTGCGTCGAGATCGGCAACGGGCGCAGCGTCGTGCGCTCGGACACGCGCAAGGACGGCCAGGGCGGCGACGCCGGCATGCGGCCGCACGAACTGCTCGAAAGCGCGCTCGCGGCCTGCGTCTGCATGTCGATCGACCTGGCCGCACGACAGGCGGGCGTGACGCTGCCCGCATGCACGGCGGACGTCACCGTCGATCGCCTCGACCACGAAACGGGCTTCGACATCGCACTGCGCTTCGTCGCGCCGCTGTCGCACGCGCAGCAGACACTCGTGCGCGACGCGGTGCGGGCTTCTCCGGTCGCCCGGACGCTCGGCAAGCCGATACGGGTCAGGCCGGCCACGATCGCGAGCGGCTGACCGTCACGGCGCGCCGGACACGGCACGATCGACACCCGCACGTCGACGGCCGCGCGACAAGCATCGGTGGCGAACAGGCACTCACGACCCGGTGCCGAGCTGTGTGCACGCGCGGGCGGACGCTTCGGGGCCTTCGAGCGCGAGGATCTGCCACACGCCGATGCTGACGCGCTGGCGCGCCGCCGTCGACGCATCGGCCAGCAACGCCTCGACGCGCGGTGCCGCATCCGGCGCCTGCTGCTTCAAGGCCGCGTGATGCCGCGCACGCGATGCCGGTTCGGATTCGTACACGTCGCACAGGCGCACCATGCCGGCGAGACCGGCGACATCGTCGTCCTTGTCGATCGCGCGCGGCTCGACAGGCGCGAGCCCCTTGCGCTCCGCCGCCGGCAGCTTGTTGCGCGCGCCTTCGTCGATCGACGCGGCGGATGCCGGCGGCAGGCCGCCGATCGCCGCGACGATCCGGCTGCCCGCGGCGATCATGTCGCCCTGGCACACGATCCTCTCCGCGGCCGCGACGTTCGAGCAGAACGACACCGAGGTGCGGTACACGTCGTCGCTCATGCGTGGCACTTCGTTCACGCTCGCCTGCGCGAAGCCGGCGCTCGTCAGCGCCAGCGCGGCGGGAATCAGGATGCGGAATGCGCTCGTCTTGTTCATTGTTGTTCGTATCTGTGGGTTCTTGTGGCGGGCAACATCGCCGGGTCGCGCGGTGGCGGCCTCAGTGCCGCCGGGCACTCGTCCGGCGGCAGGCGGTCACTTCAACGACGCGGCCTCCGATCCGCCCGGCGACAGCGCCGCGTTGTCCTGCTCGCGCCACGTGCGGCGCGACGCCATGATCGCCTTCACGGCCGAGCGCGCGACCTTCCACCACGCGAACGGCCGCGGGTCGGCAAGCATGCTGAGCGCGCGCGCATAGTCGAGCGTGAGCCCGGGCGTCCACGCCATCGTCACCGCGCGCTTGCGGATCTGCGCGGCAACCCACAGCTCGGGCGTGAGCAGCAACCGCACGAACGCGCCCCATCCGGCGCGCGCGCCCTTCAGCCGCCACACCGCGCCGTCGAGCGCGGCTTCGAGTGCGTTCGACACGGTGCTCGAGCAGTTGCGGTGCGTGAGGTTGTACGTCACGTTCTGCCGGTACGACGACCAGAACGCGTCCAGCTTCGCCGGATCGTAGTTGCGGATCCGCACGCGCACGGTCGACGGGCACCATGCCTTCGACTCGGTCGCGTAGTCGGGCTGGAACAAGCCCGGCACGTCGTTTTCGCGGGTTGCACGCAGGATGCGCGTGAATTCGTCCGGAGAACGATCGATTTCGACGCCCGGATACAGGCTGATATAGATACCCTCCGGCGATTCCAGCGCCGCGTGCCCGGTCGAGATCACGCCGTTGACGTCGACCGCCGCGATATAGCGGTCGATCACCGGGTAGCGTTGCGCTTCGGCTTTCGACGTGCCGGTCGGCGTCCACACGTGCACGGTGAGCGCATGCTCGCCGTCGGCCGGCGGGCCGTCCCATTCGGATTGGGAAAAATGCGGCAGGTCGCGCGCATCGTCGAGGTCCGGCGCGAGTGCCGGCGCCGGCGAGGTCGCGAACGCCGGATTGCGCGTCAGTCGCCGCACGCGTGCGGCGAGGCTCAGCATGTGCATCCCGCCGAATATCAGCAGCAGGCCGAGGCAGTACGGCACGGTGCCCACATAGTGGGTCGGGTACGGCTGGTAGAAGAAGATCGCCAGCAGGATCTCGACGACGCCCCACGCGAAGGCGACGTTCCAGCGGCGATAGCGCACCATCAACGCGGCGGTGCACTGCAGCAGCCCGTCGACGAGGAACAGCGTGCCGAAGATCATCGACAGCAGGAAATGGCCGTGGTGATGCCCCGCGAACACGAGCCCGGCGGCCACCACGACCGCGATCCCCTTCACGTAGCGCAGGACGCGCTGCCCGCCGACGCCGCTGCCGGCCACCGCGAGCGTCGCGAGCCCCTCGATCAGGAACAGCCACGCGAAGATCTGGATCGGAAAATGCAGCGCGCCGTCGAGCGCGTCGACGAAGATCACGACACCCGCGACGACCCACACCCAGCCGAGCGCGGTCAGCCCGCGCCAGCGGGTGCGCAAGTATTCGATACCCAGCAGCAGTAAGACCAGTCGTACCATCGCGCCCTCTCGTGATTTTTTTGGGACACGCGCTGGCCACGCGGGTCCTGTCGTTTCGACCGCGCATCGAGCGACGCACAGGCCGAAAAGCGGTCATTCATGCCGGCGCGTCATGCCTCGACATGACCGTTGGCGGCCGGTACGCCTCCGCACTGGCCGAATAATAAGATATGGCGGAGGCGGTTGAAAGCGCGACGAAAACGTTGGCGGCGGGTTCGGAGAGCGCAGCATGCCGCTGGACAGGGCCGGATTGCGAGCGCTGCCCAGGCAGATTTCCCGTTCGACAACGCGCGGCGGATACGCCAGAATCCGGCTACGAGGGCGTCAAAAGGCCGAACCGCGCAAGACGGGACAAGACAATGACCATATCGATCGCACGCCGACGGTGGCTCGCCGCCGCATTCGCCGCGGGCTGCGTCGCGCTGCCGGGCTGTCACAAGCCGCAGACGCAAGCCGAGCGGCCGCCATCCGAAGATCAGCTGTTCAAGTCGGGGCTGGTGCGGGACGAGCCGTACGACGAAGCGGTATCGGGCTTCATGACCACCGCAGACCATACGAAGCTGGTCGTGCTGGGCCGCCCCGTGCACTTCGTCCTCGATCTGCCGGACACGCTGCGGTCGGCCTTGTCGTCCCGCTACCGGACATCGCTGCGTTGGTCGTTCACCGGATTCCAGGCGATCGGCGGCCATGTCAAAGGCCATTACCGTGTCGTGCTGCCGGATGGCGCTTCGACAATCGATCGGCTGGCAGCGGTCGCGCACGGGTACGTCGCCGTGCGGGACGGTTTCGCGCTCGAAGGCAATATCGCCGGAATGCGTTATTCCACCCAGGGTTTCGACATACCGCCGAAGGTCGCCGCCCAGTTGCTCGACCGGCCGTACACGATCCCTGCCCGGCATGTGACAACGGCACTGGCGGGCCTGAATCTCACGATGCAACCCACGCCGATCACGGCCACTGCCGATGGCGATCTCGTCGTTGGCGGCGCAACGCTGGTGCCGGTCGAACTCGTCGTGCTTCAGGCACCACGGGAATGACGATTCCATCCATCGCAGCCGCGACGCGACGCACATACCGAACGGAGTACCGCCATGTCTGCCTCACCGCTACACGCACCACCGCTCGGCCCGCAACTCAAGCGCTGGCGAGCGCTGCACCGCGTGAAGCAGAGCCACGCGGCGGAACTGTTCGGCGTGGCGCAATCGACGATCTCGCGCTGGGAAGCCGGCCTGCAACAGATGTCGCCCGACGAACGCGCGACGGCCGAACGGCTGCTCGCCGCGCGCCTCGATTCCGCGGGCGATCACGCGCTTGCGCGGCTCGTCGCGGGCAGCGCGGGCCGCATGCATCTCGTGTGCGACCTCACGCACCGGCTGCTTGCCTGTTCGCCTGCGCGAGCAGCCGAATTCTCGCAACCGCTGTCGATGCTGCTCGGCACGTCGCTGTGGCGCTATGCGACGCCGGAAATCGTCCGCATGGAAGCCGCGCTCGATACGCTCGGCTGGCATGATCGCGCGGGGCCGCCGAGCGTCGAATTCGACACCGGCGCGAATGCGTCGCGCGTCGTGCCGATCCGCGGCAGCCTGTGCCGGTGGACACGGATGACGCTGTCGGACGGGTCGGCTGCGCGGCTCGTGGAAACGCTGTAATACGACCCCGCGCATATTTCATGCGTGGACGAACCGTGCGTGGCCGCCTTACGCTTGACGGCTCATCGCACGGACACCGACCATGAACCCCGATACGATCCACGCGCGGCTCGCGTTCCTGCGCGAAGCCGAACGCCTGAAGGATGTGCTGCGCAGCGGCCACACGTCGGCCGGGCGCGCGGAAAGCACCGCCGAGCATAGCTGGCGGCTGTGCCTGATGGCGCTCGTATTCGCCGATGCGCTGCCCGGCATCGACACGCTGAAGCTGCTGAAGCTGTGCGTCGTCCACGATCTCGGCGAGGCGCTGCACGGCGACATCCCCGCGATCGAGCAGGCCGCGCACCCCGACAAGAGCGCGCACGAACGCGACGACCTGCTGACGTTGACCGCGCCGCTCGATCCGGTGCAGCGCGACGAGATCGTCGCACTGTGGGATGAATATGAAGCGGCCGCGTCGCCGGAAGCGCGCGCGGCGAAAGCGTTCGACAAGCTGGAGACGATCCTGCAGCACACCCAGGGCAGCAACCCGCCCGATTTCGACTACGCGTTCAATCTCGGCTACGGCCGCCGCTATACCGACGCCGCACCGCTGTTCAGCGCGATCCGCGACATCGTCGACGCCGACACGCAGCGCCGGATCGACGCGGGCGGGCAGCACGCGTAAGCTCGCGGAACCCGGCGCGCGGCACCGCGCACCCTGCCCGCACGAGGCCCTACGCATGACGCAGAACATCTACGACGACCCGGCCTTCTTCGAAGGCTACAGCCGCCTGAACCGCTCGATCCACGGACTCGACGGCGCCCCCGAATGGCCCGCGCTGCGCGCGCTGCTGCCCGACCTGCCCGGTCGCCGCGTGCTCGACCTCGGCTGCGGCTACGGCTGGTTCAGCCGCTGGGCCGCCGGCCAGGGCGCGGCAAGCGTGCTCGGCATCGACGTGTCCGAACGCATGCTCGAACGTGCGGCATCGCGCGCCGCGCATCCGGCGATCGCGTACCGTCGCGCCGACCTCGAAACGCTCGCGCTGCCGGATGCCGCGTTCGATCTCGCGTACAGCTCGCTCGCGTTCCATTACATCGCAGACCTTGATACCTTGTTCCGCACGCTCCATCGCACGCTCGTGCCGGGCGGGCGGCTCGTGTTCTCGATCGAGCATCCGGTCTATACGGCGCCGCGCCGGCCCGGATTCGTCGTCGACGCGCAGGGCAACCGCTCGTGGCCGCTCGACGGCTATCAGCGCGAAGGCGAACGCGTGACCGACTGGCTCGCGCCGGGCGTCGTCAAGCAGCACCGCACGCTCGGCACGCTCGTGAACCTGCTGATCGGCAGCGGCTTCACGCTCGCGCACCTGGACGAATGGGGGCCGACGCAGGAACAGGTCGATGCCCTGCCCGCGCTCGACGAGGAACGCGACCGGCCGATGATGGCCCTCGTCGCCGCACGGCGATAACGCACGCCGCAACACGCGCACGAGCTTTCGCCCGCCGCGCTGACAGATTGCAACAATGTCGCCGCCCGGCCTCCGTTCCTGCACGGCGCCCGCACAATTCAGCACAATTTCCACACGATTTGTCGTGAATTCCTCGCTTACCATGAGCGGCTGATTCGACCCGGCACGGCCGCGCGAGGTGTACGCGGAAGCCCGCGGGCAACCCGCCCGCCAGGCGACGCCGGCCGGATCGTCCCGCCCGGCCGCACGCAACGCCGGCACCGCTTCATCCTCGCCGCACGCTCATGACTCAGAAGACCCATCGCCGCCGGCGCATCGTGCTGGCCACCGTTGCCATCGTCGCGATCGCCACCGGTGTCACGCTGAAGGCGTGCGCACCCGACAAGCATCCGCAATACCTGTCCGCGCCCGTCTCGCGCGGCGACCTCGAAAACGCGGTGCTGGCCACCGGTGCGCTGCAGGCATTCAGGCAGGTCGACGTCGGCGCGCAAGTCTCGGGGCAGTTGAAGTCGCTGAAGGTCAAGCTCGGCGACAAGGTCACGAAGGGCCAGTGGCTCGCCGAGATCGACCCCGTGCTCTCGGAAAACGCGCTGCGGCAGGCACGCGCCAGCGAAGAAAGCCTGCGCGCGCAGCAGCAATCGACCGCCGCGCAACTCACGCAGGCGGAACTCGCGTTCCGGCGCCAGCAGGCCATGCTGCCCGACGACGCGACGTCGCGCGAGTCGTTCGAAGCCGCGCGCGCGACGCTCGACGTACAGCGCGCGACGCTCGCGTCGCTCGCCGCGCAGATCCGCTCGGCCCGCATCCAGATCGAGACCGCGCAGGCCAATCTCGGCTACACGCGCATCGTCGCGCCGATCGACGGCCGGGTCGTCGCGATCGTCACGCAGGAAGGCCAGACGGTGATCGCGCAACAGCAGGCGCCGGTGATCCTGAAGCTCGCGGATCTCGACACGATGACCGTGAAGGCGCAGGTGTCGGAAGCCGACGTGATTCGCGTGAACGCCGGCCAGACCGCGTATTTCACGATCCTGGGCGAACCGGACAGGCGCCACTACGGCAAGCTGCGCGCGATCGAGCCGGCGCCGCAGAACTACGCCGAGACGCAAAGCGCGCTCGGCGGCGGCGCGGGCGGCGGCGCGAAACCGAATTCGGCGGTGTTCTACAACGCGTTGTTCGAGGTGCCGAATCCCGAGCACCGGCTGCGCATCTCGATGACCGCGCAGGTCAACATCGTGCTCGGCAACGCACGCAACGCGCTCAGCATTCCGGCCGCCGCGCTCGGCGAGAAGCGCAAGGACGGCACCTACGCGGTGCGCGTGCTGCGCGCCGACGGCAGCACGGAAACGCGCAACGTCCGCATCGGCATCAACAACAACGTGCGCGTCGAAGTGCTGGCTGGCCTGAAGGACGGCGAACGCGTCGTGATCGGCGAGGCGTCCGCGGACGATCACGCGCCGCTGGCGGACGTGGTGTGACGATGAGCCAGCCCCTGCTGAAACTCTCCGCCGTCACACGACGCTTTCCGGCCGGCGACAAGGACGTCGTCGTGCTGAACAACGTCAACCTGTCGATCCACGCGGGCGAGATCGTCGCGATCGTCGGCGCGTCGGGCTCCGGGAAGTCGACGCTGATGAACATCCTCGGCTGCCTCGACCACCCGAGCGAAGGCACCTACACGGTCGGCGGTCGCGACACGCACATGCTCGACAGCGACGAGCTCGCCCAACTGCGCCGCGAGCACTTCGGCTTCGTGTTCCAGCGCTATCACCTGCTGCCGCACGTCGATGCCGCCGCGAACCTCGAAATGCCCGCGATCTATGCCGGCACGCCGCGCGCGGAGCGGCACGCGCGCGCACGCGAGCTGCTCGCGCGCCTCGGGCTCGCGGATCGCGCGCACCATCGCCCCGGGCAACTGTCCGGCGGCCAGCAGCAGCGCGTGAGCATCGCGCGCGCGCTGATGAACGGCGGCCAGGTGATCCTCGCCGACGAACCGACCGGCGCGCTCGACACGAAAAGCGGCCAGGACGTGATCCGCATCCTGCACGAGCTGAACGCGCTCGGCCATACGATCGTCATCGTCACGCACGACAAGGCCGTCGCGCGCCATGCGCGGCGCATCATCGAGATCAGCGACGGCGCGATCGTCGCCGACCGGCCGAACCGCCACCATGCGGAAGCCCTCGCGGAAGCAGCCGCGGGCGCGGATGCGGCGGAAGTGAGCGACGCAGAAACCGGCGCGCCGTCCGCCCGCGATCGTCACGACACGCCGTCGCCGCCCGCGGCAGTCGCCCCCGATCCGCAGGCCGATGCCGCCCCGCGCGCACGCCGCTTCGCGGCCGGCTCCGGGCGCTTCGCCGAGGCCTGCCGGATGGCGTGGATCGCACTCGTGTCGCACCGGCTGCGCACGCTGCTGACGATGCTCGGCATCATCATCGGCATCACGTCGGTCGTGTCGATCGTCGCGATCGGCGAAGGCGCGAAGCGCTACATGCTCGACGAGATCGGCAGCATCGGCACGAACACGATCAACATCTACCCGGGCACCGACTGGGGCGACAGCCGCGCCGATGCGATCCAGACGCTCGTGCCCGCCGATGTCGCCGCGCTCGCCGAGCAGCCGTATGTCGACAGCGCGACGCCCGAAACGTCGCGCACGCTACTGCTGCGCTACCGCAACGTCGACGTGAACGCGCTCGTGAGCGGCGTCGGCGACCGCTTCTTCCAGGCGCGCGGGATGCGCTTCGCGCTCGGTGTCGCATTCGACGAGGACGCGGTGCGCCGCCAGGTGCAGGTGGCCGTGATCGACCAGAACACGCGCCGCAAGCTGTTCGGCGCGACACGCAACCCGATCGGCGAAGTGATCCTGGTCGACAACGTGCCGTGCGTCGTGATCGGCGTGACGGCGGACAAGAAAAGCGCGTTCGGCAGCGTGAAGAGCCTGAACGTGTGGGTGCCGTACACGACCGCGAGCGGGCGTCTCTTCGGGCAGCGTTATCTCGACAGCATCACCGTGCGCGTACGCGACGGGCAGCCGAGCGCCGCCGCCGAAAAGAGCCTCGAAACGCTGATGAAGCAGCGCCACGGCCGCAAGGACTTCTTCACGTACAACATGGACAGCGTCGTGAAGACCGTCGAGAAGACCGGCCAGTCGCTGACGCTGCTGCTGTCGCTGATCGCCGTGATCTCGCTCGTCGTCGGCGGAATCGGCGTGATGAACATCATGCTGGTGTCGGTGACCGAGCGCACGCGCGAAATCGGCATCCGGATGGCGGTCGGCGCGCGCCAGTCCGACATCCTGCAGCAGTTTCTCGTCGAGGCCGTGCTGGTCTGCCTGCTCGGCGGCACGATCGGCATCGCACTGTCGTTCGGGCTCGGCGCGCTGTTCTCGATGTTCGTCGCGCAGTGGAAGATGGTGTTCTCGGCCGGCGCGATCGTGACCGCGTTCGTCTGCTCGACGCTCACCGGCGTGATATTCGGCTTCATGCCCGCGCGCAACGCATCGCGGCTCGATCCGATCGATGCGCTCGCGCGCGACTGACGCAAGGCCCGCCATGACGCATTCCTCACCGCTTCAGCGCCTCGGCGCATTCGCATGCGCGGCCGCGCTGCTCGCCGGCTGCGCGGGCGCGCGCCATGATCCGCTGCCCGCCGTCGCGATGCCCGCGAACTGGTCGGCGCCGGTTTCCGCCGACGCACCGGCCACGACGCGCGACTGGTGGCGCAGCTTCGGCGATCCGCAACTCGACGCGCTGATCGACGACGCGCTGCGCGCCAACAACGACCTCGCGATCGCGGCGATCCGCGTGTACCGCGCGCAACTGCAGGCCGGGCTCGCGAATACGAACCTGACGCCCAACATGACGCTCGGCGCGAATGGTGCCGTGTCGCGCACGCTCGATTCGCACCAGATGCGCCGGTCGAGCAACGCGAACGTTTCGCTCAGCTATGAAATCGACCTGTGGGGCCGGCTGGCCGCGCTGCGCGACGCCGCGCGCTGGGAAGCCGACGCGACGGCCGCCGATCTCGAAGCCGCGCGGCTGTCGCTGATCGGCACGACCGCGTCGCTGTACTGGCGGATCGGCTTTCTGAACCGGCAGATCGCGCTCGGCGACGCGAACATCGCGTACGCGGTCCGCACGCTCGCGGTCGTCCGGTCACGGCACACGGCCGGCGCCGTGTCGGGGCTCGACCTTGCGCAGGCCGAACAAAGCCTTGCCACGCAACGCGCCGCGCAGACACGCCTGATCCAGCAGCGTACCGAGAACCGTCACGCCCTCGCGATCCTGTTCGACCGGCCACCGCAGCAACGTGCGGCCGAACCGCCCGCGCTGCCGGACGCGCCGCCGCCGGAAGTGGCGGCCGGCCTGCCGGCCAGCCTGCTCGGCCGGCGCCCCGACTTGCGCGCGGCGGAATTCAGGCTGCGCGAATCGCTCGCGCAGGTCGACGCGACACGTACCAGTTTCTACCCGACCTTCACGCTGACCGGCGCGGCCGGCACGTCGAGCACGAGCCTCGAGCGCGTGCTCGCGAATCCGGTCGGCACGCTCGGGCTCGGCCTGGCCCTGCCGTTCATCCAGTGGAACACGATGCAGCTGCAGATCAAGGTGTCGAAGACGCAGTACGAGGAGGCCGTCGTCGGGTTCCGGCAGAAGCTCTATACGGCACTCGCGGAAGTCGAGAACGCGCTGTCGGCGCGCGTCCAGCTCGAACGCGAGGCCGAACAGCGCGCGCTGTCGCTGGCGCAGGCGCAGCGCGCCGAGCGGCTTGCCGCCGCGCAATTCGCGGCCGGCGCGACCGCCGTGCAACCGTGGCTCGACCAGCAGCAGCGGCTGCGCGATGCGCAAAGCGCCGACGAACAGACGCGGCTGGACCGGCTCAACAACCAGATGACGCTGTACCGCGCGCTCGGCGGCGGGATGTCCTGACCGGCCCGCGCACCGGGCCGGTCGCCCCCGCCCCGCCGGCCATGCGCGGCGTCATTCGCACACGGCCGCCCCGCGCCGCGCCGGCGCGAACGCCACCGCGCTCGCCGTCGCGAGCACGGCCACGCCGGCCGCGCCGTACACCATCACCCAGCCGAACCCGTGCACGAGCGCCGCATGCAACACCGCGCCGGTCGGGTCGGCCTGCGCGAGCGCCGGTGCGATCTCGTGCAGCCCGTCGGTTCGCCCGGAAGCAATCTCCTGCGCGAGCCGGCGCAGCGCCCCGTCGCCGATCGTGCCCGCGACACCGCCCTTCAGGCTCGCGACGATCCCCGCGACCAGCACGAAGCCCATGGCCGCGATATTCAGTGCGAGCGAGATCATCCGCGCGCTCATGTCGATGCCCGACGCCATCCCCGCCCGCGCGCTCGGCACCGCACCCGTCGTCGTGTTGGTCACCGGCGTGTTCGTGAGCCCGAGCCCGATGCCGGCGATCACGCAGCCGGGCAGCATCGTCACCCAGCTTGCGTGGTCGGCCGCGCTGCCGATCCGCATCAGCGCAAAACCGGCGGCAATCGTAAACAAGCCGCCCGGGATCACGACGCCCGGCCCGTAGCGCAGCGCGAGCCGTTCGCCGAACGGCGGCGCGACCAGCGTCGGCAGCGTGTACGCGAGCAACGCGAGGCCGGCCGTCACGCTGTCGTAGCCGAGCGCGACCTGGAACCAGATCGGCAGGTAGATCATGAACGGCCAGAAGCTGAAGTTCATCCCCATCGAGCCGAAGATCGCGCCGGTGAACGCGCGGATCCGGAACACCGAGAAGTCGAACATCGGCCGCGCGCTCGCGCGTTCCGCGAGGAAGAAGCCGGCCACCGCCAGCACGGTCGCGCCGAGCACGCCGAGGCCGGCGGCGCTCGTCAGCCCGAGTTCCGCGCTTTGGGTGATGTAGAAGGCCAGGCCGAGCACCGCGAGCGACAGCGTGACGATGCCCGCCACGTCGAGGCTGCCCGCGTGCGGATCGCGCGACTCCTGCACCGCGCCGCCGATCAGCGCGAGCGCGACGGCCGCGAGCGGCGCATGAACGAGGAACACCGACGGCCAGCTCGCCAGCGCGACGATCGCGCCGCCGACGATCGGCCCGAAACCGAGCCCGATGCCGAACACGATTCCCCAGATCCCGAACGCGCGGCCGCGCTCGCGGCCCTCGCGGAACTGGTGCGACAGCACCGCAATCTGGCAGATCAGCATCGCGCCGCCGCTGGCGCCTTGCAGCAGCCGGCCCGCGACGAGCACCGGCACGTTCGGCGCGAGCCCGCACAGCAGCGACGTCGCGCCGAACAGCACGGTGCCGGTCACGTACACGCGCTTGCGGCCGAAGCGGTCGGCGAGCGTGCCGGCCGCCATCAGCACGGTCGTACACGCGATCGTGTACGCGTTCATGATCCACTGCATGCCGTTGAAATCGCCATGCAGCACGTGTTCGAGCGTCGGCAGGATCACCGGCACGCTCGAGATTTCGAGGCCGAACATCAGCGACGTGAGACAGACGGCCGCGAGCGCGACCGCATTCCTGCGGGAGTCGGATAGCGTCATGCGTATTGCGCGGCGGCCCGGCAACGGGCCGCGCGCCTCCAGATGAGAAGGATGGGTCGCGCGCGGCCGGCAACGCACGCTGAACCGGAATCGGTACTATAGTGAGAATTCCGATCCCCATTGACGCAGGCATTTCTCCAGACTGGGGAACCACAGGACTCAATCCCCCCTCCCTCCGATGACCGACAGACTCGACGGCGTGACGACCTTCGTCCAGGTAGTGGAATCGGGCAGCTTCGCGCTCGCGGCGGAGCGGCTCGACATGACGCGTTCGGCCGTCGGCAAGGCGGTCGCGCGGCTCGAGAAGCGGCTCGGTGCGCGGCTGCTGCAGCGCACGACGCGCAGCCAGAGCCTGACCGACGACGGCCAGGCGTACTACGACCGCTGCGTGCGCGCGCTGGCGGAACTGGAAGCGGCGGAGGCCGACCTCGACTGCGGCCGCAACGAGCCGCGCGGCAAGCTCCGCCTGAGCGTGCCGCTCGCGTTCGGGCACCACTGCGTGACGCCCGTCGTGCTCGATCTCGCACGCACCTACCCGGATCTGCGGATCGACGTGTCGATCACCGACCGCTTCGTCGATCTCGTCGAGGAAGGCATCGACCTCGCGGTGCGGATCGGCACGCTCGCGGACAGCACGAGCCTCGCGGTGCGGCGGCTCGGCACGCAATACGGGAGCCTCGGCGCGGCGCCGTCGTATCTCGCCCGCCACGGGATGCCGAAGACGCTCGACGACCTGAAGCATCACCGGACGATCGCGTATTCACGCTCGGGCGTGGTTCAACCGTGGGACTTGCGCGCGCCGGACGGCTCGACGGTACGTATCGACATGCCGCACCAGCTCAGTTTCGACGACGTGCAGGCGATCGCGGCGGCCGGCGCATCGGGGTTCGGGATCGCCTGGCTGCCGAGCTGGCTGCTCGATCACTACGTGAAGCGCGGCGAGATGACGGTCGTGCTCGATCGCTGCTTCGTCTGCGAAGGCGACATCCACGCGATCTGGCCGAAGACGCGCTACCTGCCGCGCAAGACGCGCTGCGTGATCGACGCGTTCGCGCAGGCGATTCCGCCGATGATCGAGCGGTGAAATGACACGCGCGCCGCGCGGCAGCCTGTGCCCGCACGGCGCGCCGGCTACGCGCTCACGCCGCGCCGAGATCGGCGAGCGGATGCGCGAACAGCTTCCACGGCGACGTGAGGAAATGCCGCACACGTTCGGCGCGCAGCTCGACGAGCGACGCCGGCGCCCAGCGCGGCTTGCGATCCTTGTCGACGAGATGCGCGCGTACGCCTTCGCAGAAGTCACCTTCCTCGATCGCGCGCGCGACGATGCCGAGCTCCATCCGGAACGATTCGGCGAGCGTCATCTGGCGGCCGCGCAGCAGCGCCTCGCGCGTCACGTACAGCATCGTCGGCGAATGGCCCGTGAGCGCATCGAGCGTCGCCTGCAGCCATTGACGGTGCTCGCGCGACAGTTCCTCGCGCGCGAGATCCTGCGTCAGCGTCGCAACGATCCGCTCGACGGTCGAGCGCTTGTCGAAGTGACGCACGATCCACGGCATCTGCCCGTCGAGCGCCGCATGCGGCACGACGTTGCAGGGCGGCTCGAACACCTTGCGCAGCAGCGGCAGCGCATCGCCTTCCCACTTGACGCTTTCGATGCGCGTCTCGAACGTGTCGAGCCACGCGGACGGCACGCACAGATCCGCGAGCTTCGCGGTCAGCGCGTCGGCACCGGACAGCATCGCGCCGGTCAGCCCGACGTACAGCTCGAGTTCCGCCGGCATGCGCGACAGGAAATGCGTCGCGCCGACATCGGGCACGAGGCCGATGCGCGTTTCCGGCATCGCGATCTTGCTGCGCTCGGTCGCGACGCGCAACGCGGCGCCCTGCGCAAGGCCCATCCCGCCGCCCATCGTCACGCCGTCCATCAGCGCGACCACCGGCTTCGGGAACGTATGGATCGCGTAGTCGAGCCGATACTCGTCGACGAAGAACGGCAGCCAGGTTTCGCGCTGCGCGACCATCCTGTATAGCGCGCGCACGTCGCCGCCCGCGCAGAAGCCCTTCTCGCCCGCCCCGCGCAGCACGACCGCGACGATCTGGTCGTCGTGGCGGCAGCGTTCGAGCAGCGCGGCCAGCTCGCCGATCATCGCGTACGACAACGCGTTGAGCGCGGCCGGCCGGTTCAGCGTGATCAGCGCCACGCGATTCACCACGCGGAACAGCACCTCGGGGGCATGCTCCGCGAACGCGTCATGATTCGTGACCGGCGTGCTCATCGTTGCCCCTCCCCGTCGGTGTGCCACTGCGGCGCGCGCTTGCCGAGGAACGCGGCCACGCCTTCGCGCGGATCGCTGGTATCGAACAGGTCGACGAAGCGTTCGCGCTCGACCGCGAGCGCCGCGCCGCGCGGCACGCCGCGGCGCGCGAGGCCGATCAGCTCCTTGCTGTACGCGACCGCATGCGGGCTCTGCCGCGCGACGTTGCGCGCCAGCGCCAGCGCCGCATCGCGCGAGGCGCCCGACTCCACGACGTCCTCGACGAGGCCGATGCGCAGCGCGGTGGCAGCGTCGACACGCGCGCCGGTCAGGATGATCTTCTTCGCCCAGCCTTCTCCGACGAGCCAGGGCAGCGTCTGCGTGCCGAGCCCGCACGGCAGCAGGCCGACCGACGGCTCGGGCAGCGCCATCTGCGCATGGGTCTCGGCAATCCGCAGGTCGCACGCGAGCGCGCATTCGAGCCCGCCGCCCATCGCGTAGCCGTTGATCGCCGCGATCGTCACGACACGCGCGTCGTGCAGCGCCTCGAACGCCGCGCCGAAACGCGACGCCATCGCGCGCGCGACCGCGCGGTCGCCTTCGGCGAAGGTGTTGAGGTCGGCGCCCGCGCTGAAGAACTTCGGGCCGTCGCCCGTGATCACCAGCGCGCGCACACGCGGGTTCGCATTCAGTTCGGCGACGGTGTCCTGCAGTTGCCGCAGCCCGTCGGCGGTAAAGGCGTTCGCGGGCGGACGCTTGAGCGTCGCGCACGCGATCGCGCCGTCGTCGACGTAGTCCAGTTCGATCATGACGCGTCCTTCTTGCTGGCCGGTTGGTACAGGCGGATCACCGCCGAGAAGTCGAGCTGGCCGTCGCCACGGCTGCTCATCGTCTGGTACAGCTGCTGCGCGAGCGCGCCGAGATAGACGGGCTGGCGTGCCTGCTTCGCGGCGTCGTTCGCGAGGCCGAGATCCTTCAGCATCAGGTCGGTGCCGAAGCCGCCCGAGTAACCGCGCGACGACGGCGCGGTCTCGATCACGCCCGGATACGGGTTGTAGGTGTCCGAACTCCAGCAGCGGCCCGTCGACGTGTTGACGATGCCGGCCAGCACCTTCGGGTCGATGCCGAGCGCGACGCCGAGCGACATCGCCTCCGACACCGCCGCCATCGAGATGCCGAGCACGAGGTTGTTGCAGACCTTCGCGACCTGCCCCATGCCCGTCGCACCGCAGTGAACGATGTTCTTGCCCATGCCCGCGAGCACGGGCTTCACGCGCTCGAAATCCGCGTCGCTGCCGCCGACCATGAAGGTCAGCGTGCCCGCCGCCGCGCCGCCGGTGCCGCCCGACACGGGCGCATCGACGAACGCGCCGCCGTGCTCGCGCACGAGCGCGCCGAACGCCTGTGCGCTCGCCGGGTCGATCGTGCTCGAATCGATCACGGTCGCGCCCGCGCCGAGTCCGGCGAGCACGCCGTTCTCGCCGGACAGCACCGAGCGCACGTGCGGCGCGGCCGGCAGCATCGTGATGACGAACGTCGCGCCCGATGCGGCATCGCGCGGCGACGCGGCCACCTGTGCGCCGGCATCCTGCAGTGCGCGCAAGGCGTCGGCGCTCAGGTCGAACGCGTGCACTTCGTGGCCGGCTTTCAGCAGGTTCAGCGCCATCGGCGCGCCCATGTGGCCGAGGCCGATAAATCCGATTTTCATGTTGTCCTCCACGGCTCAGTGCAGCCGGATCGTCGTATTCACCGGGCCGGCCGTCGTGTCGTCGTCGAACCAGCGCGCGGTGACCGTCTTGGTCTGCGTGTAGAACTGCACGACCTGCTTGCCGTACGGGCCGAGATCGCCGAGCTTCGAGCCGCGCGAGCCCGTGAAGCTGAAGAACGGCACGGGCACCGGGATCGGGATGTTGATGCCGACCTGGCCGATGTCGATCTCGCTCTGGAACTTGCGCGCCGCCGCGCCGCTCTGCGTGAACAGGCCCACGCCGTTGCCGAACGGGTTCGCGTTGACGAGCGCGATCGCGTCGTCGAGCGAGTCGGCTTCGAGCACGACGAGCACCGGGCCGAAGATTTCGTGCGTGTAGATCGACATGTCGGTCTTCACGCCCGAGAAGATCGTCGGGCCGATGAAGTTGCCGCTTTCGTAGCCGGCCACCTTCACGTCGCGGCCGTCCAGCTCGAGCTTCGCGCCTTCGTTCACGCCCGCTTCGATCAGCGACAGGATGCGCGCCTTCGCGGCCTTCGACACGACCGGGCCGACGTCGGTGCCGGCTTCCGCGCCCGCATTCACCTTCAACAGCTTCGCCTTCGCGACGAGATCGGGCAGCCAGTCGCGCGCTTCGCCAACCAGCACCGCGACCGACGTCGCCATGCAGCGCTGCCCCGCCGCGCCGAAGCCGGCGCCGACGAGCGCATTGATCGTCTGCTCGCGGTTCGCATCGGGCAGCACGACCGCATGGTTCTTCGCGCCCATCATCGACTGCACGCGCTTGCCGTGCGCGCTGCCGAGGTTGTACACGTGCGTGCCGACGGTGGTCGAGCCGACGAACGAGATCGCCTTCACGAGCGGATGCGTGCAGATCGCGTCGACGACTTCCTTGCCGCCGTGCACGACGTTCAGCACCCCTTTCGGTACGCCGGCCTCGATGGCGAGCTCGACGAGCTCCATCGTCGACATCGGGTCCTGCTCGGACGGCTTCAGCACGAACGTGTTGCCGCAGACGATCGCCATCGGGAACATCCACAGCGGAATCATCGCGGGGAAGTTGAACGGCGTGATGCCCGCGCACACGCCGAGCGGCTGGCGCAGCGTATAGGTATCGACGCCGCCCGCGACGTTCTCCGCGAATTCGCCGAGCTGCAGCGAACCGATCGAGCACGCGTGCTCGACCACTTCGAGGCCGCGGAAGATGTCGCCTTCGGCATCGGGGATCGTCTTGCCCTGCTCGGCCGTCAGCGTCTTCGCGATGCGCTGCTGGTTCGTGCGCACCAGATCCTGGAACTTCAGCATGATGCGCATGCGCGCGGCGATCGGCGTGTTCTTCCACGTCGCATACGCGGCGTGCGCGGCCTGCACGGCCGCGTCGACTTCCGCGACGGTCGCGAACGGCACGCGCGCGAGCACCTGCTGCGTCGCCGGATTGACGATGTCGCGCCACTCTTTCGTGGCGGACTCGACGAAAGCGCCGTCGATCAGCAGCTTGACCGTCGGCACGTCTTGCCCCGTTTGGGGCGTCGGATTCGCGTTCATCGATCCCTTCTCCTTGCAGAGGGCCGCGAAGCGCGATATCGCCGCGCGGCCGGTTCAATTCGGCTGCGGGCGGCGGCCGCGACAGGCGGCGCGCGGCCCGCGGTCACGTCATTTCAGTTCGGCAGCAAAATCTTCTTCCCAGTATTCGCCGGGCATGCGCGCGCTCGCGTCGTCGCCGCGCTCGATCTCGCGGCGGCGCAGCTCGACGCGGCGGATCTTCCCCGAGATCGTCTTCGGCAGATCGGCGAACTGCAGGCGGCGGATGCGCTTGTACGGCGCGAGCTTCTCGCGCGAGAAACGGAAGATCTCCAGCGCGAGCGCGGGGCTTTCCTCGTAGCCCTGCCGCAGCGTGATGAAGGTCTTCGGCACCGACAGCCGCACGGGGTCGGGGCTCGGCACGACGGCCGCTTCCGCGATCGCCGGATGCTCGATCAGCACGCTTTCCAGTTCGAACGGGCTCAGCCGGTAGTCGGACGACTTGAACACGTCGTCCGCGCGGCCGATGTAGACGTAATAACCGTCGTCGCCGCGCATCGCGATGTCCGACGTGCGGTAGTGGCCGTCGCGCATCGCGCAGGCGGTTGCATCGGGGTTGTTCGCATAGCCTTTCATCAGGCCCACCGGGCGCGTGACGTCGGCGCCGATCGGCAGCGCGACCTCGCCTTCGGTCACGGGCGCGCCGTCCGGGTCGAGCAGCGTAATGCGGTAGCCGGGCAGCGGCCGGCCCATCGAGCCCGCGACCACCGGCTGGCCCGGCGAGTTGCCGATCAGGCAGGTCGTCTCGGTCTGGCCGTAGCCGTCGCGAATCGCGATGCCCCACGCCTTCTTCACGCGCTCGATGATCTCGGGATTCAGCGGCTCGCCCGCGCCGACGATCTCGCGCAGCTTCACGTCGAACGACGCGAGCGGCTGCTGCACGAGCATGCGCCACACGGTCGGCGGCGCGCACAGCGTCGTCACCTGGTATTTGACGAGCGCATCGAGCACCACCTTCGGCTCGAAGCGCGCGTAGTTGAATGCGAACACGCAGGCCTGCGCGTTCCACGGCGCGAAGAAGCAGCTCCACGCGTGCTTCGCCCAGCCCGGCGAGCTGATGTTCCAGTGGATGTCGCCCGGCTGCAGGCCGACCCAGTACATCGTCGACAGGTGCCCGACCGGATAGGTGCGGTGCGTATGCTCGACGAGTTTCGGCTTCGACGTCGTGCCCGACGTGAAGTACAGCAGCATCGGATCGTTCGCGTGCGTGACGGCATCCGGCTCGAATTCGGCGCTCGCCGCGTAGCCGTCGTTCATCGCGAGCCAGCCCGCGCGCGGTGCGCCGGCGACGATCTTCTGCGCGAGGCTGAGGTCGGGCTGGTCGAATTTCGCGGTTTCGTTCTCGTCGACGATCGCGTATTTCGCGCCGCCGATCTGCACGCGGTCGCGCACGTCGTCGGGCGACAGTTGCGTGGTGGCAGGCAGGACGATCGCGCCCAGCTTCATCGCGGCGAGCATCGCGTCCCACAGCTCGACACGGTTCGGCAGCATCAGCAGGATGCGGTCGCCGCGCACGACGCCGATCGAGCGCAGCCAGTTCGCGATCCGCGACGAACGCTCGGACATCTGCGCGAACGAATACGGATCGCCCGTGCCGGTGGCCGCGTCGACGATCCACAGCGCGGGCTGGTCGTTGCCGCGCGCCATCGGGTCGAAGTAGTCGAGCGCCCAGTTGAACGCGTCGAGCACCGGCCATTCGAAATCGCGGTACGCGGTTTCGTAGTCGGTGCGATGGCGCAGCAGAAAGTCGCGTGCGTTCAGGAATGCCTGTACCGTCATCGTTTTGTCTCCTGTCGACGAGAGTTAGCGCTTTAGCGCTTACTCTCGTCCCATGCCTTGCGCGGTCGACGAGAGTTAGCGCTTTAGCGCTTGCTCTCGTCCCATGCCTTGTGCGGTCGACGAGAGTTGGCGCTTTGGCGCTTGCTCTCGTCCCATGCCTTGCGCGGTCGACGAGAGTTGGCGCTTCAACACTTACCCTCGTCCCATGCCTCGCGGTAAACCGGCAACATGGCTGCAGCGCATGCCCGGTCTCCTCTGTCGCGGTGCACGGTCACGTCGTTGCGTGCCGCGTTCACCGCACTGCCCTCGTGCCCTGCGCGATGCTTCCTTTCGACGCGGATGTCGCGGCTCAAAGCTGCCGCGCGATCACCATCCGCTGCACTTCGCTGGTGCCTTCGTAAATCTGCGTGATGCGCGCGTCACGATAGTGGCGCTCGACTTCGTAATCGGCCAGGTAGCCGTAGCCGCCGTGGATCTGGATCGCGTCCGAACACACGCGCTCGGCCATCTCCGACGCGAACAGCTTCGCCTGCGACGCTTCCGACAGGCACGGCAAGCCGGCCGTGCGCAGCTTCGCCGCGTGATGCACGAGCAGGCGCGCGGCGTTGATCTGCACGGCCATGTCGGCGAGCTTCTGCTGGATCGCCTGATGCTCGGCGATCGGCTTGCCGAACTGCACGCGCTCGCCCGCATAACGACGCGCCTTGTCGAACGCGGCGCGCGCGATGCCGAGCGCCTGCGCGGCGATGCCGATGCGGCCGCCCTCGAGATTCGACAAAGCGATCTTCAACCCTTCGCCGCGATTGCCGAGCAGGTTTTCTTCCGGAATCGCGCAGTTCTCGAACGTGATCGGGCACGTATCCGATGCACGGATGCCCATCTTCTTCTCGGGCTTGCCGACGATGAAGCCCGGCGTGTCGGTCGGCACCAGGAACGCGGAGATGCCGCGCTTGCCGGCTTCCGGGTCCGTCATGGCAAAAACGATCGCCACCCCGGCGCGCTGGCCGTTGGTCACGAACTGCTTCGCGCCGTTCAGCACCCATTTGCCGTCGCGCAGTTCCGCGCGCGTGCGCAGGTTGTTCGCCTCGGAGCCGGCCTGCGGCTCGGTCAGGCAGAATGCGCCGATCACGCGGCCCGCCGCCATCTCGGCCAGCCAGCGATCCTTCTGCGCGGGCGTGCCGAAACCGAGGATCGGCCCGCAGCCGACCGAGTTGTGCACGCTCATCATCGTCGCGCACGCGGCGTCGCCGGCGGCGACTTCCTCCATCGCCAGCGCGTAGGCCACGTAGTCCGTATACGAGCCGCCCAGCTCCTGCGGCACGATCATCCCGAGCAGGCCGAGTTCGCCGAGCTGCGCGACGATGGCGTCGGGCAGGTGCGCATCGTGGTCCCACTGCGCCGCGTTCGGCGCCAGCATCTCGGTGGCAAAGGCGCGTGCGGCGTCGCGGATCATCCGCTGGTCTTCGGTGTAAAGCTCGTCCATGGTGCTGCTGTCTCCCGCGGCCGCCGGGCGCGACCGTCCTTGCGTTTCGATGCAACAAGTGTAGGCAAGCACGCGCGACTGTTCGATGCTCGCGCCGCTCATTTACACTGAGCGTTTTTGCCACACCGGCGGCACGGATGAAGCAGGAAGACAAGGGAACCGTCGCGATCAGCCTCGTCGCTTACAGCGTCGCGCTCGCGGCCCGGCGCGGCGTCGCGGCCGAACCGCTGCTCGCGCAGGCCGGCATCGCCCCGGCGCTGCTCGGGCAGCCGCGCGCACGCGTGTCCGCGCAGCAATACGGCGCGCTGTGGAACGCGATCGCACGCACGCTTGACGACGAGTTTTTCGGGCAGGATCGCCACCCGATGCGCAGCGGCAGTTTCATCGCGATGAGCCAGGCGGCGCTGACCGCGCGCGACGGCCTGCACGCGATGGCGCGCGCGGTGAATTTCATGCACTGCGTGCTCGACGACCTGCACGCCGAGCTCGACGCGAACCCGCAGCGCGTGCGGCTGCGCTTCGTGCACCGCAACAACGGTGCGACGCCGGCGATGTTCACGTATGCGACCTATTTCATCATCGTCTACGGGCTGACCTGCTGGCTGATCGGGCGGCGCATCCCGCTGCTGCATGCGAGCTTCCGCTGCGACACGCCGCCCGCCGACCATGAATACCCGTCGATGTTCTGCGACGACATGCGTTTCAACGAACCCGATTCGTATGTCGATTTCGATCCCGAATTCGCGACGCTGCCGGTCGTGCAGAACGCGAAGTCGCTGAAGACATTCCTGCGCAACGCACCGGCGAGCTTCATCGTCAAGTACCGCAACCCGAACGCGCTCGCGCAGCGCGTGCGCGCGGTGCTGCGCGGGATGCCGCCCGCCGCGTGGCCGGGCGCGGGCGGGATAGCCGCGCGGCTGCACGTGGCCGAGGCCACGCTGCGCCGCAAGCTGCACCAGGAAGGCCACGCGTACCAGTCGATCAAGGACACGCTGCGGCGCGACCTCGCGTTCGAGGCGCTGGCCGACCCCGCGCGCACGATCGCCGACGTCGCGGCTGCAACCGGTTTCGCGGAACCGAGCGCGTTCTACCGCGCGTTCCGCAAATGGAGCGGACGCAGCCCGGCCGACTATCGCGACGAAGTGCTCGCGCGCGGCGGCGGCGCGAGCTGATACCGGCCGGCACGGCGCTCGCTTCGCGCTTTCCGCCGAAACCGCCTAATCTTTAAGCATCGGGCCCACGCCCTTTCCGCAAGCCGGATGGCGCACGGCCACGCGCCGCCCGGACGCCCCGATGCACGTTCACCGTCACGGGCCGTCGCCGGTGCCTGCCACGCCCGGCGGCCACCCTCGTCACCCGCTGTCCGCGCGGGTCGCGCGCGCCGCGCTGTTCGCGGCGCTGCTCGTCGTGTGTGCCGCGGTCGCCGCGGTCGCCGCGCCGCCGTCCGCCGACACACCCGCCGCACCCGCCGCCGCCCGCCCGGTCATCGTGATCCCGATCAACGGCGCGATCGGGCCCGCCAGCGCCGATTTCATCGTGCGCTCGCTCGACCGTGCGGCACGCCAGCACGCGCCGCTCGCGATCCTGCAGCTCGACACGCCCGGCGGCCTCGACACGTCGATGCGGCAGATCATCAAGGCCATCCTCGGCTCGCCCGTGCCGGTCGCCGCGTTCGTCGCGCCGGGCGGCGCGCGGGCCGCCAGCGCGGGCACCTACATCGTCTATGCCAGCCACTTCGCGGCGATGGCGCCCGGCACCAATCTCGGCGCGGCGTCGCCGGTGCAGTTCGGCATCGGCGGCGCCGCGCCGCCGGGTGCGAACCCCGCCGCACCGCGCCCGCCGGCCGGAACCCCGGGCGCGTCAGGGGCATCCGGTGCGTCCGAGGCCGCCACGCAGGCCGCATTGCCGACCGACACGCAATCGACCGAGATCCGCAAGGCGATGCAGGATGCGTCCGCCTACATCCGCGGCCTCGCACAGCTGCGCGGGCGCAACGCCGAATGGGGCGAGCGCGCGGTGCGCGAAGCCGTCAGCCTGTCGGCCAGCGAGGCGCGCGCGCAGCACGTCGTCGACCTGATCGCGCAAGATCCGGCCGACCTCGCGCGCCAGCTCGACGGCCATACCGCAACGACCACCGCCGGCACGGTGAAGCTCGCGACCACGCACGCGCCGCTCGTCATCGTCGAACCCGACTGGCGCAGCCGCTTCCTCGCGATCATCGCCGATCCGAACGTCGCGCTGATCCTGCTGACGATCGGCATCTACGGCCTCTTCTTCGAGTTCGCGAACCCCGGCTTCGTGCTGCCGGGCGTCGCCGGCACGATCTGCCTGCTGGTCGGGCTGTTCGCGATGCAGTTGCTGCCGATCAGCTATGCGGGCCTCGGCCTCGTGCTGCTCGGCCTCGGCTGCCTGGTCGCCGAGGCGTTCCTGCCGACCTTCGGCGTGCTCGGTTTCGGCGGGATCGTGTCGTTCACGATCGGCGCGCTGATGCTGATCGACACCGACGTGCCCGGCTACGGGATTCCGTGGCCCGTGATCGCGAGCCTGGCGCTCGGCGGCGGGCTGCTCGTCGCAGGCGTGTCGAGCGTCGCGCTGCGCGCGCGGCGGCGCCCGGTCGTGACGGGTGCCGAGGCGATGGTCGGCAGCATCGGCGAGGTGCTCGACGACGGCCTGCGCGCCGACCAGCCGCACGGCGCGGCCGGCACCGCTCCATCGGCCGCGGGCTGGGCGCGCGTGCATGGCGAGCGCTGGCGCGTCGCGAGCAGCGTGCCGCTCGCAGCCGGCTGCCGGGTACGCGTCACCGGCCGCCAGGGGCTGATGCTCACCGTCGCGCCGCTGTACGACGTGCCGGCGCAGGAACAACAACATCAAGGTGAACCAACATGATCGGCTACACATTCGGCTTCAGCAGCGTCCTGATCGTCTTCGCCGTGGTGCTCGTCGCGTCGTCGATCCGCATCTTCCGCGAGTACGAGCGCGGCGTCGTGTTCATGCTCGGCCGGTTCTGGAAAGTGAAGGGGCCGGGGCTCGTGCTGATCATCCCGATCGTTCAGCAAGTCGTGCGGATCGACCTGCGCACCGTCGTGTTCGACGTGCCGCCGCAGGACGTGATCACGCGCGACAACGTGTCGGTGAAGGTGAATGCGGTCGTGTATTTCCGCGTCGTCGATCCGGAGAAGGCCGTGATCCAGGTCGCGCGCTTCTTCGACGCGACGAGCCAGCTCTCGCAGACGACGCTGCGTTCGGTGCTCGGCAAGCACGAGCTCGATGCACTGCTGGCCGAGCGCGAACAGCTGAACGCCGACATCCAGAAGACGCTCGATGCGCAGACCGATGCATGGGGGATCAAGGTATCGACCGTCGAGATCAAGCACGTCGACCTGAACGAGACGATGATCCGCGCGATCGCCCGGCAAGCCGAGGCCGAGCGCGAACGGCGCGCGAAGGTGATTCATGCGGAAGGCGAACTGCAGGCATCGGAGAAGCTGCTGCAGGCCGCGCAGCGGCTCGCACTGCAGCCGCAGGCGATGCAGTTGCGCTACCTGCAGACGCTGACGACGATCGCGGCGGACAAGAACTCGACGATCGTGTTTCCGCTGCCGATCGATCTGCTGGGGGCGTTGCTGGATCGGTTGGGCGGGAAGCGGGAGGAGTGAGACAGACATTCGGATCCTCGCCGGATACTCACCGGATTCGCCGGACGAGGGGCAACAGGCATCGATACCGACCGGCGCCCCCTATCAGCCGAATGGTATGGAAGATGGCCGCTCGCGGTCCGATGGCGTATACAACGAGATCCGCATGCATGGCAGTACGGATCAACGATGGGCAAGACTCGGACAAGGAAGACGGCATCGGCGACGCCAACCAGGGCCTATGGCAAGGTGGCCCTCAGCGCCGAGGAAACGCTGCATCGACTGTGGCAACGCGGCCTGCGCATCGACGATCGCCCGGCGAACTTGCGAATGCTCCGGTCGATCGGCCATTTCCGGTTGCTGGTCTACATGCGGCGGTTCCAGAACCCCACGACCAAGCGATTCTGGCCTCGAACCCGATTCTCCGACATCGTTGAACTCTACGCATTCGATCGACGTCTGCGCTCGATCACGATGGACGCGGTCGAGCGCATCGAGGTTGCGCTGCGCGCCGCACTCAGCAATCCCCTCGCAATCGACTACGGCAGCCACTGGTACGTCGAGAGGGACCGTTTCGTCGACCTGCGCCACTACGCGCGCATTCTGGATCAGATCGCCCGGGAGTGCGAAACCCGGAAAGGCTCGGCATTGACTCACTACTATCGAACCTATGCCAGCCCCGACCTGCCGCCGATCTGGCTGGTCTGCGAGCGGCTGAGCCTGGGCGCGTTGTCCCGAATCTTCAGTGCGCTCTCGATGCGCGACCGCAAGGTCGCCGGACGCCATGCGTGGCCGGACATCCCTGATACCGTGCTCACCAGCTGGCTTCAATCGCTCACCGACCTGCGCAATGCGTGTGCGCACCACGCCCGGCTTTGGGGAATGAAGCTGACGGTATCGCCTCCCGCCAAGCCGGCCGGGCGAACGCTCGCACGGTATGCCCCGGAAATGACCCGGCCGGAGACGTTCTACGCGCGCGCAACGATGATGAAGGCCCTGCTCGACCCACTCGGTCATGGGACCGAATGGCGCGAAGCCTTGCGAGCGACGTTGACGGGGTGTGAGCACGTGGACGCGGCGGCCCATCTCGGCTTCACGACCGATTGGCATTCGACGCCGGCGTGGCGGTGAGTTCAGGACGGATGCAACCGAACACGCGGCAGGATGCCCGTCACGCTCCGCTTTCGACGCGCTGCATTTTGACATTCGTTCGATACTTCGCTAGCATTGCCGATGAAAACGCTGGGGACGCCTCTCGACGATGCGCAACACTTCAGACGGCAAAAGGACGCGCAAGCGTCCTTTTTTATTGTCCGCCTCCTCCGTTGCGAGCTCGATCCGCTTCCCTCTCCGGATTCGGTGCCACTCCCGCACCCGATCGATCGTCCGGCGCCCGGTCCGGCGCTTCTCCTTCATTTTCGTGTTTCCGCTGCGTCGACTTGCTGGGGGCGTTGCTGGATCGGCTGGGTACGCCGCGCGAGCGCTGAGACGCGCGAGTTCCGGCCCGCGCGACGCGCCGCCGTCGATCCCGCCGGACACCGGGCCGCCACGGCCCGGCAGCAGGCACCCGTCAGGCGAGCAGCTTGCGCTCGCTCTTGCCGTACTTGATCGACTTCTCGTCGGGAATCATCAGGCCCGTGTGCTCGTCGCGGCCCTGCAGCAGGAAGCGCGCATCCGGCTGGCCGATCTGCCCGGCCGCGAGCTTGCTGTCCGCGCCGATCTCGCCCTTCTTCATCCGGTTGACGATCACGCCGGCCGCGGTGTCCTTGAAGTCGCGCAGCATCCACGCGTCGCCGTCGCTGTCGCCGAACACCAGCAGCGGGCCGTAGCCCTTCTTCGATACGAGCACGTTACGGATGCCCACCGTCTTGCCGGGCCCCCAGTTGAAATGCCAGCCGGCCGGATAGGTGCTCGTGTACTTGCCGTCCTGCATGTCGAGGCGCAGGCCGATCACGTTCTCCGGCGGCACGCCATAGCCGTAGTTCGGATTGCCGGCGAACACGCGCACCACATCGTCGAGCGACGCGGTGCTCACGTACACGTCGATGCCGTTCGCGCGCAGCGTGTGCATCACCGCGCGGATTTCCTCATGGATGCGAATGCCGTGGAAATGCGTGTCGGCCACGACGCCGGCCTTGCCCGGCAGCGTCTTCGGGCTTTCGTAGCGAACCTTGCGCAGCGCGTCGCCGATCCCGTAGTTGTCCGACGCTTCCGCCATCGCCTGCAGCTCGGCGGTCGTCATGTTCTTGTAGAAATAGATGATCCACTTGTAGCCGACTTCGAGCGGGTGCGTGTCGCAGATCGCGTCGTACATGAAGTACAGCTTCGCGCGGAAATCCTTGAACTGGTCGGTCTCGTGAATCTCGTCGAGGCTCTTGCTGCCGCCGAAACCCTTGTAGTTCGCGTAGAGCCAGCGGTAGTCGGATTCGACGTCGGCGGCGAGATCCTCCATCGTCACCGGCTTGCCGTCGACGGTCGTGTAGTCCTTCATGAACGCGCCCTTCGGCACGTCCTTCCACATCACGCCGACGAATTCGTCCGGTGTCAGCTTGTATTGCAGATGGTTGATCTGGTACATCAGCAACGCCTCTTCGCAGTCGTTCATGATGCACGTGTTGTCCCAGTCGAACACCGCGTACGGGCGGCGCTTTTCGTCGTAGCGCGCGCTCGCGACGCCATGCTGGTCGAGCACCGCCTGCAGGCGCGCGGCGTTGAACGGCGACCAGCGGCCCGGGTCCAGCGCGTCCGGCGCGGTGGCGCTCTTTGCGTCGGCGGTGCCGGCCTTGAGCATCAGCGACGTCGCAGCGGTCGCCGCGGCAAGGGTGTTCATGAACTGGCGGCGTTGCATGGTCTCTCCGTGGAAATGTCGAATCGGTTCCGTTCACTGCCCCGTGCGGCGCACTGGCGGGTCATCGCCACCGCGAAGCCGGGACGGCTTCGAATCGGGGGCGAATGATGTGTCGAAATTATTTCGGCAATTTGACAGCGTCACGCCGCGACACGACGGCGAGTTGATCCGGCGCGACATGCCGGGCATCACGAAACGATCGAACACGGCCGTCCGGGCCGGACGCACCCGCTCGCGACATCGTCCGGAAACCTAGAGGCTCCCCTCCATTTCCCCCTGCCATTAGGACAAATCCTCACGTCCCGGCACGCGGAACCGTCTATGATCGTTACATTGTTCAATGACACATTAAATGCTGACTGAATAACCCGTGACGGCGACGCCGGCGGACGGATTCCGGATCAGCGCCCCCTTGGAGACGCATCATGGCCGACCACTCGCTGCCGGAAGTCCACCTCGACGAGCTGCCGCAATTCCGCGCGGTCCAGCAGCTTGCCTACCGCTGTGTCGAGACCGTCGGCGCGATGCTCTACCCCGGCATCACCGAAAAGGAAGCCGCGCGCCTCCTGACCGAATGGCTGCAGGACAACGGCGTACACGACTGGCTGCACAAGCCGTTCGCGTGGTTCGGCGACCGCACCGCCTTCCAGGGCTTCTCGGGCCTCAAGCACATGGGCGGCTTCAATCTCGCGTTCTTCCCGAGCAACCGGCAGCTCGAAACCGACATGCCGGTGATCCTCGACGTCGCGCCGGTGCTCGACGGCATCGTGGCCGACGTCGGCTACGCGCACTGCCTCGGCCAGAACCCGATCCTCGAGCAGTTGCAGGACGACCTGATGGACCATCGCGACCTGATCGTGCGGCTCGTGAAGGCGCGCCGGCCGATGGCCGAGGTCGCGCAGGAAGTCGACGCGCTGTGCCGCCGCCAGGGCGTCGAGCCGCGCCACAAGGCCTATCCGTTCCAGGTGCTCGCGCATCGCGTCGCGAAGATCCACAAGCTGTCGAAGCCGCGCTTCGTCGCGCGCTTCGGGCTGAACGCGACGCGCAACCTGCTGCTCGACCAGGGGCGCGCGGCGAAACAGCAAGGCTGGTCGCCGCTGTGGTCGATCGACCGCCGCTCCGAGCATGCGCCCGTGCCGGGCCTGTGGGCCGTCGAGCCGCATCTCGGCTTCGCCGGCGTCGGTGCGAAATTCGAAGAGCTGCTCGTGATCACCGAAGACGACGCGTACTGGCTCGACGACGACCTGCCGCACGTGCGCCGCTGGCAGCGCCACCTGGCCGAGCGTGCGCAGGCCGTCGCGACCGTGCCGGCCGCCGCCTGACGCGAACCCGCCTTTCTCCCCACTCCCTGAACGACGGACTTACGATGCAGCCTCTTTCCGACGAAGCGCCGCTGGCCCTGTTCGAATCGGTTCATGGCGAAACGGCGGTCGCCTCCGGCGACCTGACGCTCGCGGTCAGGACCTGGGGCGACCCGGCCCGCTCGCCGGTCGTGCTCGTGCACGGTTATCCCGACGACAGCAGCGTCTGGCAGCACGTCGCGCCGCTGCTTGCGCGCAAGCACTACGTGATCGCGTACGACGTGCGCGGCGCGGGCCTGTCCGGCGTGCCGAAGCGCACGGCCGACTACCACCTCGCGAAGCTGACCGACGATTTCGTCGCGGTGATCGACGCGCTCTGCCCCGGTCGCGCCATACATCTGGTCGCGCACGACTGGGGCTCGATCCAGGGCTGGGAATTCGTCACCGATCCGCGCCTTTCCGGCCGCATCGCGTCATACACGTCGTGCTCGGGGCCGTGCCTCGACCATGTCGGCTTCTGGCTGCGCGAACGCGTGCTGCACCCGACGCCCGCGTCGCTCGCCAAGCTCGGCGGCCAGCTCGTGCGCTCGTGGTACGTGTACCTGTTCCACCTGCCGTTCATCCCGGAGCTCGGCTGGCGGCTGTGGCTTGGCCGCGCGTGGCCGCGCCTGCTGCGCCGGCTCGAGAAAACGCCCGTCGCGCCGCGCCCGACGCAAGCCGACGACGGCGCGCGCGGCGTGCGCCTCTATCGCGCGAACTTCATCCGTTGCCTGTTCGCGCCGCGCGAACGCCATGCGCATGCACCGGTGCAGACGATCGTGCCGCTCGGCGACAAGTACGTGAGCCCCGCGCTGTCCGAGAACCTGTCGCGCTGGGTGCCGCAGTACTACCGCCGTGAGGTCGCGGCCGGCCACTGGCTGCCGCTCGCCGATCCGGCGCGCTTCGCGGATCTGGCCGGGCAACTGATCGACGCGGTCGAATCGGGCAACGAGCCGCCCGCACTCGCGAACGCGCGCCGCCGCGCAACGAGCGGCCGCTTCAGCGGCAAGGTCGCGGTCGTCACCGGCGCGGGCAGCGGCATCGGCCGCTGCGCGGCGCTCGCGTTCGCGCGCGAAGGCGCGACGATCGTCGCGTGCGACATCGATCTCTCGAGCGCCGAACGCACCGCGCTGCTGATCGGGCTGACCGGCGCGCAGGCCCACGCGAAACGCGTCGACGTCGGGTCCGCCGACGAAATGGAAGCGCTGGCGACGTGGGTCGGCGACGAACTCGGCGGCGCCGACGTGGTGATCAACAACGCCGGCATCGGCATGGCCGGCGGCATCCTCGACACGAGCACGCGGCACTGGGAGCGCATCCTGCACGTGAACCTGTGGGGCGTGATCCACGGCTCGCGGCTGTTCGCGCAGCAGATGGCCGCGCGCGGCACCGGCGGGCACATCGTCAACACCGCGTCGGCCGCCGCGTTCGGGCCGTCGCGCGACCTGCCCGCGTATGCGACGACGAAGGCCGCCGTGCTGATGCTCAGCGAATGCATGCGCGCGGAGCTCGCGGAAAAGGGCATCGGCGTGACGGCCGTGTGCCCCGGCTTCGCGGAGACCGGAATCATGGCGTCGACGCAATACGCGGGCGCCAGTGCACAGGACGAAGCGCGGCTGCACAAGCGCGCGACGAAGCTGTACCAGATGCGCGGCCTGAAACCCGAAACCGTCGCGCAGGCGATGGTCGACGGCGTGCTGCGCAACCGTCCCGTCGTCGCCGTCGGCGGCGAGGCGCATGCCATGCGTTTCGTCGGCCGCTTCATGCCGTGGCTCGGCCGGATGATCGCCCGCGTCAGCATGGCATCGCATTGACGGCGCACGACGCCGCACAGGGAGACAAAGATGACCGATACCGCCGACTATCACAAGATCAAGGCCCGGCACGTGAAGTTCGACTTCAGCGACACGCCGGTCACCTGGGTGCCGAACGACCCGGGCAGCACGCACATCATCAACACGCTGAACCTGCTGTTCCCGGAAGGCGAGCTGTGGTTCTGCCGCGTGTACAACAAGGCCTTGCCGCTGATCACCGACGCGCGCCTGCGCGACGAGGCCGAAGGCTTCCTGCGGCAGGAGGCCGTGCACTCGCGTTCGCACGGCGGCGTGCTGAAGCACTACTACGACCGGCACGGGATCGACACGAAGCCGTTCACGCAAAAGCTCAACCGGCTGTTCACGCGCGTGCTCGGCGAACAGCCGCTCGGGCTGAAGATCGGCCACACGCGTTTCTGGCTGCGGCAGCAACTCGCGGTGATCGCGTCGCTCGAGCATTTCTTCGGTTATCTCGGCAACTGGGTGCTCAACGCGCACGGGCTCGACGAGGGGAAAGCCGACCCGACGATGGTCGACCTGCTGCGCTGGCACGGCGCGGAAGAGGTCGAGCACCGCACGGTCGCATTCGACATCTACCGGCACATGGGCGGCACCTATCCGGAGCGCTGCGTGCACATGGCGTTCGTGATCCTGCTGCTGCTCTACTACATCACGACGGGCGCGAAATTCATGTACCGGCGCGACCCGGACGCCGGCCGCTACCCGGGTTTCGTGCTCGCGTGGTGGCAAGGCTCGCGGCGCGGGCACCTGCCGTCGTTCTGGAAGGTGATCGGCGCGGCGCTGCGCTATTTCAAGCCCGGCTATACGCCGCATCACGAAGGCTCGACCGAACAGGCGCTCGCCTACCTCGCCCGCTCGCCGGCCGCACAGGCGGCCGCGCACGGCGGCAACTGGGGCACGACGAAGGGCGCCTGACCGGGTTTCTTGCCGGCTCCACGGGCGGCGCCCGCCGAAATGCGTACAATCGCGGCTTCAATTTCCCGGAGGTGCCGCGATGGCCATGAAGAAAACCGATCTCGAAAAGAACAAGGCGCTCAAGCTGACGCACGCGATGAAGCAGTCGAGCTCCGCGCGTTTCGGCAAGGGTGCCGAAGAAGCCGTCAAGCTCGACCGCCGCGCGCAGCGCAAGCTCGACCAGGAACAGGGCCTCGTGCCGTTCGCATGCAAGCTCAACGCCGAACTCGTCGAACAGCTGAAGGTGCGCGCGGCCACGCACCCGGAAGGGATGACGGGCCTGCTGTCCGAGCTGCTCGTGAACGGCCTCGCGCAACGCGACGCGTAACCGTCACGCATCTCGAAATTTCCGTTGACATTGATGCGCTGCCACGACACACTCGTTCGCATGCTTATGCTCAAGCTCGCCGCCATCGCGCATGAAAACCGAGTGAACGCCCATCCGTGGCGATCACTGGAGGCGCTTGTGCGTTAGCATCGAGATTCAGTTGCGCATGTCACAAGGCCTCGCCGGAAACGGATGGGGCCTTTTTGTTTTGGTGCGCGTCATCCCGCCCGGCTCAACGGATGGAGATGACGATGGACCAAGCAAGCCGGCTGGTTGTCTGCCCCGATCGGTGCCGCACCGATGCGATCGCGTTGCCGCGGGTCGTGATCCAGTTCACGGTCGCGCCGCGCAAGACGCTGGCGTGGCGCGCGCAAAACGATGCCGAGATTCGCGTGCACGACGCGACGCTGTGGGTCACGCGGCTGGGCAGCGTCGACGATTACTGGATATGAACCGGCGACGTGCTGCGCGTGCGGCGCGGCGATCGCATCTGGATGAGCACCGACGACACCCGTCCGGCCGAGGCATCGATCACGACCGCGTACGCGACGGGACACAGTGCATGGCTCGCGCGTGCGCTTGTACGAATGCGCAGCCTGTTGCGCGAACGATGTCGAAGTCGCTCATGACGAACGCGTCGCGACGCATGCGATCCGGGTGCGCGGCCACTCGCGCGCAGTCGCCGACGCATCCCCTGCACTATCTCGAAAATTGTCGTTGACAACGCCGTTCCACGAAGACAAACTCGTTCGCATGCCTACGTACACGCTCGTCTCCGCCTCGATTCATCGATCGATGAACATTCGAAAGAATGGTTCACGGGAGGCGCTTGTGCGTTAGCAATCGGGCAGTACCGCATGTCACACAAGGCCTCGCCGGAAACGGATGAGGCCTTTTTGTTCTGGTGCGCGTCATCCATCCGGCTCAATCACTGGAGAAGACGATGGACCAGGCAAGCCCGCTGTTTGACCGTCCCGATCGGCGCCACGCCGGCACGATCGCGTTACCGACTGTCGTGATCCGTTTCGCGGTCGCGCCGCGCACGACGATGACCTGGCGCGCGCCGCGGGACGCGGAGCTCCGCACGCATGGCGCGGCGCTGTGGGTCACGCGCCCGCCGAGCGTCGACGATTGCTGGGTGCAGCCCGGCGACGTGCTGCGCATCGCACGCGGCGAACGCATCTGGCTCGGCACCGTTGCCGACCGGCCGGCCGAAGCGACGCTCACGACCGCGTACGTGCGTCGCGGCGAGCGCTTCAGGCGCACGCTCGCGCAAGTGCAACGTTTGCTCTTCGGGATAGCGGGAAGGAGTGGATGAGCGACGTGCCGTCAGGCATGCGAGACGCGGAACGGCCGCGACCGAAAACGGACGCACCCGCGGCATGAGGCGCCGCGGGTGCGCATCGAATGACGCGACACGCCGGTGCGTGCCGCGAGCGATCGCGCGCCGCGATGCAGCTGGTGCATCAGGTGCTGGCGGCGAGACGCGGGCCCGTGCTGCGGGGAGTGGAATCGAGGTCGGGGCGTTGCGCTGCCTGCGAGGTCACCCACGGATCGATGCCCTGCTTCTGCACCTCCTCGAGGAATGACACACGTGTGCGCCAGTAATCCGCTTGTAATTTCGCGTCGATGACGCGCTGTTCGGCAGCGAACAGTTCCATGCGCGCCGTCACGAGCATCGACGCAGCGGTTTTTTCCGGCGTGGGGGCGTGTCGCATCGCCCAACGGCTGATCCAGTTCAACATGCTGACCTCCGTGATTACGGACGAACCCGCATCGGGCAATCGCAATCGGCCGTGCCTGCCCGAACGCGCAACGGCCTTGACCGCACTTCACCGCCCGGCCTGCACGGACTGCGACTCCCCCGCGTCGGCAATTACCGGCCGGCGTGTGCATGCGCGGTGTATCTATCCTAGAAAGACTTGCCGGTTTATGCGATGGGGTCTTGCAATCTTTTACACAGAAACCACAGTCGCCCCCGCATCACGACATGACAGTTGCGGGCGGGACGGCTTCGGCGCACGATAGCCCGATATCGGCAACCGCCTGGACTGAAGAATGGCGGCTGCACGCCGCTGCCGGGCCTCTGCACCGGCCGCGCACGTGCTGCCTGCCCCACGTTCGTGCAGCATGCGGGCGCTCCGTTTCAGCCGGATGTCATCCCGCACCCGCCACGCGCGCCACACCGCGCGCCGCTTTGTGCGTCCGCTTGCACGTCCGGTTTGCACTCGCTTCGCACGTTGTTGCGCACGCATCGGCCGGCTCCGTTCGCTTGCCTCGCCTCCTTGCCTTGCTCCCGTTTCCGCCATTTCTTCCGGTTCGTTCCACCCGAACCGGTAAAATGCGCGCCTTCGCCGCGCGGCCGGGCTGCCAGACCGTTCGCGCGCCGGCAGCCGACCGATCTTGCGATCGTGCCCCCAACTATATCGTCCGAGCTATCCGCGCTATTACAATCCGCCGATAGCCGGGCAATAGTGGCTGGTTACATTAAGCCCGCCGTCCGCTGCCCGTACAACAATTCGGCACAACAAGCAACACGACAACCCGACCGGAGAAACGCCTTCATGGAATCCATCAAGCGGTATTTCGGCTTCGCTGAAGCCGGCACCGACTTCCGCACCGAAATACTCGCGGGCGTCACCACGTTCCTGACGATGGCCTACATCATCTTCGTCAACCCCGCGATCCTCGGCGACGCCGGCATGCCGAAGGAATCCGTGTTCGTCGCGACCTGCCTCGTCGCGGCGCTGGCATCGATCATCATGGGGCTGTACGCGAACTACCCGATCGCATGCGCGCCCGGCATGGGCCTGAACGCGTATTTCGCGTACACGGTCGTCAAGGGGATGGGCTTCACGTGGCAGGCCGCGCTGGGCGCGGTGTTCATCTCCGGCTGCCTGTTCCTGCTCGTCACGCTGTTCCGCGTGCGCGAAGCGATCGTCAACGGCATTCCGAAATCGCTGCGGATCTCGATCACCGCGGGTATCGGCCTGTTCCTCGGCATCATCTCGCTGAAGACCTCGGGCGTGATCGTCGGCAACCCGGCCACGCTCGTCACGCTCGGCGACCTGCACAAGCCCACGACGATCCTCGCGATCATCGGCTTCTTCACGATCGTCACGCTCGACCACCTGCGCGTGCGCGGCGCGATCCTGATCGGCATCATCGGCGTGACGATCCTGTCGTTCTTCTTCGGCGGCAACCAGTTCCACGGCGTGTTCTCCGCGCCGCCGTCGATCGATGCGACGCTGTTCAAGCTCGACATCGGCGCCGCGCTGTCGACCGGCATCATCAACGTGATCCTCGTGTTCTTCCTCGTCGAGCTGTTCGATGCGACCGGCACGCTGATGGGCGTCGCGAACCGCGCGGGCCTGCTCGTCGAAGGCAAGATGAACCGCCTGAACAAGGCGCTGCTCGCCGACAGCACGGCGATCGTCGCGGGCTCGGTGCTCGGCACGTCGTCGACCACCGCGTATATCGAAAGCGCATCGGGCGTGCAGGCCGGCGGCCGCACGGGCGTGACGGCCATCACCGTCGCGGTGCTGTTCCTCGCGTGCCTGTTCATCGCGCCGCTCGCCGGCGTCGTGCCGGCGTATGCGACGGCACCGGCACTGCTGTACGTGTCGTGCCTGATGCTGCGCGAGATGGTCGAGGTGCCGTGGGACGATGCAACGGAAGCCGTGCCGGCCGCGCTCACCGCGCTGCTGATGCCGTTCACGTACTCGATCGCGAACGGCGTCGCGTTCGGCTTCATCGCTTACGGCGGCCTCAAGCTGCTGACGGGCCAGGCCCGCTCGGTCAAGCCGATCGTGTGGATCATCGCGGCCGTGTTCCTGTTCCGCTTCTTCTATCTCGGCAGCGAGTGACGGTCGCGCTTCGGCGCGATGCACGACGAACGAACGCCACCTTCGGGTGGCGTTTTCGTTGGGCGGGTCGCGCGGGCCCGCCCGCGCGCATCACGGCGTCGCGACGCCCTTGAGTTCCTCGTCGTACAGCCGCTGCGCCAGCGGCGGATCCAGCGCCTTGACGCGGCGGTACAACTGCATCGCGTCATCGATCCGCCCGGTGCGGCGATAGGCGACCGCCAGGTTGGCGATCACGTGAGCGTCGTCGGGATACGCGCGGTTCATGCCCTCGAAGATCCCGACCGCCGCATCGGGCCGGTTGCTGCGAATCGCCGCGATACCCGTTGCCTCGAGCGCCAGCCGGTTCGCCGGATCGAGTTTCAACGCCTGATTCGAATGATTTTCTCTGCGATCCTGACGAAACGATACGCCGGGTCGTGCCGGCACACTAGCAGCCGGCCGGGCGCGGCAGCAATCCGGTGCGGCCCGCATACGAAAATGCCGCCCGGGCCCGCCGAACGGCATCGCATGAAAGGCAACGTCTTCGCGTGCGCGGCGTTCAGCGACGCGCGCAGCAAGACGGGCGTCGTGTCGTCAGCGCCAGTTGGCCTCGTAGAAGCGGACGTAACCGCTGCGCAGCGTCACGCATTGCGCGCGCGTCTCCGACAGCAGGCGCCGTGCAGCCGCCTCGATACGGTCGCGGTGCTGGTCGAATGCACCGACCATGTCCTCGAAGCGCGGCGAAGCCGCACCGAAGTGGTCTTCCAGCGCCTCGGCGGTGATCTGACATTGAACGCGCTCGCCATTCACCAACGCCGTGAACGCAAGCATCAGGTCGCGCCCCGAATACTCGGGCTTCTCGTTCGTGAAATGGATTTGCATGGGACCCGCCTCGACCGGTAGAAAACGAATGACCGCGTCCGTCGTCCGCCACCGGCCGGACGAAATGTACGCGGGCTCGCCGGCGGGGCACGGCCCGCGGGTAATGGCGCGGGTAATGCATGCCGGTTGCTTTCCACTTTAGACGGTTTCGCGCGGGAGACAAAATTTACGGCGTGCGTCGTTCCGACGCGCATTTCATCTGATCAGCGCGGCATCCGGCACCGTTTCGGAAACCGGCGTCAGTGAGGGTCGTTGGGCCAGACGTTGAGCGCGATTGCGGCCGTCGTGGCGCCGACCGCAATCGCGGCCGCCCCGTATCGCACCGCATCGGTCAGATCGAACAGCAGCCCGTGGATCGCCACGGCAATGCCGCCCAGCATGATGAATGTGGCGATGGCCGCCAGCACGACTCTCAGTTCCGTCCGAACCATGATGCGTCTCCCGAACGGATGCATGTCACGTCGCATGCATGTTGCAATGCGGAACACGGCGCGTGCGTGCTCCGTTTCAATCATTGCAGGCGGGCATTTAAAAGCAAGTGGATTTTATACGCGGTCGCACATCGCACGCGGCGCTTGTATGATGATGTGTGCCCGGATGGCCGGCGTTCGCGCGTCGATGGTGCGCCGCACGCGCAGGCGGGAACCGGTAGAGGAATCCGGCGAGCACGTGTGTGCCGGATCGGCCGGATTCGAGGAGCGTGGGGCTCGGGTGGCGCTGGAGTGGTAACCCGGGTCGACCGTGAAGCAGGGGCTCGAGTGCTAACTTGGGTCGACTGCGAAGCATGGGGTCCGAGTAAGCGCTAAAAAGCCAACTCGGGCTGACCGCGAAGCATGGGACCAGAGTAAGCGCTAAAAAGCCAACTCGGGCCGACCGCAAAGCATGGGACCAGAGTAAACGCTAAAGCGCCAACTCTGGCCGACCGCGAAGCATGGGACCCGAGTAAGCGCTAAAGCGCTAACTCGGGTCGACAGGAGACAAGTCATGCCGCAACCTTTCGTGCTGCCCGCCGCCGCGGGTCGCACCGACCTGCTCGCGCAGGCGCATGCGCGTTCGACCGCGGTCGGCCTGCGCGCGCACGAACGTCCCGATTTCTCGCCGCTGTCGCGCATCGCGCTGCGCGAACTGCTCGACACGAATCACGCGCTGTTCTCGCACGCCCGCCCGGTCATGGAGAACCTCCACGCGCAAATCGCCGACACGCAAAGCCTCGTGCTGCTGACCGACGCGGACGGCGTCATCCTGCACAGCATCGGCGACGCGGACTTCATCGAAAAAGCCAACCGCGTCGCGCTGTGCACGGGCGTTTCGTGGGCGGAAGGCGCACGCGGCACCAACGCGATCGGTACTGCACTCGCATCGGGCCAGGCCGTCGCCGTGCACGGCGACGAACACTTCCTGCGCGCCAACCACATCCTCACCTGCTCATGCGCGCCGATCTTCGACCCGTTCGGCCGCACGCTCGGCACGCTCGACGTCAGCGGCGATCCGCGCGGCTCGAGCCCGCACACGCTCGCGCTCGTGCGGATGTCCGCGCAATTGATCGAGAACCACCTGTTCGCGAACCAGTGCGCGGAAGCCCTGCGGCTGCGCTTTCATGCGCACGAGGAATGCGTCGATTCGCTGTTCGCCGGGCTCGTCGCCTTCGGCCCCGACGGCGGACTGATCGCCGCGAACCGCAGCGCACAATTCCAGCTCGGCGCGTCGTTCGACGCACTGCAACATCAGGCCAGCGACGCGCTGTTCGGCATGCGCTTCAGCCAGCTCGCGCAGCAGGCGGCACGCGCACCCGGTGCGATGTTCCGCCTCACGCTGTCGACCGGCGTACGCGTGCTGGCGCGCTGCGAATTCGCGGAAGCGCACAAGACCGCCGTCGCCGTCACGCCGCCCGCACCCGCCGCGCGCGTGCGCACAGCGGACCCCGATGCGATCACGTTCGCGACGCTCGACACGGGCGACGCACGCATGGCAGCCGTGCTCGAACGCGTTGCGAAGATCCGCGGGCGCGACCTGCCGCTGTTGATCCTCGGCCAGACCGGCACCGGCAAGGAATGGCTCGCCCGCGCACTGCACCAGGCATCGCCTCGCGCGGACGGCCCGTTCGTCGCGGTCAACTGCGCGGCGCTGCCCGATTCGCTGATCGAGGCCGAGCTGTTCGGCTATGAGGACGGCGCGTTCACCGGCGCGCGCAAGCGCGGCAGCCCCGGCAAGATCGTGCAGGCCGATGGCGGCACGCTGTTTCTCGACGAAATCGGTGACATGCCGCTCGCGCAGCAGGTCCGGCTGATGCGCGTGCTGCAGGAACGCGCGGTGATGCCGCTCGGCGGCGCGCGCGCGGTGCCCGTCGACGTGCGCGTGGTCTGCGCGACCCATCGCGACCTGCGCGCGATGATCGCGGAAGGCACGTTCCGCGAAGACCTGTTCTACCGGATCAACGGGCTCGCGGTCACGCTGCCGGCGCTCGCCGCACGCACGGACCTGCCCGCGCTCGTCGAGCGGATTCTCGCGCGGCTCGCACGCAGCGAACCGATGCCGCGCCGCATCGCGGCCGACGTGCTCGACGCGTTCACGCGCCACCGCTGGCCCGGCAACCTGCGCCAGATGACCAACGTGCTGCGCACGGCCGGCATGCTGGCCGAGGACGAAGACGAAATCACGCTCACCCATTTGCCCGACGATTTCTGGCTCGACTGCGACGACGCACCGGCGGCGCCGTCATCCTCGGCACCGGCCGCATCGGCCGGCCCGCATGAAGGCACGACGCTGCAACACCATCAGGCCGCGGTGATCGATGCCGTGCTGGCACGGCATGGCGGCAACGTGTCGGCGGCCGCGCGCGAGCTCGGCCTCGCCCGCAATACCGTGTACCGGCATCTGCGCCGGCATTGACGCCGGCCGCCGGCCCGTTCGGGTATGCTTGGCGCGTTGCCGCAGAATCGCCGCCCGCCTTCGCCATGACCCATCCGGAACACCTTCCCCTCGTGCGCATCGAGCCGCTCGGCGCGACCTTCGATGCGCCCGATTCGCTCACGCTGCTCGAAGCCGCCGCGTTCGCGCGCGTGTCGCTGCCGCGTTCGTGCCGCAACGGCACATGCCGAAGCTGCCTTTGCCGGATCGTCAGCGGCAGCGTACGCTACACGATCGAATGGCCGGGGCTGAGCCGCGAGGAAAAGGCCGACGGCTATACGCTGCCGTGCGTGGCCGTCGCGACGTCGGACCTCGTGCTCGACGTGCCCGACGCGGTCATGCTCGACTAGACGCGGCCCGCGGTCGCGCGTGCCGTCCGGCAAAGGTTGATCCTGTGTGGAGAACGTCATGACCCAGCAAACCGATCGCATCGAAAAACAGGCCCTGCTCAACGCATCGCCCGACCGCGTGTGGGAAGCCGTCAGCAATTCCGGCGAATTCGGCCAGTGGTTCGGCGTCTCGTTCGACGGGCCGTTCGCGGCCGGGCAGCCGCTGTTCGGCCGCATCACGCCGACCCGCGTCGACGACGACGTCGCCAAGGCGCAAGAGCCCTATGCGGGCACTGTGTTCGAAATCGTCGTCGATCGCGTCGAGCCGAAGCAACTGTTCTCCTTTCGCTGGCATCCGTTCGCGATCGACCCGAATCTCGATTACACATCCGAACCGATGACGCTCGTCACGTTCGCGCTCGCGGCGCAGGCCGGCGGCACGCTGCTCACGGTCACCGAAACGGGCTTCGATCAGTTGATCGAAACGCGCCGCGCGAAGGCGCGCGAGATGAACGATCAGGGCTGGGCCGCGCAGATGACCCTGATCGCGAAATACCTGGCCAGGCACGCGTAGCGCGCTGCAACGCCGCACCGCCGTGTCGACATGCGACTCGACGTGCGTGGCATAATCCGCTCCATCGTCGCCCCTACGCCGCCGCGCATCGCATGCTGAGTCGTCGTCTCCGGAAGATCGGCAGTCTGATCGGGATGCTCGCCATCCTGATGACGGCGCTCGCACCGACGATCTCGCAGGCCCTGACGACGCAGCAGCGCGTCGATACGCTGCTGGCCGGCTACTGCACGGCCGCGCCGGCCACCGGCGAGCACTCCGCCGATGCGTCGCGAAAGAGCCTGCAGGCCCACCTCCAGGCATGCGGCTATTGCAGCCTGCTCGCCCATACGCCCGCCCTGCCCGCGCCCGAACTGACGTTCGCGGCCAACGTGCACGTCATTCAGCATCGCGAAGCGACCCGCTTCGAAAGCCTGCGCCGCGCGCTGCCGCTCACGGCCGCACAACCGCGCGCCCCTCCGTTCACGTCCTGATTCGTCGTCAACGCCCGTGATGCCGTAGCGCATCGCGCGGCTCGCGCACGCCGCCGGCGTGCGCGACGTGTCACGTTTCGAAGGACGATCATGACTCACCGTGTTGCGCGCGGCGTCGTACCGCGCGTGCGGCCGCTTGCTGCCGGTGCGTACCGTCGCGCCGGCATTCGCCTGCGGGCAAGCGCCCGGCCGCGCACGTTCGCACCGGCGTCGGCCGCCATCGGTGCTGCTGCGATGGTGCGCGTGCATCCGTCCGTCGAATCCGTGTTGCTTCATCCGATTCGCCACTCGCACACTCAACCATGAAAACCGCCACTTTCACTCGCGGCACGCTCGCCGCACTCGGCTTCGTCGCCATCCAGGCCGCCCACGCACACGCACTTCCGAAGACGCAGGAACCGGCCGCCGGCGCCACGCTCTCAACCGCGCCGCATGCGGTCTCGATCGGTTTCAGCGAGGCGCTCGAGCCCGCTTTCAGCTCGATCGCCGTGACCGACAGCCACGGGCAGTCGGTCGCCGATGGGAAATCGTCCGTCGACGCCGGCAACCGGAAACGCATGCACGTCGCGCTGGCCAGCCTGACCGCCGGCACGTACACGGTCGCGTGGATCGCGGTGGCCAGCGATGGCCATCGCACACAAGGCCACTACGCGTTCACGCTGAAATGACGTTCGCGATGCGCATCGGCGTTTCGTGCCGAGCGCGTCGCCGCCGATAGCCGCCGCATCCACCCATCAGGAGAACCAACCATGAAACGCCCGATTCCGACCGGCCTGCTGTTCGCACTGCTCGCGCTGCAGGCTCCCGCCACGTTCGCCGCGCCGGCCGTACAGGCAGAAAACTGCTGGATCCGTGCGATGCCGGCGACCGTGCCGTCGTCCGGCTACTTCACGCTGAAGAACGACGGCGACGCGCCCGTCACGCTGACGGGCCTCGACACGCCCGCATACGGAATGGCGATGCTGCATGAAACGCAAACGAACGGCAGCACCGCGAAGATGGTTCACGTCGACGCCGTCGAAGTGCCCGCGCACGGCACGGTGACCTTCAAGCCGAAGAGCTATCACGTGATGCTGGAGCAGCCGCGCCAGGCCGTCGCGCCCGGCGCGAAGGTGCCGTTCCGGCTGCGTTTCGCGGACGGTTCGACGGTATCCGTGACCTGCGACGCCAAGGCGCCGACCTACGCCGGCCAGTAACGCCGCCCGCCCCCGATCGAAGGAGACGCACATGAAACACCGCCTGCCGCTGGCCGACCTGATCGTCCGCTACCGGACGCCGCTGAACGTCGCCGTGCTGATCGTCTGCGGGATATGGGCCGGATGGATCGCGTGGATGACGCGGCCTGCCGCGATCGATACGCCACCGTCGATCCCCGCGTACTGCATGCGCGACGCGCGCTGACGCGCCGAGACGGCACAGTTCCGGGCAAGCCCGGGCCATATATTGGCGTGGCATCATCGCGCCATCCCGCCCGCCGGAACCGCCTCTCGGAGCGCCGCATGTCCTTTCAGACCTGGATGCTGTTTGCCGCAGCCTATCTCGCCACGACGCTGTCGCCGGGCCCCAACGTGCTGCTCGTCATCCGCAACACGGTGCGCTACGGCACGCACGGCACGGCCGCGACGATCGCGGGCAATCTCGTCGCGCAGGGCGTGGTCGTGGTGCTCGTCGCACTCGGCGTCGGCGCGGTGCTCGCCGCGATGCCGCCGCTGTTCGTCGCGATGAAGGTGGCCGGCGCCGCGTACCTGATGGTCCTGGGCGTCAGGCAACTGCGCGGCGATCGCAAGGCCGGCGCGTCGACCGGCGCGGCGGAGCTCGCCGCGCCCGACCGCGGGAAGCTGTTCCGCGAAGCGCTGTTCGTGTCGGGCAGCAACCCGAAGACGATGATCTTCCTGTCGGCGTTCATGCCGCAGTTCATCGTGCACGACCGCCCGCTCGCGCTGCAGTTCGTCGTGATGTACGCGACGATCGCATGCACCGTCGTGATCGTTCACAGCATCTATTCGGCCGGCGTGCGCCGGTTCCATCACGGCTTCGGCATGAGCCGCGCGGTGCTTGCGCTCAAGCGCGCCAGCGGGCTGCTGTTCGTCGGGCTCGGGATCAAGCTGCTGACTGCGCGGCAGGCGTAAGCGCTCGTATTGCCGAGACCGAACTTGCCGTGCCGTCCCGTCAGCGTGTTTGCGCAGCCAGCGCGGCGGTGATCTCCACGAACGACGGCCGCGCGTCGACATCCTCGTTCAAACAGGCTGCCGCCAGTGCGTCGAGCGTGGGCCGGCCGGCCCACGCCTGCTGCCCGCATCGATCGAGCAACTCGCCGAGCAGGTAACCGAACGCGCGCACCTCGAGCCGTTCGAACCGCGCACCACGCATGCGGTCGCTCACGTCGTAGAACGACGCCGCGCCGAAATCGCCGAGCAACGCGCCACCGGCGCCGTCGTGCAGGATGTTGTGCGCATACAGGTCGCCGTGCATGATGCCGCGTTCGTGCAGATGGCCCGCGACCGACGCGATGCCGTGCGCGATCCGCAGCGCCGCGGCAGGCTCGAATCCCGTGCTGTCGGCATACACGTCGCGCGTGCAGGTCGCGAAGCTCGGCGGCCCCGCGAGATTCGTCAGCGCGGGATCGACGAGTTCCATCACGAGACCGTGCGTGCCGTCCGGGTGCCCGCGCACCTTGCCGATCACCGGGATCATGTTCGGGTGGCGGCCGGCATGCAGGCATGCGGCCATTTCGCAATCGGGCAGGCCGTCGCTCGTCACCGCGCCCTTGAACAGCTTGACGGCGACCGCGCGCGGCGCACGGTTATCCGCCGTCCATTGCGCGCGGTAAATCACGCCCGATGCGCCTTCACCGAGCTTCTGCCCGCATGCGAGCGATGCCCAATCGACGTCCGCGACATCCGGCTCCGCCGACGCCGCGGCTTCCGGTGCCGCACCGAACGGATTGCCGGCGGCAGCAAGCCACGCGAGCCGCGGCATCCGCAGCAGCCAGTCCGGCAGTTCGTCCAGGTGATTCGCCGACAGGCGCACCAGTTCGAGCGCGCGGCAGGCGGCCAGCCCGGCCGGCAGCGTGCGCAGCCGGTTGCCGGCAAGCATCAGCTTTTGCAAGCGCGAGCAATCGCCGATATCGGCGGGCAACTCGTCGATTGCGTTGTCGGTGAGGATCAGCCAGCGCAATGCGCGCGGCAGCGATCCACGCGGCACGGTTTGAATCCGGTTCGCCTTGAAGCCGATCATGTCGAGCTGTTCGCACGCGCCGAGCACGCCGGGGAACGCGGTGAAGCGGTTGCCGGACGCGAACAGGATGCGCAGGCGATGCAGGCGCGGCAGGTCGTCCGGCAGCGCGGTGAGCGCATTGCCGGTCAGGTCGAGCACTTCGAGCGTGTCGGCGAGATCGAAAATCTCGCGCGGAAAGGCCGTCAACCCGCATGCGAGCTTGAGTTGCCGTGCGCCGGCCAGTTGCCCGGCCTGCAGTTGTTCGAGGGTATGTGTCACGCGGAGAAAACGGGTTGCGGTTGCGGCGGCCATCGGGTCGATCGCCCGAATTCTACCGGGATCGCTTTCGCGCATCCGCCCATCGTGTCACACCCTCTTCACAAACGCGAAATGTGACGCTACAATTGCGCCCCTTGCAGTGCAATGCAGTGCCGACGTGGTGAAATTGGTAGACACGCTATCTTGAGGGGGTAGTGGCGAAAGCTGTGCGAGTTCGAGTCTCGCCGTCGGCACCAGATGCGGTTTAACCGCGCTTCGAGTTCAGCAGTCCCCGCCTTGCGTCGGTTCCGACGATCCAGCCGCCTCGCAACGAGGTTTTCGTCGTGGTTCCTTCCTCATCACCCGCCTGACGCGGCATGTGCCAATTGCCGGCCGACAAGACCTGTCGGAGCATGGCCCACATCGATAACCGCACGCTCCCCTTTCCAGCTTGAAGTCCATTCGATCGGACACTGTCGGGAACGCTGTGCGTCGCTCTTTACTGACGGCGCAGCCCCTCTCCGCGATCCGAGAGAAGCAAATGACCGATGTCCGGTCGACTTCAATGCGGCATTCCCTTGTGCCCGGATCACGGGCACAAGCCACGTTGGTCGATACGACCACGACGTTCAATGCGCACACGGCCATTTTTGGCCGTTCGATCATGCGCGTGACTTTTGACTGCGCCGCAGGGACAGCAAACTTACCGGATGCTCGAAATCAGCGCGCACCCGCACGTAGCGTGGTGCCCCTGTCGGGCGACCCATATGCCGCGATCGGTTATTTTGGCATCGCCTTCCAGAATCACGTTCGGATTCACGTCAGGATGCCGGGGACACTTCACGAGGTCGCCCTTGCGCGCCACACGCCGTCCGCCGTAGCGCATGGTCTCCGAAGCGGTAATGACCTCGCCCCCGTGGTCAGTGGTGTCGCCGAGTCGAATCAGATCAATCATGGAGTTTCCCTCATTCGGCAACCTGTCGACTGCCGCAACAGGATCAACGAGATATTCACGCGTCAGGGCAAGTTGAAGACCTGACTGCAAGGCAGCTTTGCTCCGCTATCGATCGTCAGATTGAAGTACGGTTTGCGATCGAGATGCTTTTCGTCCGCATCGGGATCGGGGATATTTCGAAATCGCTCGAAAACGAGCGTCTTGCCGTTCCGCAACCGTATCGACATGAACTTCATCGATTGATCGAATGCCGGCGTTCCCCATGACGAATCAATCGGCTTCCCCTCGCCAGCGGAGAGGTAGACCGACAGGGTATTGCCCCACTCCTGGCGGGGCACCACCTTCATCTGATCGGCATCCGCCTGAGGCACGCCAACATTGACGGAAAGTTTCTTCCCTCCCTTTGCCGTGCAAACGAACTCCTGATTGCCGCCGAACCGCTGCTGAAACGCGACGAACGGATCGGCGTTGCCTTGATCGGCCAGAACTGTCGCCCCCCAGCAAGAAAGCACTGCGCCAGAAATCAAAAACCAGGCATTCCATTTCATTTGATCCAGACTCCCGTTACCTTTCTACCCTTTCCGATCAACGTGGGTTTCTCGCCCTTGCGCATCACCCTGCTATTCGGACTGATGTAATCACTCGCGAAAAGCGGTCCGGGCAGTACGACCTCGGCGTGACCATGAGTCGATCCATCGGTCGTACCGTAGACGATCACGGCACCCTCGGGGGCATCATAGGGGCTGGCGATGCGATAGGACGGGTCGGAAAGAATGTTTTTGAATCCAGCCTTTTCAAGATCGATTCCGGCATCTTTGGCTTCGACCTGTGGCGGGTACGAATCGACCATGCCGGAAGCCATGAGCGCGATTTTCACATACTTCCAGCACTCCATCGTCGACACACCGGGCGCTTTGGCGACACTGTAGATCGGCTGCCCCAACTTCGCCTTCTTGACCGCGGCAGGCCCGCTGAAATTCGCCTTTCGCTTACCGTACTTGGCGTCCCTGCGCAAAATCTCGAACATCTTCTGCTTGGGGTCGCCGTCCGGCGGCGCATCATCGGACGCGTGCGCCACGGCAACAGGATGACCATTGTCGTTGCGGGTCACTTTCGCTTGATGCGTGGCCGGAGAAGACGCATCCGCCTGCTCGGCCGACGAAGCAGGCGTTGAAGATGCCGCCGTTGGAGAGGACGTTGCTCCCGGCGGCACGGGTGCCGACGATGTTGCCGCTGGAGAGGGCGCTGCCGCCGGCGACACCGGCGTCGAAGATGCCGCCGCTGAAGAGCGCGCGGCTCCCGACGCCGCACCATTCGACGGCAGCTTGATTTGCTGCCCCGGCTTGATCAAATTGCCGTCCAGCCCTGGATTGACTCGCCGGAGCTCGGCAACGCTCGTCCCGTGCTGGTGCGCAATTTTCCATAGCGAATCGCCGCTCTTGACCGTATACGCGCCCAGCTTGCTATTCCGTCGGTGATCCCCCGGCGCCCCGGGATGCGAATTTGTCCGGGCTTCGACTTTGCTATGCGGACTCGTCAGCGTCAACGTGGCAAACGAGCCGGAAAGCGAACCCGTCCATGCCCGCTCGAGATTCGTCTCCACCTCCCTCACCCAGACCTCCAGCGTCTGTGTGAACGGAATGTTCTTGACGGGCTGACTGATTTTTCCGGACGCGTCGCTATGGCCTTCCTGCAGTACTTTCCCTCCAGACTTCACCTGGTAGTGCACGCCGGAAACGGGCTGTTTTTTCTTGTTGACGAACTGAACGCCCAGTGCACCCGAGCAGCAGCCGAGATCGTAGTCGCCGAACTTGTCGATGTAGTCTGAAACCGTAGTGCCGTTCGCATCCGAAGGATCGTCGGCTCCATTCGATTCAAGGAATTTCATCACGCCGGGATGCTTGGCTGTTCCGAAACCCTTGAGGTGAGCCGCGCCGACAATACCGGAGTGCGTGATCGTTATGCCGGCAATGACCTTGCCCTCATATTGATCCGCACCTTGCTGACGAGCTCTCGAACAAAGCAACCGGACCCATGACACAGCCGCCACGTCCTGTTCATCGGGAGAGTTCCTGAAATCCTCCAGACTGTGGATTCCATCCTTTCCGGTCCAGGTTCCTTTCCATTGATACTGGAACTTCGTATGGTGGTTCGGCAATTTGATGATGGGAGACGTACCGTCCGACACGTAATAACCCAGATCGCTCAACGCGGACTCGCCAAACTGATATTTACCGACGTATCCGTACTTGTTGATGACCTGATAGTTCCCGCCACCCTCGCTCTGAAAGAGTGCGCCCAGGAATTCCTTGATTCCGCCCTTGCTCATGGTTCACTTCTTCTTGCAAAAAATTCGAGCGTCGTCCGCATCGATCCTGATCGGATATTGCGTCTCGATCAACGTCTTTTCAGCTGCGCTCGGACTTCCCAGCCATTGCGGCGCGCAGCGATACAGCAAGCGTCCGGCGGTGCGATGAGACTGTTCGTCATAAAGCATCGCGACGTTCGTAACGTTGCACTGATTGGCCTGGCAAATATGGTAGAGCCACTCGCGTGAATCGCCCACCCGCCAGAGCGATCCTTGTGTCGCAGGGCCACTCAGCAGGCGTTTTCGAAGCATCTGCACATCCAGGCCGGACGCATTCAGAAAGTGGTCGAACGCGCTCGACAGCGTCCGGCCGGCCGGGGTTTCGGCCTGACTTCCATCCGGATCCACGAGATTGAAGATCTCGGTTTTATATTCCGAGCTTGCCGGCGTGACATTTTCCGCCACGGAAACCTGGCTCTGTGCCTTGCAACCGAATGCCGCCGAACAAAACAAAACCATCCAGAAAAATCTGAACCGGGCCTGATACGAACGGACTTCGAAGAATCCCTTCAATCGCACTTTTTCAGTGTGTTCCTGCGTCATTCCTGCACTCCATCTCCGCTAGAAAACAGGTCATCGTGGACCGTGTCCAAATGATGAGTCCAATCGCCGTTCCTCACGCTGACCTGTACCGTCTCTTCCGACTCCGTGAAGATTCTGCCGGTCATGCCATCCTGATCAAGCGTTCCGTAATAGTGAGAATCCTCGCCGACCTTGATCATGTACGGTGCATTGCCGAGTATTTCTCCATCTGCGAGCGCCCCCGACAGATCGAATCGCAAGCTGTACGGGCCCGCGCTCTGGGGTATGGGCATCGGCGGCAAAGGCATGCGCGCCGAATCCGGGCCAGGCACATCCCAGCTCGCGGCCCGCTCCAGAATCGTGCCCGGCGAACCATTGACGATCCCGTTGCCATTGATCTGGATGTACGATCCGCCTGCGCCGATCCAGACCTCCTTTGCCGCCGAGATCACCACCTTTCCATCGGTGCTGGTGATCGTCAGATCCCTCAACGCGGCAAGCGCCATCTGGTCACCCTGCGCCTGAATCTCGACCTTGCCTTTCGCCGCGAACAATTTCATCCCTGCGTTCTGCACGAACAGACTGATCTTCTCCGCGACGCTCGCGACGAGCGACTTTCCGCTGGCGATGAACATGCCTTGCCCGCTGACCAGATTGGTCTGCTGATCGCTCGTGACATGGACCGATTGCTGCGTGGACAACGCAACGCCGGACGGGCTGGCAAGCAGCATGACGGGGGTCCTGAAAACATTGGCGTTGCCGGCGCCACCGCCCGCCGTTCTGCCGCCCGACTGCACGCCCTGCGCGTTGCCTTGCGTTGCATCGGTAAACGCCTTCAGCGATTCGTGCGCTTCGGCGAGACCTTCTGCCTGATGCGCCAGGCTTACCCGCGACATTGCTTCGATCGTGCTTTCGGCGCCGACGAGCTGCTGCTGGGCTTCGCGCACGTCGAGTTGCTGACTGTTCGCCTGTTTCGCATGTGTCGTGACGTACAACCCCCGTGCGGCTCGCACGGCACCATACGCATCCGTTTTCAGGTCGAATCCCGAGCCCAGATACGAGCCGCGCGCGTTGCCGTTCTGATCGATCAGGTATCCCAGATGCAGCAAACTGTTGCCATTGCTGCTGAACAGTCTTGCGCGATTCTGTCCCGTCGCATCGTCCAGAACCATTTCGTTATAACCGGCCCCTGAATACTCCTTCGACCGGTAACCCGAAAGGATGCCGTTACTGTGCCACTGCGGTTGAACGTTCCCGTTGTATACACGGTGCAGGACGATGGGCCTGTCACAGTCTCCACCGACGTAACCGACCAGCACTTCCTCGCCGACACGTGGAACGTGAACGCTCCCGTAACCGCCCCCCGTGTCCGACTGGGCGACTCTCACCCAGCACGACGCGCTCGCATTTCCCGAGTTTTGCCGGTCCCAGATGAACATGACCTTGACTCGATTCAGCGCGTCCGTATAGACCTCTTCGCCCTGCGGCCCGACGACGATTGCCGTTTCCAGTTCCATCGCCGGCTTCTTGTGCTCGAACGGGCTCCGATACGGGACCGTCACACGCTGCGCCTCGACCTCCACCCGATAAAAGCCGACTGAACCGTCAGCGTGTGCAACGACTCCGCCCGCCTGCGCGAGCTTGGCCTGGGCGAGTTCGCCCTGCAGGCTGTACGGAAAGCTCGATTCATGACTCGACAGCGGCAGGTTGTTCTCGATATACCGATGCACCTTGATTGCGGCGAATTCACGCTGAGCTGCCGAATCGCGGTCATGCTCCGGATGCCCGGTCAACACGAAACGGCAGCCGGCATCGATCCCCCGCACGCCGCCCACGCCGAAAAATCGCTTTGCCCGGGACTCCCATTCCTCCAGGTGCATCTTCGAGAGATGCTCACCGCGATTGCGATCCAAATACGTATAAGCGCCCGTGTATTCGTAAACTTCGGCCTGCTCCGGCAAACTCCCCTGGCCGGACATCGTCGGCAATGTCGTGCCTTTGGGATTGGCGAAGGACGAAGGCGCTTTGTAGTCGAACGTGCGTGTGGTGTGCACCGCACTTTGCAATGTCCGCGAACCCGCCCACTGCGTAAAAGCATCCGTTTCTCCACCCGTACCCGATCTGGAGAAACCGACTGAATTGGGAGACATCTCATCGAGCGAGTAGACGTCGTCGGTCACGACGAGTCGATGCGACTTCCCGTCTTTATCCTGCCGCCAGAAACCGAACAGCCCCTCCTCCTCCAGCAACCGATGGACAAAATTCCAGTCAGTCTCGCTCTGGCGGCAATACGAACGCGGAGGCAGCGGCTTCAATAGAGCAAATTCGAATTGCCCTTGGGCTTGCGGATGCGCATTGAATACGTCCGTGATGATGGTGTCGACGCTCTTGTCCTGCCAATACCGCATATCGCTGCGGAACTTGAGGAAATGCATCCACGAAGCGAAGGTCAATTGATAGCTCGAAAGGCTGCCGTCGGCACCCAGTCTGCGAGCCGTATGAATGTAACCGTTGAGCGGTCGATAGGACTTGTTCGCTTGCTGAATCCAGAGTGTCATCGGCTGGGCAATCAGCGTTTTCAGCTCGATGTCGCCTGCCGTGGATACCATATCGAGCGTGACGCTGTAGTCACGGCCAAGTTCGGAACAAGTCACGGCTCGTCGTGGCACCAGCGCATTCTCCGGCAACGCCGGAATGCTTGTCTTGAGCAGGCGGTCCTGCTGGATCAGGCCGCCACGAATCGCCTGAGCCACTTCGTTCATGTTCATTCGTTATCCGTCTTCTTGTTCTTTGCAAGCCTGCAGCGGCCTGCACTCTCACGGGAACGGCTTCCCGTCATGCCGCCGCAATTCTAGCGGCAGCAACGAGTCGTGAGAATGTACCCGGCTCGCGAAAACAACAAAAAGATCACGTAAAAGTTGATACACGAATTATTAAAGAACCGAGTTTCGCATTTTGATGACAGAATCATTCAAATTGCCAAACGATCGTCTTTCTATTTCTTTTCAATTTATATGACAGAAAAACAGATTCGTAATACTCGTCGCTTGATCAGGTTGTCGTCACTGGCACCGATGTCAGCATGGCCGCCGCTGCAGTCCGCATGAACCGGCGAAGTGCTCCCTGATGACATCGATCGGCTTCCCACCACCCGGTCGGCGCCTGGCAGGTCGTGATCGTGGCGAACGACAAGGAAATTCCAGCCATTGGGCAACAGGGATCTCCCGTGCACCCCATCATCGACCTGCGTGCCGGTGAAATTGAAATCAACGTCAATTTCCTGGCAAGCAGGCAACCCTCTTCTGCGTGGCGCAGCGAATGAATAGTGAATTCCTCACCGACAAGCTCCACAACCGATCACGACGATCATCGATTGAAAATTCCAGAATCCATCCTTCATTTTCATCTCGCGATCAACACCGACAGATTGCAGACGGCAACGCACGCCAATTAACAAAAATACTTCTTCGTCGATATTGAAGTCATTCAAATGCGAAGGCCAACATCCCGTCGAATACAACATCATCGCTCTTCAAGCATGTTCGAAAAACGCGACGGCACATGGCTTCGCGGTTTTTGTTTCCGCGGCCCTCACGCCGCCCCATCCTCCCCCGCCAGCATCAGAAAATTCCGGACCACCGCCGACGATTCATCGCATCGTGACGCAATGGCGAGCCGCGCCCGCAACGCATCCCCCGCCAACGGCCGATAGACGACTCCGGCAACCTGCACCTGCGTAATCGCCTTCGGCACGACCGACACGCCGAGCCCGGCCGCAACCAGCGTCACCGCGGACGCCATTTGCGGCGCAGGCTGCGCCATGCGCGGCTCGAACCCGGCGGCATTGCATGCGGCGACGATATGGTCGAACAGCGCGCCGCCGGCCTCCCTCGGCACCTGCACGAACGACTCGTCAGCCAGCTCCACCAGATCGATCCGCCGCCGCTGCGCCAGCCGGTGCGCAACGGGCAGCGCGACGAACATCGGTTCGTCGTCCCAGTCGAGCATCCGCAACGTCGCGGCGGCCCGGCGTGCCGGCCGCACGATCGCGACGTCGAGGTGCCCGGCCTCCAGCGCCTCCAGCAGCATCCGCGACGCGGCCTCCTGCAACGTCAGCTCGGCATCCGGAAACGCTTCCCGAAAGCGCCGGATCAGGTCCGACACTTTCGAATTGAACGCCGCCGTCCCGGTGAAACCCACGCGCAGATGCCCGGTTTCCCCGCGCGCGGCCCGCCTTGCCGCGCGCACCGCACGCTCGGCGGCGTCGAGCACGCGGCGCGCTTCCTGCGCGAAGACCTCGCCCGCCAGCGTCAGCTCGGCGCCGCGCGCGGTCCGCCTGAACAGTTCCACATCGAGCTCGCTTTCGAGCGCCTTGATCTGCTGGCTCAACGGCGGCTGCCCGATGCCGAGCGCCTCGGCAGCCTTGGTGAAATTCGACGCGGCCGCCACGGCCAGAAAATAACGGAGATGCCGGAGTTCCATTCGTACGTGCTCTCACGGTGTGCCGGGTGGGTTCACCAGCCAGTGGTTAAACATATCGCTGCGGTTACTTTCATATATTGGACATATACATGACCGTGCGCAAGAATTCAGGCGTTCCTTCGCACATCGAGCGCAGTCATGTCCTCCCCTTCGCTTTCCCGTGCCCTGCCCGGCGCGCAACAGGCCACGCCCGATGCGTTGCCCGCCGGCATTTCCCCGCGCTCGGCCGCCTACAAGCGCATCGCTCTGGCGCTCTTCCTTGCCGGTTTTTCCACGTTCTCGCTGCTGTACTGCGTCCAGCCGCTGCTTCCCGCGTTCGCACGCGAGTTCGGGCTCGGTGCGGCCTCGAGTTCGCTCTCGCTGTCGCTGTCGACCGGGATGCTGGCGATCTCCATTCTGTGCGCCGGCGCGCTGTCCGAACGCGTCGGGCGGCGCGGGCTGATGTTCGCGTCGATGACGCTCGCTGCGCTGTTCAACGTGCTCGCCGCGCTGTCGCCCGACTGGAACCTGCTGCTGGTCTGGCGCGCGCTGGAAGGTTTCGCGCTGGGCGGCGTCCCGGCTGTCGCGATGGCGTATCTCGCCGAGGAAATCGCGTCGGAAGGGCTCGGTTTCTCGATGGGGCTCTATGTCGGCGGAACCGCGTTCGGCGGCATGGTCGGACGGATCGGCATGAGCATGCTGGAAGAGCACTTCTCGTGGCGCACGGCAATGCTGACGATCGGTGTCGTCGACCTGGTCGCGGCGGCCGCGTTCGTGATGCTGCTGCCGCCGTCGCGGCGCTTCGTGAAGCGCACCGACCTGACGCTGCGCCATCACGTCCGGCTGTGGGGCGAGCAACTGCGTCACGCGCGGCTCCCGTTCGTGTTCGCGATCGGCTTCCTGGTGATGGGCGCGTTCGTGACGATCTACAACTATGCGGGCTTCCGGCTCACCGCGGCCCCGTTCAACCTGAGTGCGACCGCGTGCGGGCTGATCTTCGGCGCCTACCTGTTCGGGATGGTGTCGTCATCGAGCGCCGGCGCGCTCGCCGACCGTCTCGGACGCGCACCGGTGCTCGTCAGCGGCGTGCTCGTGTTCGCGGCGGGCCTCGCGCTGACGCTGTCGCATTCGCTCGCCGCGATCGTCGTCGGCATCGTGCTCGTCACGATCGGCTTCTTCATTGCCCACTCGGTCGCGAGCGGCTGGGTGGGCTATCTCGCGGGGGCCGCGAAGGGGCACGCCGCGTCGCTGTACCTGCTTGCGTACTATCTCGGGTCGAGCGTGCTCGGGTCGATCGGCGGCACGTTCTGGCAACACGGCGCGTGGACGGGCGTCGCCGCTTACGTCGCGGTGCTGCTCGTGCTCGGGCTGCTGGCTGCGCGCCGGCTGGCACGGGCGTAGTGGGTACGTAAAGGGCACATCACGGGTGCGGCGCGGGTCGCGCGCGATCCGGTCCCCCGTGGCCTGCTTCAAGTACGCCACGCATCGGGATAGTCGCGCATCGATCAGGATGCCGGCCCATTCTGCCGCTTCACCGCGTTGTTGCTCACACGCGAGCAATGCCCAAACAACGTCCGCACCCCCCCCGATCGGCCGGCGCTACCGCTTCCGGCACCGCGCCGAACGGCTTGCCGGCGACTGCGGCAAGCCCGGCAGGTCGTCTGGCTGCACGGTGAACGCACTGCCGGTCGGGTCGAGTACTTCGAGCGAATCGGAAAGATCGAACATGAGCCGGAGCGCGCCCCGGACGTTCCAGGACCCTGCTCCTCTCCGAGGGGAACAGGGTTCTTCGTCACATCTCGGGAGACAGACGCAAGCGGTTCGCCAGGTCTGCTACGGCGAACCGGAATCGATACGAGTCGGGCTTCCCGGTCCTTCCGATTTTCCAGCTTCCGTCCTGCGCCACGGCCGCCTTGCATACGACAGTCTCCGGGTCGGGAATGGTCCATGCCGACAGGTCAGCCCTCCAAAGCTGCGGCGTCAATGTCCACGTTGAGCCGATCGGCGTCACATGACCGACTGCCGTGCCAAGTAACGGCACGAACCCCTTCAGAGTCATGTCACCACCCGGCTCTCCCGACGCCAGCAAGAAGCCGGTGACTTCTGTGGTGGACGTCTCCTCGCGGTAGGATACCGGGATCACGAACGATGTTTCGGTATCGCCAGTTACGCCCGGAATCACCGACACGATGCAACCATTGAGCGCGTACCATGGCTCCGACAATTTGGTCGAGAGCTTGCGGAAATCGCCGCCCAAATTCGCATCCCCGGCCGTGGCAGGTGACGCCGGTCCGATAGGACGAACTGCCACGATTTGCCCGACGCTGTCTTCAAGCGCAGCCATCGGCACTTCTTCCTGCCAGAGCTTCGGGGAATACGCGAAAGCCTGAACATCATCGCCGGTCGCGACTGGCGGCGAGATCTGGACGAGTACATCGAGCGCCGCCCGCAATGCCGCGCCGTATTCGCCGACAAAACGCCGGTAGGACGTGCTGAAATCCAGGCTGTCGTATGTCTTCATGACGGCGGTGTCGTACGCAGCGCCTGCCGGCATGAAAATCGTCAATCCTTGCGCCAGCGACCGGTTGCTTCCCGCCCGCTTGACGACGACGGCCTGATTCAGCGCTTTTTCGACCTCACTGCTCGCGACAGTCGGCCTCGGCAGCGCCGCAAGCTCGAGCGCCCTTGAAAACTGCACCAGATCGACCATATCGGTGACTCTCGTCCAGTCGGTATCGAACGAACGCGCGTTGACGCGTGCACGTGCGATGTCCTCCACACTGTTTCCGTTGGCATAGAGATCGCGGCCCAGTGCGTCAGCCACGCCGATGACACTGTCCAGCGCCCCCAGGTCGACGAGCGAAACCGTGAAATCCGGATTGTCTCCCGCGCGCAAGCCGGCATAGCTGTTGACGATCAGCGTTCCCAGGTCTCGGGCATTCATACCAGGCTGTGCGACGAGACCGCCCAATACGCTGGCGTAATCCCACCCGCCGAATTCAAGATCCTCGGATGCGACCAGATAGTCCGCATACGGGCGAAACGCGGCGGCAACCTCGACACTGGCCATCAGGCATGCGTCGAACCCGACCAGATCGAAGCGCTTTCCCGTGGCCGCGGTCGCGCGCTGAAACGCCTGGGTCATGTCCCGCAACGACAAACGCGGGAGGTCCCCCGCATCGCGCTCGGCCTTCGTCGTCGTCCGATAACCAAAGCCGCCATTCGGGCCGCCCCCGTGATCGCCCAGAATGACCGCGACCCGCTTCGCCGGATACTGCCGGATACCCCATTCGAGAAAATCGCTCAGCGTGGCCGATGCCGCCATGTCCTGCCCTCCGAGGTCGGCCAGCCTGGTTCGCCGCCCCTGCGAGAGCTGCCAACGTTGAGTCCGAGTCCAGTCGACGTCCTTCTGCACCTGGTCTCCGCCGCCGGTCGTAACCAGGATATTCACGTTCGTACCGGCCGTGGCCTTGGTCATCGTGTCAAGATCGGATTGAAGGTCCGATGTCAAATCCGAACCGACAAGATAAACGAGCACCGTACGCTCGGCCGTCGCCGTTATCGAATCGTCTCCCGATCCGCAAGCGCTCATCAATCCGGCCAGCGCGAAACCCGCGAGCAGCCATCCGATCCGCCTCCACGTCATGCACCAGCGCTTTCCCATTGTTTTCTCCTGAAATGTACTCATCCGTTGTCCTTCGCATCACGCCTCGCCCCCTCACACCTGACCGACGAGCGAAGCAACGATTCCGATCAGTTCCGCGACGAGCAACATCAACGCGCCGATCACCAGTATCGCGAGCCAACAACCGCGGCGTCCGCTGCGCGTCGTCATCTGCGCTCCGGCAAATTCGACCCGGCACTCGGCCACTCACCGTTCACCGCGCGATAAACGGCGAGTGCCTCGCGCGTATCGCCGGGGCGCGCGCCATGCCAGAACGGCGCCCATGACGCCCCTGGATCCGGCACCGCACCGCGCATGCCTTGTACGACGAGCCAGCGGCACGCGCGCGCACGCGGCTCGTCCATCGGTACGTAGCGGAGTCCGGCGAAGTAATCGAGCATCGGCGCCTCGGATTCGCCGAGCCCCGGGCTCGCGATGCAATCGCCCGCGCGCCACTCGCGTGCAAGCTGGATCTTCAGGTCGTCGAACACCGACCGATAACTTTTCGCTACGTCGAGCCAGGGCAGCAACAGCGTGTAGACAAGGCCCCAGGCGAGCACCACGCCGCTGGCCCACGACAACGCACCACGCCACGGGCCCGCTCCGCGCAGCAACAGCAACGCGGCAAGCCAGCCGACGCTCAGCGCGAACGCCGCGCAGATCGCCGCGGGTTGCAGAGGAATCGTCCAGTCAAGCGGCAGCCAGCCCCCCAACCACCCGAAGATGTCGCGCGGCAGCGTGTCGTGCGTCATCGCAAGCCAGACGCACCACACCAGCACCGCACATGCACCGAACAGGCCGCGACTCGCGTAATCCCACGCGACATGCACGCGAGCCGGTATACGCTCGACGCTGCGCGCGGCGATGAGCGACAGCGGCCCGATAAACGGCAGGACGTAGAGTTGCCGCGACGTCGCGGCAAAGTGGAGCACGATCAGCCCGATCGCGGCGAATGCGACCGGCAGCGCGATCGACGGATTGCGCCAGCCGCGCAACACACCACCGGCGATCGCCACGACCGCGAGCGGACCAACCGGAAACCCGACCGTCAGCAATGCACGCCAGATGAACAGCAGCTTGTCGTTCTCGGCGCCGAGCATCGGCACCGAGAAACCGAAGAAGCGGCCGACGTTGTTGTCCCAGAACCAGACGGCGAACAGCGTTTCCGAACGCAGATAGAGCGCCGTCGGCCAGATCAACGCGAACGGTGCGCAGACGAGCGCAGCCATCGCGAGCGCACGCGCGCAGGCACGCGTGCGACACGCCGGATAAAGCACGAGCGCGACACCGAGGGTCGCGCTGAACACGAGCGGCACGAACAGGCCCTTCGACATGAACGCGATTCCGATGCCGACGCCCAGCCGCGCGGCCGCCCAGTAATCGGCATGGCCGCCTTGCAAGAGCCCCGCGACAAGTTCGAGCAGACCGCAGAAACCGATCGCCGCGCCGGCCATCAGCGCAACGTCCGTCATCATGTCGTGCGAGTGTTTGAGCACCACGAGCGTCCCGGCGCACAGCGCGACGGGACCGAGCACGCCCAGCTCGAACCAGCGTGTCGAGCCGGTTGCCACGCGCGCCGCACGCGCGGTGAAGCCGAACGCCAGCGCCGCGAAAAATGCGCTCGCAAGCCGCGCCGCGTCATGCAACGGCAAGATCGCGCCGAGCAGGCGCGCGAACGCGACCGCGACCCAGTCGTACAGCGGCGGCTTCTCGAGAAACGGCGTACCGGTGTTGGCCGGCACAATCCAGTCGCCGGAATCGAGCATGTGCCGAATGATCCCGAACGTGTAGGCCTCGTCCTGTTTCCACGGGTCGTGGCCAATGATGCCCGGCGCCAGATACGCGACTCCCAGCGCGACGAACAGCAGCACGCGCACTATCGGCCGCGCGACCCAATCCGCGTCGAATCCGGACGGTGTGCCGCGCCCTGCATGCAGCGGGCCCGCACGGCAAAGCCGTCCGGCGTTTGCGGCGGATCTGTCGCGCATCACCGGAAGAACCTCCCGAGAAAGCGCGTGACGCCACGCCCGCCCGGCACGGCAATACGCGGCAGCAGAAACGGATCAGTACGCGCATCAGCACGTCCGCGCACGGTCGTCGTCGCGTTCTGGAAGCCGGCTTCGATGACAAGTCGCCGCACGTTCGCGTCGAGCGCACCATACGGATAGCAAAACGACACGATCGGGCATCCGGCCGCATCCTCGAGTTGCGCCTTCGAATGCGCGATCTGCCGCCACGCAGCCGGTGAAGGCACGTCGGACAGCACAACATGATCGACGGTATGCGCGCCGACCTCGTGCCCGTGCGCGTACCATTCGCGCAGCGCACCGAGATCCATCAACGCGCCCTCGGCCGTCGCGAGCCTGCGATCCCAATCATTGCTGCCGCCCAGCCTGCCCGACACGAAGTAGCAGGTCGCGGTAAAGCCGAGCGCATCGAGCACGGGCAGCGCATGCTCGGCCACATTGCGAAAACCGTCGTCGAACGTGATGGCAAACAGCTTCTCGCGCCGCGCCTGCGGCAGCCGCCGCTGCAAGTCGGTGACCGACATGCCGCGATAGCCCAGCGCCTTCAGCACACGCATCTGGCGCCGAAACGCGCGCGGATCGACGCTCAGGCCGCGCAATACGTCCGAATGCGGCGGTAACGGGCGAATCTGGTGATACATCAGAATCGGGACGCACGCGGCGCGTTTTGCCGACGGCCGCTCCTGCGGCGTGACCGGCGGTTGCGTCGGAACACCGGTCATGCAGACACCGCCGTCCCGCGGATCGACGCACGGTAAACCGAACTCGTTTCGTCGATGAACCGCGCGAAACTGAACTCGCGTTCGCTCCTTGCGCGCGCGGCGCGCCCCATCTCGGGAACACGTTCGGGATGTTCGGCAATCTCGCGCAGGACGGCGGCGATCGCTTCGGGCGATCGCGGCGGAACGATCCAGCCGTCGATCCGGTCGTCGACGTTTTCCGGCAAGCCGCCGACATCGGTCACGATCACGGCACGGCCCATCGACATCGCTTCGCGGCACGCAAACGACAGGCTTTCGTGATATGACAGCACGAACGATGCGTCGCAGGTCGCGAGGATGTCATGCGTCCGATCCGTCGGACCGACGAACGCGACGTTCGCGGCCACGCCGCAATGCGCGACGAATTCGCGCTGCTCCTTCGACGGCCAGTCGCCTGCAAGCAGCACGCGAAACTTCGCGCGCAATGCATCCGGCAATTGCGCAAGCGCGCTGACCAAATCGCTCCACCCCTTGTGCGGCCCGGTGCCGGCGACGCTGCCGAGCACAATGGCGTCCGCACCGGCTTCGCCGAAATACCCGATTCGCCGACGCCGGATCTCGGCCTGCCCGCCCGTATGCGGCGGCAACTGCACGCCATGCTTGATTACCGTGATGTCGCCGTACGGTGACTGCCGCTCGAGCATCAGCCGGACGTAGTCACTGACGGCGATCGTCGTGTCCGTCGCGAACCGCGCCCGCAAAAAATTACCGATGCTGCCGGCCGCATAGGTGTTGTGTTTCGTAAAAACGACCGATGGTCGCGTGCGACAGCCCACGAGTGCGAGCATGACCTGCCGGTGATCGGCCGAGCCGTTGACGTGGATGATGTCGAACGCGGATTGCTGGATCAGGCGCCGCAGCCGCACCAACTCGGGGAGAAATGTGCGCCAACACGGCTTGAACTGCATGTCGACGATGCGCACACCCGGTAGCGTATCGACCATGCGCGACAGGCGACTGCCGGCCGGCGATGCGACCGCGACGCGATACCGACGGCCCAGACCGGCCGCAAGGTGATAGATATAGGTGTCATGCCCACCACCATTTCCGCCATGAAAGTTGGTATAGAGAATTTTCATCGCTTGTATTCTTCAGACGGTGTCACGCACGTGCGCCCGCATTTATCGACAGGCATGCCCCTCTGTCACGCGGATGCAAGAACCGGTTTCACCCAGTTGCGCCGCGTAACGCCGCACGATTCGCAATCGAATAATTCAGGATTTCCCGAGGGAAACGTGTCCGATATAAACCGCATCGGTCACACGATTGTATTGACTCTGTAAGATTATTTATTCCGGAATATCGACGGAATTTCTCTAAAAAATAAGCATCCGGGTGTAAGGTGTTCAGGCCTTCATTTTTTTCATTTCTGCCCGGTCACCTTGTTTCACCACACGCAGGTTCCGTATGCATAGTCGGCGTAACCGGTCGTATACCCCGTATACAGCGCGGCAGCTTATCGAGCGACCGGCTTTTCCCTACGATGTCGGCCGGAAACCGCATTGCTCCCGACATTGATTGACCCCCATTAATATTCAATCAAGAAAAAACATTCGAACTGGCCATCATGATGAGTGAATCGCCAATCCAAACGCATCGCTTTCACAGTAATGACCCGGATGAGGTTTCCGATTTTCTCGTGGCGACCTATACGGAGAACCGCTTTCGTGCATGTCACGCCAGCAATCGGGACGTCACTGTCAGTGGCCAGCAATGGAACGGGCTCGCGGTTTACGATGGCAATTTCGAAATACCGTTTCATTTTCAGTCGGGCGGCCCCCGCCCCAACTATCTCTTCTCGTCGTGCATCAACGGCGGATCGACTTACTCGAGCGGGAATTCGGTCGCGCAATGCGCCATCGGCGATGTGATGCCTGTTTCGTCCGCGAGCGACGCAACGTGCCTGTCACGACCCGAGGGGCTGCACCACATTGCCGTGATCCTCGATGTCACCGAGGTCAACGAGTTTGTCGGACACTGGCTCGGCCACCCGCTCGACGAACTCATCCAGTTCGACCTGTCGCCGCTGGCCAAAGATCTCGCCACGCAATGGAACGCGTCCGCGGATTGCCTGCGTCGAATGATGCTGATGTCGCCATCCCCTGATATCGCGATACGCTCGCTGTACGAGCACATGCTCAAGCTCGTCGTGACCGGCCACAAGAACAACTACAGCGACGTCGTCCTGAGCGATCGCCACGCGCCCGAACACCTCGCGCGTACCGCGGTTGCGACGATCGAAGCCGACCCGACACGCTGGGCAACGCTCAGCACGGTTGCCTATGCGCTGGGATGTGCAACGAACACGCTGGAAAACGGCATCCGGCGCCTGACCGGCAAACATTCGAGGGACATCATCCTCGACGCACGTCTTCGCGCCGTTCACCGCGCGCTGGCCGTCGATATCGGCACCGGTTTTGTCGGCGTGCTGCGTGCATACGGCTTTGCGCCGTCGTTGCGCTTCGTTCGCCTGTACCACCAGCGATTCGGAGAGCCACCGAGCGCAACGTACCGTCGAAATCCGAGCGCTCAGGACGTCAGTCGAAACATCCGCGAGCGTCCGGACATCCTCTATGAAACGTCCATCAATCGCTGGATCGATGCCTCGCTCGGCAAATCGATCAGCCTTGCCGACATCGCCCGATACACCGGCCTGAGCGAGCACGCGACAATCGCGGCGTTCAAGGAGCGATTCTCACGTACACCGATGCAGTACGTGATCGAACGCCGCCTGGAACGCGCACGCTGGCTGCTGTGCCATACGTCGACGAGCATCCTGTCGATCGCGCTCGATTGCGGGTTCGGCAGCCAGAGCTATCTGACGACGCAGATCAAGCGGTACTACGGCGTCACGCCGCGTCAACTTCGACTGTCGGGTCACGTACCGGCAGGCGACGACGACAGCCGATAAATCGCATCGCACCGCCGTCACGGCACCACGCCATTCGAACATCGCGAGTCGCGCGCATTTCGGCGGAATCCTTATGTTTTTTCCCAGGCGTGGCCGGAGCGCAATCCGTATGCCGCATCATTGCGCGGTGCCCGCGTCCTGCGCACGCCATGCACGTCGCTGTTGCGACAGCCGGCTTGCGGCAACCCCTGCTGCCTTCCACCACGCGAACGGACGCGGATCGGCCAGCATGCTCAGTGCACGCGCATAGTCGAGCGCGAGGCCCGGCGTCCACGCCATCGTCACCGCACGCTTGCGAATCTGCGCGGCAACCCACAGTTCGGGCGTGACGAGCACTCGCAGAAAACTGCCCCACCCCGTACTGCCGCCGTGCAGTCGGCCCACCGCACCGTCGATCGCCGCCTCGAGCGCATAGGCAACGGTGCTCGAGCAGTTACGGTGAGTGAGGTTGTACGTCGTATCGATCCGGTAACGCTCCCAGAACGCGCGCAACTTCGCCGGATCGTAATTGCGGATCCGCACGCGTATCGTGGAAGGACACCACGCGCGCGACTCCGTTGCATAGTCCGGTTGAAACGTGCCGGGCACGTCGTTTTCGCGCGTTGCGCGCAGGATACGGCCGAACTCCGATGGCGAACGGTCGATTTCGGCGGCGGGATACAGGCTGATGTAGATTCCCTCGGGCGACTCGAGCGCCGCATGCCCGGTCGAAATGTTGCCGTTGACGTCGACCGCGGCGATGTAGCGGTCGACCACCGGATGATGCTGTGCCGGCGCCTTCGACGAACCCGTCGGCGTCCACACATGCACGGTCAGCGCACGCTCGTGATCGGCCGGCGGGCCGTCCCATTCGGTTCGATCGAACGGGCTCGTGCGTGCCTCCGATGCGACGTCGGGAAACAATGCAGACCAGCGTGACACGCTGAATGCCGGATTGCGTTCGAGACGCCGCACGCGGGCCGCCAGCGCCAGCATGTTCGTGCCGCCGAAGATCAGGAACAGGCCAAGGCAGTACGGCAACGTGCCCACGTAGTGGGTCGGGTACGGTTGAAAGAAAAACACCGCGATCAGGATCTCGACTGCCCCCCAACCGAGTGCGATCCTCCAGCGACGATACCGGACGATCCACGCGGATACGCACTGCAGTGCCCCGTCGACCAGGAACAACGCGCCGAAAATCATCGACAGGATCAGGTTGCCGTGATGGTGTCCGGCAAAGATCAGCATCGACGCGGCCACGACCGCGACTCCCTTCACGTAGCGCAATGCGCGTTGCCCGCCGACGCCGGTCCATGCGACGGCCAGCGTCGCCCCACCTTCGAGCAGGCACAACCACGCAAAGAGCGTGACCGGAAAGTGCATTGCGCCGTCGAGCGCATCGACGAACACGACGAGCCCCGCGATGACCCATACGATGCCGATCCAGACAATTCCTTTCGCGCGCTTGCGCAGATAGTCCACACCCAGCAACAGCATGACCAGTCTCACCATGTTCCGCTCCCTCGTCGTCGCCGGCCACGGTGCGCGAGTCGTCGCAGGCCGGTGGCCAGGCATGGGTTCATTTGTTCCGTGCGAGCGGTAGCGATGCGCGGATCGCCGCCGAGAAATCGCCATCGATCATCGCGCCGGGAGCGCGCTGAATCAGGCTTGCCGACTTCAGCGCATCGAACGGTATGGAATCGTCGAGCAGGCCGAGCTCATGTCCGTATCGGTCCGCATAACCACTCAGCAACACCTTCCAGCTGTATCCGACGTCAGGGGCAACCGATCTGACGTGGTGCAAAATATTCGTCGTGCAATTGTTGAGCAACGTGTTGTAGAACTCCGGATGGCGTTCGAGCGCATGTACGCGCCGCAGGTAATCCTCAAACAATGCACGTGCGGTCTCGGACGCGACGCGCACGGAACAAGTACACGCGTTCCCGGCGCACATCGGTGCGAACGCCGATCAAATCCCGCTCGTCGGCAACGACGTATACGAGGTCGTACAGCGGCAAGAAACCCTTGTACGGCGAGTAGCGCTGCCCGTGCCGCCGGCGCGTCTCGATCGAGATCGCGATATAACGGCCGCCGCTCAGGCCGAAACTCAGGAACGCGTGGGCAATCGCTTCGTTGGTCCAGCGCGACACGACAAGGTCGACCGTCGTCACCGATTCGAGCGCGAACGTTGCGTCGTAGTACGCCGGCATGCAGTCGTCGCGTGTGCGATATCTGAAGTTCCGCACATCGCGCACGGTGACCTGCGCCCCACCCCATTCGATCCGGGCGGCACGCGCGTACTCCGGCGCCCACACGGCCGGCGCGCGCGCAACGCGCAGCAGCGACGACAGCGGACTCATTCCCGTTCCGTCACGGCAACCGGCCGCGGTAACCCGCCGCCGCTCCCGGAAAACGCCACGTGTGTGCGCAGGCCCACTGAAAACGGCACGAATGGGCGGAAAGTCGTCGTCGAACCAGTCATGTCAATACGATCGATATACGGTCGCCCCCATCCTTCCCGATAGCCGAAACCGCGCCTCGCCTTGAACGACTCATCCGCACATCACGATGTGGCGTTCGATTCAGCCCTCAATGATCGATACCCAGGCGGCCCATTTTATGCCGTCACCCGACGAAGGAGTTTCGTTAAATATTCTCGTTTTTTTGAAAAATTCCGATCGATCGCGGCTGAACAATCAGGTCGTGCGCCACGAGCATGACGAAGTTTCGCCGGAGAGACTCCCGGCGTCTCCTGCAGTACGACAAGCCGTTCCCCCGTCACTCCGACGACAATTCCACTGCCCCGACAGAATCGGATCATTCATGCACAAGGCCATTCGTGGATGTCAAACGGCGCGCTGCTCGGCGGAACATTGCATCGAGACCGACGAGGCCTCCGGATTTCGAGCCTCCCGCGATATCGTTGATGAGTTGGCTCACGACATCGCGTGGCTCTTCCTCAACGGCAGATTCGACCTTGCCGTCAGCTTCGCATTTCTGAAGCGACTGGTTCGACTGGCAAACCTTGATCTATCGCTTTTTGCGTGGGACATATTTGATGCCTTTGCATGCGGCGCATATCGCACCGATGCGTATCCGTCCGACCTTGATCCTGCCGTTCATCACACGCTACCGCGACTGCGAGCAATCCTGAGTATGCGTCGCGGCACCTTTTCCGCGATTTATATCGATTCCAGTTCAAAACGCAGTGCGGTGCAAAGGGTGGAGAAACCCAGGCGAATACCCGGACCAGACGATCATCCCCAGCGAACGAATCACGTTCTCACGGATGCCGATGGAATCGGCGGCCCACACGTTGGCCTCTCGACGCGCCCCGTGCAGCCTGCCGGCTCTCGGTGACGGAGCATTCCCGGCCTGCACCGGAAACACATTCCGGCACCCGCCGCCTTCACTCCGCTACTGCACATACTGCTCGTTACCCGTCAGCCCGATCTTCGTCGCGCCTACGCGTTGCGCCGACGCCAGTACCGCGGCGTCACGCCAGCGCATCATCCCCCTTCACCGCATACGCCGACTCGCGCCGCTTCAGCCGCATCGCGATCAGCGCCGCGAGCACCGCCAGCGCGGCGCCCGTGAGAAACCCGCCCGTATAACCGACCTTCGCGGTGAGCGACAGAATCGTCGACGACGCGATCAGCTCGCCGAGGTCGCGCGTGCTCTGCACGGCCGTCACGTCGGTGCCGGCCTGGTCGCTGCCGCCCGCGAAGCGCATGCCGGCCGTCATGATCGACACCGACGTGATCCCGGTCGCCAGCGAACCGAGTACCGTGCACAGCCATGCCCACGACGGCGACACCGGCAGCCACCCGCCCGCCTGCGCGAACCACAGCAGCGCGGCCGCGCCCGCACAGCTCACGCCGGCCGTAAACGCACGCCACAACCCGAGCCGCCTCACGAGCCACGCACCGCCGCCGCAACCGAGCACGACCGTCACGATGCCGCCGGCCATGCCGAGCTTGCCGATCGCGTCGAGCGTCCAGCCCGCGTCGTTGAGGAACAGCTTCGACAGGCCGAAGCCCGATACGGCCGTCATCGCCGACAGCAGCGCGAGCGACAGCAGCGACCACGAGCGCGGCCGCTTCGCGAAACGGACGAGGCTCGCATCATGCTCGGGCTTCGCGCGCGCACGATCCGCATCGCGCGGCAACACCCACAGCACGCAAACCAGGCTCGCGAGCGGCACGGCCGCCAGCGCGAGAAACGCGGCCCGCTGGCCGAACAGGCCGATCAGCGTCAACGTGCCGGCGCCGCCGCCGAAGAAGCCGATCATCACGCCCGCGATCTGGATCGCGTTGATCTTCGCGAGCGTGTCGCCGCTGAAGTGCTCGGCGGCCATCCCGTCGTTCGCGATGTCCTGGGTCGCGCTCGCAAGCGACGCGACGGCCAGCAGGCCGACCGCCCATCCGGCCGTCGCGACGGTCATCCCGATCTGCGCGAGGCTGCCGAGGCAGAGCACCACGAGCGTCTGCATCGGCAGCATCCAGCTGCGCCGCCGGCCGATGCGCGGCGACCAACGGTTGTCGACGACGGGCGCCCACAGGAACTTCACGACCCACGGCAAACCGACGAGCGGCAGGAACGCCAGTGCATGAAGCGGTGCGCCGTCGTGGCGCAGCAGGGTCGGCATCGCATCCATCGCGATGCCGATCGGGATTCCCTGTGACAGGTAAAGCAGCGTGATCGTGATGACCAGGCGGCGATGTTCGAGCAGATCGCGCATCGAAGTCTCCAGTTGCATGAAATTAAAAAGGTTCGGCGCCGGCCGGCACACGCGCGGGCCGTATCGCATCGCGGCGCGGACGGCGCGCGGCACGCAGCAGCAATGCGCCGAACGCGACGAGGGCCGCGTCGATCGGCCAGTACACGGGTTCGCCCGCGCCGAGCAGCGCGATCGCGCAATGTGTCGCCCCAGCCAGCCCGTAAGCGGCGCCGGCCGCACGCATCAGCGTGCGCAGCCAGGCCGCGCGATCGGCCACGCAGGCCGCGAGCGCGAACGCGCCGCCCCACACGGCCCAGAACAGCATCGCGAGCACGTGGTCGACGTGCGCGCCGGCGGGCAGCGCACGCCCCGCGAGCAGCAGGACGCCGCCCGCCAGCACCAGCCCGCCGCAGGCGCCGACGGCGACCGCGGCCAGCACGTTCGCCGAGCGGTCGTGCTGCGCCCGCCGCCGCTCGATCCACAGATGCAGCCCCGTCGCGCAGAGCGCGCACGCCGCAAGTCCCATCAGGAAATGCAGCACGCGCAGCACGCCGCCCATCGCACCGACCCAGCCGTATTGCGCGAAATGCAGCGGCTGCACCGCGATGAACGCGCGCAACCAGAAGCCTCGGCCGCGCGACGTGGCGTCCGCGAGCCATTGCCCGTCCACCGCGCGATACAGGTGACGCTCGAACAGCGCCGTGCTCGGCAGGCCGGCGGTCGTCCCGGCAATCTCGACACGCGCGTTCACGTCGCCCCACCGATGCAACACGACGGCTTCGCGCCGGAAATCCGGCGTGCGCGCCGCATCGCGCCGCAGCAGCGCCTCGAGATCGGGCGCGCGTTGCCACGCGCCGCCGGCGGCAGTCGGCGGCGGCCCGCCGAGCAGTTCGGCGAACGCGCGCTGCGGTTGCCCCGGATACGCGACGCCCGCAAGCGACACCGTGCCGAGCGCGCCCAGCCCCGACAACGCGCCGGTGAACGCGAACAGCACGAGCCACGGCGAGCCCCACAGGCCGATCCACGCGTGCAGGTCGAACAGCGCGGCGCGCAACCCGCTGCCGCGCCGGATGCGCGCGGCAGCAGGCCAGCGCCGGTGATGCACGACCAGGCCCGCGACGATGAGCACGAGCAGCACGATCCCCCACAGGCTGACGAAGATCCGCCCGGGAAAGCCCGCGAACAGCGTCTTGTGCAGCGTGACGAGCAACGCCGCGCGTCCGCCGTCGGCCAGCCGCTCGCCCGTCGCCGGGTCGAGCGCCAGCGTGCAGGCCTGGCGTGCGTCGCAGAAACGGATCGCCGGATCGTCCGGTTGCGGCAGCACGATGCGCGCATCGCGCAACGGCACGCCGAGCGCCGCCGCGCGCGCGACGAGCGCATCGAGCGGCAGCGCCGGCCGCGCGACGGCGACCGGCGGCGCGCGCCACCAGCCCTGCATCGAATCGGTCGCGAGACTCCACGTGCCGCTGAACAGCACGACGAACAGCACCACGCCGAACAGCGCACCGGCGCCGCAATGCAGCGCGCGCCAGCGCGAACGCGATGAAGCGTCCATGTCAGCGCCCTCCCCAGAACATCGCGCACGGCACGAGCACCGCGAGCCACAGGCAGGCGCGCCACGCGGCCTGCCGCCGCCCGGGCGCGACGAGCACCCACAGCAGCGCGGCGACACCCGCGGCCAGCGACAGCAGCACCGCCGCGTAGAGCCGGTTCAGGCCGTCGGCCGGGTAATGACGGGCCAGCGTGACCGCCAGCGCGACCGCGCCCGGCAGCACGCCTGCGATCGCGAGCGCCGCCCGCGTCCCCCAGCCGCCCGCCATCAGAACTGCCCGCGCACGGTCAGCATCACGTTGCACGGCTCCCCGTAGCGGTTGTTCCAGCCCGGCTGGCTCAGGCTCAGGTAGTACTTGCGGTCGAACAGGTTGTTCACGTTGACGGCCGCGCTCCAGTGCTTGTCGTAGCGATAGCCGAGCCGCACGCTGGCGAGCGCGTAGCCGCCCTGGCTCATCGTGACGCCGTTCGCTTGCGCCGAGTAATTGCTCTGCACCTGCACGCCGCCGCCGACGCTCCAGCGCCGTTCCTGCCACGGCAGGTCGTAGTTGGTCCACAGCCGGAACAGGTGGCGCGGGTTCAGCAGCGGCGCGAATGTGCCCGCGTTCGCGAGGTTGTCCGCATAGCGCATCGTGTCGTACGTATAGCTCGCCCACACGCTCCACCACGGCGTGATGCGGCCGTTCGCCTCGAACTCGAAGCCCTGGCTGCGCACGCTGCCGCCGTTCACGTAGTAGCAGTTCGGCCCGGCGCACGGATGCGCGAGATCGACCTGCGGATTGTTGTCGAGATCGATGCGGAACGCCGCGAGCGACACGTTCAGCTTGCCGCCCGCCAGTTCGCCCTTCACGCCCGTCTCGTAGGTGCGTCCCTTCACCGGTGTCAGGATGCCGCCGCCCCACATCGACTTGGTTTGCGGCTGAAACACTTCCGCATAGCTCGCGTACCACGACCAGTCGCGCGCGAAATCCCAGATCAGCCCGCCGTACGGCGTGAACTGGTGGCCGGTGTTGTAGTGCGCGCCGAGGCTGTCCTGGTTCCACCAGCTCATCCGGCCGCCGAGCACGAGCGTGACGGGTTCCGCGAGCTTGATGCGGCCGAGCCCGTACACGCCCTTCTGCGACACGTCGTTCTGCTGCGACTGCTGGTACGGGCCGACGCCCGGCTCGGGCACGCTGCTCGGGTTCCAGCGGTAGACGTTCACCGGCATGCCGGCCACGTTGCCGAGCAGCTGCGCCGACATCTGCCCGCTGCTGCTGTTCGCGTAGGTCACGCCGAACAGCAGGTCGTGCGTCAGCCCGAACGCATGCACCGGGCCCTGCACGTTCGCATCGATGCTGCGGCTGTAGCTGCTGAACCGGTACGCGCCGCCCGTCAGCGCGCCGCCCGCACCGGTCGACGGATCGATCGCGCCGTACGAGCCCGCGTATTTCAGGTCGGAGCGCACGCTCTGGTATTCGCCGCTGACCTTCGCCTTCCAGCCGGCGCCGAGCTTCTGCTCGACCGACGCGAACGCGCGCGTCGTGTCCCAGTCGAAGTGGCCCCACGCGGTGTCGAGGAACGTCGAGCGCGACAGGCCGAGGCTCGACCCGTCGCGCGCCATCGGCACGCCGGACATGTCGGGCACCGAGCGCGTCGTCTGGTACTGCGCGCCGAACGTGAGCAGCGTGTCGCGCGTCACGTCGACTTCCGTGATGCCGTAGATCGAGCGCGTGTCCTGTTTCGCGCGGTCGTAGAAGAAATGACGATCCTCGTATGCGGCGACGAGCCGGCTGCGCACGGTGCCGGCCGCATTGAGCGGGCCGCCGATGTCGGCTTCCGCGCGGTAGCGGTCCCAGCTGCCGACGCTCACGCTCGCGTTCGCGGAGAACTGGTACTGCGGCCGCTTGCGCACGAGGTTAACCGTCGCGGCCGGGTTGCCCGAGCCGTGCAGCAGGCCGTTCGCGCCGCGCAGGATCTCCACGCGTTCGTACACGGAGATGTCCTGCGGCGCGCTCGCCATGTCGCCGATCACCACCGGCACGCCGTCGAATTCGAACGAATCGACCTTGAAGCCGCGCACGAAATACGCGGTGGTGAGCAGCACGTAGGGCTGCACGGTCACGCCCGCCGATTGCTGCATCACCTCGTCGAGCGAGTACAGGTTCTGCTGGTCGATCCGTTCGCGCGTCGTCACGCTGACCGACTGCGGAATCTCCCGCAACGCCAGCGGCATCTTGCCGACCGTCGCCACGGCCGGATCGTCGGCCACGCCGCGCGACGCGGTCACGGAAATCGCCTTCAGCTCGCCCGCGGCAGGCTTCACGGCGGTCGTTTCCTCCTTCCGGACTTCCGCGCCGGCCGCCGGCGCCGCATCGGCGAACGCCGCCGCCGGATGCGCGGCGATCAGCAGGCCGAGATACAGCGACGGGCGCCAGCGCCCTCGCCCCAAACGGGCGACGCGCGCGCCCTTCGTCATCGATCTCCCAGGTTCCAGCACCTCGTACCGCATTCACGCCCCCGTACTTGATAATCATTCTCATTATCAAATAGAACCGGCAGGCCATTTTTCGATCGAGGGGCTTTTCCTATCGATTCCGGGCACGCCGGCCCGCATTGTTCACGTCAGTGTTCGGATTCGGCCGGCCGGGCTTCCGCGATCGTTTCGGCCGGTGCGAGGCCGTCGGGCAGCTGCCCGGCGCGGGCGAAAGTCGCGTACCACGCGTCGGCCTGGACGAGCTGCGCGTGCGTGCCGGTCGCCCGTACGCGGCCCGCATCGAGCACGACGATCGTGTCGGCGGCCGCCGCGAGCGCCGGCTGGTGCGTGACGACGATGCGCGTGCGCTGCCCGCGCAGCGCGACGAGACTGTCGCGCACGCGCCGCGCACTCGATTCGTCGAGGCTCGCGGTCGGCTCGTCGAACATCAGCACCGGCGCACGCGACAGCAGCGCGCGCGCCAGGCACGCCCGCTGGCGCTGCCCGCCCGACAGCAACTGGCCGCCCGGCCCCACGTCGGATTCGAGCCCGTCCGGCAAGCGCTCGGCGTCGCGCAGCAGGCCGACCGCGTCGAGCGCGTCGCGCAGTTCGGCATCGGTCGCATCCGGGCGGCCCATCCGCACGTTCCACGCGAGGCTGCCGCGAAACAGCCCGTTGTCCTGGAACACGAGGTTGCGCGTCGCCGCGAGTGTCGCCTCGCTCAGGTGCCGCACATCGGCGCGGCCGAGCAGCACGCGCCCGGCGCCCGGATCGTCAAGCCGCGCGAGCAGGCCGAGCAGCGTGCTCTTGCCGGCGCCCGTGGGGCCGACGATCGCGACGAAGCCGCCCGCCGGGCAATGCAGGTCGACGCCGTCCAGCAGCGTCGCGCCGGCGGGCGAACGGTAGCCGACGCGCACCGCGTCGACACTCGCGTCGTGTACCGGCGTGCCGCGGTCGGGGCTGTCGAAACGCGGCGCATGCAGCACCGCGAGCACGGTGTCGAGCGCGCGCCAGGCGCCGCGCAACGCCTGGTCGAGCTGCGTGAGCTGCGCGAGCGGTTCGATGAAACGCACGAGCAGCACGAGCACCGCCACGGCCGTCGCGGCATCGAGCCGGCCCGCCGAGACGGCCCATGCGCCGCCGGCCAGCATCGCGACGAACACGCCCTGCACCGCGCCCGCGAAGCCAAGTTCGATCGGCAGCGAGCGGCGCATCAGCGCGCGCGTGCGGCGATGCTGCGCGTCGAACGCGTGCTGCAGCGCCGCGCGCGCGTCGCCTTCCCGGCCCGCGAAGCGCAGCAGCCCCTGGTGCGTGGCGAAGGTCTGAAGCTGCACGGCCATGTCGCGATCGCCGGACGCGCGCGCCTGCTCGAACGCAAGGGTGCGCGTGCCGCCGCGCTCGAGCAGTGCGAACAGCAACACGGCGGCTGCCGCGAGGCACAGCGCGATGCGCCAGTCGATCCACGCGAGCCCGGCGACGACCGCAAGCGGCGTCACGACCGCGCCGATCAGCGGCCCGAGCAGGTGCGCCGGAATCCCCATCGCCTGCATGACCGGCCCGCGCAGCAACCCGGCCGGATGACTGTCGCGCACGGCCTGCCACGACGCGATGCGCGGCAGGTGCCGCACGAGGCGTTCGACGAGACCGGCCGCGAGCGCGCCGCCCGCGCGATAGCCGCCGCGCTGCGCGACGTACAGCACGAATGCGTGGCACAGGGTCAGCGCACCGAGAACGATCGTCCAGTGCAACACGGCTGCCTGCGCGCCGGCGAACCACGCGCGGATCAACGGCACGAGCAGCAACCCGCAGGCGCCGTCGAGCAACGCGGCCGCCATCGCCCAGCCGACCCCGCGCCACAGCGCGCGGCGTGTGCCGGATGGCAGGCACCGCAAACGTTTGAGCGATTTCATCATCATGCGGCCTCCCCGTCCGCGGCACCGCGTTCGCGCCACAGCCGCGCATACAGCCCGCACGCGGCCAGCAGCACCGCATGCGTGCCGCGCTCGACGATGCGGCCGCGATCCATCACGAGAATCTGGTCCGCCTGCCGGATCGCGTCGAGATCGTGGCTGACGATCACGCGCGTGCGCGCGTCGCCGCGCAGCGCATTGCGCAATGCGCGCCCGGTTTGCGGATCGAGCGCCGACGCCGGTTCGTCGAGCAGCAACAGCGGCGCCGTCGACAGCAGCGCACGCGCAATCGCCAGCCGCTGCAGTTCGCCGCCGGACAGCCGCACGTCGCGCCCGCACACGCAACCGTAGCCGCCCGGCAACGCATCGATGCGTTCGTCGAGACAGGCCGCGCGCGCGGCCGCACGAATCGCGTCGTGATCGGCATCGGGCCGGTAAAGCGCGATGTTCGCGGCGATCGACACGTCGAGCGCGGCGGCCTGCTGGAACACCATCGCCACCTGTTCGCGCCGCGTGTCCGGCGCGAGCAGCCGCAGATCGGCGCCGCCGAGCCGCACCGTGCCGCGGTCGGGATCCATGAAGCGCGCGAGCAGCATCAGCAGCGTGCTCTTGCCCGCACCCGACGGCCCGACGATCGCGGTGGTCGTGCCCGCCGCGACCGTCGCGTCGATGTCGCGCAGGATCGGCGCGCCGTCGATGTCGACGCTCACGCCGCGCAGCTCGATCGACGCATCGCGCGGCACCTGTGCCGCGCCGTCGGCCGGCTCGGGCAGGCCCGGCTGGGCGAGCAACGCATCGAGGCGCGCAGCGGCCGCGCGCGCTTCGCGCAACGCGTCGGCACCGTGGCCGAGCGCCCGCACCGGCGCGGCGACCGCCCAGATCAGCAGCGCGAACGCGCACAGTTCGCCGACCGGCAGGCGGCCGGCCGTGAGCCAGGTCGCGCCGAACACGACCCACGCGAGCAGGAACGGCGTGCCGAGCAGCACCTGCGTGCAGGCACCGGGCCCGCCGACGCGGCCGACCCACGCCGAAAACGCCTGGTCGAAGCGCCCGGTCGACGCGAGCGCGGCCGCCTCGATGCCGGCGCCCGGATACTGCCGCACGAGCGCCGGGTTCTGCGCGAGCTGCGCGTAATCGCCCATCAGCTGTTCGAGTGCCGCATTGCGCGCCGCAATGGCCGGTGCGAACCGCGCCGAGCGCATCCAGCGGAACAGCGCGGCGCCCGCGACGAGCGGGATCAGCGCAAAGGCGAGCAGCACGGGATTCAGGTAAAGCAGGCACGCCAGCGCCGCGCACGGCACGACGACGAGTTGCGTGACGTCGGCCGGCGCATGCGCGACGAGCTGGTGCAGCGCACGCACGTCCTGGTCGACGTGACGCGCGACGCGGTCGCTGCCTGCTCGCGCGAACCAGCCGAGCGGCAAGCGTTGCAGATGATCGGCGAGCCGCCTGCGCAAGCGGTCGGCGAGATCGGCGTCGACACGGTGCGTCAGGTGCAGCGCGACCGTCTGGCCGCCCAGCCAGCACACGCCGGCCACCACGGCCGCGACGAGCCAGCCGCGCGCCGTCGCGTCGAGCTGTGCCGTCGCGCGCCATGCGTCGGCGATACGGCCGAGCGCGAGCCACGGCACGAGCGACGCGACACCCGCCAGCGCCTGCAGCACGACCGCCGCCGCAAGCGGCGCCGCGAACGGCCGCAACATCGAAAGCAACGGCCCCTTCATGCGGCACGCTCCAGCAGCATGCCGAGCGTGGCCGCGCACGCGTCGCCCGGCGGCTGCTCCGGAAAACCGAGCTGCATCGTCAGTTGCTGCCAGACGCGCGCCACGTCGATGCTGCGCTGGTTGCACGCGTGCAGCCCTTCGCCCGACACGAGCCGGTCGACCGCGCGCACGGCCGCCTGCGGCCAGCTGCGGGCATGAATCGCGCCCCACGTATCGCGCGCTTCGTCGCAGATCTGGATGCTCGGCATGTCGTCGCCCGCCGCGTCGCCGAAGATCGGGAACAGCCCGTCGTCGTCCGTCGCCGGTTCGCGCAGCGCGGGCGCCCACCACAGCGGGCCATGCGGCGACGCGAGCGTCCACGTGCCGGCGTCCGTCGTCAGCGTGATGCTGAACAGCATGCTCATCCGGCCGTCGTCGGCCGCCGCCATCTCGTTGTGCACGCGCAGCGAGACCGGCGTTTCGGCGAGCACCATCGCGCATTCGCGCATCGACGACAGTGCCGGCCCGACCGGCTCGACCGACCACGGGCCCACGCCCTGCAGCGCGGCGGCGAGCACGTCGAGCGCCGCGTAACTGGCCTGCACCGAGCACACGACATCCGCATGCACGGGCGCGCTCGTTTCACGCAGCCGTCGCGCGACGGCGATGAAGCGGGAGACGACCGGCAGGTTCGGATAGAAACTGTTGAGCAGGCAGCGCCGGCCGTGACGCGACGCGGTGCGCAGCACGCGGTCCCATTCGTCGGGCAGCAGCGGATGCTCGATCACGACGTCGATCCCGCGCTCGAGCAGCCGGCACGCGAGCGCGGCCCCGTCGGCGCCGCGCGCCGCGCCGCCGACCGCGACGCACGCAGCGCGCACGTCGTCGGGCAACGCTTCCGGACGGTCGAACACGGGCGCGCCGACGCGCGCGGCCAGCGCGGCGGTACGCGCGCTGCCTTGCCCCAGGATGCCTGCGACGCGATACGTGCCGGACGCGGCGAGGCCCGCCGCATAGAACTGGCCGAAGCGGGAACCGGCCACGACGACCGGCAGCGGATGAGCCTTCATTGCGCCTCCTTCAGGCGGGTGTCGACGAACGCGGCGTTCAGGCAGTCGAAATGACCGCCGGGGATGTCGACGGACGTGATGCCGCCGAGCGCCTGCGCCGTCCAGTATTCGGTGAGCGCCGCGCGCTGCTGCGGAATCAGCGGGTTGCAACGCTCCGGCACGAACAGCCGCAGCGCACCCGCGTACGGCGCGTCGCCCGCCCAGTGGCTCGCCTGCACCGAATGCATGAAGAGCCGGTACAGCCGTTCGCGCTCGTCGAACAGCGGATGCGCGACCTCGTCCTGCATCGACAATCCGGCGGCCGCGCGCAGCACGCGGCGGCGCAACGTGTCGAGCGGCTCGCAGCGGTCGCCGAAAATCTCCAGCTGGGCCTGCAGGCTGCCGGGCGCGAGACGCGCGGGGTCGGCCTTCAATGCGTCGGCGAGTGCGTCGGCCAGCACGTACGTTTCCGGAAACCCGAGCGCGTCGAGCGGCAGCCCGAGCGTCGCCGCGAAGTTGAACAGCACGAGCCGCTCGTCTTCGATCAGGTACGGAATCCGGTAGCTCGACACGATGTCGAGCGTGCGCACCTCGACGCCGAGCTGCACCAGCGACTTCGCCATTTCGAGCGCGACCAGCCCGCCCGAGCAGTAGCCGAGCACGTCGACCTCGCGCACGCCGGTGCGCCACAGCGCATCCGCATAGCGCCGGCCGAGCGTCGCGTTCAGGTGGCGCGCCGGCAGGTCGAGATAGTCCTGCGCGTCGCGCACCGCGAAGCCGAGCACCGGGCCGAGCCGCGCGAGCGCCGGCATGACCGGGCGATACGCATGCACGGTGCCGAGCCCTTCGTGCACGATCACGCGCGGCACGCCGTCGCCGGGCGCGAGCGGGATCGGCCGCACGCCGGCGCGCACGCGCGGCGCAGGCGCATGGACGACCGCCGAAACGTGCGCGCTGCGCGGGGCGGCCGGCGCACCCGGCGATGCGCTGCCCGACGGCTGCGCATCCGCGTCGCGCAGGCATTGCGCGAACGCGGCGGGCGTCGGTTGCGCGAGCACCCAGCGCAGCAACCGGTCGAACGGATGCGCGTGCGCGAGCGGTTCCTCGCCGCGCAGCCGCGACACGAGTTGCGCGATCAGCAGCGAATCGCCGCCCGCGGCGAAGAAGTCCTGATCGGGCGTGACGTTGCGCGTATCGAGCACGGCTTCCCACAAGCCGATCAGCCGCGCCAGCAGCGGATCGGCGGCGGCCTGCGCGTGAGCCGGCCGGGCGGCCGCCGGCTCCGGTTCGCGGATGTCGGCAATGCCGGCCAGCGTGCGGCGATCGATCTTGCCGTTCGCGGTCACGGGCAGGCGGTCGAGCACGCGCAATTGCGACGGCACCATGTAGCCCGGCACGCGCTCCGCGACGCATGCCAGCAGCGCGTCCGGCGCGATGCGCGCCGCACCGCGCTTCACGTGCGCGAGCAGGATGTCGTAGCCGAGTGCGTCGAGCGGCGTGCCGGGTGCCACGCAACCGAGCGCGCGATCGCCGCCCGCCTCTTGCAACCATTCGAGCCACTGCGCGCGCGGCACGAACAGACGCGCCGATTCGACGCGCGCGTCGTGCGGCGTTTCCATCATCAACCCCTGGCTGATGCTGATCTCCGGATGCTCGGTCGTCAGTTCCTGGATCACCCACCACGCATCGGCCGCCGACAGCGCACGCAATCCGGCAACCAGCGCGACCGTGTCGCGCGCATTGTTCAGCGCGCCGGAGCTGATCGTGATGTCGATCGAATGCGGCGCAATACCCTGCGCGTCGAGCGCCGCGTTCATGTCGAACCGCTCGAACCGCATCCACGGATACGCGGCGAAGCGCTCGCGCGCCGCCGCGAGGAAATAGCTCGACACGTCGCTGAACAGGTAGTCGATCCGCGCGCCCGCTTCGACCAGCGGCGCGAGCGCGTCGACGATCGCACGCGTCGCAGCGGCCGTACCCGCGCCGATCTCGAGGATGCGCCACGGGCGCTGCGGCTCGCGCGCGACGATCGCACGCACCGCCTGTGCCATTCCGTCATGTAGCGCCCGCGCATGTTCGCCGTCGCTGTACATCGCGTCGGCGATATGCGACGCGCCTTCCGGGAACATCAGGCCGGCGGGCGACACGGTGCCGTCCACCTGCACGTCGATGCATCCCGCGCTGTCGCGGAAGTAGTCGACGAGGACAGCCGGCCACAGATCGGGCGACGCATCCTGCGCAAACGCGTCCCAGCAGGCATGCGCATCGGCATGGCCGGCATCGGGCCGCCTGCGCCAGCCGCCTTCGGCATCCGCGTGCAGCACGCCGTGCCGGTCGAGCATCGCGAGCCAGTGACGCAGCAGATGCTGTCGCGCCGCCGGCACGCGCAACCGTTCGCACAACGTCGCGAAGTCCGTCGCCGCCTCCTCGGTCAGCGCCCCTGCCGGCACGATCCACGCTGCCAGCGATGCAACGCAGGCCGCTTCGAGCCGGGCAACCGACCGCGCCACGTCCGCATGCGCGGGCCAGCGCGCGGCGTCGAACGCCGTGCGCACGTGCGCCGCGATCTCGTGCAGCGCGTCGTCCTGCTGCGGCGGCTCCGCGCCGTGCAGCGACACGAAGCTCGCGAGCCGGCGCTCCGTGCCGTCGCCGAGCACGATCGTCGCGGCCGCGCCGACGAGCGGATGCGCGGTCAGCGCCGCGTCGATCTCGGCCAGCTCGATCCGGTAGCCGCGGATCTTCACCTGATCGTCCTGCCGCCCGAGGAATTCGAGCGAACCGTCGGCGCGCACGCGGCCGAGATCGCCGGTGCGGTAGAGTCGCCGCCCGTCGCCATGACGGATGAAGCGTTCCGCCGTTCGCACCGGATCGTTCGCGTAACCCGTCGCCAGCCCGACACCGCCGATATGGATCTCGCCGCGCACGCCCGGCGGGCATGGCCGGCCGAGCGCGTCGAGCACCTCCATCGTCTGCCCGGTCAGCGCGCGGCCGTAGGGAATGCTGGCCAGCTGCGTGTCCGCCGGACGGATCGGATGCTCGATCGACCAGATCGACGCCTCGGTCGCGCCGCCGAGGCTGAACAGCGCGCTGTCGGGCCAGCGCCGCCACCAGCGGGTGGGCAGCGTCACCGGAATCCAGTCGCCCGACCACAGCACGCGGCGCGGGCCCGGCACATCGAGCGCCGGTTCGCTTTCGACGTAGTCGATCAGCATCTGCCCTTGCGCGGGAACCGAATTCCACAGCGTCACGCGATGGCGCGCCATCAGCGCGGCCCAATGCGACGGATCGTTGCCGCGCGCCGGATCGGGCAACACGATGCACGCGCCGCGCGCGGTCGCGCCGAAGAAGTCGTAGACGGACAGGTCGAAACTCAACTCGGCCAGGCCGAGCACCACGTCGCCGTCGCCGACTTCATGGCGCGCGCTGATGTCGGCCAGCGTGTTACAGACGGCCGCGTGGCTCAGCATCACGCCCTTGGGTTCGCCGGTGGAGCCCGACGTATAGATCACGTACGCGAGTGCGTCGCCGGGAATGTCGCGCGCGGCGCGCGGCGGCCATTGCGGATCGACCGGCACTGCATCGACATCGATGCGCACGCACCCGTCGTGTTCGAACCCGAGCGCCTGCACACTGACGACCGCACGCACCCGCGCATTGCGCAGGATCGCCTGTTGCCGCAGCGCCGGCTGGCGGCTGTCGACCGGCACGTACGCGGCGCCCGCCTGGACGATCGCGAGCACGGCCACGAGCTGGTGCGCGCACTTCGGCATCAGCACCGCGACGGTATCGCCCGCGGCGACGCCGGCCTGCTCGAGCGCCGACCGCAGCGCCGCCGCGTGCTGCGCGACGTCGCGATACGTGCGCGCCCCCTGCGCATCGATCACCACCGGCGCATCGGGCGTACGCAACGCCTGCGCGGCAAAGCCGGCCGCGATGTGCGTATCCGCATCCGGATGGATCCCGGCGGCGGGCGCAGCGGACGGCAGCACGATGTCGCCCGCGCGCGACCACCACGCCGCGTCGGCGGCGAGCCGGCCCAGCAGGGCGACGTACGCGTCGAACATCGCCGCGGGCATCCCGTCCGGAAACAGGTCGTCACGCACGTCCCAGCCGATTTCCAGGCCGCCGAACTGATCGGTCACCTGGCAGTCGAGCCACACCTGCGGCGTCTGGCTGATCATGTAGCGCGGCGGCTCGGCGCGGGCCGCGTGCTCGCCGAGCAGCCGGCCGACACTGCCGATGCCGCTCGTGAACACCACCGGCATCAGCGCCGCATCCTTGCCGCGCCGTCGCGCGAGTTCGCGCATCACGTCGACACCGGTAAACGCACGATGGTCGAGGTCGTCGAACATCCGCGCGCCGATCGTGCGGGCACGCTCGACGAAATCGCGCCCGTGCGTCGCGTCGACCGCGAGCAGGCTCAGCGCGGTGAAATCGCCGAGCACCGCGTCGATGCGCGGATGCACGGGCGGCCGGTTCAGCACCGTCAGGTTCAGGCAGAACGCGGGCGACTGGCTCCAGCGGCCGACGACTTCGGCGAACGCGGCCAGCGCGACACTCGCCGCGCTCAAGCCGAAGCGGCTCGCGTGGCCGCTCAGCGCGGCCCATTGCGCACGATCGAGCCGCGCATGCCGGTGCGTGAAGCGCGGCCGTGCGCCGGACGGCATCGCGGGCACCACCGGCAGATCGGGGCGCGGCGGCAGATCGTCGATGCGCGCAAGCCACCACGCCTTGTCGCGTGCATGATCCGCGCGCGTGCCGGCATGGGCTTCATTGACGACGTAGTCGCGGAACGTCGCGTCGAGCGGCTCGGGCTGCCACTGCGGGTCGTCGTAGCGGCGCCGCCATTCGGCGAGCAGCAATTGCAGGCTCGCATAATCGATCAGCGTGAAATCGACCGACAGGTGCAGCACCGCACCGTCCGGCCCGAGGCTCACTTCCGGCTGCAGCACCGGCCAGCGGTCGAGCGCGTGCACCGCATGGTCGAGACGCTCGCGCACGCGCTTCACGTGCGCGTCGAATGCATTCGCATCGGCATCGCGCAGGTCGTGCACCGCGAGCGGCTGCCACGGCACGTCGGGCAGCACGCGTTGCCATGCGTTGTCCTCGACGATCGCGCGCAGCATCGGATGCCGCGCGACGCACGCGTTCCACGCCGCCTCGAAGCGCACGCAGTCGAGATTCGCGGGCTCGCCGTATTCGACGTACAGATGGCACGCATTGCCGCCGAACTCGAACGACTCGTGGCGGCCGAGCACGTACGCGGCCTGCACCGGCGTCAGTGCGAACCGCTCGTGCCGGCGCACCGGATCGCAGCGCCATGCGCCGTCCTGCAGGAAGCGGACGAACGCGTCGCGTTCGGCCTTGATGCGCGCGGCCAGGTCCGCATCGAGCGCGCCGGCCGGCGCGCGATAGCGCAACTGGCCGCCGTCGTCGCACCACAGTTCGATCTGGCGTTCGCGGCAAAGATCGAGCACGTCATCGAAGCTCACAGCACGCCCTCCTCGATCGTCGCAACCGGCGTGTCGCCGGCGGCCTGCGAGGCTTGCAGGGCCGGCGCGGCCAGTGCGGCCTCGTCGAGCTGCGCGGCGAGACCCGCGAGCGTCGGCTGCCGGTAGAACGCCGCCATCCCGACCCGCACGCCGAGCCGCTCGCGCAGTTGCGCGAGCAGGCGCGTCGCGAGCAGGCTGTCGCCGCCGAGCGCGAAGAACGTCGCGTCGCGCGCGTTCGCCGGGCGGCCGAGCGCGTGCTCCCAGCATGCGAGCAGCGTCGCCTGCCGTTCGTCGGCCGGCACGAATGCATCGTGGGCGGCCGGTGCGTCGCCGAGCGCGCGCGCGAGCGCCTCGCCCACCGCCCGCCGGTCGATCTTGCCGTTCGCGTTGAGCGGCCAGCGCGCGATGCACCACAGCGCATCGGGGCGCATCGCGTCGGGCAAGCGGTCGCGCAGCCAGTCGGCCAGCGCCGCTTGCGCGGCCGGTTCGCCGGCACGGCGCGCGTCGATGCACGCGAATGCGTTCGAACGCCAGCTTCGGGAGTCGAGCGTAAAACCGCACGCATGCGCGGCGGCGGCGATCGCATCGGGCGTGAACGGCCGCGGCAACGACGCATCACCCGCCACGCTCGCGACGAGTTCACGCAGCGGCGAGTCGCGCAGCACGTCGGCGAACAGCAGGCGGCCGTCTTGCGCCAGCAACGCGGCCGCGATCCTGAACGTATCGCGCGGGTCGTCGCGCAGGTGTGCCGCCGCGAAACTGATCACGCAATCGAATTCGCCGAGATGCCGCGCGGGGAACAAGCCGTCCTGCATCGTCTGAAGCGCGGGCCTCGTAAGTGTGAAGCGTGCCTGTGCGGTATGCAGCAGCCCCGGCGACACGTCGAACAGCGTCACGTCGAAACGTGGATCGTCGAGCACGCCGAGGCCCGCTTCGAACCATTGCCCGGCGCGGGCGTCGACCACCGCGACCCGCAGCACACCCGTGCGCGCAGCGGCCTGTGCCTCCAGCGCGCCGGCAAACTCGCGCAGCGCGCGGGCGCCGTCCGGCAAACGCGTCGCGAACGCAAGCGGTGCCACGCACGGGTCCAGCGGTACGCGCTGCGCGGCGGTATCCGGATCGGCTGCGAGCGCGCGCAGCGACGCCGTCAGATCGTCGAGATCGGTTGCATACCAGTCGAGCCGATCGAGCGCACCGTCGATGGAGATCGACGCATCGCCTTTCGCGTGCCGGTGCGCACGCAACGACGGCGGCAGGCCCGCGCCGCCATCGAGCAGCCGATCGGCGACGGCGCGCGCAACGGCCGCTTCCGCCTCAACCGTATCGGCCCGGTCGGCCTCCGCGAGCGACGACGGCGCGGCATCGGCAACGCACGCGACAACGCAATCGGCCGGCACGAACGCGGCGACGATGCGCGCAACTTCGCCATTCACGACGCTCGCGCACGCACCGTCGATCTGCGGATGCGCGGCCAGCGCGGCCTCGATCTCGCCCAGTTCGATCCGGTGCCCGCGCACCTTCACCTGGCGATCCTCGCGCCCCAGGAATTCGAGCGTGCCGTCGGGCCAGTAGCGGCCACGGTCGCCCGTGCGATACCAGCGGCCCGACGCGTGCTGCACGAAGCGCTGCGCGGTCAGCTCGGGATCGTTCCGGTAGCCGCGCGCGAGACTGTCGCCCCCGATCAGCAGTTCGCCCGGCACGTAATCCGGCACATCGCGGCCGTCGGCATCGACGACGCGATAGGCCTGCCCCGGCAACGGCCGGCCATACGGAATCGAACGCCAGTGCGGCGGCACGTCGCGCACCGTCTGCACGTTCGACCAGATGCCGGCCTCGGTCGCGCCGCCGAGCGCATGGAACGCACATGCGTCGCCGCATCGTTCGCGCAGGCGCGCCGGCAGGTCGAGCGCGATCCAGTCGCCGGACAGCAGCGCCGCGCGCACGCTGCGGCATGCGTCGGCCGCGGCGGGCACCGCCAGCGCCATTTCGAGCAGCGCGGGCGCCGAATTCCACAGCGTCACGCGATGCTGCGCGATCAGGTCGATCCAGCGCGCCGCGTCGCGCGCATCGTCCTGGGTCGGCAGCACGAGCTCGGCGCCGGCACCGAGCACGCCGAACAGGTCGTACACCGACAGGTCGAAATCGAGCGCCGATACCGCGAGCAGCCGGTCTTGCGCACGCACGCCGAGCAGTGCATCGATCGCGTCGATCGTGTTGAGCGCCGCCGCGTGTGTCATCTCGACACCCTTCGGCACGCCCGTCGAACCGGACGTGTAGATCACGTACGCGGTGGCCTGCGGCGCCACCGCGAGCGGCGCGGCCAGCGGCGCATGTTTCATCAGCGATGCAACATCGAAACGCGGCAGCGGCGCATCCGCGTGCGCCGTGTCGCCGATCGCGGCCTTCACGCCGGCCGCGCGTTCGATCAGCGTCTTGCGCGCGGCCGGCTGCGCAATGTCGAGCGGCACGTAACACGCGCCGGCGGCCAGTACGCCGAATACCGCGGCCACCTGTTCCGGCCCGCGCGGCAGACTGATCTCGACGGCATCGCCGTGACCGATGCCGGCAGTACGCAGGCCACCCGCGATCGCCAGCGCCTGCGCGGCCAGTTCGCCGCGCGTCACCACGCGCTCGGCGCACCGCAATGCGACGGCCGCCGGCTCGCGCGCGGCCGATGCAAAGAAGTCGGCATGCAGCGTGCGCGGCCGCGCGGGAGCGGGCACCGCGTTGAGCGCATCGCGCACGCGTCGCTGCGCGGACGGCAGCTCGACCGCGATCGGCAGCCGCCAGTCGCGATCGCACAGCGCCTGCACGAGCGCGACATACGCGCCGAACATCGCATCGACCATCCCGTCGGGAAACAGGCCGTCGACGCTGTCCCATGCGAGCAACGCGCCGTCCGGCACGCGATAGAGCTGGTGATCGAGCCACACCTGCGGCGTCTGCGAAATCATGTCGTGCAGATCGCCGAACACGCGCGCGAATGCGTCGGGCACGAACGGCGCGTCGCCGAGATTGCACGAGAACACGACGGGCGCCGCGCGCGGCGCACCCTGCCTGCGTGCATCGCGCAGCACGTCGAGCGCCGGATACGCAGCCTGCGCGATCGCGCCGTGCAGCCGTTGCTGGAACGCGCGTACCGTGTCGGCCGCGCTCGCGTCGGCGCGCACGTCGCATTCGACGAGCAGCAGCGTCGTGAAATCGGCGATCACGCGGCCGAGATCGGGCGCATCGCCGTGCCGGTCGAACAGCGGCACGTTGAGCAGGAACGCCTGCCGGCCGCTCCAGCGCGCGAGCACCGCCGCGAACGCCGCACCGAACACCGACGACAGCGTGACGCCATGCTGCGCGGCCCGCGCCTGCAGGCGCGTCAGTTCGGCCGTGCTCAGCGTATGCGTGACGCGGCTGAAACGCGGCGCGCGGATCGTTTCCGGCGCACGGGCGAGCGGCAGCGCCGGCCCTTCCGGCAGTGTCGCGAGCCGCGCCTGCCATGCGTCGCGCGCCGCGGCCCGCGCATCGCGCGTATCGGCCGCGCGACGCGCGAGCCAGATCGGGAACCACGTCGACGGCGCGTCGGGCAACGCCGACGGCTCGGCATACGCGGCACCGATCTCCTGCATCAGCAGCCGCACGCTGTCCACGTCGGCCGCGAGCAGGTCGACGCTCAGCCACACGCGATCCTCGCCGCCGGGCATCTGCGCGAGGCCCATCATGAAGACCTGCGCGTGCTCGACGTCGAGACATTCGTGCGACCGGAACGCGCGCAGCGACACCCATTCGGTTTCCGCTTCGGCGGGCGTCCGGTCGCGCCAGTCCGCATGCGCGAACACCGGCGCCTCCGGTGCCGCGACGATCTGCTGGCGGCCACCGGCAAAGCGCGCACGCAGCATCGGATGGCGTTCGCGCACGAGTCGGCATGCCGCGTCGAGACGAACGGGATCGATCGCGCGGCTGCGAAACTCGAGGAATGCGTGGCAGCTCACGTTGCCGAGCACTTCACCGTCGCCGCGGCCGAGCCAGTACGCCTGCTGCACCGCGGACAGGTCGAACAGCGCATGCACGTCGACATCGCCCCCCTCTGCGGCCTCGACGTCGGGCGCCGCGGATGCGCCGCGCGGCGCATTCGCGAGCAGCTCGGCCCACGCGCCGAGCGTCGGCGTACGCGCGAACGCATCGAACGTCAGCGCGTAGCCGAGCCGGTTCACGCGCGTCTGCAGATACATCAGCCGGATCGAATCGAGGCCGCAGCTCAGCAGGTCCTCGTCATCGTCGAGCGACGCGATTTCGTCGACGGGCTCGTCGAGCAGCGCCGCGATCATCGCGACGAGCTGCGAGCGAAAGGCAATGGGAGAAAAACAGGAAGGATCGGAATGATCGATGGTTGAATCGACAGCGGTCTGGCTCATGGGCACGCCTTGTATGGGTCGTTCGATGGCGGATCCGCGCGGCGGCGGCCACCCGTGAATGAGAATCTATCTCATTCACGCCCATGAGCCCGGTCGATTGCTTTAGGCGGCCGGTCAGTTGTTTTAGATTGCCGCGCTCTCCAGTTCGGCATCGTCGATCGCGTTCGACGATGCGCGAATGTCGCTCGGCGAAATGCCGTAGCGCTTGCGGAACGCGATCGAGAAATGCGCGGGGCTGTAGCCGACGCGGTACGCCACGGTCGACACGTTCGCGTCCTCCGCGCACAGCATCGCGTGCGCGGTCCGCAGCCGGTATTCCTGCAGGTACGCATACACGCTCGTGCCGAACACCTTGCGGAAGCCGGCCGTCAGCTTGCGCGAATTCATCCCCACCCGGCCCGCGAGCGCATCGAGCGTCGGCGGCTGCTGGAGCTCGCGCGTGAGGATGTCGCTCGCCGCGTACACGCGCTCGACGTCCGACGACGTGACGCGCACGTCGGCCGGCGCGAACTGCCGCTGCGTCGCCAGCAGCTGCGCGCTCAGCGCGGTCAGCTCGAACGCCTTGGCCTTCAGGTAGTACTCGCGCACCGCGCCCTCGAACGGGCACGTCGCGATCTGTACCGCGAGCGCCTGCAGCGCCTTCGATGCCGGGCAACTGACGATGCGCGGATCGCCGCCCGTCGGCGCGAGCATCTTCTCCGGCAACAGGCTCAGGTTGCGGTCGAGCGCATCGAGGCCGAGCTGCACGATCGTGTAGCGCAGCGGCACGTCGCGGTCGTAGATCTGGTGCGTCGTGAATTCGCCGTCGTTGGCGATCACGCACAGGCCCGGCCCCTTGATGCACTGCTCGGGCTGGCCCGGCACGCGGCAGCGCAACTGCCCGCTCTGCACGAGGACGAGCTTCAGCCCTTTTTCGAGCGGCTCCTCGTACCAGTCGCGGCTGTCCGAGCACAGCGTGCCGCTCATGAGTTTCATGCCCGCGTCGATGTGCACCACGCCCGGATGATTGCCGGGCACGAGCACCGGCGGGTGACGTCGTGACGAAGCGAAGGAGGTCGAGCTCATCGGAGGTCCGTTGGTTAGGCGGCACGCGCGGCCCGGCGCGCGCCGGCGGCAACCGGCCGATTCTCCGGCCGGGCCGGGCGGGCGCCGCGCGACAGGCGCCCGATCGAATGAAATTGCCGCGATATCGAAAGAAACGACGTTATCGCGGCACTTGTTACAAATGATAATACCTCTCATTTACATTTTTTGACAACTTGCCGGAACCCAAGGTCAGCGCATGCACTCTTCCCTTCCCTCCGTGGCGCCGGCCATCCCGGCCGACGCGCCCGACTGGCCCGACGACTTCGCGCACCGCTATCGCGACGCCGGCTACTGGCAGGACACGACGTTCTTCGAGGCGCTCGACGCGCAAGCGCAGCGCGCCCCCGACGCGCTCGCGGTCGTTGACGGCACCTGCCGGCTCGGCTATCGCGACCTGCTGGCGCGCATCCGCCAGCTTGCGGGCGGCCTCGCTCGTCTGGGCCTGGCGCGCGGCGACGCGGTCGTCGTCCATCTGCCGAACGGCGCACGCTTCATCGAGACCTGCTTCGCGCTGTTCCAGCTCGGGGTGCGGCCGGTGCTCGCGTTGCCTGCCCACCGGCACTACGAGATCGGCGCGTTCTGCCGCTTCGCCGGCGCGCGCGCGTATCTGTGCGCGGCACAACTCGGCGAGTTCGACTGCCGGCCGCTCGCGGCCGCGTTGCAGGCCGACTGCCCGACGCTCGAGCACGTCGTGATGGACGGCAACGATCACGCGTTCACACCATTCGACGCGCTGTACGACGCGCCGCCGCTGCGCGAATGCGCGGCACGCGGCGACGACATCGCGTGCTTCCAGCTGTCGGGCGGCACGACCGGCACGCCGAAGCTGATCCCGCGCCGCCATCGCGAATACCTGTACAACGTGCGTGCGTGCAGCGTCGCGAGCGGATTCGACGCCGGCACCGTCTATCTCGCCGCGCTGCCGATGGCGCACAACTTCACGCTGTGCTGCCCCGGCACGATCGGTGCGCTGCTCGCGGGCGGCCGCGTGGTCGCGACCGGGCGGCCCGAGCCCGAACAGAGCTTCGCGCTGATCGCGCAGGAACGCGTCACGCATACCGCGCTCGTGCCGCCGCTCGCGCTGCTGTGGCTCGACGAACAGCCGCAACGCCGGGCCGACCTGTCGAGCCTGCGCGTGCTGCAGGTCGGCGGCGCGCGGTTGATGGACCACGCGGCCGCGCGCGTGACGCCCGTGCTCGGCTGCCGGCTGCAACAGGTGTTCGGGATGGCCGAAGGGCTCATCTGCTGCACGCGGCTCGACGATTCGCCCGAACGGATCGCGCATACGCAGGGCCGACCCGTGTCGGACGGCGACGAAGTGCGCATCGTCGACGACGCCGGCGAACCGGTCGCACCCGGCGAGATCGGCGAGTTGCAGGTGCGCGGCCCGTACACGATACGCGGCTACTACCGGCTCGCCGAGCACAATGCAACCGCGTTCACGGCCGACGGCTTCTATCGCAGCGGCGACCGCGTGCGGCGCACCGCCGACGGCGACCTCGTCGTCGAAGGCCGCGACAAGGACCAGATCAATCGCGGCGGCGAGAAGGTCTCCGCCGAGGAAGTGGAGAACCTGCTGCTCGCGCACCCGCAGGTGCATGACGCGGCGGTGGTCGCGATGCCCGACCCGCTGCTCGGCGAGCGCACGTGCGCGTTCGTCGTCGCACGCGCACCCGCGCCGTCGAGGCTGGTACTGAAACGCTACCTGCGCGACTGCGGGCTCGCGGCCTTCAAGATTCCCGATCGCATCGAGTTCATGCCGCGCTTCCCGGAAACCGGCATCGGCAAGACCAGCAAGAAATCGCTGCGCGACCTGCTGCGCCGCCAGTTGCAGGCGGCGGCCGCATGAGCGCGCGCCCGACCGGTTCGAACTGGATCCGCGAGCTGCGCCTGTCGCCGTGCCCGCGCGCGCAGCTCGTGTGTTTCCCGCATGCAGGCGGCACCGCGAATTTCTTTCGCAACTGGAGCCGCGCGCTGCCATGGGACGTCGACCTGCTCGCGCTGCAGTATCCGGGCCGCGAGGAACGCTTCGGCGAACCGTGCCTGACGTCGATCGACGCCCTCGCCGGCCCCGCCGCCGACGCGCTGCAACGCTATGCGCACGCGCCGCTCGTGCTGTTCGGGCACAGCCTCGGCGCGGCGCTCGCGTACGAGGTGGCGGCGCGGCTCGAGGCGCGCGGCGCGGCACCGCTTTACCTGGCCGTATCCGCGTTGCCGCCGCCGCATCGTCAGCGCCTGTCCGATCTGCACCTGCAATCCGACGACGCGCTCGTGGCCGATGTCGCGCGGCTGTCCGGCGAGCACGCCGCGCTGCTCGCCGATCCGGAGATGCGCGCGATCTACCTGCCGATGATCCGCCACGACTACCGTGCGATCGAGACGTATCGCCGCGACCGGCCGCCGCGGCTCGACACGCCGCTCGGCGTGATGCTGCCGCTGGCCGATTCCGAGCTCGACGACGACGAAGCGCACGCGTGGCAGGACGTCGCGTCGCGCCCGATCCGCATCGAGACGTTCAGCGGCGACCACTTCTACCTGCGGCACCAGTACCCGGCGCTGATCGCGCATCTGGTCGAACGGATCGACCAATCCCTTCGTTACGGAAAGGAGTACACATGAAAACACCGGACGCCTGCACGGGGCTGCCCGACATTCGCGAAGCCATCGATCGCCTGGACGCCGACATCATCGACGCGCTCGGCCGGCGCATGCAATACGTGAAGGCCGCATCGCGCTTCAAGCCCGACGAAGCGAGCATCGCCGCGCCGGAACGCGTGGCCGCGATGCTGCCCGACCGGCGCCGCTGGGCCGAACAGGCGGGCCTCGACGGCGACTACGTCGAGACGCTGTTCGCCGGCCTGATCGCGTGGTACATCGCGCAGCAGACGCAGCACTGGCGCCGGCAACGGGGGCTCGCATGAACGCCGGCCTCCCGCTGCTGCACGACACGTTCGCCCGTGCGGCCCGCCGCGCCGCAGACACCGGCACGCCGACGCTCGCGTCGGTGTCGGTGCCGGTGCGGCCGCTCGACTTCTTCGACCTGATCGCCGCGTGGGACGACGGGGCCACGCCGTGGTTCTTCCACGAAGCCGGCGATGCATCCGTCACGCTGTTCGGCTGGGACAGTGCGCTCGAACTGACCGCCGCCGGCGACACGCGCTTCGCGCAAATCGATGCGCGCTGGCGCACGCTCGTTCGCGATGCCGTGACGGCCGGCCCGCAGCCGCCGCGCGCCGTCGGCGGCTTCCGGTTCGATCCGCGCGGCGCGCGCAGCGCGCACTGGGCGCCGTTTCCCGACGCCAGCATGACGGTGGCGACGCTGCTGATCGTGCGCGAAGGCGACGCGCACTGGGCCGTCTGCCAGCACGTCGTCGCCGCGCACGACGATCCGGCCGCGCTCGCGCATGCGTGTCTCGCGCGCATCGAGTCGCTCGGCACGCTCGCGGCCGCCCGCGACGACGCTGCACCGCATCTGCTGCACACGCAGGCGCTGCAGGCGAGCGAATGGCAGCACGAAGTCCGGCGCGCGGTGGACGCGATCCACGGCGGCGCGTTCGGCAAGGTCGTGCTCGCGCGCGACGTGCTCGAACAATACGCGCGGCCCATTGCCATCGCGCCGCTGCTGCGCCGGCTGCGCACGCGCGACGCGCACGCGCACCTGTTCGCGGTCCGCCGTGAAGGCGCCTGCTTCGTCGGCGCCACGCCGGAACGGCTCGCGCGTGTCGCGGCCGGCGACGTGCGCACGCATGCGCTGGCCGGGACGATCCGGCGCGGCGCCACGCCCGACGACGATCGCGCACTCGGCGCGGCCCTGATGGCTTCCGCCAAGGAGCGGCTCGAACACGCGCTCGTCGTCGACGCGATCCGCGCCGCGCTCACGCCGCTGTCGCACGCGCTCGACGTGCCCCCGGAACCGTCGCTGCACCGGCTGCCGAGGCTGCAGCACCTGAGCACGCCGATCCGCGCGACGCTGAACGCGGACGCGACGCTCTTGCAGGTCATCGCGGCGCTGCACCCGACGCCGGCGGTGGCCGGCCATCCGCGCGACGCGGCGCTCGACCACATCCGCGCGCATGAAGGATTCGATCGCGGCTGGTATGCGGCGCCCGTCGGCTGGATCGACGCGCACGGCAACGGCGACTTCATCGTCGCGCTGCGCTCCGCGCTGGTCGAAGGCGGGGCCTGCCGGCTGTTCGCGGGCTGCGGCATCGTCGCCGATTCCGAGCCGGTCAACGAATATCAGGAGACCGAACTCAAGCTGTCGGGCATGCAGGCGGCGATCCGCGTGCGTGATGTGGAGGCGGGGGTGGAGGCGGCACCGGATGCGCATGACCCGGCACGGGTGTCGGCTTCGTCGACGGTCGAGTGACGCCGCGGCGCGGCGGCCGCGCGCATCACAACAGCGGCAGCGTGAGCCGGATATGTTCGGCGAACGCCGCCGTCAGATGCGACGGCCGCTTGCGATCGAACTTCAGCGTAATGCCCACGGCAGGCAACGGCGGCAGGCGCGGATCGCCGGTGACGATCGCCAGGTCGGCCGGTACCGCCGTCTGCGTCATCACCGCGAACGCCTGCCCCGAACGCACCAGCGCGATCAACCCCGCGAGACTGCTGCTCGCGTAGGCGACGCGGTAATGCCGGCCGGCGCGCTCCAGCGCCTCGCAGGCCGCGATGTGGTCGAGCGTGTCGCGATCGGACAACGCGAGCGGCAGCGGATCGAAATGCCCGGGTTCCAGCCCCGGATAGCCGATCCAGACCAGTTGCTCCCGGCGAATGATGTCGTCGTTCGCGCCGTCGTCCGGCAATGAAATCATCGCCAGGTCGACCGCGCGTTTCTCCAGTTGTTCGACGAGCCGCGGCGTCGGCCCGCACACGACCTCGACGATCGCCTGCGGATGCTGGCTCGAAAACTGCCGCAGCAGCGACGGCAGCCACACCTCCGCGTAGTCGTCCGGGCACCCGAAGCGGATCGTCCCCGACAACCCCGTGCCGCACAGGTCGGCCATTGCTTCGTCGTGCAGCCGCAGGATGCGCTGCGCATGCACGAGCAGCCGCTCGCCCGGATGGGTCAGCACCACGCCGCGCCCGGTGCGCTGGAACAGCGGCTGGTCGACGGCCTCCTCGAGCCGCTTCATCTGCTGGCTGAGCGCGGACTGGGTGCGGCCGACACGCGCGGCCGCGCGGCTGAGCGCACGCACCTCCGCGATCACGACGAACGAGCGCAGCAGGTCGATTTCAAGCGAAAGCCCCAAGGTATTAGCTCCTTTTCTACCTTGCATAAGAACTATTCGTTTCCATCAAACCAGACGCACGCCTAGACTGCAAGCGCCGCCTGCCCTTTTACCCGGAGATGCCCGATGTCCCTGAACGACGACCCGACCTTCTGGCGCAACGCCAGACAGCACCTGGTCCGCTACGGCGGCACGTTCGAGCCGATGATTATCGAGCGCGCGAAAGGCAGCTTCGTCTACGACGCCGACGGCCGCGCGATCCTCGATTTCACGTCGGGGCAGATGAGCGCGGTGCTCGGCCACAGCCATCCGGAGATCGTCTCCGTGATCGGCGAATACGCGGGCAAGCTCGACCATCTGTTCAGCGGGATGCTGTCGCGGCCGGTCGTCGACCTCGCGACGCGCCTCGCCGACATCACGCCCGACGGGCTCGATCGCGCGCTGCTGCTCAGCACCGGCGCGGAATCGAACGAAGCGGCGATCCGGATGGCGAAGCTCGTCACCGGCAAGTACGAGATCGTCGGCTTCGCGCAGTCGTGGCACGGGATGACGGGCGCCGCCGCATCGGCCACGTACAGCGCCGGCCGCAAGGGCGTCGGCCCGGCCGCCGTCGGCTCGTTCGCGATTCCCGCACCGTTCACCTACCGGCCGCGCTTCGAGCGCAACGGCACGTACGACTATCTCGCCGAACTCGACTACGCGTTCGACCTGCTCGACCGCCAGTCGTGCGGCAACCTCGCCGCGTTCATCGCGGAGCCGATCCTCAGTTCGGGCGGGATCATCGAGCTGCCGGAAGGCTATATGGCGGCGCTCAAGCGCAAGTGCGAGGAACGCGGGATGCTGCTGATCCTCGACGAAGCGCAGACGGGCGTCGGGCGCACCGGCACGATGTTCGCGTGCCAGCGCGACGGCGTGACGCCCGACATCCTGACGCTGTCGAAGACGCTCGGCGCCGGGCTGCCGCTCGCGGCCATGGTGACGTCCGCGGCGATCGAGGAACGCGCGCACGAACTCGGCTACCTGTTCTACACGACGCACGTGTCGGACCCGCTGCCGGCGGCCGTCGGCCTGCGCGTGCTCGACGTGGTGCAGCGCGACGGGCTCGTCGCTCGGGCGAACGTGATGGGCGACCGGCTCAGGCGCGGCCTGCTCGACCTGATGGAGCGTTTCGACTGCATCGGCGACGTGCGCGGACGCGGGCTGCTGCTCGGTGTCGAGATCGTCAAGGATCGCCGGACGAAGGAACCGGCGGACGGGCTCGGCGCGAAGATCACGCGCGAATGCATGAACCTCGGGCTCAGCATGAACATCGTGCAGTTGCCCGGCATGGGCGGCGTGTTCCGGATCGCGCCGCCGCTGACCGTCAGCGAGGAAGAGATCGACCTCGGCCTGGCGCTGCTGGGGCAGGCGATCGAACGGGCGTTGTGACGGCGCGCGGTAACGCCCTTCCCCGCACCACGCAATCCGTCGCGCCGGCTCGACCGACCGGCGCGACGAATTTCCGATCGATCAACGCGCCTCGGCCGCCCACGCTTCGGCATCCGCGCCGGCCGGAATGCGCATCGGGCTCGACGGATCGGTCGCCGCGCGCCACACGGCTTCGGCGACGTCCTGCGCATGGGTGATCGGCCCCGATGCATCGAGCATCCGCGCGACGGCCTTCCCGACAAACTCCGCATACGCGTCGTGTTCGAAGCCATGCATGTGCGCGCGCGCGTTGTCGCCGAAACGCGTGTCCGGCGCCCGGCCCGGCAGCACCAGATGCGCGCGCACGCCGAACGGTTCGAGTTCGACCGCCATCGATTCGGTGTACGCATTGACTGCCGCCTTGCTCGCGCGATACGCGCCGACCAGCGGCAACGCCTTCAGCGTGACGCTCGACGTGACGTTCACGACCACCCCGGCCCCGCGCTCGCGAAACTGCGGCAGCACGGCCTGCGTGACTGCGATCGTGCCGAGCGTGTTGGTCTCGAACAGCGCACGCACCGTATCGAACGGCATGAGCTCGGCCGGCGCGGCCGCGCCGAAACCCGCGTTGTTGACGAGCACGTCGATCGGGCCCGCCGCGTCGATCGCGGCACGGATGCTGTCCGCGTTCGTCACGTCGAGCGCCAGCACGCGCAGGTGCGCCGAAGGCGGCAGCACGGCCGCGTCCGGCGTGCGCATCGTCGCGACGACCTGCCAGTCGCGTGCGAGGAAATGGCGGGCGATCTCGAGGCCGAAGCCGGAGGAACAGCCGGTGATCAGTACGGTCTTCATGCGAACTCCTGAGGTGTGTTGGGCATGTGTCCGTACGATAGATGGCCGGATCCGTATTCGCTACAATCGGAAATCCGATTTTCTTTTGCGAGCGTCCGACAATGATCGACCCACTGACCGAAGTCGTGACGCTGCTGCAACCGGGCGCGCGGTACTCCAAGTCCGTTCACGGTGCGAGCCCGTGGTCGATCAGCCGCACGGTCGCAGGCGAGCCGTTCTATTGCGCGATCCTCGATGGCGGGTGCCGGATCGCGATCGACGGGCACGCGCCGATCGAACTGCTGCCCGGCGATTTCGTGCTGATTCCGGCCGCCTACGGCGTCGCGATGTCGAGCCTCGAACCGCCGCCGCCGGGCGTCGAAACCGCGCCGCCGGTCGCGCTCGACAACGGCGAATACCGGATCGGCGATCCGGGCAACCCGGTCGACACGCGGATGATGGCCGGCAACTGCAGCTTCGGTTCACCCGACGCGGCACTGCTGGTGTCGCTGCTGCCGCAATTCGTGCACGTGCGCGGCGAACCGCGGTTGACCACGCTCGTGCAACTGGTTCGCGACGAATCGCGCGCACAGCGGCCCGCGCGCGAAATCGTGCTGGCGCGGCTGCTGGAGGTGCTGCTGATCGAGGCGCTGCGGTTCACGACCGACACGAACGCGTCGCCCGGCCTCATGCGCGGGCTGGCCGACAACCGGCTCGCGGCCGCGCTCCGCGGGATGCACGAACGCCCCGCGCATCCGTGGACGGTCGTCGAACTCGCGAAGGAAGCGGCACTGTCGCGCTCGACTTTCTTCGAACGCTTCAACCGCGCGGTCGGCGTCGCGCCGATGGAATACCTGCTCACGTGGCGCATGGCGCTCGCGAAGAACCTGCTCCGGCGCAATGAAGGCCGCATCGCCGAGATCGCGGGGCGCGTTGGCTACAGTTCGGCGAGCACGTTCACGGTCGCGTTCACGCGCCACGTCGGGCGGCCGCCGGCGCAATACGCGCGGGACGAACAGGCGGCGGCGAACGACGCGTGAGCGGGCGGCATCGGCGTACACTGCAGGACACGTCACGACGCGGCACGAAACGAGCGATGGAGATGGACACGGCGACGAACGGCAGCGACGCACCCGACCACTGGCTCATCGCTCGGCGCGATGCGGACACCGGCATCGAAAGCCTGCATGCGCATTTCAGCGGCCATGCATACGATGCGCACGATCACGACGACATGCTGGTCGGCTTCACCGAACAGGGCGTGCAGCAATTCCAGTGCCACCGGTCGGTGCATACGAGCGTGCCGGGCCGTGCGATCCTGATCGAGCCGGGCGCGCTGCACGATGGCCACGCGCCCGAAGCGGGCGGCTTCACGTATGGAATGCTGTACCTCCCGCAGGCATGGGTCGAGCGAGCGGCACGCCGGCTGGATCTGCCGGGCCTCGGCGGCGTCGAAGCCGCGTTCGGCCACACGCTGGTCGACGATCGCGGCCTCGTCGACACGATCCGGCAGGCGTTCGTCGCGCTCCACGGCAACGAGGGCAAGCTCGCACGCGACCAGGCGCTCGACCGCCTGCTGACGCGGCTCGGCGGCGAATTGCGCGCCCCGCTCGCGACCGGCGGCAATGCCGTCGCGCCCGCGATTGCCCGCGCGCGCGATCTGCTGCATGCGCGCATGAGCGACGATATCGGCCTCGACGCACTCGTCGATCTCACCGGAATCGACCGGTTCCGGCTGACGCGGCTGTTCCAGCGCGCGTACGGCACGTCGCCGCACGCGTACCTGGTGCGCTTGCGGCTACGCGCCGCGCGCCGCCTGCTGGCCACCGGCCGCACACCCGCGCAGGTCGCGGCCGACGTCGGCTTCGCCGACCAGAGCCACCTCGGCCGCTGGTTCCGCCGCGCATACCGGATCACGCCGGCTGCGTACCGGCAAATGTGCACAAACGTTCCAGACTGATCCCACGCGGCATCCGATCATGTGCGCTTCAACGAGGAGCAATCATGTTCGATACCAAGGTGGCGCTGATCGTGCGCGACGATCTCGCGGCGTGGCAGAAACTCAATGTCGTCGCGTTTCTCGCGACGGGCGTCGCGGCTGAAGCGCCCGAAGCGCTCGGCGAGCCTTACGAGGATGCGGCGGGACGCCGCTACGGCCGCATGCTGGGCCAGCCGATGCTGGTGTTCGCGGCCGATTTGAACGGCCTGCAGGCCGCGCATCGGCAGGCGCTGTCGCGCGAACTCACGATCGTGCCCTACGTACACGCGATGTTTTCGACCGGGCACGACGCGGCCAACCGCGAAGTCTTTCGTGCCGGCGATGCGGAGCATCCCGACCTCGTCGGGCTGGCGTTGCGCGGGCCGAAGAAAGCAGTCGACAAGGCCGTGAAGGGGCTGGCATTGCATACGTGATGCATCGGCGTTTCGAGTTGGCGATTCGACACGGTAACGGCTACTGCGCGGCCAGCAACTCCGGCTTGTTCCCGTCGATCCACGCCTTTACGTCAATCAGGAGCGCCGTCGCACTATCGAAACACTCGCGAACCGCTGACGCCTGAACCACATCCCCGGAGTAATCGGACAGGTTGCGCTGCTTGCGCAGCGCGTCCAGTACGATCATGCGCTCGACCGGCAAACCGATTGTCTGTGGAAGCGTCTGGATCGCCGTCTGGTGGTGCCCCGGCCGGCTCGTCAACGTACGAAAACCGTTCGCGTGCAACGCCAGCATCGCGAGTTGCATGATCGCCTTGTACGCCGCATCAAAGCGGTTTTCGTTACTCAATGCCGCGATTTGCGCATCCGCCAGATTTCGTTCCGCCGCAGCCAGCAGGCGCGTCGCTTGTTCCCGGTCCGGCCGGATTGCATCAAGACTAACGCCGAGCAAGTTCTGCAAGGTCATGGTCGCTACCAATCAAGAAAATCTTGGGTTTTCCAAGCACGTCCCGTAAAAATGCGTCCTGCCCGGCGACGCCCTCACGAAACTCGTCCGCCGACAGCACCTTGGGATTGATGTCCCGCCCCAACGTAGCCTGCGCATCGTAGAACAGCCGGACCACCGTTGCAAAGCCGACCGAGCCGATCACCATCACATCGACGTCACTGTCCGCCGTCTCCTGGCCGCGCGCGACGGAACCGAACACGAACGCCACACGGATTTCCTCGGCGCAGGGCAACAGCGCTTCGGATAGCACATCAGCCATACCCGAGGTCTTTCGCATGATCGAAGCCAGTTCCTCGTAGATCGGACAACTTCGATTGGCACGATAGAGCACCTGATTGCCCTGCCGATCCCGGCTCAGGATGCCGGCTTCGGCCAGCTTGCTCAGTTCCTTGTGCAGCGTACCGGGCGTCGTGCCCGTCAAACGGGCGATTTCGCGGACGTGCAACGCCTGATCGGGCCGCAACAGGAGCAGGCCCAGCGCGCGGCGACGATAGTCACCAAACAGGGTCGAGGCAATGGATCGCAGCATGATTGACTACGATTGTAGCTCAATTGGCTACAAGGCATAGTCCGAGTTGCCGATTGTGTGCCGATCCAGGCCGATTACCGAAATGTAGCCAATTTGACTACGATCGGAGCGAAATTGGCTACATCCATCCCGCGATCAGCATGCAATCCATCACGTCAAAGTGCTACCGGACACGACGCTGCCAACCGCGAAGTCTTTCGTGCCGGCGATGCGGAGCATCCCGACCTCGTCGGGCTGGCGTTGCGCGGGCCGAAAAAGGCGGTCGACAAGGCCGTGAAGGGGTTGGCTTTGCACACGTGAACCCGAGCCGCCCCCGCATCCCGTATCAACGATGCGCGAGCACGTTGACGAGCTTGCCGAACGGATCGCGCACGTAAAACCGCCGCACGCCCCAAGGCTCGTCAGCCGGGCCGTATTCGACGGGAATCCCGGCGGCATGCACGCGTGCGAGCGCTTCGTCGACATCGTCGACCTCGATCGACAGATCGGGCGTCGGCGTACCCGCCCCGCCCTGCGATGCGAAGCTGATCTGCACGTCCATCTTCTCGGCATTGCCATAGGTTGCGATCCAGCCGTGGTCCATCAGCAAGTCGAGGCCGAAGATCCGCTGGTAGAAGCGCTTTGCGTCGTCGATTGATCGTGTGTCGATATTGGCGACGATCCGTTTGACCTTCATCGGATTCCTTCACAGGTCGTGACAGTACCGCGACGCTACACCGGAATCGCGTGCAGAACCAGCGCATCAGCGCCCGGCCGCTTCCATCCCGGCACGCCGGGCCCGGGTGGCCCGCTCGCCTGGCTTGCCGGCCAGCCACACCCCGATCGCGACGACGACGATGCCGAGATAAGTCGACACCGCGATGCTGTCGCCGAACATCCACGCGGCCCAGGTCAGCGTCACCGGCGGTTCGAGATAGACGAGGGTCGCCACGCGCGTCGCGGGCATGCGCTTGAGCAGCGCCCACAGCGACAGGTAGGCCACGAAGGTCGAGAAAACCGTCAGCCACACGACGGACACCCACACATCCGGCTGGGTCGGCACGTGCAGATCGCCCGTGACGATCCCGCTCGCCGCGAACAGCACCAGGCTCACGCAGCCTTGCACGAACAGCGGCAGGCACAACCCGTCCCCGTTGCTGCGCGCGACCGTCAGCGCGCGGCGCCGCTGGTAGATCGTCGCGATCGACAGCCCCGACGCGGACACCAGCGGCAGCAGGTACATGACGAGCCCGACCGATCCGGCCGGCAGCGCATATTGCCCGCCGATCACGATGCCCACGCCGACGAACCCGACGACGAGGCCGGCCCACTGGCGCGCCCCGCTGCGCTCGCTGCCCTCCAGCGCCGTCATCGCGGCCGTGACGAGCGGCTGCAACGCGGCGACGATCGCGGCGATGCCGGGCGGCAGGCCGTGCTGGATCGCGACGTATACGCAGGCCAGATAGAGAAACTGCGACAGGAAGCCGATCACCGCGTGGTAGCGGAGCTTCTCCCACGTCAGGCGCCCGAGCTGCCGGTTGAGAACGATCGCCAGGCACAGCGTGACGAGCAGGAACCGCCAGAACAGCAGGTTGAACGCGCCGGCCGTCTCCGCGCCGAGCTTGGCGCCGATGAAGCCGGAACTCCACGACAACACGAAAACGAGCTGAAGCAGGAATAGCTGCATGGGGCGACGGCTCTCGGAAGGTTGCCGGGGACAGGCGCGGGTTCTTGATCGACGTGAATCATTCCCCGGATACGTGCAACGCACGACCGGCTGCCTGCCGTTGTCTGCCGGTTGGCCTGTCGGTTGACCCGAGAATAGGCAGGCCCAATAATTCCGTCAATCGACATTACCTGAATCACTGATTCGGAATTTCAAAATCATGCCCCGTACCCTGGACGTCGACCTGCTGCGTACCTTCCACGCCGTCGCGAAGCTGGGCCGCTTCAAGGATGCGGCCGCCCAGGTGAATCGCAGCCCGTCGTCGGTCACCGCGCAGATCCAGAAGCTCGAGGAAATGGTCGCGCAGCGCCTGTTCACGCGAAACAACCAGGCGGTCGAACTCACGCAGTTCGGCCACAAGCTGCTGAGCGACACCACGGAGTTTCTGCTGAGCCACGACCGGCTCGTCGAATCGCTGTCGCCGCAGATGCTGACCGGCAAGTTGCGGCTCGGCATTCCCGATTCGTACGCCGCGCACTTCATGGCGGAATTCCTGCCCCGCTTCGCGGCCGATCGGCCGTTGCTCGAACTGACGGTCGAAGCGCGTTCCAGCGACGAGCTGCTCTCGCTGTTCTCCCGCGGCCAGCTGGACATCACGATCGCTGTCGTGCCGAAAGCGCCGCCGCACGGCGAGCTGCTCGGCAAGACGCATCCGGTGTGGGTGGCCGCGCGGACCTTCAAGTTCAATCCCGACGTGCCGCTGCCGATCGCCGTGCAATTGCAGGGCTGCCCGTACCGCGACACCGCGCTGAGCGCGCTGAAGAAGGCGAAGATCGCGCACCGGTTGCTGCTCGAGAGCGCCAGTTCGCCGGCGGTCGAAGCCTGTATCGCCAACGGCCTCGCGGTCGGCCTCATCGAACACGAGCGCGTGTCCGGCAACCTGACGAGCCACGTCGCGGGGATCGCACTGCCCGATCTTCCGCCGCACCTGATCACGATCCTGACGGACGACGGCAATCGCGCCGCGCTGCATTTGCGCGACGTGCTGAAAAGTACGTTCAGGATCGGCTAGGGTAGAAAAGTCATCGGCAGGTCGAGGTCGAGGCCGAACCGCTGCCGATAGCGGTGTTTCGCGTCGTCGCCAGGCGTAGACCGCCGGCCCGTTGCAGGCCGGCGGCTTTCCGGCATCAACCGCCGAGATACGCCTGCTTGATCCGGTCGTTCGCGAGCAGGTTCGCACCCGTATCCGCGAGCACCACGCGCCCCGTTTCGAGCACGTAGCCGCGATCGGCCACGCCGAGCGCCTTGTTCGCGTTCTGCTCGACGAGGAACACCGTGACGCCTTCGTCGCGGATCGTCCTGATGATGTCGAAGATCTGCGCGATCACGAGCGGCGCGAGGCCGAGCGTCGGCTCGTCGAGCAGCAGCAGGCGCGGCTTGCTCATCAGCGCACGGCCGATCGCCAGCATCTGCTGCTCGCCGCCCGACATCGTGCCGGCCCGCTGCGTCGCGCGCTCCTTCAGGCGCGGAAACAGCTTGAACACGTGCTCGATGCCGTCGTCGATCTCGTGACGGCTCGCGAAGAAGCCGCCCATCTTCAGGTTCTCGAGCACCGTCAGGCTCGGGAACACGCGCCGCCCTTCCGGCGAGATCGCCATCCCCTGCCGCATGATCTGGTGCGTCGACATCGCGGTGATGTCGTTGCCCTCGAACAGCACGCGGCCCGACGATGCGCGCGGCGTGCCGCACACGGTCATCATCAGCGTCGTCTTGCCGGCGCCGTTGCTGCCGATCAGCGTGACGATCTCGCCCTTGTTCACCTCGATCGACACGCCCGCGAGCGCCTCGACCGCGCCGTAATGCGTATGGACCTGTTCCAGCTTCAGCATCACTCTTCCCCCAGATACGCCTTGATCACGCGCGGGTCGTTGCGGACCGCTTCCGGCGTGCCGATCACGATCGGCCGGCCGTGCTCCATCACGAGGATGCGGTCGGACACGCCCATCACGAGGCTCATGTCGTGTTCGATCAACAGCACCGACACGCCGAACTCGCGGCGCAGCTTGTCGATCAGGTGCTGCAGTTCGACCTTCTCCTGCGGGTTGAGGCCGGCCGCCGGCTCGTCGAGCATCAGCAGGCGCGGCTCGGTGATCATGCAGCGCGCAATCTCCAGGCGCCGCTGGTGCCCGTACGACAGCGTGCCGGCCGGCCGGTTGGCGACCGACGTCAGCCCCATCCGGTCGAGCCACACCGCCGCGCGCTCGAGCGCTTCCTTCTCGGCACGGCGATACGCGGGCGTCGAGAACAGGCCCGGCAGCAACCCCGCCTTCACCTTGCGGTGCTGCGCAACGAGCAGGTTCTCGACGACGGTCAGCGACTTGAACAGGCGGATGTTCTGGAACGTCCGCACGAGGCCCTTCAACGCGATCTTGTGGCTCGGCAGCCCCGCGATCGCATGGCCGTCGAGCACGACGTCGCCGCCGGTCGGCTTGTAGAAGCCGCCGACGCAGTTGAACACCGTGGTCTTGCCCGCGCCGTTCGGCCCGATGATCGCGAACACTTCATCGCGGCGCACGTCGAAATCGATCCCGTCCACCGCGAGCAACCCGCCGAAGCGCATCTGCAGCCCGGCGACCTTCAACAGTTCTGCATGTGCGCTCATCGCGGCAGCTCCACGTGGGGACGGCTCGCGGGCAGCAGGCCCTGCGGACGCCACATCATCATCAACACCATCACCAGACCGAAGATCAGCATCCGGTACTCGGCGAAGCCGCGCGCGACTTCCGGCAGCACGGTCAGCAGAATCGCCGCGAGAATCACGCCGAGCTGCGAACCCATCCCGCCGAGCACGACGATCGCGAGGATCAGCGCCGATTCGATGAAGGTGAACGATTCAGGATTCACGAGGCCCTGGCGCGCCGCGAAGAACGCGCCGCCGATGCCCGCGAACGCCGCGCCGAGCGTGAACGCCGACAGCTTGATGCGCGTCGGGTTCAGGCCCAGCGAACGGCACGCGATCTCGTCGTCGCGCAGCGCTTCCCACGCACGGCCCATCGGCATGCGGATCAGGCGGCTCGTGACGAACAGCGTGAAGCCGACCAGCACGAGCGCGAGCAGGTACAGGAAGATCACCACGTGGTCGCCGCTGTATTCCAGCCCGATCAGTTCGTGGAACGTCTTCGCACCCTCGACGCTCGCGCTGCGCGTCATCTCGTAGCCGAACACGGTCGGCTTCGGGATGCCCGAGATGCCGTCCGGGCCGCCCGTGAGGCTCGTCAGGTTGTTCGCGAGCAGGCGGATGATTTCGCCGAAGCCGAGCGTGACGATCGCGAGATAGTCGCCGCGCAGCCGCAGCACCGGGAAGCCGAGCAGGAAGCCGAACGTCGCGGCCGCGATCGCGGCGAGCGGCAGGCACTCCCAGAACGACAGCCCGAAGTACTGGTTCAGCATCGCGTACGTGTAGCCGCCGACCGCGTAGAACCCGACGTAGCCGAGATCCAGCAGCCCCGCGAAACCGACCACGATGTTCAGCCCGAGGCCGAGGATCACGTAGATCAGCGCGAGCGTCGCGACGTCCACCGCGCCGCGCGAGCCGAAGAACGGCCACACGAGCCCGACCGCGAGCAGCACCCATACGACCGCGCGCTGCTGCCGCGCGCCCATCGCGGGCATCGCCGGCAGCTTCACCGCCGATTTCGCGCGCACGAGCCACGGCTTGAACAACTGGAACAGGAACACGGCCGCGACCGCGATCCACACCGGCCGCCAGTGCGGCGTGAGCACCACCTGATAGCCGTCGAGCTTCAGTTGCAGCCCGAGCACCGGAATCGTGAGGATCGCCGTCAGGAACGCGGCGGCCACGGCATTTTTCAGCGCCTGGCCGATCGAAGCGTCGGCGGCCGGGCGGCGAACGGAAATGACTGTACTCATCTGCGTCTCCCTCAAACCTTTTCGATGTCCGACTTGCCGAGCAGGCCGGTCGGGCGGAAGAGCAGGATCAGCACGAGCAGGCCGAACGCAACGACGTCCTTGTACTCGGCCGGCATGTAGCCTGCGGCGAAGGTTTCAGCGAGGCCCAGCAGCACGCCGCCGAGCATCGCGCCCGGGATGCTGCCGATCCCGCCGAGCACCGCGGCTGTGAACGCCTTGATACCCGCGACGAAGCCGATATACGGGTTCAGCTTGCCGATCGTCAGCCCGATCAGCACGCCGCCGACGGCCGCCAGCATCGCGCCGAGCACGAACGTGAACGAGATCACGCGGTTCGTGTCGATGCCGAGCAGGTTCGCCATCTTCATGTCCTCGGCGCACGCGCGGCAGGCACGGCCCATCCGCGAATGCGAGATGAACAGCGTGAGCGCGATCATCAGCACGACCGTCACGCAGACGATCAGCAGGCGCGCATACGGAACCGTCACGTCGAAGTCGCCGCCGAGATGAATGTCGAACGCGCCGGAGATCAGCACCGGCACCGACACGTCGCGCGCGCCCTGGCCGATCTGCACGTAGTTCTGCAGGAAGATCGACATGCCGATCGCGGAGATCAGCGGCACGAGGCGCGGGCCGCCGCGCAGCGGCCGATACGCGACGCGCTCGACCGCGAAACCGTACAGCCCGGTGACGATCACCGACACGATCAGTGCGGCGCCGAGCACGAGCGGCAGCGGATAACCGGCGGAGATGCCGATGGCCGTGAGGGTGACGAGGCCCACGTACGCGCCGATCATGTAGATCTCGCCGTGGGCGAAGTTGATCATGCCGATGATGCCGTAGACCATCGAATAGCCGATGGCGATCAACGCATAGATCGCACCCAGCGTCAGGCCGTTGACCAGTTGCTGGGCGAATTGCGGAAAGAAGTCAGTCATGTGCGGGAAGCTCCCGTTGGCGCTGTGTCGCGTACCGCGCCGGATCACGGCATTCGGCCGCGCGCAACGCACGGTGTCGTCTCGGGCCGCCTGCCGGCCGCGCACTGGGGACACGCGCGGCGCGAATGCACACCCGCCCCGTCCGGGTTTCGGACAGGGCGGATGCGTGGGCGGGTACTCCGTATTACTTGGCGGCGGTCTTCGTCGCGTCCTTGTGCCACGTGTACACGACGAACTTGAACGCCTTCAGGTCGCCCTGCGCGTCATACGCGACCTTGCCGATCGGCGTGTCGAACGTCGTCTTGTGCATGTACGCGGCGACCTTGGTCGGGTCGGTCGTCTTCGCGCCGGCGATCGCGTCGGCGATGATCTTCACCGCGGCGTACGACGGCATCTGGAACGGGCCGTTCGGATCGCGCTTCTTGTCCGCGAACGCCTTCACGAGCGCTGCGTTGGCCGGATCGGCCGAGAAGTCGGCCGGCAGCGTGACGAGCATGCCTTCCGAGGCCGGGCCGGCGATTGCCGTCACGTCCTTGTTGCCCACGCCTTCAGGCCCCATGAACGTGGCCTTCACGCCCTGCTCGCGCGCCTGGCGCAGCAGCAGGCCCATTTCCGGGTGGTAGCCGCCGAAGTAGACGAAATCGACGCCTTGCGACTTCAGCTTCGTGATGATCGCCGAGTAGTCCGAATCGCCGGCGTTGATGCCTTCGAACAGCACGACCGGGATCTTCGCGGCTTCGAGGTCCTTCTTCACCGACGACGCGATGCCCTGGCCGTACGACTGCTTGTCGTGCAGCACCGCGACCTTCTTCGGCTTCACGTTGTTGATGATGAAGTGCGCGGCGGCCGGGCCTTGCTGGTCGTCACGGCCGATCGTGCGGAAGATGAAGTGACGCTTCTTGCCTTCCGTCAGCTGCGGTGCGGTGGCCGACGGCGTGACCATCACGATGCCTTCGTTCTCGTAGATGTCGGAGGCCGGGATCGTCGACCCCGAGCACACGTGGCCGATCACGTATTTGATCTTCTGACTGACGATCTTGTTGGCGACGGCGACGGCCTGCTTCGGTTCGCATGCGTCGTCCATCATCACCACTTCGAACTTGTTGCCGCCCGCACCGCCTGCTGCGTTGACCTGCTCGATCGCGGTCAGCGCGCCGGCCTTCACCATGTCGCCGTATTGGGCGACCGAGCCGCTCATCGGACCAGCGATGGCGATCTTCACGGTTTCCGCTTGCGCGGTGGCCGCGCCGGCGGCGAACAGCACGGCGGCGACGGAAATGGACGTAAGACGGGACAGCGTCATCTGGGAGCTCCTCGATGTTGTTTAGTCATACGGGCAAAGGCGGCATGACTTGCGCAATCGAACAGCACCCGGGGCGAGGACATGGGACACGCCCGAGACACATAGAAGACGGAACTCCAGCGGAATGTTGCGTAGCGGGGCCCGGCTCTTGCAGTCCCCGAAGGGGACGTCTGGTTCGGAAAGACATCGTGATGCGTCTTGCATTGCGCAAGCGTTTCGCCTGCCCCGCTTGCCAAACCGCTTGATCGGAGGGGTGGTCCGACAGCCGTTGGCAAGGCAGTCGAAATTATATGGGCGTTTTTAAATCGTCTGTCAAAAATGCCGGTCTACCGAGGGAAAACACGTAGAGAGGTTGTGACAGTCGGTAGCAATGACGGCGCAACCTCGGGGCGCTGGGGGCGGGGGCTGGGAGTGCAATCTGGTTGCTATTGGCGGAGGTTTTTCGGCGCTGTGCCTTGTCGGGATTGGGATCGGGTGATAGGCGATTTTTCGTGGGGTGTGGCGGAACCGCAAAGGGTCGCATCGTCGTTCTTCAATCGACTGATGATTGGTTTGGCGAGCACCATTGCAGTGCGTTGGGTGGAGACGCTCAAGCCTTCTATTTGCCGACTATTTTCGCTCATTGGAAAGGCTATTGTTAATGATGTGAAATAATACGAATTCGCCTCTGCAATCCAGCCAGCCTTCCTGCGAGACGCGTCCACCGCGCCTCGCAGTCGCTTCAGGGCCACTTCAACGCCCGCCCGTCGCCCAGCCGCCAGCCAGTGATCTGCCGTTTTTTTCATTGCACATCACCTGATTGGGATCGCTCATGAATCATCCGTTTCGCCTTTCCTCCGCCGCCGCGATCGCGTGCGCGCTCTCTGTTTCTGCCGCCAATGCGTCGGGCCGCGATACGCTGACCGATCGGTCGGCCGGTGCCAATGTCTTTCGTTCCGAACGGCGCGCTGCCATTCGCGACGATGGACATACGCCACGCATGAACCGCCGCCGCTCGCAGTACGCCGCGCCCGTGGAGCGCAGTCCGTTCGATACGCCGGATACGCGTCCGTTGCGTGTAACGGGCGATGCGCTTGTGGCACCGCCGCCTTCGTCGGAACACGAACCCGATTTGGTATTGCCCGCGAATCGGGTCGCGCTCGGGGCGGGTGGCAGCGATAGTTTTGGCCGCGCGGTGCCCGGATACGAGCAGCGTGAGCAGAACTGGAATGAATACCTGCGGGCGAATGGCTCACGGCCGGCGGGTAGTGGCGGATCGTATGCGGCGCAGCGGCCATACGACGCGCCGCGCGGGCCGCATGGTGCGCCGAATCCGTTCGATCCGTCCGTGCCGCAGCCGGAGACGCGGACGTTCTATGACAATGGAGCGGGGACGCATTGCACGGCTACCGGCGGTGCGGGGACGTCGCGGTCTTCTTGCAATATCGCTTGGTGATCCGCTCGTCGCGGGTGGCTTAGGTTGCCCTGCCCGGCGCGCTGCGCGAGTTCGCGCAGCGCGGTCGCATCCTGCGGCGTTGCCTTTTATAACTGCGTGATGATCAGGCTGCCGGGCTCGACCAGGACTTGTCCTTTGCGGCGCGGGACAAAACACGCGTCGTTGATCAGCCATATTCCACCGATCTTTATGTACGGCTAGAACTTTTCCGGCCTGGGGTCCATTCTTTTCGGGGAACCCCACATTTCCTGGATCGTGACGAAACGTTCCGTCTTCGGTGGGCGTGCTTTATGATTCGGCTTAGCCATGGGCAACGCCCACTTAGTGGGCCGCGGTTAGCGAGGCGTGAGTGTTGGTAGCACTTGCGGCCTGCGCTCGTTTACTACGGCGATTTTGATGGTTCGGATTCCTCCTTTGTTGGTGTTCGGTGGAAACGGTGCATCGATAGGGAAAATCGACGCATGTGGCACGTCCATTCGCGCGTACGATGTGCACGCAAACATCATCAGTTGGACATTGCCTATTAGACCATTGTCGACGCCTATTAGGATGTACGTTAGCCATTGAGATAGGCGCGTGACTTGGTCAGTTCTCGGTTTATTGCACGCTTTGAAGCCAATTAGGAGCGAATCGATGCTAGCGCAGCCTTTCCCTGACTCGATCAATCAGAACGTGACGGTTGGAAACGGTTCGACCTTGGCCGCGCGCCACGTATAGCCGCTACCGGCAGGCGGTGAGCCTACGCCTCCCCTTCCTCTAACGCGTACGCGCATAGCGGTTGCCGTGATCGTTACGATGGCATCCGCATTAGACATTCGCGCAGGCGCTTGATCAACTCCGGGTCGTCAGTGCAATCGATGGGGCGGATGTTGTCGAGTGCCGGGACGTTCGAACTTATCCACTTCTGGGCCGACTTCGGGCCGGCAACCCAGTAGATCGTGTAAGCAAGATCAAGTTGCTCATTTAAAGCCTTGGCGAGATCCCGGACTTCCGGAAAATTCTTGAATTTCGCAAAGAGATCGGAGAAATTTTTCCAGACATCGTCGCCAGCATAGTACTGTTCGAGCCGAATCAACAGAGCACTCCCCCCCAAAAAGAAGCTAGATCACCATCCTCGAGATCACGCGCCGACGGCACGAGCACTACGCCGTCACAGTTCTCGCTGGCTCAGCCTCCAATCCTGTAGGGATGAAGACGCGTAGACCCTTCCACTATCAGGACGACTGATCTGGCGTGTAGCAACACCATTGACAAATTCCGTAAAAATCTCTCCGAAACCACACATAAAATCCGTCCTAGAGTGAAAATACTCTCTTCTCATGAATAGATCACTCCGCTTATTTTCATTCGACTCGAAATTTCAATCGATAAGAAATCAACAAAACCCATACGAGCCCGGAAAATAAGGAAAGCAACGCTACCTCGCCCGATCTCAGATCGCTCACGCATACAATTATCTAAAATATTTTTTTAGAACACCCTCATCAAACGGCTTACTTCCCGACACCTTACTTCCCAATAAATAATCAACATCCAGCCCACTCAATTCGACACCATTGCTTTTCGCCGCAAACACAATGGTCAAAAATGGATAGGAATAATAGCTTGGATTTTCCATTACATCCCGAATCAATCCAACCCCAATCTCCATCGCATTTATGACCCTCGGCAAATAAATACCTGTCACTTTTTCGCATATCCATCGACATGTCGACTCGACTTCCATCTCGTTCCGCGGCAAGTCAACTGCACCACCGTAACTCGGAGAAAATGACTTCACTCTGTCCATGGATGTATTCATCGCGAGCACCAACCCCGTAGGTATCCTCGACTTATATGGTGGATGATTTTTTTTAAAAAAATCCTGAAGATCAGGAGAATCGGCGGCGACAGAAAGAATGTAGCCATTTTCATTCTTCAGGAATCTGAATCCAATTCGCCCGCTACCCACACTCTCTCGACCGACAAGAATTTCCCCCTTTGACACCTTAGCCCCGCTCTCACTGACCTGTTCCGCGAGAACTTCCTGCAATCTTTTTTCAAAAATCTTCCTTAACTCCGCGCTCACCTTGCACACCTCAGCATTTCAGCCATGGAATGTTGCACCGTACGAAATATCACGCACTCCAAGCACCTCACCTATATCTACATTGCCAGCTTCGGCCCAAATTGCCCAGATTTTCCCCGCTGACGACATAATTACCCTACAACCAATTCCGGCGACCGTATCGATACCATCCATTCTTCTTGCATCTAACTGTTCCGAACCTTGTAGCAGCCTGCAAGATCAACTCGCCGTCGGCGTCAGTCAATTCCTAAGGCAATCCCGAAACGTTGCTGCAGAAATAGTGGACCGTAAGCCGTACATCGACACCGTTCGCCGCCGGCTTGCCTAGGTCGATCCGCCCAAGCGGCACGTAGCTATCGAATCGCACAAGTAACCCGTGATTCCTCGCTCTGGCGGCCGTCATAAATCTCCTTTTGATCCATATACCGTCCCACTGGGAATCGATACTCGCATAACATCACGCGAATGGGTCAAATACGCTAGACATCTCGTTTGAATTATTTAGCAAAATTGTTCGTCAAGCGAAATGGATACATCCACGCTTCGTAAACCCTCATTTTAAAATCCTCACTCATCACATCTCCATCACGAGCTTCCATTTGATTTACCCTTGAAATTACATACCCCTCATTCACCTCATTACCTTTTTGGTAAAATTTCAACTCCATCTCACCGAGGTCACTAGCCTCAAGAAGACTCTCAAACGCACTATTAATTAGCGAACTAGATGCAAAAATATCCGCGCCCGCATCTTCGCAGGAAAATTTCAAATATAGTATCGCCTTTTTCAGAGCATTAATTTCGCCCACCTTCAAAGAAATACTCTTTTTCGGCTCACTCTGATCAGTCATGCGCATCCACCTCCTCTAGAATTTATCTGACGACTCGTCATACCCAATCGCTCCTCACATGACATACCGGATAAATTTCCATTGGGATTCTTTCCTGAATGCGACATTTCACCAACACCCAGCCTTCCATCACGAATATATTCAAGAAGCGAAGACGACTTAATATTAACCATCCGCTCACCTGTTGCCTTGAATACAAATACCCCCCTCTTCCCGCCCCCTCATTTCCAACAAATATCTCTCCCAACATCACCATGCGCAATCAACATATTCACCAAATAAACCTTTTCAATCGAATTTAGACTTATAGCGACAATTTTAAATATATAACCCAAACGAACCCAATTGATATAATGAATAAATATATTTTCGCCAGCCCACCCTACGGTGCATATTGATAAAGATCCCCTCATCAATCCAATCGGACCAGAGTTGATGAACCGTCCGATGTCCGGATCATAGAAGCGGAAGGTGTTGCAGTGCAGTCCAGTCTCGCGATCCAGATACGGCCCCTGGAAGCGCGAGTTCTGCGGTTTGGGCACATGAACAGGTGTCGGCGTCACCTCCTGCACCACAACCCAAGCCGCTACGGATCGGTGCGCAACCCACTCCTCCTGCACCGAGTTGCCCCACATCTTGTAGCGAGCCTGCCAGATCAACTCGCCGTCGGCGTCGGTCAACGCCTCCGGCAGCCCCGACACGTCATTGTGGAAATAGTTGACCTCATCCCTTGCATCGGCATCGTTAGCCGCCGGCGTGCCGTGATCGATCCGTGCCAGCGGCACATAGCTGTTGGTCTCATACAAATACGTCAGCGCTTCCTCGCCCTGACGGTCGTGATACGTCTCCCGCACGAGCCGCATGCCGCCCCACCGGAAATCTGTACTCGCGTAGCTGCCATTGAACTTGCGGATCCGCCGACCAAACGCGTCGTATTCGAAATGCGTCGTCCCGATACCCAGTCGGTCCTTCCTCACGACGGCCTTCAACTGGTTCCAATCGTCGCATCCAAGAAAATTATTTTATACCTATAAATCAACTCCGAAATTCATCATTTTCTAGACAATAATTAATTTCATCGATAAACCACTTCACCCCCTCATTCCGGTCGACCTTGTTTTTAAAAATGTAGCCCAATTGACTCACCAACATCCAGCATCTCAAATTGCAACCCCCAACAGACTTCGGCATCTCCACACCCTCTTCATCTAGATAAATTTCGTCTCTTTTTGGCTATTCTTCCATGAATTCAAGTTCGCATAAATCCAGTATTTTCCAAAAAAAATGGAATACCCTCAATCAGCTCTACAAGAGAATCACGAATCTCCACAATTTGCCCCACATTGATCATCCGTCACGACCACATCACGTTTTCGCCCATCGCCCCCGATCAATATTCGCGACGCTATGAACTGTGGCCCACTGAGACGACCAGCAACAGAAACCGACATTTGCTTCGTGTTTTAAAATTCTCGATATAGATCATTGCGCCTTACGTCCGCCTAAGCGCCTATTAGCACACAACCTCCCCTATCAAAATTCCCCAATCACGGGAACATTTAATTTCAAAATGAATACACCCACAACTCATCAAAAACAAATTCCGCGCTCAAAAAATCGGTCAATCTTTCAAAATCATCCAGCTCATCGGGCAATGAAAGACCGATTCCCTTTATCCCATCGATCTGAACAAATCCACACCATGCAATCTGAGTATCAGAATTTTTCAGCACGTCACCCACGGACATACCAGGCCAGAGTTTCCCGAGAAAATTTCCTCCGAAATTTCTGTTGCAAGCAAGACTTTCAATCCGCCCACTTTCTGGATCATGGTAGATCGTAATTGCACCACCATTGATTTTGACGGTGTTTTGATTGACTCGCTCTACCTCACACTCCGCACTCAACCTATCAACAACACCCTGAACTTCCTCGCCCAGTAAAATTCCACCCAGAGATTCCGCGGGAACAATTATATTATTCAGCATCTATATTCCTTATTTTGGAGAATTAGACAAATTCCCATCCACATACACAGGGCTATCGAAAATTCTGTCGAAATTCTGAAACTCAGATGGTCCAATTCGCCCTTGAACTTCCCCATTTCGATACACCTTCCAATACTCACTCCCATGAACTCCGCCTCCAGGGTGGAAATCTAGAACATCTACGTCACCATTCCCGGTCGTTCGTGTGAACAATGTGTGAGAAGTCTTGGGGCTATTTTGATTTGTTATGCTCTTCGTAAACCCTTTATCCGTTAGAAACGACTCTACATCCTGAGGTTTTTTTCCAGTGAGCCGATCAACCCATCGCTCGGCAATATTATTCCTCTTGTTAAATGCCTTCGTACACGTCAACCCCCAAGGATCAATCCACGAGATGGGGTTGCGGGCATATTGATATAGATTGAATCCACCGGAGAGACCAATCGGATCTGGCGTAATGAAGCGCCCTACATCTGGATCGTAGTATCGAAACAGGTTGTAATGCAGCCCCGTCTCTCGATCCAGATATTCCCCTTGGAAACGCAAATTCTGCGACCGTGGCGCACGGACAGACACAGGTGCCGTCTCCTGCACCTCGCCCCATGCAGGCGTCGACCGCTGCGGCGCCCGCGCAACCCACTCCTCCTGCACCGCATTGCCCCAAACCTTGTAGCGGGCCTGCCAGACCAGATCTCCACCTGCGTCGGTTAACTCCTCCGGCAGCCCCGAAACATCGTTGTGGAAATAGTAAACCGCATCCCTCGCATCAGCATCGTTAGCCGCCGGCTTGCCCTGATCGATCCGTGCAAGCGGCACATAGCTATTAGCCTCATACAAATACGTCAGCGCTTCCTCGCCCTGACGGTCGTGATACGTCTCCTGCACCAACCGCATGCCATCCCACAGGAAATCCGTACTCGCATAACTGCCATTGAGCTTCCGAATCCGCCGACCAAACGCGTCGTATTCGAAATGCGTCGTCGCGATCCCCAGCCGGTCCTTCGTCACGACGGTCTTCAACTGGTTCCAGTCGTCGTATTCAAGCGCCAGCTCTTTAGCCGGCCCATGACCACTCACCTTGCGAACCAGCCGACCATAAACGTCATACTCGAAGCGCTTGTCCTCGAACATCTTGAGCCGGTTGTGCTCGACGTAGCCACCCGGGTGATCACTCGACACCAGGTTAGCCGCCGCATCCCAGCGAAACACTTCCGACGGCAATCCCGGCCCCGCCGCCTGCTCAATACGACCAGTCGGGTCATACCGATAGTTCGTCGTGCCGTAACGCTGATCGCGCTTCTGGATCACGTCGCCCGCTGCATCGTATTGCCACTGCTTGGCAAGCAGATCATCAGCCGCATGGCCACGCTGCGCAGCGTGCCGCGCACGACGGCCTACCGCGTCATATCCGAAATGACTGGTCAGCTTGCCCTGCGTTCGCAGCACCTCGCGATGCAGATCATCGCGTTCCATGTCGGCGACCGCAGCACCGTCAACGCGAATCTGGTGCACATGTCCCGACCCGTAATGCAGCCAGTCGATCGTGCGCTCGCCGGAGATCGTGGTGCTGACGCGATTGCCGAGTTCATCATAGGTATGCGCGAGCCAGCCGGTCGGCGTGTATTCCTCGACGACCTCACCGCGTGCGCCGTATTTCAAGCTGACCCGATTCTTCAGCGACGGGCCGCGAGCAGCCATCGTGTACAACTCGGCGGATGTGATTCGGCTCGCCTTGTCGTACAGATATTCACATCGCTCATGCGCAGCTTGCTTCGCCGTCAGCCGACCGATCGCGTCGCGCTCGTATCGCGTCTCGATCTGCCCATCCCGGACACTCGTGCCTTGGCCGCACACGTCATATTCGTACGTACGCTTGTGACCATCCAGTCCGATCTGCGCAGAAACCAGATCGCGACGGTCATACTGGAAGCGATACGTCTCGCGATTCTCGTTGGTCAAACTCGCCAACCGGAACGCATCGTCGTACCCGAATCGCACGACACGATCAGCCGCATCCGTACGTGATACCAGCAATCCCCGCGGATTGAGTTCATAACGCGTGCTGCGCTGATTCGCATCAACGACCTCGACGAGCCGCCCGGCCGCATCGTATCGAAACATCTGGCGCGCGCCGTCAGCCGTTCCGATCCCCGTGACACGTCCCATCGCATCCGTTTCATAGACGGTGGACTGGCCCATCGCGTCGGTCACGCGCGCAAGCGTACCTCGCGCATCGTATGCAAACCGCGTGACCTTGCCTGAACAATCCGTGTACGAGGTCAACTGCGCGCGGCCATTCCATTCGAGGAACTTGTAACCACCCCGCGCATCGCGGATCGTGTGTACCAACCCGCATTCATCCCGGTGATACTCGGTCGCAAAGCCCGCCGGATCGCGCGTCATCGTCAGGTTGCCGCGATCGTCGTAGCGGTAGATCCAGCGCGAGTTGGCCGGATCGGTTTCCGCGACGGGCAGGTCGTAGTGCCCATTCCATTCGGTGCGCTCAACCTGACCGAGTGCGTCTATGCGCTGCGTCTGCCGCCCGCGCTCGTCATATTCGAAGCGGGTCGTGTTCCCTGCCGGATCAGTCGTACTGACCAACTGCCGCTTCGCGTTCCACTCCAACCGCCACACATGACCTTCGGCATCCGTATGACTCGTCGGCTGCTGATCCTCGTTCCACGTCCACTGCGTCACGCGGCCGATCTGGTCGGTAATCGTCACCGTGCGCCCGGCGAGGTCCGCATTGAACGTATACGCTTCGCCGTCGTTGGTCCAGTGGCGCACGACACGTGCACCGCGCCCAACACCCTCCCACGCATAGAAACACTGCAAGCCGCCGCGCAACGTGTGCTGAACCATCAGTCCACGCTCGTACGCGAAACGTCGCGCGATATAGCCGCTGCGATCAGTAACGGCAACCAGCTCGCCAGCATCGTTGTACGCGTAACGCACCAGCGTGTCGGGTTGCTCACCGTCCACGCCACGCGTCAGCTCGATCGCGGCGATGCGTCGAGGGTGCGACTTGTCGTAGGCGAACGCCACGACGCGACCAGCGCTGTCATGCAGTCGTGCCGGCCGCACGACCTCACCGGCCGCTTCCTGCTCCACCTCGATCCAGTTACCGTTGCGATCCTCGAGACGCCACAGCTTGAGCGTCTCGTCACCCGCATCGCTCCGGGCACGACCGAAATCGCGATACACACCATCGACCGTCTCGACCACATAGTGGCCACCCTCGGTGCAGATCAGGTAAATGCCTTCAGGCACGCTGAAGTGACTCTCACCCGGCGACACAGCCGGGAACACGATATCGCGCCCCTGCTCGTCCCAGTAAGTGATCGACTGAACCTCGCCGTGTTCACGCGCGAGCCGCAGTTCGACGCTGATCGGCACGCTCCATCCCGTCCCGAACAGGCTGTCGGCACGATCATCGAGGCTGCTATAGAAACGCTGCCACACGATCGGCAACGGCCCGGGCAGTACGAAGTCGGTATCGTCCGTGCCGTCGAGAACCTTGCTGCCGGTAATGACGTTGACCGGATGCCCTGCCGACGGCCTCGCCAGGCTACCCAGCCAGGTACCGAACGCACCCGCCGCAAAATTCACCGCAAGACACGGCACCTTGCTCTTCAGGAACTGCCCCCAGCTCATCTTCCCGCGCCCGCAAACCGCGAGCGCAATACCCAGCGCCGCCCCCAGCCATCCGAGCCGGGTAGCCGACTTCACGTCCCTCACCCGCTGCGTGCCGCCACCGATGAAAACGTTGTCCGAACCTTCGGCAATCGTCCCGTCGCAAGTGGTCTTGTCCCCGACCCGCGCGGCCGGTTGATCGTTGATGTAAACACTCCCCGACCCATCGGCAATCATCTGCGGCCCGGGATGATCGGTACACGCAACGGTATCGAGATCGCCCGGCTTCGCCGCCCGCGCCGCCTTCTTGTTGTTGACGTAAACGTTCCCCGATCCGCTTGCGATCTTGCCCTTGATCTCGGGCGGCACCATCGAATTGGCCAGCGCCTTCGCGCCGTCGTCGATGGCTTCGTTCATCCCGCTCGCTTCCATCAGCGCGCCCGAGCCAACGGCCACGCCGACGCCGATCGCGATCACGAGCGGCGTCGCCAGCCCGGCCGTGCCGATCTCGAGCGCGGCGAGGCCGGCGAATATCAGCCCCTCCATCGCCTCCGCCACCAATGCCCCGACGATGGCGCCGCCGACTACCGATCCGACCGTACCGACCAGTTCACCCAGAAACGACGTGTGCTGGATCGGATCTTCGAAGCGAGCGGCCGCGAAGTTTTCCGCGCTCACGACGCGTCACCCGGCCCGAGCAGGGTCGGTCGCGCCGCGCGCGGCTGGAAACTGGCCAGCATGCGGTCGGCGATCGCCTGCTGCTCGTCGGTCAGCGGTGCCGCGCTGGTCAACGTCATCACCAGCACGCGGCCGGCGTCGTCCGACGGAAACATGGTCTGCACCTGATGCCAGAGCCGGCCGTCCCGTTCGTGCGTGGAGTCGATCTGGACGCCCGCACGACCCGCCACCGTCACGGGCCGGCGTGCTTTCTCGGTCAGCATCCTGGCATCGCGCGACGCCACTTCCCATTCGCGCGCGACGAACGCGTCGAGATTCTCCCCGTCACGCAAGCGCCCGCGAGCGATCACGAGATTGAGGCCGCCGGGGCCGGCGTTCATCATCAGGATGTTGACCGTACGATCAAGCGCCGCGTCCGGCAGTTCAAAAGTGCCTTCGTGAATTGCGTAGTGCATGGCTGGTTTCGTTCGTTTTATTTGTTGAGATCGATGCGCTTGCCGTTGACCATCACGCCGTCGTCGGTCATCAGGATCACGGAGCCCTTGTGTTCGAGGCGAATGCCTTCCGGCGCAAGCGAGATCGAGCTGTCCATCACCTTCAGCAGGATGCCTCGCTCGGCCATGTAAACCTGCGTGCCGCCGCCCCCGTCCTTGGCCGGCGTCGTCACCTCGACGGTGGTCGCGGTCGTGCTGCGCTTCTCGGCGATCGTCTCGGTCAGGTTGCCCTGCGGAATCTGCTTCTCTTCGCTGCCGGTGGCCACCAGCACGGTACGCATCGGCCCCAGCACCTTGTGCGTCTCGTTGTTCTCGACGACGGTGTTCATGTCCTTCTGCGCGTGCATGAAGAATTCCTGCATGCCGTTCGTGTCGGTCATGCGGATCTCGTTCGACCCCTGCCCCTTGTGCGTCTGGCTCTTGATCCCCATCGTCTGGCCCGCCGCACCGTGATACGGGTTGCCTTGCTCGCCGTTGAACACGCGGCCGACGATCACCGGGTTGTCCGGATCGCCCTGGTTGAACGCGACGAGCACCTCCTGCTTGATCCGCGGAATCGCGGCCGCACCCCAGCCGTCGCCGGCCCACGGTTGCGACACGCGCACCCACATCGAATCGGATCCGTCCTTCTTGCCGCGCCTGTCCCACGGAAAATGCACCTTCACCGCGCTGCCGTTCGTGTAGATTTCCTCGCCCTTCGGCCCGACGACGATCGCCGACTGCGTGCCGTGAATCACCGGCTTCGGCGTGCCGCGCGGCGCGCGATACGGCACCTTCTTCGGCAGCAGCGCGAAGCTGTTGCGGTAAGGCAGCTTCGCGCTGTGCTGCGTGTAGTCGTTCACCGCCTCGTGACGCACGTGCAGGATCACGTATTCCTGGTTGTTCTCGAGCACCGGGTGATTCGCCACGGTGACGGCGCCCGCCGTGGTCATGCGCCACGCGTAGCCGCCGCCGGTATAGCGGTGGGCCTGCGCCTCCTCGGCCTCCATCGCAAAACGGGCGTAGCGGTTGCCGTCATCGCCGTGGTCGTACAGCGACTGATGCTCGAACCGCTCGGTCGCGTCGAGCCGCGCATGCTTGAGGTTCTGCGGCCCGGCCTCCACCAGCATCAGCGGCGACGACGGGTTCTGGTGGTTGAAGTCGCGGAACGTGACCTTGCCGACGCCAAAGCGCCGGCCTTCGTGCAACTGGTCGATCCCGCTGTCCTCGCTCGCCTCGGTGGCCGCGAACGGCACCGTGGCGAGCCCGTCGATCGGGCGGAACAGCAGGTTCGAATCGCCGATCACCAGGAAGTGCTTGTCCTTCTCGTAGCGGTGCGTCCAGACGAGCCCCTCCTGCTCCATCAGCCGCGCGCAGAAGTTGTAGTAGCTCTCCTGGTACATCACGACATACTCGAGCGGCTTCTGGCTCGTCCGGATATCGAACACGAAGTCGGAAAACCCGTGCTCCTGGAAGATCTCGGTAAGGATGTCCTGCGCGGTCTTGTTCTGGAAGATCCGGCAGTCGGTCGAGCGCGTCAGGAACCAGAACCACGGCACCGCCGTCAGGTGATACTGCGTGACGTTCCCTGGGTTGCCCGCGCGGTCGAACGACGCCACGTAGCCGTCGAAGTAGCGGTCGTTGTCGCCGGTACCCGATGCGACGACGCGCTCGAGCGTCGACAGGCGCGCCTGCTGGTCGAACCGGATCTTGACCTGCTGGCCGATCAGGTCTTCCGGGCGCAGGTCGTGGCGATGGGACAGCAGGTCGAGGTGGATCTCGGGCAACCGGTTCACGTGCTCGTCGACGACGGCGGCGCTGACCAGCAGCACATCCGGGCCGAGCGGCGTATCGAGCGTCACGTAGCGGTTGAGCTGGGTCAGGCGCGCGGGGTTGGCGGCGCCGTTGATCGCCTCGGCGATCGCGCCGGGCGTCTTGTCCATCAGCGAGAAGCCGGTCTGCGCGAGCTGCATCGCGCGCTGGACGGTGTCGACGTGGCCGGCCAGCCCCGCGAGCGGGCCGAGGCTGCCGGCGACACTCGACGCAACCGGGCCGGCCAGGCCGCCGAGCGCGCTCAACGAGCCCAGCCCGCCGCCGCCCAAACCATTGGGAATACCCCCGTTCGGAGCGAAACTCATTCTTGTTCCTTGCGTATGATCTCAGGTTCCGTAGGCCGGCTGGCCGGCCCGAAGCCCCGATAATGTAGGACAAATTCCGACAGCGCGGAAGCCACTCGCAAACGTTTACGCTCGCGCCCCGAAAATCGGGAAACCAGGCTGGCAGCGGGATTCCGGGGCAGGATCGCCCTCGGCGCACCCATGGCGAGGAAGTATTCAAGGAGCCGGCGGGGGCGATTTCGTCCGGGCAGGTGAAAGCCCCGGCTCGAATGCGTCGAGCAACGCCATCCGGTCGTCGAAGACTGCTTCACCCGGTAATGCGCCACGTCAGCATGTCAGGGGCATGACGATCGGCTGCTCGCGGGGAGCGAACCCCCGGCATTCCGCGGCACGCGCCGCGTCGCCCCACCGAAACGAAGCCTCAGCGCGGCGAAACCACGATCGCCGCCCGCCGGTTCTGCGCGCGGCCCGCCGGTGTCCGGTTGTCGCCCACCGGGTCGAGCTTCCCTTTCCCGACGACCGCGATACGCTTCGGGTCCAGCCCGAGATCGACGAGTTCGATCGCCACCACCTCGGCACGCCGACGCGACAACTCGACGTCGTAGTCGTCCACGCCCTCTTCGTCCGTATAACCGTAGACCCGCACCCCGTTGATCCCGGCCGAATGGAGCGTGCGCCCGATCCGCTCGACGATCCGCCGCACATCGGGCTTGAGGTTGTAGCGATCGAAATCGAACAGGATCGGCCCGGTCGAGCCGAATTCGAAACCCTGCTGGGTTTCCTGGAAACCGGCCGACTTGAGCGCCGTGACCTGCGTCTGCGTCAACCCGCGATGAAGCGGCGGCGTCTTGCAGCCGCCCAGCGCCATGCACAGCAGCAGCGCGCCCCAGACGCACGTACGCCCGATGCCCACAGGAAACGAGTGGTTCATTTCGCATCCCCTTCGAGTGCGCCCGCGCCGGACGCGCTTGTTGTCATCCGCGGCTGCGGCCTCGCCCGCAGCGCGAAGCAATCGATCAAACCGGTCCCGCGACACCTTCGGCCAGCTGCCACGAGCCTGGCCGGGCGCGCTTGGCCCGGTACATCGCTGCATCCGCCGCGCGCAGCAAACCGCTCGCGTCCGATGCGTGGTCGGGATACAGCGCTACGCCGGCACTCATCATGGTGGCCACCATGCGGCCGTCGGACAGCTCGATCGACGGCGCCATGCCGGACAATATCTCGTCGGCGATCCGGCACACGCTGCCCGCTTCGGGCACGCCCGCCAGCATCACCGCAAATTCGTCGCCGCCGAGGCGGGCGACCAGATCGGTCTCGCGCACCTGCGTGCGCAGCCGCGACGCGACGCCGATCAGCACCGCGTCGCCGGCATCGTGACCGAGACAATCGTTGATCTCCTTGAAGCGGTCGCAGTCGAGATACAGGATCGCGACTCGCTGGCCCGTCGCATTCGCATCGCCGAGCGCGCGCGCCAGGCGCGACTCGAACTGCACGCGATTGGGCAGCCCGGTGAGCGCATCGTGCGTCGCCTTGTGTTCGAGCGACGCGTTTTCGTCGCGCAGCGTGTTCTGCCAGTCTTCGAATTCGTCGAGCAGCGCATTGAAGTCGTCGCCGAGCTCGTTCAGTTCCGCGATCGCCGCCGGCTCGACGCGCCGCGCGAATGCCCGTTCGCGCCGCACCGCGTGCGCGACGCCGGCGAGCGCACGCAGCGGCGCGACGATGTTGCGCAGCAGGCGCTTCGAGCTCACATACGCGCCGAACACGCTGACAGCCAGGCAGCCGAGAATGCCGCCGATGCCGCCGAGCAGGAAGCCGAAGAACTGGTGCCCGCGGCCGCGCACGACGACCTGCCCGACGACGATGCCGTCATGCACGACCGGCACCGCGACGGGCCCGGGCAGCGCGACGTCGGCCACGATGCGTTCGAGCCGCGCGATCCCGTTGCCGGCCGGCAACTGCCACGTCGCGAACGGCTGGCCGTTGCTGTCGATGACGACGACCTGCGCGACGTCTTCCTCGCTCGCGATCATCCCGATCGCCTCGTTCGCCGCGACGCGATCGCCGAACACGAGCGCCGCCTCGACCGTATAACCGAGCGAGCGGGCCAGCAGGTTCAGGTTGTTGCCGGCATACGCACGCAACGCGATCACGGCGACGACGATCAACGACACGGCCGCCATCGCGACGGCGACGAACGCGAGGCGCAGGTGCGCGCGGCGCAGCACGCTTTGCAGCGTGGGGCGCGGCATGCGCGAAGGGGGCAGGTGGAGCAAGGGCCGCATCATGGCGCCCCCGGCCGTCGTGCGAGATTCAGCACGTTCGGATGCACGCGCACGCCGCTGCGCGCCACCGCATCGAGATTGATGTCGAACGACACGCGATCGCCGTCGACATTGAGACAGAACATGCCGCCCGCGGTGCAGGACGGATCGTGCTCCGCGATCGTCAGGACCGGATGGCCGGCCAGCGCGCTTCTGACGCGCGTTCTCTCGTCGTTGTTCAAGGTGCCGAGATACACGACGTCGCACGCGATGCCGAGCGACGGATCGTCGAAGCGGACGTGCTGCACGTCGAGCAGCGTCGAGCCGGCCTGCAGCGTATCGGTCAGGCCGCGCGCGTAGTCGGGGCGGCCGGTGACGCACAGGTGCAGACGAACGGGCATGGTCGGCCAGCGCGTGAAGCTGACGATGCCGAGCACGACCTGACGCACGGCGGAGTCGTGTGACAAAACGACGTGATCGGGTGTCGCCGCGGAATCGGCAGGGCTTGCGGCGGCGGCGATGTGCATGGTGTCGGGCAGACTGTCCGCGTCGGCGGGAACCCCCGCGAGCACGGCCGGCGCCGCCCCCAGAACGCAAACGATTGCGAGAAGTGCGTGGCGCAGGGAAGCGGTACGGCCGGGCCGGCCCGTCTTCCGCGCGGCGATCGCCGCCGCGCACGTTGGCGTCGTTGCCGTCGCAAAACCGGCAGCCGCCGCGCACACTTTCGCATCCATGATGGCAACATCCGCTGGCGTCGCTCCGGCGCTGCCTCCCGCCTCCCTCCGTGCGCGAGCAGGCACCGTATCACGCGCACGATTGCTTCATCTTAGGTAAAAATCCGCGTGATCCACCAGTGGGAAACACCCGCTGGGAAGCGGGGCAAGCACGCTGAATGCGGCTTGCTCGCGACGCTGCGCGTGACTGCGAACATCGTCTTCGATTCAGCGTCGGCGCCGCAGCATTGATCGGCGGATTGGCGCACCGGTTGCATTGTGGATTGCCTCGGTACGAACGGACCGGCCGCAACGGGATGTCTTGCGATGCGCCGTTCGCAATGGCGTAGCGAGCACGCGACGCACGCGGCCGGGCATTCCCTCGAACGCGGGCCGTCGCATCCGGTGACGGCCCGCTGCCGAGAAAGCCACTGACGTAGAATGGCCGGCACCGTCGATTCCTCCGACGAAACTGCACGTCATCTCACCTCGCTGATTCCAATGAACCTCATCGCCAGGATTTTCGGCGCGCGGCCACCGTCCACGGCGCCCTCGCACACGGTCTACTTGCAGCAAGGCCAGGCGATGCCGCTCGCCGACGCGCTGCAGAAGATCGCCGCGAGCCGCGACGTTGCGCTGCTCACGCAGGCGATCGGTCATTACTCGGGCTATGTTCGCGAAGCGGCGATCGCCCGCGCGGTCGAGCTTGGCGACAGCGCGCTGCTCGAACCGATTGCCGCACGCATCAACGACTGGGTGCCCGAAGTGCGGCGCGCCGCGACGAACGCACTCGTCACACTGCTCGCGACCGTGCCGCCCAGGTCCTTCGCCGCACTGCTTCCGTCGTTGCGCCAGCTCACGTCGGCCACGCGCGAAGATCACGGTCCATGGCTGCACGCATTCGAACAGCGGCTGGTGCAGACAGGCGGCGTCGATACGATCGTCGACGCGATGCACGCCCCGGACTTCCAGCTCCGGCGCATCGCTTGCCTCGTGGCATTCGATCACCGGATCCTGCCGGCTGCCGAACTGGTCACGCACGGCCTGACCTCCGGCGACATCGTGCTCGCCCGACGGGCGGTGGCGATGCTCGACGACGTGCCGGCAAGCGACCGCATGCGCTGCATCGATCTCGCGGCCGACTCCCCGTTCGGCCCGGTTCGCCGCGCCGCACTCGCTTACATGATCGACCAAGGCATCGACGACGGCACCGAGGCATTCCTGTGGCGGTCAACGCTCGATTCGCAAAGCAGCTTGCGCGCCGCGGCGGCCCGGTTGCTCACCGAACTCGGCCGGAATGTCGCGGACCGCTGCGTTGCGCTGCTCGATACGGGCACGTTGTCCGGTACCCGGGTTCGGGCGGCGCTGTCGTTGCTCGCCGAACTGCGCGCGCCCGCCGCGATAGCGACGATGGAGCGGTTCTCGACGGATGCGCGCAGCCCGGTTCGTGCGCACGCACTCGTGCTGCTGGCTCGGCTGTCGCCATCGATCCGGGACGAGGTGGCCGCGCGCGCACTGCTGGACCCCGCCCGCAGGATTCGCAAAACCGCGGTGCGCCTGTGCGAGCAAGGTGCATTCGTCTCGCTCGCGCAAATCGAACAGGTGCTCGAGCGATACGGCGATCGCCATGCCGCACGTGCGATCTGCTCACGGGATCAGTGGGACAGTCTCGTGTGCATCGTGCTGATTGCCGCGCGCAATGAGCAACCGGACGATCCGGACGACGCGCTGGCGCGCGACCTGCAAACGTGGCTGCGCAATCCCGTCTCGATGTGGACGCGCCCCGGCGCGGCGCAGCGCGCGATGCTCGACACGCCGCAAGCAACACGCCTGCTGGCGACGGTTGCACGCGATCATCGCGAGGAGCTGCGCACCCGGCTCCTGGAACACGGAATCGAGATCTGACGCGCGAGCGGCCGACAACTCGCAGCCCGCAACACGCCCCGCGCCGCGCCGCGCCGTCGCGAGTATGCTTGCAGTTCGAACGAATTCCCGTTCGGGCGAAACAACCGCCACGATCTCGCGCTCGCCCGGCTAACCGTCACTCACCACCACCCATGGACTTCGACGTCATCGTTCTCGGCGCCGGCATCGTCGGCGTCTCCGTCGCACTGCACCTGCAGGATCGCGGACGCAAGGTCGCCCTCGTCGATCGCGGCGCGCCCGGCGAAGGCACGAGCTTCGGCAACGCGGGGCTGATCGAGCGCTCGTCGGTCGAGCCGTATCCGTTCCCGCGCAGCCCGTTCACGCTGATGCGCTACGCGCTGAACCGCTCGACCGATCTCTACTGGCACAGCGCGTCGCTGCCCGCGTTCGCGCCGTGGCTCGCGCGTTTCTGGTGGGAATCGGCGCCGCTGCGCCACGCGGCAGCTTCACGCGACATGCTGCCGCTGATCGAACGCTGCATCGTCGAGCACGACGCGCTGATCGCACGGGCCGGTGCCGGCGAACTGATCCGCGCGAACGGCTGGCTGGAAGCGTTCCGCACGCCCGCCGCATTCGAACGCGGCGTGGCCGAGGCCGGCCTTACCGCGCGCCGCCACGGGCTCGGCATCACGCCGCTCGATGCCGCCGCGCTGCTCGCGCACGAACCGAGCCTCGCCCCCGGTTTCTGCGGCGCGTTGCACTGGCTCGATCCGAAAAGCGTCGTCGATCCGGCCGCGCTCGTCAAAGCGTATGCGCATCTGTTCGTGCAAGGCGGCGGCACGCTGCTGACCGGCGACGCCGCGAGCCTCGACGCACTCTCGCCCGGCTGGCAAGTGAACACGCAGGACGGCACGGCCGCCGCGCCGGCTGTCGTCGTCGCGCTCGGCCCGTGGTCCGAGACGGTGTTCGGCAAGTTCGGCTACAAGATCCCGCTGCGCGAGAAGCGCGGCTATCACATGCATTACGCGCCGTCCGCGCGCGGCGTGCCGTCGGCGCCGATCGTCGATCGCGAATACGGCTACGTGATTGCACCGATGAAGCGCGGGCTGCGGCTGACGACCGGCGTCGAGATCGCGCGCCGCCGCGTGCCGCCGACCGGCGTGCAGCTCGAACGGGCGGAACGCGTCGCGCGCCCCGTGTTCGGTTTCGGCGAGCGGCTCGACCCGCAACCGTGGCTCGGCTTCCGGCCGTGCACGCCCGACATGCGCCCGGTGATCGGCCCCGCGCCCGCGCATCGCGGGCTGTGGTTCGCGTTCGGGCACAACCATCACGGGCTGACGCTCGGCCCCGTCACGGGCCGCCTGCTGGCCGAGATGATGACGGGCGAAGCGCCGTTCACCGATCCGGCGCCGTATCGCGCGGATCGCTTCTGACCGCGCAGCGCATCGACGCGCGCTCAGTCGAGCGCGCGCCCGAAGATGCGGATCACTTCGTCGAGGTGCTCGGCCATCGCGCGGCGCGCGGCGTCCGGGTCGCGCGCGCGGATCGCATCGAGGATCGCGCGGTGCTCCAGTTCCGATCGGTGCGGCATGTCGTTCGGCATGTACAGCGACTGCAGCCGCTGGAACATCAGGTCGTACTTGTGCGCGAGCAACTGCTTGATCATCAGCGCATACGCGGCGTTGTCGCTCGCTTCCGCGATGCGGATATGAAACAGCCGGTCGCCCGGATGCGTGAGCGAACCGCTGCGGTTGTCTTCCTGGTTGCGCAGGAACGCCTCGTGGATGCCTTCGATCTGCTCGTCGGAGCCGTGCTTCGCGGCAAGTGACGCGGCTTCCGGCTCGATCAGCCGGCGCGCCTGCAACAGCGCGAACGGCGGGATTTCGGTATCGAGATCGAGTGCGATGCCGAGTTCGGGATCGATCTCGATGACCGTGAACGGCGCGGCCTTCGCTGCCAGGTCGGGCGCGGGTTCGGGTGCGGCGGCCGTTTCGGGGTGGCGCACCTTCACGCCGTCGCCGACGCGCACGCTGACGAGCCCGCTCACTTCGAGCGCGATCAGCGCTTCACGCACGGACGTGCGCGACACGCCGAACTGTTCGGCCAGTTCGCGCTCGGGCGGCAGGTAGCTGCCCGGCGGAAAATCGCCGGACTCGATCATCGCACTGAGCTTGTCGGCGATCTGCTGGTACAGGCGGCGGTTCTGGATCGGCTGGATGGACATACGTTGATGCTGGTGATCGGTTGCATTTCGGACGGCCCGGCGAAGCGCACGGGTCGTTCGCGCCTATTCTATATGCCGCGCTTCGCGTCGCCCGGCACCGCGTAACAACGCGCCGCCGTCCCGCCCCACAGCGCGCTGCGCTCGGCCGCCGACAGCCGCGATTCGGCCCAGCGCTCGACGATCGATGCGACTTCGTCATACGACGCGGCCAGCAGGCACACCGGCCAGTCCGAACCGAACATCAGCCGCTGCGGGCCGAACGCGTCGAGCGCCGCGTCGAGGCACTGCTCGATATGCCGGACGTCCTTCCCGCGCAGGCCGCGCTTCCAGTCCGCTTCCGTCACGAGCCCCGACAGCTTGCACGCGACGTGCGGCAGCGCGCCCAGCTCGCGCAACGCGGCGCGCCAGCGCGCGAGCGCCGATTCGTCGCGCTCGAATTCGGCCAGCGCGGGCTTGCCGGCGTGATCGAGCACGAGCCAGTGCGCGTCGTGCCGTGCGCAGAACGCCTGCACGTCCGGCAACTGGCGCTCGAACACGAGCACGTCGTACACGTAACCGTTCGCCTGCAGCCACGCGATGCCGCGGTTGAAGCCGGGATCGGCGACGAATGCGCCGGCGTCGGCTTCGTCCTGCACCTGGTGCCGGAAGCCGCGCAGCTTCGGGCTGCGCCATTCGGCGACGCGCTCGGCAAGCTGCGGCGCGGCGAGATCCTCCCAGCCGACCACCGCCGCGATGTGCGCGTCGTCGCGGGCGAGATCGAGCAGGAACGCGGTCTCGTCGCGCCCGGCGCGCGCCTGCACCGCGATCGATGCGCCGAGCGCCTGCGCATGCATCAGCGCCCGCAACGCGTCGGGCAGGTAGTCGCGCGCGAGCACCTCCATGCCTGGGCCGATCCACGGATAGTCGGCCGCGCGATAACGCCAGAAGTGCTGATGGGAATCGATACGCACTGCGCCCATGGTGTCCTCGTGTTCTGCTCCGCCCGCCCGCGCCGCCGCACACGCTATGCGCCGCGCGCGGCGGCGCCGTGGCACGGCGTTCAGTCGTACAGCACCGCCGCGATCTTCGGATCGTCGATATTGGTCTTGTCGTACCAGTAGAAACCGGTATCGATGACCTTCGGCAGCTTCTCGCCCTTGATCGCCTTCACGGCCGCCTCGACCGTCTTGTAGCCGATCCCGATCGGGTTCTGCGTGATCGCGCCGGCCATCAGCCCGCTGCGGATCGCGTCCTTCTGCTGCTTGCCCGAATCGTAGCCGACGATCACGACCTTGCGCTTCATTTCACGCACGCCGTTGACCACGCCGATCGCCGAGCCTTCGTTGGTGCCGAACAGCCCCTTGAGCTTCGGGTACCCCTGCAGGATCGACTTCGTCACCTCGGTCGACTTCAGCTGGTCGCCTTCGCCGTACTGCACGGTCACGACCTGCACCTTCGGGTGCGCCGCTTTCATCCGCTCGAGAAAACCGTCGCGGCGGTCGATGCCGGTGCGGCTCGTCTGGTCGTGCGCGACCACGGCCACTTCGCCCTCGTCGCCGATCAGCGCGGCGAGCTTGTCGGCGGCCAGCGCGGCGGCGGCCTTGTTGTTGGTCGCGGCGGTCGTCACCGGGATGTCGCTGTCGACGCCCGAGTCGAATGCGATCACCGGAATCTTCTCGGCCTGCGCCTTCTTCAGGAGCGGCAGCGCGGCCTTGCTGTCGAGTGCCGCGAAGCCGAGCGCGGCCGGCTTCTTCGCGATCGCGGCCGACAGCATGTCGATCTGCTTGTCGACCATCGCCTCGGTTTCGGGCCCTTCGAACGTCACCTTCACCTTGTAGTCCTTCGCGGCCTGCGTCGCGCCCGATTTCACGGCCTGCCAGAACTGATGCTGGAAGCCCTTCGAGATCAGCGGGATGTAGGCTTCCTGCGCGTGCGCACCGGCCGTGACGCCGACGGCGAACGTCAGCCCGACGATCGCGTTCAACACCTTGCTCCTGATCACTTCGCGTCTCCTTTTTTCGTATCGACTGGAACGACTGGAACGCCGGCCGGAACCGGCGGTGAAGCACATGCCTGCGTGCATACGTGTGTCAGCGGCGCCGCCGGCGCAGGATGTCGACGTAGACGGCCAGGATGATGATCACGCCCGTCACGACCGTCTGCCATTCCTGCGCGACCGACATGATGCGCAGGCCGTTGGTCAGCACGCTCATGATGAACGCGCCGATGATGGTGCCGACGATGCTGCCCGCGCCGCCCGACAGCGACGTGCCGCCGATCACGACGGCCGCGATCGCATCGAGCTCGTAACCCTGCCCGAGCGCCGGCTGCGCGGAGTTCAGCCGCGACGCGATCAGCAGCCCGGCGATCCCGCACACCGCGCCGCTGAACGTGTAGACGGCGATCTTCCACGCATCGACGTTCACGCCGGACAGCCGCAACGCCTCCTCGTTGCTGCCGAGCGCGAACGTGTAACGGCCGAAGATCGTGCGGTTCAGCACGATCGATGCGCCGATCGCGACGAGGAACAGGATCAGCACCGCATTCGGGATCGGCAGCGCCGGAATCAGGTTGCCGATCAGCGAATCCTGCGCGATCGACGTGAAGCCCGGCGTGTCGTTGAAGTAGATCGGCCGCGTGCCCGAAATCACCAGCGACAGCCCCTTGAGCAGCATCATCATGCCGAGCGTCGCGATGAACGGCGGCACCTTCATCTTCGCGATCACGAAGCCCGATACGCAACCCGACAGCGCGCCGAAAAACAGCGCCGCCAGGATCCCGAGCGGCAGCGGCATGCCCCACTTCGTCAGCACGACGCCGGCCATCACCGCGCAGAACGTCATCAGCGTGCCGACCGACAGGTCGATGCCCGACGTGATGATCACGTAGGTGCACGCGACCGCCAGCACGCCGTTCACGGCGGTGGCCTGCAGGATCGTGACGAGGTTGTCGACTTCGAGGAAGTTCGGCGACGCGAAGCTGAAGAACACGATCAGCAGCACGAGGCTCGCGAGCGCGAGCAGCTTCTGGCGCGCGGCGGGGTTGAAGAAGCGCGACTTCAGGCTCGATGCGCCGGCAGGCGTATCGGCGGACGCAAGGGGCGGAACGGGATGCGTATCGTTGGACATGATCGGATAGGCGTATGGATCGGCGTCTGAATCAGGACAACACGGTCGACTCGCGCTGCGTCGCGAGCTGCATGATCTTTTCCTGCGTGGCGTCGGCCGCGCGCAGCTCGCCGGTCACGCGCCCCTCGCACATTACGAGAATCCGGTGGCTCATGCGCAGCACCTCGGGCAGTTCCGACGAGATCATCACGATCGCCTTGCCGTCGGCGGCCAGCGCGTCGAGCAGCTTGTAGATCTCGCTCTTCGCGCCGACGTCGATGCCGCGCGTCGGCTCGTCGAAGAACAGGATGTCGCAGTCGCGCAGCAGCCACTTCGCGATCACGATTTTCTGCTGGTTGCCGCCCGACAAAAGGCGCGCGGGCTGCGCGACCGACGGCGTGCGGATCGCGAGCTGCCGCACATACGCGTGTGCGGTGTCGCGCATCGCGCGCGCGTCGAGAAACACGCCACGGCGCACGAAACGACGCATGCTCGACATGGCGATGTTGTTCTGCACGTCCATCCCGACCGCGAGCCCGAAGTGCTTGCGATCCTCGGACAGATAGCCGATGCCGTGCTTCACCGCATCAGCCGGCGTGCGGATCGTCACGGTCTTGCCGTGCACGCGGATCTCGCCGGCGTCGATCGGGTCGGCGCCGAACACCGCGCGCGCGACTTCGGTGCGGCCCGCGCCCATCAGCCCCGCGAAGCCGAGGATCTCGCCGCGCCGCAGCGTGAAGCCGACGTCGCGGATCGCGCGGCCGCGCGACAGCCCGCGCACTTCGAGCGCGACGTCGTTCGCGGACGTATCGGGCGGCGTGCGGAATTCCGTCGCGAGCTGGCGGCCGACCATCATCGCGATGATCGCGTCCATCGACGTATCCGCCATCGGCACGGTCGCGACGTACTTGCCGTCGCGCATCACGGTCACGCGATCGGCGATCTGGCGCAGCTCGTCCATCTTGTGCGAGATATAGACGATGCCGACACCGTTCGCGCGCAGGTCGCGGATGATGCGAAACAGCTCGGCGATCTCCGCGTTGTTGAGCGCGGCGGTCGGCTCGTCCATGATCAGCACGCGCGAGTCGAACGACAGCGCCTTCGCGATCTCGACCATCTGCTGCTTCGCAACCGTCAGCCGGCCGACCGGCGTGCGCGGGTCGAGATCGAGCCGCATCCGCTGGAAGATCGCGGCGGCATCGCGATTCAGCGTGTCTTCGTCGACGAACACGCCGAAGCGGCCGCGCGGCTCGCGGCCGATGAAGATGTTCTGCGCGACGCTCAGGTGGTTCATCAGGTTCAGTTCCTGATGGATGATGCCGATCCCGAGCGCCTGCGCGGCGCGCGGATCGGCGATCTCCACCGCATGGCCGTCCATCCGGATCTCGCCGTCGTCGCGCTGGTACACGCCCGCGAGGATCTTCATCAGCGTCGACTTGCCGGCGCCGTTCTCGCCCATCAGCGCATGCACTTCGCCGGCACGCAGGTCGAAACGGCAATCGTCGAGCGCCTGCACGCCCGGGAAGCGCTTGCCGATGCCGGTCAATGCGATCAGCGGCGGCGCGGCAGTCAGGTTCGGGTCGGATTGCATGGAGCGCTGCCCTCAGCTGATCGCACGGTCGAGATGCGTATAACCGCCGTCGACGAACAGCCACTGGCCCGTCGTGTGCGATGCGCGTGCCGACAGCAGGAATACAGCCGTGTCGGCAATCTCGTCGGCCGTCGTGAAGCGTTTGCCGAGCGGCACCTTGCCCGCGATGCCCGCCAGCTTCGCGTCGGGATCGTCGAAACCGGCGAGCCAGTTGCGGTAAAGCGGCGTCATCACCTCGGCCGGAATCACCGCGTTCACGCGCACGCCTTCGTCGCGCAACGCGACGGCCCATTCGCGTGTCAGCGCGAGTTGCGCGCCCTTCGACGCGCAATAGCCGCTCGTGTTGCCCTGGCCGGTCACGGCCGTCTTCGACGAGAGGTTGACGATCGCGCCGCGCGTCGCCTTCAGGTACGGCACGCAGTAGTGCGCCATCACGTAGTAGTGGATCAGGTTGCGCTCGAGCGACGCGACGAACGCATCGCGACCGGCATCGAGCCCGACGCCGTCGTTGACGCCCGCGTTGTTGACGAGGCCGTCGAGACGACCGAAGCGCGCGACGGTCTGCGCAACCGCGTCGCGGCACTGTGCGTCGTCCTGCAACTCGACCGACATGCACGCGGCCTGCGGCTGCTTCTGCACGAGTGCGCGCCAGAACGCATCGTCGGGCGCGTGGCGCGCGAACACCACCGGGATCGCGCCTTCTTCGGCAAGCCGCGTCGAGATCGCGGCACCGATGCCCGACGCGCCGCCGGTCACGATCACGACCTTGTGTTGCAGATTCAGATCCACTTCGCGTCTCCGTCGTTCATGTTGTCGGCACGCTCAACGCGTGTCAGCCCCGGAACCGGTATTGCTCCAGCGATTCGGGCTTCATCTCGATCGAGAAACCGGGTGCCGTCGGCGGCATGTAGGCCGCGCCGCGCACGATGCACGGTTCGACGAAATGCTCGTGCAGGTGATCGACGTACTCCGTCACGCGCCCTTCCTTCGTGCCGGAAATGCACACGTAGTCGATCATCGACAGATGCTGCACGTATTCGCACAACCCGACGCCGCCTGCATGCGGGCAGACGGGCAGCCCGTACTTCGCGGCCATCAGCATCACCGCGAGAATTTCGTTCACACCGCCGAGCCGGCACGCATCGATCTGCACGACGTCGATCGCGCCGCGCGCGATGAACTGCTTGAACAGGACGCGGTTCTGGCACATCTCGCCGGTCGCGACCTGCACGGGCGCAATCGCTTCGCGGATCGTGCGATGCCCTTCGACATCGTCGGGGCTCGTCGGCTCCTCGATGAACCACGGCCGCGCGAACGCCAGCTCGCGCACCCAGTCGATCGCCTCGTCCACTTCCCACACCTGGTTCGCGTCGATCATCAGCTTGCGGTCCGGGCCGATCACTTCGCGCGCGATCGTCACGCGGCGGATATCGTCTTCCAGGTTCGCGCCGACTTTCAGCTTCACGTGGTCGAACCCGGCTTCGACGGCTTCGCGGCACAGCCGCCGCAACTTGTCGTCGCTGTAGCCGAGCCAGCCGGCCGACGTCGTGTAGCACGGGTAGCCGTCGCGCTCGAGAATCGCGATCCGTTCGGCCTTGCCCGGCGCCTGCCCGCGCAGCAGGTCGAGCGCTTCGTCCGGCTTCAGGCAGTCCGTCAGGTAGCGGAAGTCGATCGCGCGCACCAGTTCCTCGGGGCTCAGGTCGGCAACGAGCCGCCATAGCGGCTTGCGTTCGGCTTTCGCCCACAGATCCCACACCGCGTTGACGACGGCCCCCGTCGCCAGATGAATCGCCCCCTTGTCGGGGCCGATCCAGCGCAACTGGCTGTCCGACGTGACGTGCCGCCAGAAGCGGCCCATGTCCGCGCGAATCCAGTCGAGGTCGAGGCCGACGACGAGGTGACGCATCGCGTCGATCGCCGCGCAGCAGATCTCGTTGCCGCGCCCGATGGTGAACGTGAGGCCGTGACCTTCGAGCCCGTCGCGGTCGGTTTCGAGCACGACGTATGCGGCCGAATAATCGGGGTCCGGGTTCATCGCATCGGAGCCGTCGAGCTGGCGCGAGGTCGGGAAGCGCACGTCGAGGACGCGCATCGATCGAATGATAGGCATGACGAATCGTCCGCGAAAGGGAATCAGGCCTGCACGGTGCGCTGGCGTTGCTCGCCGAGCCCGTCGATACCGAGCGTGATCACCTGCCCGGCGCGCAGATAGACGGGCGGCTTCTGCCCGAGGCCGACACCCGGCGGCGTGCCGGTCGAGATCACGTCGCCCGGCTGCAGGCTCATGAAGCGGCTCAGGTAGCTGATCAGGTGCGGCACGCGGAACACCATCGTCGCGGTCGTGCCGTTCTGGTAGCGATGGCCGTCGACGTCGAGCCACAGCCGCAGCGCATGCGGATCGGGCACTTCGTCGGCCGTCACGAGCCACGGGCCGAGCGGCCCGAACGTGTCGTTGCCCTTGCCCTTGTCCCACGTGCCGCCGCGTTCGAGCTGGAATTCACGCTCCGACACGTCGTTCACGACGCAGTAGCCCGCCACGTGCGACAGCGCGTCGGCTTCCGCGATATAACGACCGCCCTGGCCGATCACCACGCCGAGTTCGACCTCCCAGTCGGTCTTCTCCGAGCCGCGCGGAATCTCGACGTCGTCGTTCGGCCCCGAGATCGCGCTCGTCCACTTGCCGAACACGACGGGCTCCTTCGGCACTTCCATCCCCGATTCGGCCGCGTGGTCGGAATAGTTGAGCCCGATGCAGATGAACTTGCCGACGCGGCCGACGCACGCGCCGAGCCGCGGCGTGCCTTCGACCCGTGGCAGCGACGACGGCGGAATGTCGCGCAACCGCGCGAGCGAGGCCGGCGCCAGCGCATCGCCGGCGAGATCGTCGATCACGCCCGACAGGTCGCGGATGTGGCCTTGTGCATCGAGCAAGCCCGGTTTTTCATGGTGCTTGTCGCCAAATCTCAGCAGTTTCATATCGTCTTGAACGGAAATGGAAAGTAGCGGGGAAAGGCGCGGTCAGTTCGACCAGCCGCCGTCGATCAGGTGGATCGCGCCGGTCGTGAACGACGCTTCGTCGGACGCGAGATACAGCGCGAGCGCGGCCACTTCGTCCGCGGTGCCGATGCGGCCGATCGGCTGGCGCGCGACGAACGCCTGGCGCACCTCATCGGCCGACACGTCGCGCATGCGCGCCTGGTCGGCGATCCGCTGCTCCAGCGACGGCGATTCGATCGTGCCCGGGCAGATCGCGTTGCAGCGGATGCCGCGTTCGACGAAATCGGCGGCCACCGCCTTGGTCAGGCCAATCACGGCCGCCTTGGTCGTGCCGTAGACGAAGCGGTTCGGCACGCCCTTCACGCTCGACGCGGCCGACGCCATGTTGATGATCGACGCGCCGCCCGCTTCGAGCATCGCGGGCAGCAGCGCGCGAATCAGCCGGTACATCGACGTGACGTTCAGGTTCAGCGAGAACGCCCATGCGTCGTCGTCGCAGTCGAGGATCGAGCCGTGGTGAACATAGCCCGCGCAGTTGAACAGCACGTCGAACGCGCGCTCGTTCGCGGCAAGCGCCGCGACGTCCTGCGCATCGGTGACGTCGAGCCGCCGCGTGGCCAGCCGGCTGCCCGCGCGTTCGGCGTCGGCCTCGAGCCGCACGAGCGCGGCTTCGTTGATGTCGGTCGCCAGCACGTCGGCGCCCTCGCTCGCGAACCGCAGCGCGGTCGCGCGGCCGATACCCTGCCCGGCCGCCGTCACCAGCGCGCGTTTGCCCTGCAATCTCATGAGCGACTCTCCCGAAAAAAACCGGCCACCCGTCGGCCGATTGGCACAAAGGACTAAAGGTCCAACCAATCATAGGAGTCGACTTCGCGTTTGTCACGAAATCGGGATTCAGTATTTACCCGGGCGTGGAAATCGGGCGGTCGAGCAAGCACCCCGCATTCGATGACACGCGGGAGCCCGTCCCGGGATCCGCGCACTCCCAATACCGGCGGGCCATCCAGCCGTTTGTTCACGCATGCCCGGCGCGGCGCCGCGCCAAACTGGCGAAAAAGTCATGTTCGCGTCAGGGTCTCAACGGGATGCGCGCGCCATCATGACGTACCGGACTGCGCTACCGGTCCATCGCCACCCCGCCCGCGTTCGATCCCTGCGGGCACCTCCGTCCCCCGGCGATGGGCTCCGTGACTGGGCGAGCAGACACGGCGCGCAGGCCGATTTCCCGCCCCGGACTTCATGTCCGGGGCGTTTTTGTCTGTGGTTTTCCCAAGAAAATAAGCGTGGATTGTTTCTAAATCGGCAAAAGGTAATTTGAGCCAGACAGGATGTTTTTTCCGGTCACAGACGCTTACATTTAGCGCACCACTCATGGAAACCGCTACGGATTCGCCATCGGGTAGTGACATCCACTGCCACGGACGAACCGCACGAGCTTTAGGAAACGGCAAAATGAAGGCCTCCAAATCCCTGCCTGTGCTCGATCCCGCCGACGTCCACGTCGAAATCCTCGAACGTTCCGATACGCTGCTCGTCGTCCGCTGGGTCGAGCCCGGCCGCTGTCACTACGGTGAACAGCGCTGGCGCCGCCGCTTCGCGCAACGCACCGGCACGTGCGCGCTGTCGCGCCAGGTCATCCAGCGCGGCGACGAAGTCTTCCGCCCGGCCGAACGCCCGGCGCCCGCGAACGCGGCCGCGATGATCTCCGCCGCCGAAGTGCTCGCGCTGGCCGGCGGCAGGTAAATCCTGCCGGCCGCGCATCGCCGCACGCGGTGCCGCACGACGATGCGCAAGCCCTAGAAGCGCCGGTCTAATTCCCCTGCTTGTCTGCCACGACCACGCGCACTATCGTTACACCACTCGATGTAACGATTATGTGCCGCGGCCACCCGGTCGCGCCGATGGAGGCAGACATGCATGCATGGAGCGCGCGCCACGTCCCGGCGCAGGGCGGCAAGGTCGCGGTCGTGACCGGTGCCAACAGCGGGCTCGGCTGGCAACTCGCGGAAACACTGGCCGCGAAAGGCGCGACCGTCGTGATGGGCTGCCGCGACGCAGCCCGCGCCGCGCAGGCCGCCGATGCGATCCGACGGCTCCATCCCGATGCCCGCGTCGAAGTCGACGCGCTCGACCTCGCCGATCTCGCCTCGATCGCACGCTTCGCGGCCGATGTGGCCGAACGCCATGGCCGCGTCGATACCCTCTGCAACAACGCCGGCGTGATGTTCCTGCCGCTGCGCCATACGCGCGACGGCTTCGAGATGCAGTTCGGCACCAACCACCTCGGCCATTTCGCGCTGACCGGCCATCTGCTGCCCGCGCTGCGCGCCGCGCGCCGGCCGCGGGTCGTGACGATGTCGAGCGGCCTCAACCGCGGCGGCCGGATCCGCGTCGACGACCTGCGCGCCGAGCGCCGCTACAACCGTTATCTCGCCTATTGCGACAGCAAGCTCGCGAACCTTGTGTTCGCGATCGAACTTCAGCGCCGTTTCGAGCGCGCGGCGTTCGCCGGGATCAGCGTGGCCGCGCACCCGGGCTACGCGGCAACCAACCTGCAGTTCGCGGGCCCGGCGATGGACAGCTCGCCCGCGCGCGCCGCGCTGATGCGGGCCGCGAACCGTTATCTCGCGCAGCCGGCCGACCAGGGGGCGCTGCCCGCGATTCATGCGGCGACCGCGCCCGATCTCGCGGGCGGCGCGTATATCGGGCCGTCCGGCTGGTTCGAGTCGCGCGGGCTGCCGGCGCCCGCGAGCGTGCCACGCGCGGCCCGCGACGCGGGATCGGCGGCGTTGCTGTGGGAGGCCTCGGAAGCCGCGACGGGCGTGCGCTTCCTCAGCTCGGGCGCGCCGGCCGGACGTTCGCCGGGCCGGCCGTTCGACACGGCGGCCGAGGCGCGGTGAAAGGCGAGTCGGCCTCCGCAACATTCTTCATACTTGTTGCACCAACCGATAAGAAAGCCCGTTGAAAGCCTGAGCCGGCGCGCCACTGTTACTGCCCAGGAAACAATCTATCGTCAAAATCAGCGTTTACCCTGAACCTTCCGATGACTAAGATTCGATCAATCGCTTAAGACATGGTGTCAAGAGCGAACTCAATAAAACACCGGAGGTCATCATGAAATCGCTCGTTTCCGCAGTCGTTGCCGCTGCCGCCCTGTCCGCTTCGTTCGGCGCATTCGCCCAAAGCACCGTGACCCGCGCGCAAGTGAAGAACGAACTGGTTCAGCTCGAACAAGCCGGCTACAAGCCGGGCCTGTCGAGCCCGTACTACCCGAACGACATCCAGAGCGCCGAAGCGCGTGTTCATGGTGCCGACACCAGCGGCTACGGCGCGCAACCGGCTCCGGCCGTCCACTCGGGCGCCCCGGCCGCAACGTCGTCGAACGCTCGCGACTCGATCTTCTTCGGCCAGTAAGCCGATGCGCCCCCGACGGGCGCCGCGCACAGCGCGATGAAGAAACATCAGGACGAGCCCCCCTTGCGGGGCTCGTCCTTTTTTATGAAACGCATACCTCCGCCGCCCGGCAGCGGGTGGCTTCGCCCGGGCGCCTCGCGTCCGGGCGCTTTTTCATCCTGCGCGGCAGGTGTGCAGGCAGGATGAAGCCGCACGTACCCGTCAGTGCGGTGCAGCCGCGGCGGGCGCCGAACGCGACAGCACGCGCCACCGCGACAGCAATTCGTCGCGATCGACGTAGCAACCCTGCAGATGCCGGCGGCCGGTCGACGGATCGAACTCGGTGCGCGCATGCAGCACGCGCCGGTTGTCGAACGCCCACATGTCGCCCGCCCGCAGCCGGCGCTGCACGCGAAAGCGCGGCTCGCGCGCAAGCGCGAGGAACCGCCGGTACGCGCGATAGACGGCCGCGACCGAGCCGGCCGGCGCATCGAGCGGCCCGCGCAGGAAGTTCGCGACGCGCACCTCGGTCACGTTGCCGCGCGCATCGAGCCCGATCACCGGCGCCGAGCAGCGATAGTCGCTGTTCGCACTCTTGTTCCAGAACTCGAACGGCGTCGACGCGAGTTGCTCGAAATCGGCCGGATGCTCGCGCCGCAGCGCATCCGCCAGCGCGAAGCCGTCGAGGAACACGCTGTCGCCGCCGGTCGCATCGTTCGCCAGGCAATGCAGGAACTGGACGCCCGGCTGCAGCTCGCGGGTCGGCAGATCGGTATGCGGCGGCAGGTTCAGCGACGTATACGCATTGCTGTCCGGGCGCGGCTTCGATTCGACGTCGAACAGCACACCGAAATTGCTCTCGCGGATCAGGCCGATGCGGCGCGCGATCTCGTCGACGCGGCCGCGCTCGGCCGGCACGCCTTCGACAAGCGTCAGCCCGGTGCGCTGCAACGCGGCGAGCCATGCGAGCAATGCGCCGTCGTCCTCCATCACGTCGCGCCACGCGAACACGCCGATGGCCGTCGCATCGTCGCCGGCCCACACGTGCCGCCCGTGCGCGGCCTGGCGCTCGGCGCGCGACGCGTCGTCGTACGCATGCGCGCGCAACCATCCCGGCGACCACGCGCTGCGATGTCCGTCGTTCCACTCGACATGCAGCGCGCCGTCGGCTTCGACGTGCACCGCGCGCGCGGCGAGATCCTCGCGCGCGTCGGCGATCTCGAACACCTGTTCACGCGTGACGGCATGCACGCATGCGGAGCACGCGCAGTTGTCGCGCAGCCAGTCGAAATGAAACGGCGATCGTCGCGTGTCGCTCCACTCGACGTCCACCGCTGAGTCGCCAATCGCGACCGCTGCAATGGTCGCGTCGACCGAAAACGTCCGCCAGTCCTCGATACGGTGTTGCGCTGCCTGCATCGTTGCCTCCCGGAAACGCCCGCTACGCGTGTGGTGCGAGCAGAAACCCGCCGACCGTCCGGTGCATCCGCGCCGCCTGCGGGCTCGTTCCGAGCGCGCGCCAGCAGCCGTGCACCAGCCCCTCTCCCATCCAGTAGTGCGCGGCACCGCCGGCCGCGCGAATCCGTTCGACGTACACGCGCGCATCGTCGCGCAGCGGATCGTGTTCGGCGCCGATCGCGAGGACGGGCGGCAGGCCGTCGAAACGCGCAGCCGCGAGCGGCACCGACGCGCGCAACAGCGGATTGCCGTCTCCCAGCGCATCGGACAGGCCGCCGTTCCAGTACAGCGCGCGATAACGATGGACGTCGTCGAGCGTCAGCATCGGTGCGTGCGCTTCCGTTTCGCGCGCGGGCGATTGCGGTTCGAACCCGAGCATCGGATAGACGAGCGCGATGCCGTCGACACCGCCTTCGCCCGCATCGCGCAACGCGGTGGCCACGGCCGCCGCGAGCATGCCGCCCGCGCTGTCGCCCGCGAGCGTCAGCGGAGGCGCGCACGGCCCGAACGGCCAGCGCGCGTCGCGTGCGGCGCGCGTGACGGCCAGGCAATCTTCGAGCGCGGCCGGCGCGCGATGCTCGGGCGCCAGCCGGTAATCGACCGCGATCACGTCGAGCCCCGTATCGGCCGCCAGTTGCGCGGTGATCAGCGCATGACTGTCGAGCGAGCCGACGACGAAGCCGCCGCCATGAAAGAACAGCACCGTGCCGCGCGGCGCACCCTGCGCGGACGTGTAGCGCCGCAGCGCGATCGCGCGGCCGTCGGGCGCCTGCCAGACGGCGTCCTGCTGCACGATGCCGGCCGGCAGCGCGGCCGGCGTCCACTCGGCCGCGAAGCGGTCGTAGAGGCGGCGCTGCTCGACGGGCGAGCGTGCGGCCGCGTCGGCCGGATACCACGCGTCGACGGCAGCGACGAACGCCGCGATTTCCGGTTCGAGCATCGTGTGCGCTCCGCGCTTGAAGGTTCGCGCCCGCTATCGGCGCGGCGGCAGCGCGATCACGCGGCCCGCATACGCGGGTGCCGCGCAATCGCGCTGCAATGCATGCAGCCCGGCCACGCGTGCGGCCACGTCGTCGTCGAACGGCGCCGATTTCGCGCCGTCGCGCGTATCGACGTGCAGCAGCATCTGCTCGCTCGCCGATACCGCATCGTCATGCCCGTCCGCGAACAGCTCGAGATACAGGTGCAGCCGCTTCGCGTCATGCGCCAGCACACGCGCATCGACACGCACCTGCGTGCCCTCCTTGATCTCGTGCAGGTAGTTCACGTGCGCTTCGAGCGTGTAGACCGAGCGGCCCCGCTCGCGACGCGCGGCGTCGTCGAGGCCGATGCGATCCAGCAACGCATCGGTCGCGAAGCTGAAGATCAGCAGGTAGAACGCATCGCGCAGGTGGCCGTTGTAGTCGACCCATTCGGGCCGCACCACGTCGCGGTATATCGTCAGCGGGGTATCGCCGGTCATCGCCTTCAGTCCTCTAGTCCCTTAGTCCTCGAATCGCATCCCGTGCCGCGCCTTCACCGCGGCGATCGACTTCAGCACCTCGGTGATGCACTCGTCGCGATAGCGTTCGAGTTCCTTGATGCTGCGCGTGCCCTGCTGTTCGGTCGTGCCTTCGACGACGCTGTCGATCAGCGCATCGGTGAGCGTGGGCGCGACCAGCTTCGTCCACGGCAGTTCGAGCGCGGGGCCGAACTGCTGCATGAAGTGTCGCATGCCCGCGTCGCCGCCGGCGAGCGTGTAGGTCAGGAAGGTGCCCATGAACGACCAGCGGATGCCCGCGCCGAAGCGGATCGCGTCGTCGATCTCGCCGGTCGTCGCGACGCCTTCGTTGACGAGGTGCAGCGCCTCACGCCACAACGCTTCGAGCAGCCGGTCCGCGATGAAGCCCGGCACTTCCTTTCGCACGTGCAACGGCCGCATGCCGAGCTTGCGATAGATCTCCATCGCGCCTTCGACCGCTTCCGGCGACGTGCGCGCGCCGCCGAGCACCTCGACGAGCGGCAGCAGGTAGACGGGATTGAACGGGTGGCCGACCACGCAGCGCTCCGGATGCGTCGCCCGCGCGTAGAAATCCGTCGGCAGCAGGCCGGACGTCGACGACGCGATGATCGCGTCGGGTTTCGCCGCGCGGCTGATCTGCTCGTGCAGTTCGAGCTTCAGCGCCTCGCGCTCGGGCGCGCTTTCCTGGATGAAATCGGCATCGGCGACGCACGCTTCGATCGTCTCCACGAAACGCAGCCGCGCGGGATCGGCGCCGGGCGCGAGGCCGACGCGCTCGAGCGCGGGCCACGCGTTCGCGACGTTCGCGCGCAGCCGTTCTTCCGCGCCCGGCGCGGGGTCCCAGACGACCACGTCGAGACCGTGCGCGAGCGCGCGGGAAATCCATCCGCTGCCGATCACGCCGGTGCCGATGGCGGCGAACGTCTTGATGTCGGTCTTCACAGCCATGTCAACGCATCCTTCAAATCAGGGGAAATCGGTGGGCGGCCGCGCGGGGCGTGCCGCCGCGTCATGTCGGTCAGTCGGCGCAGCCGCTCACGCGAACTCGGCGACCGCTCGGCGTTCGAGCGGTCGCTCGCCCCGTGCGGGCAAGCCGAGCTTGCGGCGGCCTTCGGCCGGCGTCAGTACCCGGCCGCCGAGCCGTTCGACGATCTCTCGCGCGCGCTCGACGAGCGTGCCGTTGGTCGCATGCACGCCGCGATCGAGCCAGATGTTGTCTTCGAGGCCGACGCGCACGTGGCCGCCGAGCAGCATCGCCTGCGCGACCATCGGCATCTGCATGCGGCCGATCCCGAAGCCCGCCCAGTGCGCACCCGGCGGCAGGTTGTCGACCATCGCCTTCATCGTGCCCGTATCGGCCGGCGCGCCCCATGGAATGCCGAGGCACAGCTGGAACAGCGGCGGATCGTCGAGCAGCCCTTCCTTCAGCAGTTGCTTCGCGAACCACAGATGGCCCGTGTCGAAGATTTCCAGCTCCGGCTTCACGCCGAGTTCCTGGATGCGCTTCGCGCCGGCGCGCAATTGCGCGGGCGTCGACACGTAGATGTAGTCGCCGTCGCCGAAATTCAGCGTGCCGCAGTCGAGCGTGCAGATTTCGGGCAGCAGCTCCTCGACATGCGCGAGGCGCGTGAGGCCGCCGACCAGGTCGGTGCCCTTGCCGAAACGCATCGGGTCTTCGCCCGGGCCGATCTCGAGATCGCCGCCCATGCCGGCCGTCAGGTTGATGATCACGTCGACGTCGGCCGAGCGGATGCGGTCGACCACTTCGCGGTATAGGTTCGGGTCGCGGCTGCCGCGCCCCGTCTGCGGATCGCGCACGTGGCAGTGCGCAACGGTCGCGCCGGCCTTCGCGGCCTCGATCGCGGCGGCCGCGATCTCCTTCGGCGTGACCGGAATCGCCGGATGCTTGCCGACCGTATCGCCCGCGCCGGTGACGGCGCAGGTGATGATGACTTCATGGTTCATGCTGGTTGCCTCGCTTGACTCGGGTTGTGTCGCATTGCGGGTGTTTCGTCAGGGCGCGCGGCGCGCGGGCCGTCACAGGCCGAGATACGCCTTCACGGCCGGCAGCCCGTCCTTGCCGTCGAACGTCTTGACGCCCGCGAGCCACGGATCGAGCACCTGCGGGTTCTTCTTCAGGTACGCCTTCGCGGCTTCGGCCGGCTTCGTCTTGTTCATCACCGACTGCATCAGCTGGTTCTCGAGCTGCGTCGAGAAGCGTAGGTTCGTGACGAGCTTGCCCGCGTTCGGGCAGCGCGCGATGAAGTCGGGCGCCGTCAGCGTGTACACGCGCGCTTCGCCGTAGTTCGGGCCGAACGCCGCGTCGCCGCCGGACAGGTAGTTCATGCTCAGCTGGATGTTCATCGGATGCGGTTCCCAGCCGAGGAACACGACCCACTTCTTCTCGCGGATCGCGCGCTCGACCGTCACCAGCATCCCGGCCTCGCTCGATTCGACGAGCTTGAAGCCGCCGAGCCCGTACTGGTTCGTGTCGATCATCTTCTGGATTGTCGCGTTCGCGCTGCTGCCTGGCTCGATCCCGTAGATCTTGCCGTCGAGTTCCGCACGGTGCTTCGCGATGTCCTCGAAGGTCTTCAGGCCGGCCTGGTATTCGTAGCTCGGCACCGCGAGCGTCGCCTTCGCGCCGGACAGGTTCGGCGGTTCGACGACGTTGATCGACTTGCTGTCGAGGAACGGCTGGAGCTGCTTCTGCTGCACGGGCCACCAGTAGCCGAGCGACACGTCGAGCTGCTTGCTCTTCAGGCCGGCGAACGAGATCGGCACCGACGCGATCGTCGTGGTCGGCTTGTAGCCGAGCGCCTCGAACACGGTCGACGCGAGCGCCGTGGTCGACGTGATGTCGGTCCAGCCGATATCCGCGAAACGCACGGTGCGGCAGGTCGCGGCATCCGTTTCGGCCCATGCCTCATGCGTGAACGCGCCGGTCGCCAGCACGGCCGCGGCAAGCGCGGCAATCTTCGTCGACTTCATGGTTCGGTTCCTCCCTGTTGGACTCGTGGCAGCCGGTGCGCGGGGTGTGCGCCGACCTGCATCGTGGGAGTAAAAGTAACGAGCCATATTGGTCGCGAGAAGACCGGCGGCGACCTGTTCTTGACTGTTTGCGACTATGAGTGGAAACCACTAGGTTTCTTGAAAGGCTTGTTGGACGGGGTTCTTGCGCGTATTGCGAGGGAATTCAGCTTGTCCACATGCGGCGCGCCGCTTGGGGCTCCGCCAGGACGAAACGGAGCGCCGGTGCGGCTTCTGGCGCGGCACGCGCACGCCGCACCGACGAACGGGTGTCATGGACGCATGTGAAGCTGGCCCGGCCTCCAGCAGCCGAAAGCGCGTTTCGTATTGCGGAATCCACGCCGATTTCCCGCGCCGCCGCGTTTTCGCCGCTTGAAAACTTGTTTTGCATCGCAAAAACAGCAACGTAACTCATTGAAAAACAACAAAAAATAATGTCTTATGTCTTATATAAGACATCACCAAAAGCTCAACGGGCGGCGTTACTATTTATCCCATGCAGTTCGCTGCGACAGACGTAGCGGGCACGCTCAACCAGTTACTCAAACGCGCTTTGCTCCCAGGAGATTGACATGGCCCAGTATCAAGACGACATCAAGGCAGTTGCCGGTTTGAAGGAAAACCACGGCAGCGCGTGGAATGCGATCAGCCCCGAGTACGCCGCCCGCATGCGTGCCCAGAACAAGTTCAAGACGGGCCTGGACATCGCCAAGTACACCGCGAAGATCATGCGTGCCGACATGGCCGCCTACGACGCCGACCCGTCCAAGTACACGCAGTCGCTGGGTTGCTGGCACGGCTTCATCGGCCAGCAGAAGATGATCTCCATCAAGAAGCACTTCAACAGCACCGAACGCCGCTACCTGTACCTGTCCGGCTGGATGGTCGCCGCGCTGCGCTCCGAGTTCGGCCCGCTGCCGGACCAGTCGATGCACGAAAAGACCTCGGTCAGCGCGCTGATTCGCGAGCTCTACACGTTCCTGCGCCAGGCCGACGCCCGTGAACTGGGCGGCCTGTTCCGCGAACTCGATGCCGCCAAGGACGCTGCAGCGAAGGCCGCGATCCAGGACAAGATCGACAACCACGTCACGCACGTCGTGCCGATCATCGCCGACATCGACGCCGGTTTCGGCAACGCGGAAGCCACGTACCTGCTGGCCAAGCAGTTCATCGAAGCGGGCGCATGCTGCATCCAGATCGAAAACCAGGTGTCCGACGAGAAGCAGTGCGGCCACCAGGACGGCAAGGTCACCGTGCCGCACGAGGACTTCCTGGCCAAGATCCGCGCGATCCGCTACGCGTTCCTGGAACTGGGCGTGGACGACGGCATCATCGTGGCCCGTACCGACTCGCTGGGCGCCGGCCTGACCAAGCAGATCGCCGTGACCAACACGCCGGGCGACCTGGGCGACCAGTACAACGCGTTCCTCGACTGCGAAGAACTGTCGGCCGACCAGCTGGGCAACGGTGACGTGGTCATCAAGCGCGACGGCAAGCTGCTGCGTCCGAAGCGCCTGCCGAGCAACCTGTTCCAGTTCCGCGCCGGCACGGGCGAAGCGCGCTGCGTGCTCGACTGCATCACGTCGCTGCAGAACGGCGCCGACCTGCTGTGGATCGAAACCGAAAAACCGCATATCGCGCAGATCGGTGGCATGGTCAGCGAGATCCGCAAGGTCATCCCGAACGCGAAGCTGGTGTACAACAACAGCCCGTCGTTCAACTGGACGCTGAACTTCCGTCAGCAGGCGTACGACGCGATGAAGGCGGCAGGCAAGGACGTGTCGGCATACGACCGTGCGCAGCTGATGAGCGTGGAGTACGACGAGACGGAACTGGCCACGCTGGCCGACGAGAAGATCCGCACGTTCCAGGCGGACGCATCGCGCGAAGCAGGTATCTTCCACCACCTGATCACGCTGCCGACGTACCACACCGCCGCGTTGTCGACCGACAACCTGGCCAAGGAATACTTCGGCGACCAGGGCATGCTGGGCTACGTGGCCGGCGTGCAGCGCAAGGAAATCCGTCAGGGCATCGCCTGCGTGAAGCACCAGAACATGTCCGGCTCGGACATCGGCGACGACCACAAGGAATACTTCAGCGGCGAAGCAGCGCTGAAGGCGGCAGGCAAGGACAACACGATGAACCAGTTCTGATCGTCGCCATACCGGAAGCACGACGCCAGCCCGTTTCGACGGGTTGGCGTTTTTTTTATCCGGCGGGATGACGCACGGGGTGCCCGTCAGGCATCGTCCCGCGCGCTTCCCGCTGCGATCACGCGCACGAACGCGTCCGCCAGCGCCGTCGGCTCGACCGGCAGCACCAGCGCGCACGCCGATTTTGCATCGTCATCCGAGATCGGCACGAAGACGACCCCGTCGATACCGAGGCTCGCCATCCGTTCCGGCACGATCGCCACGCCCTGCCCGGCCGCGACGAGATTCAGCATCGACGTCTTCGGCGACACGATCCGGGCGGTCGCGGGCACGAATCCCCGTTTCAGGCAAAGGTCGATCACGACGCGCGCCAGTCCGCCCCGCTCCCGATACACGGCCGATACGAACGGCTCGTGCCGCAGCCGCGAGATCGCGGTGCGCCGGCGGCCCGCCAGCGGGTGATCGGCCGGCACCGCCACGCACAAACGCTCGGCCGCGAGCTCGACGAAGCGAACGCGCGAATCGCGGCGCAGCACCGGCACACGAACGATCCCGATATCGGCGTTGCCGTTCGCGATCTCCAGCACCTGATCCTCGGACGACGCGCGGTCGAGATCGATCCGCGCACCCGGGCACGCGCTCATGAAACGCTCGAGCACCGGCATCAGGCTGCCGACGGGAACGGTGCTCGAATGCAGGAGCCGCAATACGCCCGCTTCACCGCGCGACAACCGTGCGCCCTCCTCGGCCGCGGCAGCCAGGGTCGCCGGAATCGACGCGACGCGATCGCGATAGATCGCGCCGGCCGCCGTGAGCCGCACGCCCCTCGGCTCCCGGTCGAACAGCGGGAACCCCAGTTCGTCTTCCAGTTGACCGATCTGCCGGCTCAGCGCCGACTGCGCGACGTGGAGCGCGCTCGCGGCCGGCGTGAAGCCGCCGAGATCGGCCACGGTCAGGAAGTACTGAATTTGCCTCAGGGATGGCATGCCGAAACGAGATGGATAAGCGCCCGATTTGATATTTGCGTTATACCGTCGCGCTTCCCAGAATGGAAGCCTGCCGTGCCGGAACCGCCGTCACGGGCCACATCGCCGGAGCTGCCCTCTTCGTGACTACTCTCCTGTCGTATCTGCTGGCCGTCGCCGCCGGCATCAGCGTGGCGTTGCAACAGGTGCTCAACGCCAACCTCCGCGCGCAGCTCGGCTCGCCGTGGTGGGCCGGGTCGGTCAGCTACCTCGTCGGCCTGGCCGCGATGCTCGCCGTCGCACTCCTGTCCCCGCATCCTCGCCCGAGCGGCACCGTCGCCGATGCGGGGTCGTGGTTCAGCTGGACCGGCGGATTCTTCGGCGCGGTGTTCGTCGGCATCGCGATCCTGATGGTGCCGCGACTGGGCGCCGCGACGACGCTCGCGCTGATCGTCGTCGGGCAGATGACCGGCGCGCTCGTGTTCGACCATTTCGGTGTGCTCGGCATCCAGCAGCATTCGGCCAGCCCGATCCGCCTGGCCGGTGCGGCGTGTCTCATTCTCGGCGTGGTGCTGGTTCGTGCGTGATGCGTTCGTGGCGTTCGTGGTATTCGTTGCGTTCGCGCGTGCGCTCGGATGTCGTGCTTCGACCCGGCCGACTGGCGTTGCGCACCGCCCGGTGCCGCATCGAGCGGATGCTTCAGGTCGAGCGCGCCTGCGCCGAACGGGATCGGCGCGTGGCAGCAGCCCGCCGCCGGCGCCCGGCCGCGATGCCCAGATCCGGATGGGCCCGCCTGCGGCATGCGTGCGCGGCCGACGTGGCGGCAACGCACGCACCCGCCGCTACGCTCATGCGTAGTTCATCATCACCGACTTGCTTTCCGTGTACTGGTCGATCACCGCGCGACCGAGTTCGCGGCCGAAACCCGACTGCTTCATCCCGCCGAACGGCATCGCGTTGTCGAGCAGCGAGTGGCAGTTGACCCACACCGTGCCCGCGGCGATGCGCGGGATCAGCTTGTGAATCGCGGAAAGGTCGTTCGACCAGATGCTCGCGCCGAGGCCGTACGGCGTGTCGTTGGCGAGCTGCACGGCCGTGTCGACGTCGTCGAACGGCATCGCGACGAGCACCGGCCCGAAGATCTCCTCGCGCACGACGCGCATCGCCTGCGTCGTATCGACCAGCACGGTCGGCTCGACGAAGAAGCCCGGGCCGTCGATCGCGCGGCCGCCCGCCGCGGCGCGCGCGCCCTCGCCGAATCCCGAATCGATATAGCCGCACACGCGCTCGCGCTGCTTCGCCGAGACGAGCGGGCCGATCTGCGTCGACGGATCCATCCCCGGGCCGATCTTCAGGCTCGCGGCGATCTTCGCGACACGCCCGATCACGTCGTCGAACACCTTCGTGTGGATGTACGCGCGCGACCCGGCCGTGCACACCTGCCCCTGGTTGAAGAAGATCGCGTTCGCCACACCGAGTGCGGCCTTGTCCGGATCGACGTCGGGCAGCACGATCACCGGCGACTTGCCGCCGAGTTCCAGCGACATCCGCGTCATGTTGTCGAGCGCCGCGTGGCCGATCGTCCTGCCTGTCTGCGTCGAGCCCGTGAACGCAATCTTGTCGATGCGCGGATCGCGCGACAGCGCGGCGCCGGCCGTATGACCGTAGCCAGTGACGATATTGACGACGCCGTCCGGGAAACCGGCCGCCTGGATCAGCTCGCCGAGGCGCAACGCACTCAGCGGCGTATCTTCCGCGGGTTTCAACACCACGGTGCAGCCTGTGGCCAGCGCGGGCGCGAGCTTCCACGCTGCCATCAGCAGCGGGAAATTCCACGGAATGATCGCGCCGACCACACCGACCGGCTCCTTGCGCGTGTAGGTGAAGATCTCGCTGTCGGGCATGTACGGCATGCCCGCGTCGATCACGCTGCCTTCGATCTTCGTCGCCCAGCCGGCCATGTAGCGGAAGCACTGCGCGGCCATCGCGACATCGAGCCCTTGCGCCACCATCACGGGCTTGCCGTTGTCGAGCGACTCGATCTCGGCCAGCTCGCGCGCATTCGCTTCGATCAGGTCGGCGAGCGTCAGCAGCAGACGCTCGCGGTCGGTGGTCTTCGCGGTACGCCACGGCCCCGCATCGAATGCGCGCCGCGCGGCCGCGACGGCCTGTTGCACGTCGTGCTCGTCCGCTTCGGGCACACGCGCGAGCACGGTGCCGTCGGCCGGATTCACGACGTCGAGCCGGCTGCCCGACGCGGCGTCGCTCCACTCGGCGCCGATCAGCATCTTCTTCGGCTTCGCGAGAAACGCGCGCGTGGCGTCGAGCAGCGGAAAGTCCTGGTTTGTCTCCATCTTCGTTCTTCCTCGATTTCCTGAATGGGTCGGTCAGTAGCGATCCACGACGCCGTCGACCCCGCGTGCCTGCAACGCGCGAACGAGGCCGGCGCGCACGGTCGCGACGTCGGAATAGGCAGGACGGCGGTGCGCGGCGACTTCGGCGGCCGTATAGGGCTTGAAGTCGCGCGGCAGCGCGTCGCGGTTCATGGTCGTGAGTACCCAGTTGAGCACGTCGGCCAGGTCCTGGTCCGACAGAGCCGAGTTCGATGCACCGGGCACGCGCATCACGTACTCGCGCCCGGCCGGCAGATGCGTGAAATAGCCGAGCGAGTTCGCGAGCGGCGGCACCTTGCCGGCGATACCGCCGCCCGTGGCCGTGTGGCAGCCCATGCAGTTGAGCACCCAGTGCTGCCGCGCGAGCGCCGCGTCGGCCGCGCCTTCCGCATACGCGGGTGCTGTCGTCAGGCCGACGACCGCCCCGGCAAGCATCAGCAGCGACGACAGGTGGCGCGACAGGTTGCCGAACCACGATGCCGCCGCGCGCCGCGCGCGCGGCGCGACGTCGCAAACGCGGGATGCACGGGCAACCTTCACAGGCCGAGCCCCTTGACGACGACGTCGCGTTGCGCATGAACGGCCGTGCCGTCCATCGCCTTCGCGCGCGCCGCGCGGATGTCGGCCGCCGTGAACGGCTTCGCATCGCCGTGCTGCGCGTTGAGATCGAACACGACGTAGTTGAGCACGTGCGCGATGTCGTCGTCGCTCGCGCTCGCAAACGACGGCATCTTGAAGTTGTAACGCTTGTCGCGCACCTTGATCTCGCCGAACATCCCGTGCAGCAGTGTCGCGACCAGCTGCGCACGCCCCGCCTCGGCCGTCGCATACTTGCCCGGATACTCGGTCAGCGGCGGCGCGAGGCCGTCCTGCCCTTTCCCGCCCGCCTGGTGGCACACCGCGCACTGCGCGTCGAACAGGCTCTTGCCGGCCGGGTAATGCACGGCGTCCTGCGCGCCGGCGGCGCCTGGCAATGCGAAGGCCGCCACGGCCGTCATGCACGCGACTGCGATCTTTCCTGCTTGCTTCACTTTCATTGCTTCGCCGCCCCCAACAGAACCGAAACCGAACAGTGGTAATTCGAATTGCCGTTCGCCATGCACCAGTTGATGTCGTTGTTCAACGACAGCTTGTACAGCGGCTTCTCGCGCTCGTTGCGGTTGCAGAAGCACTTGCCGCACGACGTCTTGCCGCAGCAATCGTTGTACGACACGATGTAGTCCGAACCGTCGTGCGGATTGCGGCAAGTGCCGATCCACGTGATCGGCGAAGGCGTCGTGCCCGGCGGGCAACTGCTCGACGTGCCGCCGCAACAACTGCACAGCCAGCCGTCGATCGCGCAGTATTTCCAGTAGTCGCAGCTCATCGGGTCGTCGCTCGCCCCCGAGGCGGCGGCACCGGATGCGCCCGACGCCGCATCGGCCGCATACGCGGTGCGATCGACGGGCAGCAGCGGCAGCATCGCCGATCCCACCAGTACCTTGCCGAGCTTCGCCATCGCGCTGCGCCGCGAACTGTGCTGCGCGACGCCGCGCGCCGACCGCTCGAACCATGAATCAAACAGGCCCATGTCGTTGTTCTCCCTTGACGTTGAAAGAGGGTCGGCCGGTCATGCGTGCTGCGCGTGCGCGTCGTGGCTGTGATCGCCGTGCACGAACTGCTGCAGCGATGCGACGCCGCGCTCCTTCGCTTCGAATAGGCTCTCGAGATGCTCGCGCGTATTGACGAGGCCCTTCGCACGCACCGTGCCGGTTTCGTCGAGCAGCACCGCATACGGCAGCTTGCCGATCTGGTACGCGAGGCCGAGCTCCTGCGACAGCACGTACGGGAAGCGCCCGAGGTCGTGCTTGCGCGCGAAGCGCGTGTGTTCGTCGATATCGCCGTCGCTCGCGAGCACGATGTTCACCGGCGTCGATTCGCTCGCCTGCAGCGACGGCAGCAGCGGCAGCAGCTTCTTGCAGACGGGGCACGTCGGCGACAGGAAGAACAGCAGCGTCGCCTTGCCCGACGCATCGATGCCGCCGACCTTCACCTGCGAGCCGCGAATGTCGGTCAGTTCGAACGCCGGCGCGATCGCGCCGACCGCCGGCCCCTTGTCGATCATCAATGCGCCGGCCGGCATGATGCGTTCGTACAGGATGCCGATCTGGCGCACGAGCGCGAGACAGATCGCGCCGAGCGCGAGGACGGCCACCCACAGCAGGGCGGTGGAAACGGTGAGAGCGGTTTGCATCATGAATTCCTCAGGTGGGAAAGGCGCGGTACGTTGGCGAGCAGCACGTCGACGGTGAGCAGCGCGCAGACGATCAGCAGCACGGAGAAGAACAGCGTCAGGTAGTCGAACCACACGACCGCGCGCGCGCCCGGCTCGACAAGCGCGGTCGCGGCCAGCGCGGCGAGCAGCAGCGCGCGACCGACGTGCAGCCAGCCGATGCCGCGCGGCGCATCTGCTCGCGCGGCCGCGAAGCCGGAACAGCCGCAGTCGATGTCGGTGTGGCCGCGCAGGAGATTGATCGCGATCGCCGCCGCGAAGGCGACGAGCAGCGCGATCAGGCCGATCGCGCCGGCCGTGCGCGTATCGGGAAACAGCAGTGCCGCCGCGCCGACGGCTTCCGCGAGCGGAATCGCGAACGCGACGGGCGCGGTCAGCGCGTCGGGCAGCAGCCGGTAGCCGGCGAGTGCGTGGCTGAACGCGGCGGGCCGGCGCATCTTCGCGAAGGCGCCGAGCAGCACGACGACGGCAGCGCCGGCCTGCGCGCTGGTGGCAAGTACGGGATCGAGCGTCATCGCGGCCTCACGGGTTGACGAGCAGCGACGACGTATTGCCGATCTGCTTCTCGACGTGCTGCAGCTTGCCCGTGCGCGCATCCATCACGACGAGGTCGGAGGTCGCCGTCAGCCCGTAGAACAGCGGCTTGTCGTCCTCGCTGACCTGGATCGACACGAGAGGATCGATCTTCTGCTGCGCGAGATCCCAGCGCGCGACACGCTGCTTCGACTTCAGGTCGAACACCCACACCTGCGTGCCGGGGTCCTTGTGCGAGCCGTCGGTACCCTTGTGCATCAGCACGTAGTAGCGGTTCTGCTTCGCCTGCACGGCCGTCTGCTGCATGCCGCCCGGGCGCCAGCCTTCGGCGCGCTCGGCGTCCGTCAGCAGCGGCCACGGCTTGCCGAACACGGGCTTGTCGCCGCTGAAATCCGCGCTGCGCACGTTGCCGCCGTAGGTCGTAAACAGATAGTCGCCCTTGTAGCGCGACGCGTTCACGAACGCCGGGTCCTTGTCGACGTCGATGAACGCATCCGACATCGTGCGCTTCGTTTCCTTGCCGTTCGCGTCGAGCGCGACGGTCAGCGCCTTGCCGCTTTCACACAGCGCCGTGAAGCGGTCGTTGCCCGACGGATACGCGAGCACGCAGGCCGCCGTGTCGATCTCCGACAGCACCTTCTTCGAGACCGCGTCGATCACCGTCACCGATGCGGCCGGCGTGATGTTCGCGACGTACAGCCGCTTGCCGTCCGCGCTGAACGCGGTGTTGTACGGCGACGGCACGTGCTGCGCATGCTTCGCCGGAATCACGATCTCGCCCGCATGATCGAGCGTCGTGTTGTCGGTGATCTCGACGACGTCGGTGCGCGTGCCGTGCGAGCCGCGCGAGAAGTACGTCGTCGCGACGAAGCTCGTCTTGCGGTCCGGCGAGATCGCGAGGCCCGGGCCGAAGCCGCCGTCGATCTGGCCCAGCAGTTTCTTCGCATCGGCGTCGTACACGTAGATGCGTCCGTCGGTCATCGACGGCATCGAGATGTCGACGATATAGACCTCGTGCGGATGCCAGGGCGGCATCTTCTGCACGACCAGTTCTTCCGGTTTTTCCGTCGCATTCGCGCCGCCGGCCCATGCCGCCGCGAACGCCAGCGTCGCCGCGAGCACCGCGGTTCGTCGCCTTGTCCTCATGTCGCCTCCAGTTGGGGAATCACGTAACGTGGGGCGACTGTAGTTCGACAATAAATCCGGTCAGCACCCGGACCGGCACCGCGTGCGTGCCGATTCGGGATATTGGAAAACCGCCTGAAAGGCACGCCGGCCGAAGGCTTCCGACCCTCTGGCAGATACGCCCGGAATAGCGCTGCTCCTTATTGCGCCGACCGCGCGGCCGGTTTAATCTTGCGCGGTCCTGATCGACGCACCCGGAGGCGCTGTGTTCGTGTTTCACGAGAGGTTCGACAACGCGGACCGGCATGCCGAGGCGCTGCGCGGCTGGAACCAGCGCTACGACCAGATCGGCTCCGGCGCGTATCGCAGCGCGGTCAAGCACGCGGTGCTGGACAGCGTGCAGCTGTTCCAGGAAGCCGCCAACGTTCGCATCATCCAGCGCGGAAGATTGCCGCACGACCAGACGGTGTTCGGCATGCCGCTCACCGGCTCGGGTGCGTTCGCATTCGGCGGGACGCGCATCGAACGCGGCACGATGGTGCTGGCGCGCGGCGGCACTCCGTTCGAGTTGCACTCGCCCGACGACATGTCGCTGATCGGTGTTGTCGCCAACGGCGAACTGATGCAGCAGATCGAGGATGCGGCCGACGTCCGCCTCGACGAAGCCACGTTGCGGCGCGGCGTCGTCGACATGCCCACCGCAGTGCTGATGCGCGCGAGCGTGCAGATCGCGACGCACCTCGAGCGTGTATTGTCGGCACCCGATACCTTCCGCGACGCACGCGCGCAGCGCGAACTGCGCGGCGCTATCGGCAACGTGCTCGTCGATCTCCTCACGTACCGGATTCCCGAGCCGTCGAACCGTCTCACGCATGCATGCCGCGCCGACATCGTGCGCCGCGTGCACGACTACGTGATCGACCATCCCGAAGCCCCGGTCGACGTGCTGAGCCTGTGCACGCAATTGCGCGTGAGCCGGCGCACGATGCAGAACAGTTTCCAGTCGGTCGTGCAGACCAGTCCGTTGCATTACGTGCGATCGCTGCGCCTGTCGCAAGTGCGGCGGATGCTGCTCGACACGCGGCAGGCCGACCTGCCGATCAGCGACGCGGCCGCACGCTGGGGCTTCATCCATCTCGGGCATTTCGCGAACGCCTACAAGGCACAGTTCGGCGAGTTGCCGTCGACCACCGCGCGCCGTTCCGCGCGCGGCGCAAAAACGCGCTGAGGCCGCGCAAAACCCGCGATAATCTCCGGCTGACCGTTCGCCGCCCCGCGCGACACGCGACGACCACCGGATTCCATTGCCTGCCCCGATGCCCGAGGATTTCCACTTCCTGCTGCTGCCCGGCTTTTCCGCGCTCGGCTTCATGTCTGCGGTCGAACCGCTGCGCGTCGCGAACCGCTTTCGCACGGAGCTCTATCGCTGGCACGTGATCAGCGCCGACGGCGCGCCCGTCGCCGCGAGCAACGGCATTCCGGTCGCCGCCGAAGCCGCGTGCGCGGAGGTCGAAACGGTCGATACGGTGTTCGTCGTCGCCGGCTTCGATCCGCTCGTGTGCTACACACGCGCGATCGGCGACTGGCTGCGCCGCCAGCACCGTCATGGTGCAACGCTCGGCGGCATCGACACGGGCAGCTTCGTGCTCGCGGAAGCCGGGCTGTTCGACGCGTCGCAGCCGCTCACGCTGCACTGGGAAGCGCTGGCCGCGTTCCGGGAACGCTACCCCGGCCTGAACGCGACGCAGGAGCTGTTCGAGATCGACGACCGGCGCATCACGTGCGCGGGCGGCACCGCGTCGATCGACATGATGCTCGACCTGATCGGGCGGCGGCACGGTGCCGATCTCGCGGCGGCGATCTCCGAGCAGTTCGTGGTCAGCCGGATCCGGCAGCGCTCGGACAGCCAGCGGCTCGAGATCGCCGCGCGCTACGGCGTGCACAACCGCAAGCTGATCCAGGTGATCGGCACGATGCAGCGGCACATGGAAAACCCGCTCGGCTCCGATGCGCTCGCGCAGGAGGTGTCGATCACGCGGCGCCAGCTCGAACGGCTGTTCAGCGCGACGCTGAACGACACGCCGACGCATTTCTACCTGAACCTGCGGCTCGACCGCGCGCGTGAACTGCTGCAGCAGACCGACATGAGCATCACGTCGGTGTGCGTCGCATGCGGGTTCGAATCGCCGTCGCATTTCTCGCGCACGTATCGCGCGCGATTCGGCCTGAGCCCGCGCAGCGACCGTCGCGCGACGCGCTGATCGTCACGGGTTTCAAGCACAATCCAGCACGGAATTGCGCGTTTCGGCAACGTTTCCCGCCGCTCGCTGAACAATGCCGGCGATTGATCGACGGACTGAAGAGGTCATCGAAAATAAACTGGAATGTCGTTGAAAATATTCTGTAACATACCAAAAAAAGTTAGATAGGCAGCCTAACGACATGCATGCCGCATCTCGGCAGGCTGCCACCGATATCGATTCGATCCGAGGGGTATGACATGACGATGCTCGATTCGCCGTCGCCGCACCTGCCTGCCGTTCGATTCTTCGCTCGCCGCTTCGCGCGCGCCTCCTCCCGCGTTTCACCCGCTACTCCCGCCGGTTTCTTTTCGACCTGACATTTAGGTTTCCTTAGTCAGTCGACGCTCCCAACACCGCTTCGCCGCACCGGCTCCATCGAGCCGGCGCGCGGGCCGTGTCGTGCCTGCGCGCCACGAACGCGCGGGCGTGTCCAACCGTTGAGATGAGGATCACGTATGCAGACATCACGCAAAGCACTGCCGCTCGCCCTGGGTCTCGCGCTCGGTTTCGGCATCGTCGGCGGCACCGCGGCCGATACGAAAGTCTCGAATCCGCAGGCAACGAGCCTGCGCGAAAGCCTGACACGCGGCGTCGCGCCGCCGGCCGCCAGGTCGGATACGGCCGCCGGACAGTTCCGCGCGGACGGCGTCGCCGTCACGCTGTACAACCCCGCCTATCGCGCGAAGAAGGCCGCCGCGACGCCCGCCGCCACCGCCCGCGACTTCGTCGCGTCGCAGGCCGCGCAACTCGGGCTCGACGCGACCGCGCTCGCGAGCCTCGTCGTCACGTCGGAGCGCAGCGACGCCGAGTTCACCGTCGTGCGCCTGCAGCAGCAGGCAGCCGGATTGCCCGTGTACGGCAGCGAAATCGCGGTGACGGTCGCGAAGGACGGCCGCATCCTGTACGTCGCGAGCAACACGATCAACGGCGTGGTCGCGAAGTCGGGCAAGGCGCAGGCCGTCGACCAGCAGCAGGCGCTCGACCGCGCACGCGCGTATCTCGGCGTGAGCGGCTTCACGAACCAGGATGCGCAGCTCGTCGCCTTCGTCGACAAGGCCGGCACGCATACCGCGTGGAAAGTGCGCGGCCGCCCGAACGACGGCCCGAAAGGCGACTGGGAACTGCTGATCGACTCGGGCAGCGGCGAAGTGCTGCGCGCCGAGGACAAGGCGTTCTACGCGACCGACGGCACAGGCTTCGTGTTCCGGCCCGACCCGCTGTCGCCGACCAAAAGCAGCTACGGCAGCACGGGCTACAAGGACAGCAACGACGTCGATTCGTCGCAACTCACCGCCGCGCGCGTGCGCGTGACGCTGAAGGATCTCGCGCAGTCGGGTGCGCGTTATTCATTGTCGGGCCCGTATGCGGCATGCGTCGATTTCGACGCGCCGCGCGACAACGCGTGCCCCGTGCAGTCGACCCCCGCATTCGAATTCACGCGCGGCAACCTGTATTTCGAGGCAGTGAACGTGTACTACCACATCGACACGTTCCTGCGTTACGTGAACCAGACGCTCGGCATCAAGGCGCTGCCGTACCAGTACACGGGCGGCGTGCAGTACGACCCGCACGGCGAATCGGGCGACGACAACTCGTCGTATTCGTCGAGCAGCGGCCGGCTGACCTTCGGGCAAGGCGGCGTCGACGACGCGGAGGATGCGGACGTCGTGATCCACGAACTCGGCCACGGCATCCACGACTGGGTGACGAACGGCGGCCTGTCGCAGCAGGAAGGGTTGTCGGAAGGCACCGGCGACTATCTCGCCGCCGCGTACAGCCGCGACTTCAACCAGTGGAGCCCGTCCGATGCGCAGTACCACTGGGTCTACAACTGGGACGGCCACAACGAGTTCTGGGGCGGCCGAGTGACCAACTGGAACGTCGGGCGCACCTATGCGCAGGCACGCGGCGCGGAGATCCATACGGCCGGCCAGTACTGGGCCTCGTGCAACCTCGTCGCGCGCGACGCGATCGGTGCGCAGGCGATGGACAAGGCGTTCCTGAAGGGGCTGTCGATGACCAACGGCTCGACCAACCAGAAGGCCGCCGCGCAGGCGGTGCTGACGGCCGCGTCCGCGCTCGGCTACAGCAGCGCGCAGCTGACCGCGATCGGCAATGCGTACAACCAGAGTTGCACGTACGGCGTGACCGTACCGAAGAAGTCGTAATCCCGCAGCAGGCGGGGGCGCATCGCACGACCTGTGACGCGCTCCCTTCATCGACATCGCCATCCTCACGAGATCGAACATGCCTACTCTGAAACTCACCCGCCTGAGCGCCGCGCTGGGCGCCATGCTGCTGACCGCCGCCGCGCACGCGACGCCGGTATGGATCACGCTCGGCGACGCGGCGTTCCGCCAGTTGCAACGCATCGACGCAAGCGCCACCGCGCAATACAGCACGACCCTCGACGCCGGCAAGGCGGCCGACGGCGCGTCGCGCCGCGAGACCGTACACGTCGTCGAGATCGACGATTCACGGCTCGGCGAACTGGCCCACGCCGTCCACCATACGCGCGGCCACGGGCCCGGCTATGTCGTGCACGACTCGTTCGACGACGCGCGCCAGGCACTGCAGCCGTTGCCGACGCCGCTCGCGAAGCAGGCCGCGGCTTCCACGTACAAGGTTTCGAACGCGCCGCAGATCGGCACGTGGATCCAGCAGCTGCAGGCCAGCAACATCGTCGGCACGATCACGTCGCTGTCCGGCTTCACGAACCGCTACTACACGACGTCGCACGGCGTCGCCGCGTCGGACTGGCTCGCGCTGCAGTGGAAGCAGCTGGCCGGTTCGCGCGCCGACATCACCGTCGAGCAGTTCGCGCATACGGGCTTTCCGCAGAAATCCGTGATCCTGACGATCCGCGGCAGCGATCCGGCCGCGGGCACCGTCGTGCTGGGCGGCCACCTCGATTCGACGGTCGGGCGCACGACGGAAAACACGCGCTCGCCCGGCGCGGACGACGATGCGTCGGGCATCGCCAGCCTCACCGAAGCGCTGCGCGTGCTGCTGGCGAACAACTACCGGCCGAAGCGGACGATCAAGTTCGTCGGGTACGCGGCCGAGGAAGCCGGCCTGCTCGGCTCGAAGGCAATCGCGAAGCAGTTTCGTGCGCAAAACGCGAACGTGGTCGGCGTGCTGCAGCTCGACATGACGAACTACAAGGGCGACCCGAAGGATATCTACCTGATCACCGACTACACGAACGCGTCGCAGAACACCTACCTGACGAATCTGGCGAAGACCTACCTGCCGGAACTCGCGATCGGCACGTCGCAGTGCGGGTATGCCTGCTCGGATCATGCGTCGTGGAATGCGCAAGGGTATCCGGCGTCGTTCCCGTTCGAGGCCGATCAGAACGACAGTCCGTATATCCATACCGTGAACGACACGCTGGAGAATTCGGATCGGCAGGCGAACCATGCATTGAAGTTCGGCAAGCTGGCGCTGGCCTATGCGGTCGATCTCGGCGGCAACGGCAGTGCGACCGTGACGCCCTGACGGCGTGCGGCCGGGCTGTTCGTCCGGAAATGACGGAAGCGTGTGCTCGCGGTTTGCATACGCTTCCGTCGCGAAGCGTTCTCCGCGGTCGCGGCGTTGACCCGTCGTCGAGCCGGGTACGCCGCCTCGTCCGGATAGAATCCCCGTTCGACCACTTCGCTACACGCTTCCCGCCATGACCGATTTCTCCCGCTCCATCGACGATCTGTCGCCCGCCCGTGTCACGACCGCGTTCGACCTGCCCGGCCACACGACCGTTCGCTCGCTCGGCGTCGCCCAGGGCATCGTCGTGCGCTCGCGCTCGATCGTCGGTTCGTTCGGCGCATCGCTGCAGACGATCTTCGGCGGCAACATCACGCTCTACACGTCGCTGTGCGAAAAAGCCCGCCAGCAGGCCTTCGACAAGATGCTCGCCGACGCCCGCAAGCTCGGCGCGAACGCGATCGTCGCGATGCGCTACGACTCGACCGAGATCGGCTCGGGTGTCACGGAAGTCCTCTGCTACGGCACGGCCGTGCGCGTGACGCAGGACGCGTGACGTCCGTCACGCGTCGCGCTCGAGCGACTTCATGGTCGCGAGCTGCGGGAACAGCCGCATCCACGTGAGTGCAACGGCGATCGTCGCCGCGCCGCCGACGACGATCGCGGCCGGCGCGCCCCACCATGCAGCCGTCACGCCCGATTCGAATTCGCCGAGTTGATTCGACGTGCCGATGAACAGCGAGTTGACGGCACTCACACGGCCGAGCATGTCGTCGGGCGTGCGCAGTTGCACGAGCGACAGGCGCACGACGACGCTCACCACGTCCGATGCGCCGAGCGCCGCCAGCGCGACGAGCGACAACACGAAATTCCTCGACAGCCCGAACACGATCGTCGCGATGCCGAATGCGATCACGCCGCCGAACATCGCGCGGCCGGGCCGGCCCTTGAGCGGAAAACGCGTGAGCCACAGCGTACCCGCGAGCGCGCCGACCGCCGGCGCCGCGCGCAACGCGCCAAGCCCCCACGGTCCGACCTGCAGGATGTCGCGCGCGTAGATCGGCAGCAGCGCGGTCGCGCCGCCGAACAGCACCGCGAACAGGTCGAGCGACAACGCGCCGAGGATCGCCGGTTCGCGCCGGATGAATGCGATGCCTGAAAACACCGAACGGAGCGTCACCGGTTCGCGCGTGGGCGGCGCGCTGCGCAGCGGAATCGTGCCGCTCAACACCGCCGCGACCGCGAACGCGACGACGCTCGTGCCGAACGCGACGGGCGCGCCGACGCCATACAGCAGCCCGCCGAACGCGGGCCCGAGAATCTGCGCGGCCTGGTTCGCCGAGGTCGACAACGCGGTCGCACGCGGCAGGTCGCTGCGCGGCACGACGGCCGGCAGCAGCGACGACACCGACGGCGACTCGAACGCGCGGGCCGTGCCGACGATCGCCGCGAGCGCATACACGGCCGGCGCGGCCAGCCACCCTTGCGCGGCACCGAGCAGGAACACGCCGGCGGCCAGCGCCTCGACGGCCTGGCAGATCGTCGCGATGCGCCGGCGGTCGTAGCGGTCGGCCACCTGCCCGACGACGAGCGTCAGCGCGAACATCGGCACGAACTGCGCGAGGCCCACGAGGCCGAGTGCGAACGCGCTGTGCGTGAGCGCGTAGACGTACCACCCGATTGCAACCGACAGGATCTGAAAAGCCAGGGAAGACATCACGCGCGTGCCCCAGAAGCGCTGGAACGGTGCGTGACGGAACAGGTTGGCGGGCAACGGGGATAAAGGACTGGGATCGGGCACGGAGTCGGTCATCGAGGTCTCGGCGGTCGGCGCGGCACGCCGGCACCGTTCGGGAAAGCGACTGCGCACGCCGATGCATGCGCGCGACAACGGTACGGACGCGGCGAAATCGCGATGATATGCCAAGCGCGCAAAACGGGCCGGGGACGTGGCCCGCAACATCGCGCGGACTCGGGGAGCGACGCATCCGGCGGCCGCGTCGATCGCGGCCGCCGGATGGCGGCTCGGGCACGGGATCTTCCGATGCAGGCGGCCGCGGGCTTCAGCGGGGCGGAACGCCCTCGTCGGTCGCACCGCCGGCAATGCCGAACAGGCGTTGACCTTCCGGAGTGTCCTCGACTCGCCAACCCTGCGCGCTCAACGCTTCCCGTATCCGGTCGGCCTGCACCCAGTCCTTGTCCGCTCTCGCGCGCTCGCGTTCGGCGAGCAACCCGCGAACGTATTCCGGAATGTCGGGCGCAACCGGCCGCCATGCGCGCAGACCGAGGCCCAGCACGGCGTCGAAGCTGTCCACGGTCGCTTTCAGCGTCGCGGGTGGCAGGTTGCTCCTGACCAGATCCCAGAGCACCGCGAGCGCCCTGGGCAGATTCAGGTCTTCGTTCACTTCGGCGTCGAATCGCGCGGCGAAATCCGCATCGACGCGCCCTCCGTCCGGCCAGCCGGCATACAGGTGCCGAAGCCGGGTCAGCGCGGTGTGCGCGGCATCGAGCGACGCCCACGTGAAATGCAGCTTGCTCCGGTAATGGGCCGTCAGGCACAGGTAACGGTACGCGAGCGGGTCGATATTCCGGCTCTGCAAGGTCTGGAGACGAACGAAATCGCCGCTCGACTTCGACATCTTCGTATCGGCGTCGAGCGTCAGGAAGTGCCCGTGCATCCAGTAATTCGCGAGGTTCGTGCCGTGGGCCGCCCGCGTCTGCGCGATCTCGTTGCTGTGGTGCACGGCGATGTGATCCTCGCCGCCGCAATGGATATCGAACAACGTCCCGAGATACTTCGCCGACATCGCCGAGCATTCGATATGCCAGCCCGGAAAGCCGCGCCCCCACGGGCTGTCCCATTCCATCTGCCGCTTGACGCCGGCCGGGCTGAACTTCCACAACGCAAAATCCGTGATGCTCCGCTTGTCGCCCAGCGCAACCCGCTTGCCCGCCTGCAACCCCGCGCGGTCGAGCCGCGCGAGATAACCGTAGTCATCCTGCCGACTGGTGTCGAAGTAGAGGCCGTCGTCCGTGCGATAGACGTAGCCGCCCCGGTCGAGCGTATCGATGAACGCGATCTGTTCGGCGATGTGATCCGTGGCGCGGCACCAGACCGTCGGCTCGAGCAGGTGGAGCGCGCGCCAGTCCCGCACGAAAGCGTCGGTGTAGCGCCGGGCGATGGCCCACGCCGATTCCCCAGTCCGGCGGCTGCCCTTTTCCATCTTGTCTTCGCCTTCGTCCGCATCCGAAGTCAGGTGGCCGACGTCGGTGATGTTGACGACGTGCCGCACCTCGTATCCGTTGCGCACCAGTACGCGGCGCAGGAGATCCTCGAACACGTAGGTTCTCAGGTTGCCGATGTGGGCGTCGTCGTAGACCGTGGGGCCGCAGCAGTACATGCCGACCTGCCCGGCCCGGATTGGCGTGAACGGGCGTACGGTACGCGACCAGGTGTCATACAGCGCAAGCGGCATCGAGTTTCTCCGTCCGAAGGTGTCGGCCCCAAAAACAAAAAGGCCGCCTGTCTTGCATCACAGGCGGCCGGAAGGCGATTGCTTGAATGTTCAGCGAGTTCGCTGGACGCAACTTCCCCCTGGCATGTTCTGACAACATGCGCGGAGCAGCGACGAGAGGAAATGGGCGCGATCAAGCATGGGGACGATGCTAGCGTCTATAGACGGCACCGGTCAATACCGTCGGGCAGTCGCCCGGCAGCGGGCCGTGACCGGACGGCTCTCGTGCCCGCTCCCCCCCGTCAGGCAAAAAAAAGCGCGAACCTCGGTTCGCGCCAAAGAGAGACCTCGCTGAAGACGTCACAACCTCACACCACCCCGCTCAGAACGAATGGCGCATCCCGATCCGCACGTCGGCCTGCGTCTGCGTCGTCGACGGCGTGAAGCTGTAGCCGACCACCGCATCGACGCCTTGCGACGCGCGCAGGTAATCGCCGGAGATATACACGTCGGTACGCTTCGACAGCAGGTAATGCAGGCCCGCCGTGCCCTGGTTCCAGTGATGGCCTTCGAAGCGCGTGTGCTGGTAGCCCGCGATCAGGCTCAGCGCCGGCGTGAACTGGTACAGGCCGCCGCCTTCATACACCTGCATGTGCGACGACTGGCCGAAACCCTTGATCGTCGTGTACGAGAAGTTGGCGTCGAGCGTCAGCTTGCCGATCGTGTAGCTCGAGCCGATGCCGAACGTGCCCTGGCTGTCGACGTTCATCGGCGTGTTCGCGAACAGGTCGGTGCGTGCGCCGGTCGCCGGATCGACGGTGACGGTCTGCTGGCCGAGGAACGTGTGCGTGCCGATCATCGCGTACGGGTCGAACGCATAGATGCCGTTCGGGTTGTTCAGGCGCGTGTACGCGGCGCCGATCGAGAAGTCGCCCTTCGTGAAGCTCGCACCCGCGCTCCATGCGCTGTTGCGGTGGAAGTTGCCGGCGACGTTGCCGAACGAGTACATCGCGCCGAACTTGAAGCCGCTGAGGTCGTTCGACAGGAACTTCACCGAATTCGGCAGGCGGTCGCCGTTGAAGCGGTCGAAGTCGCCCTGGTGAATCGCATAACCGCTGCCCCACGCGGAGATGTTGTAGATCGACACGAGTTCGTTCGTGATGTCGAGCTGGTTGCCGAACGACAGCGTGCCCCAGTCGTTCTGCAGGCCGACATACGCCTGCCGGCCGAATTCGGCGCCGCCGAAGCCGAGCTGCCCGGTACCGAGGCGGAAGCCGCTCTCGAGGGTGAACACGGCCTTCAGGCCGCCGCCGAGGTCTTCCGTGCCCTTCAGGCCGAAACGGTTTCCGTACGCGACGCCGTCGTCGAACTTGACCACGTGCGAGCCGCCCGTGTTGTTCACGTACGTGATGCCCGCGTCGAGAATCCCGTACAGCGTCACACTGCTCTGCGCATGCCCGATGGCGGGCACGCAGGCCGCGCATGCAAGCGCGGCGGCTACGGCAACTTTGGTGTGCTTCATTGTCGACCACCCTCCCTGAACCGTTCGATGGAAAGAATCTCGTCCCGGCGCGTGCTGCGATGCGCCGGTGGATTCGAATTCGGTACGCCCGCTGGCTTCGGCATTTCGTTTTCCGCAATAACGCAGCCATTGGCGAAAAATACAAACCCATATTTCGCGTCACCCGTCTGAAGGCGACAACAAATGGTCACGATGCGACCCGGTCGGGAAAACACGTAGACGGGCGGCGCGGTCGAAACCGGCCGCCCGGAAGGAGGGAATCAGTGCCCGTCGAGGGCCGCGCGCACCGCCGGCAGGCCCGGAGCGCCGGCCGCCGTCGTCACGCCGTCCAGCCAGCCGGCAACCAGCGCCGGGTCGGATTTCAGCGCACGCTGCGCCGCGAGCGCGGGCGACGTCTTGTGGTCGAGCATGTCGGCGATCATCCGGTTCTCGACGTCGACGGAGAACGTCATCTGCCGGAACAGCCGCGCCAGGTTCGCGCACTGGCCGGCGAACCCGGCGCGCGTGACCGTATTGACCGTCGCGCCGCCGTAGTTCGGGCCGAAATACGCATCGCCGCCCGACAGGTAGGTCAGGTGGAACTTCGTGTTCATCAGATGCGGCTCCCAGGCCAGGAACACGATCCACCGCTTGTCGCGCACCGCGCGCTCGACCTGCGTGAGCATGCCCGTCTCGCTCGATTCGACGAGCGACCAGTTCGCGGATCCGAGCGCGTGGTCGGCGAGCAGCCGCTTGATGTTCTGGTTCGCGGGCGCGCCGGGCTCGATCCCGTAGATCTTGCCGCCGAAGCGGTCGGCGTAGCGCGCGAGATCGGCGAACGTATGCACGCCGGCGGCGGCCACGTAGTCGGGCACCGCGAGCGTGAACTTCGCGCCGCTCAGGTTCGCGTGCAGCACGTCGATCGACTTCTCGTCGACGAACGGCTTCACGAGCGGCGCCTGCGCGGGCATCCAGTTGCCGAGGAACACGTCGACCTGCCCTTTCTTGAGCCCCTGGTACGTGATCGGCACCGACAGGTTCGCCACGTCCTGCCGATAGCCGAGCGCCTTCAGCACGACGCCCGCCATCGCGTTCGTCGCATCGATGTCGGTCCAGCCGGGCGCCGCCATCTTCACGTCGCCGCACGTCTGCGGGTCGGCCGCGTGCGCAGGCTGCGTCGCCGCCACGCACGCGGCGGCGGCGAGCGCCGCGCCGATCCTTCGGATTGCTGCATTGCGTTGCCGTTTCATGGTTCGCTTCCTCCGTCGTTCTTCAATGATCGCGATGTGGTCCGTTCAACGCCCGATGCGCGGAAAGCGCGCCATCGCCTCGAGCGTGTCGAGTTCGATGTGATTGCGCATGTAGCGCTGGCTCGCGTCGGTGAACGGCTGCCAGTCCCACGCGTGGATGCGGCCCCGCGTCGTCGCCGCGTAATGGAAGCGGCGGCGCCGCTGGCTCGCGCGCACCTGCCGGTCCAGTTCGGGCAGGTTCCAGCGCTGCGCGGCTTGCGCACGGAACGCGGCCAGCACGTCCGCGGCTTCCGGCGTGCCGGCGAGGTTCGTCAGCTCGCGCGGGTCGTCGCCAAGGTGATAGAGCTGGTCGGGGTCGGCCGGGCAATGCACGTACTTCCAGTCGCCGCTGCGGATCATCACGACCGGCGCGACCGCACCTTCCGCGAGGTATTCGCCGAGCGCAACTTCGTGCGCCGGCGTGCCGTTCAGGTGCGGCACGAGGCTTGCACCGTCGACGGGGTCCGGCCAGCCGCCGGCGGGGGCGGCGCCGGCCAGGTCGACGAGCGTCGGCAGCAGGTCGACGTGCGACACCGGCCCGCGCACGCGCGCGGCGCCGAAGCGCCCCGGCGCGTGCACGATCAGCGGCACGCGGCAACCGCCCTCGAAGAACGTCATCTTGTACCAGAGCCCGCGTTCGCCGAGCATGTCGCCGTGGTCTGACGTGACGATCACGATCGTGTCGTCGGCGAATCCGCACTGTTCGAGCGCGGCCAGCACGCTGCCGAACTGCGTGTCGACGTACGAGGTTGCGCCGTAGTACGCGCGACGTGCGGCGCGGATCTGCTCGTCGGTGGGCGGCGTGCGGTCGTTCTCGCAGACGAAGCGCAGCCGCTGCGAATGCGGGTCGCTTTCCGCCGCGTCGAGGCGCACGGCCGGCAGGTCGATCTCGTCGTCGCGATAGAGATCCCAGTATTCGCGCGTGATCGCATACGGGTCGTGCGGATGGGTCAGCGACACGACCATGCAGAACGGCCGCGCATCGTGCCCGGCCGCCCGCTCGCGCGCGACGTCGTACAGCTTCTGCTTCGCGGCGAACGTGACCTCGTCGTCGAAATCGAGCTGGTTGGTGCGCACGCACGGGCCCGCGTCGAGTACCGAACTCATGTTGTGATACCAGCTTGGCCGCTCCGCCGGGCTGTCCCAGTCGGGCACCCAGCCGAAATCGGCCGGATAGATGTCGGTCGTGAGCCGCTCCTCGAAGCCGTGCAACTGGTCGGGCCCGCAGAAGTGCATCTTGCCGGACAGCATCGTCCGGTAGCCGCCTGCGCGCAGATAGTGCGCGAACGTCAGCGTTTGCGCCGGCAATTCGGCGGCGTTATCGTAGGCGCCGATCCCCGACGGCAGCTTGCCGGTCAGCAGCGAAAAGCGCGACGGCGCGCACAGCGGGCTCGCGCAATAGGCGGCGTCGAACACCACGCCTTGCGCGGCGAGACGGTCCAGCGTCGGCGTGCGCGCGACGCGATTGCCGTAGGCCGGCAGCGCGAACGGCGTAAGCTGGTCGGCCATCAGGATCAGGATGTTGGGTGTCGGGTTCGTCATCGGCAGTCGTGGGGAAAACGGTGTTCGAATGGAACGGCGCGCCGCTCGCGCAGCGAGACGTCCGGCATGACGGAAGCGGCCCGACGAAAGTGCCGCGCGGGCAGGCCGCGCTGGCTAGAATCGCGGAATGCGTTGCGTGCCCTACCGTGGAGCGGAATGTGAAGCGGGCCGTGAAGCAGCCTTTGAAGCAGCCCGTGAAGCACGTGTGCCGCACCGTCCGATGCACTATCGCCCGCCCGAATTCGCGCGGGAAGGCGTCCGGCCCTTATGGGGCCATTAGAGGGACTTATGTCGAAATCCGAACCGTTACCGTCGATGCAGGCGCTGCGCGCGTTCGAATCGGCTGCCCGGCTCGCGAGCTTCACGGCCGCCGCGCGCGAGCTCGGCTCCACCCAGCCGGCCGTGAGCCAGCAGGTGTTCCAGCTCGAGGCCGAACTGGGCGTGCCGCTGTTCGAGCGCAGCCCGCGCGGCGTCACGCTGACGGCCGACGGCGAGTGCCTGTACGAAGCGGTGCGGCTGAGCCTCGACACGCTGCGCGGCGCCACCGCGACACTGCGGGCGCGCCGCGAGCACGGCGCGCTCACGATCGTCACCGACTTCGGCTTCGCCACCTACTGGTTGATGCCGCGCCTGGCCGGGCTGAAGCGCGTGATGCCGGATGTCGACGTGCGGGTCGTCACGTCGCAGGATTACGACGCGCAGCGCGACCACGGCGACATCGCGATCCTGTTCGGCGACGGCCACTGGCCGTCGTGCACGGCCGCGCGGCTCTTTCCGGAATCGGTCACGCCCGTGTGCTCGCCCGCGTTCCGCGACGCCCACCCGCACGTCGCCCGGGCCGACCACCTGCTCGCGTTGCCGCTGCTGCACGTGCAGCCGACGCGCCCCGAGCGCTGGCTGTCGTGGTCCGGCTGGTTCGACGCGCACGGCCTCGACACGGCAGCCGCCGCGCGCGGCGTGACCTTCAACAGCTATGCGCTCGTGATCCATGCGGCGCTGCTCGGCGAAGGCGTTGCGCTCGGCTGGGCGCCGCTCGTCGACGAACTCGTCGCGTCCGGGCAGCTCGTGAAGCTCCTCGACGCGCCGGTCGTCACGTCGCGCGGCTACTTCCTCGTACGGCCGCCGCAGCGGCCCGAGCCGGACGCGACCCACGTGTTCCGGCGCTGGCTGCTCGACGCGTGCGCACCGGCCTGAACGGCCTTCCGGGCGGCCTCCGGCTACGGGCCTGACGCGCGCCCGACGCCCGCTGGACCGGCCGCGCCCGCCCCGCCCGACGCCTCCCCCGGCGCCTGCCTGAAGCCCCGCCGCCGCCCGGCCGCGCTGGCGTGCCGATACCAGCCACACGGCGGGTTGGTTCTATCCGCGCCCGAATCGTCCTGATTTACTTGAGCCTCCCGCTACCCGCGTAGCGTGGCGCCCCGTCGCGCCGCCGCGCGGGTTGCGTTCCATGACATCCGAGGAATCTCATGACCGCCGACTCACGCCCCGATCAATTCGTCCTGACGCTGTCGTGCCCGAGCGCGGCCGGCCAGGTCGCCGCCGTCGTCGGCTTTCTCGAGCGCCATCGCTGCTACGTCGATGCGCTGAACGTGTTCGACGACGATCTCAGCAATCACTTCTTCGTGCGCTGCGTGTTTCATCCGACCGATGAAACGTTGCAGATCGACGCGCTGCGCCAGGAATTCGGGCCGATCGCGACCGCGCTCGGCGGCGGCGGCGAAGGCGACACGCAATGGGCGATTCACGACGTGAATGCGCGGCCGAAGGTGCTGATCATGGTGTCGAAGCTCGAGCACTGCCTCGCGGACCTGCTGTTCCGCTGGCGGATGGGCGAGCTGAAGATGGATATCGTCGGCATCGTGTCGAACCATCCCGACTTCGAGCCGCTCGCCGCGCAACACGGCCTGCCGTTCCGCCATTTCCCGATCACGGCCGATACGAAGGCGCAGCAGGAAGCGCAATGGCTCGACTTCTTCGAGTCGAGCGGCGCCGAACTCGTGATCCTCGCGCGCTACATGCAGGTGCTGTCGCAGGAAACGAGCGCGAAGCTCGCGAACCGCGCGATCAACATCCATCATTCGTTCCTGCCCGGTTTCAAGGGCGCGAAGCCGTATCACCAGGCGCATGCGCGCGGCGTGAAGCTGATCGGCGCGACCGCGCACTTCGTCACCGACGATCTCGACGAAGGCCCGATCATCGAGCAGGTCGTCGAGCGCGTCGATCATGCGCTGCGTCCGGAGCAGTTGCTCGCGGTGGGGCGCGACGTCGAATGCATCACGCTCGCGCGTGCGGTAAAGGCGTTCATCGAGCGCAGGGTGTTCCTGAACGGCGACCGGACGGTGGTGTTTTCGTAAGCGGGCGGACTTCGCCGCCCGTCATGCGGAAGCCGACGGCACGCGCGAAGACGCCGCGCAGTGACCGGAACTTGTCGTATCGGGCGGTGGCGTTCCGTCAGCGGTGCACGCAAAGCAGGCCGCGCTTCGCCGCCCCCTCAGCCGTTATCCACGCTGAAATCCGCGCAGACGCTGCGCGACAGCACCGTATCGAGATTGACGAGATCATTGCCGTCCATCTTCGCGCGCAGCGCCGTGTCGTCCATCCCGTAACCGCGCCATCGCGCGGTCAACCGCTCGACGAGCGTCGCGCGCGGCACGTCAAGCATCACGGTGACGTCGAACGATGATCGCAGCGCATCCCACGGCGCGTCGCCGAGCAGCAGGTAGTTGCCTTCGACCAGAATCAGGCGGGCCGACGCCGGCACGACGTCCGCGCCAGCTCGCGCGATCTCCAGCGACCGGTCGAACACGGGTACCGCGACGTCGCGGCCGTCGTCCTCGCGCAAACGCGCGAGCAACGCCGCGAAGCCGTCGACGTCGAACGTATGCGGCGCGCCCTTGCGCGCACGATGGCCGCGCGCGCCCAGCACCCGGTCGTCGTAATGAAAGCCGTCCATCGCGACGATGGACGCGAACCCGGGCGCCGCGTCATCGATGCGCGCGCACAACCGCTCCACGAACGTGCTCTTGCCGGCGCCCGGCGCACCGGCGATCGCTACCACGCGCCGCGCCGCCTGCTGCGTGCGCAGGAGGTGCGCGGCCAGCGCCTCGCGGTCGATGCGTTGCGCGCCAGTCACCGCCTCGCTCACGGCAGCCGGCTCCGTTCAGCCTGCTTCAGCGCCTCGCGCGCGGACTTGAGCTGCACGCGCGTAAAGGCCAGCGCGTGCGCCGCGAGGTCGTGACTGTCTTCCCACAGGTTGCGCCAGATCGCGAGGATGCCTTCGAGCGGCTGGCCGACGACGCGCGACGAAAAACTCTCGAACGTGATCGGCCCCGTATAACCGCTGAACACCAGCGCACGAAACACCGCGGTGAAGTCGACGTTGCCCGATCCCAGATAGCCGCGATGCGAATCGCCGATGTGCACGTAACCGAGCTGCTCGCCGGTGTCGCGAATCGCCGACGTCACGTCCGACTCCTCGATATGCATGTGATACGTGTCAAGATGCACCTTCACGTTCGGTCGGCCGATGCGCCGGCACAGCTCGACACCCTGCGACGCGGTGTTGAGCACGTTCGACTCGTAGCGGTTCACGACTTCAAGCCCAAGCGTGATCCCGCTTTGCGCGGCCGTGTCCGCCACCTGCGCGAGGATGTCGGCGGACATCGCGACGCCTGTGGCCGTCGTCGGCGTGAAATTCTTCTGGAAGGCCGAATACAGGATCCCACATACATGGGTTGCGCCGCAGTCGCGTGCGACACGCAGCGCGGCCTCGAGTTTCTGCTTGCCTCGCGCGGCCTTCTGCGCGTCGCCGCTTGAAATGTCGGATTGCGCATCGAGGCCGAGCGAGAACGTGATGCCAAGGCCATGCCGTTCGAGTTCGCGCCGCGTAAACGCGGCATCGATCGAATCCGGATCGAGCGCGGGCACCTCGATGAAATCGAAGCCCGTCTCGGCCGTATGCGCGATCGCGCGTGCGCATGCGTCGCGGCTCCAGCCGGCCTCCCAGACCAGCGCATGTACGCCAAGCTTGTTCATTTCGTCTCCTTCCGTTGAGGGGGTTCGAGGCCGCCGAGCGCCGGCGTCGCGATTCGATTGCGATTGCGCGGCCGCGATGCATGTCGGGCCCATGCCCAGCGCACCAGCATCACCGCGAGCAGGAACGCACCCCACAGCGCGGTCGCGAGGTGCTGGCTCGCGCCCAGCAGGTTGAGTCCGGATGCGATCACCTGCAGGATCACGAGCGCGATCACGACCGGCACGACGCGACCGAAGCCGCCGAACGGATCGACGCGTCCGAGAAAGCAGGCGAGCACCGAGATCAGCAGGAACGCCTCGCCGTGGCCGACACGAACCGAGTTGAAGCGCGACAGCATCACGACGCCGGCCACGCCGCACATCAGCCCCGACAGCATGTAGATGCGCGTGATCGCCCGCGTGGTCGAGATGCCCGAGTAGCGCGTCGCTTCCGCATTCGAGCCGATCATCCGCGTGACGAAGCCGAGCCGCGAATACGTCATCACGACGTGCCACAGCAGCGCGCAGCCCGCGAAGATCCACAACGGCGCCGGTACGCCGAGCCACAGCCCGTTGCCCATCGCGCGGACCACCGGTGGAAACCCGGAAATGTCGCCGCCGCGCGTCAGGAATTCGCCGAGACCGCGCAGGAAGATCATCGCCGACAGCGACACGAGGATCGGGCTCGCGCCCGTATGCGCGATCACCGCGCCGATCAGCCAGCCGGCCGCGGCGCCCGTCGCGAGCGCCGCGGCGATGCCGAGCGCGACCGCCGCGATGCCGGCCTCCGGGCCGCCGTGCGACTGGATCACCCACGCCATCGCGAGCCCCGCGAGGTTCGCCGTGAACGTGACGGCGAGATTGAAGCCGCCGGACACCAGCGGCATCAGCATCGCCAACGTGAACAGGCCGAGCTCGGGTAGCTGGAACGCGATCGACGCGAACGTGCCGCCCGTCAGGAAGCGATCGGACGCGACGCTCATCGCCGCGACGACGCACGCGAGAAAACCCAGCAGGCCGGCCACGTCGGCCGGAACGGAAAACGGCGGAAAGCGCCGGGATTCGGCGTGTTTCATGATCATGTCCTCGCGCGCGGCGACAGGAAGCGCGAGCCGACGAGCCGCGCGACGCCGTCGCTCGACACGGTGATCGCGACCAGAATGACCGCGCCGACGATCATCTTGAATGCGTACGGCGACACGCCGAGCAGGTTGAGCCCGTTCGCGGTGATCGACACGAGCAGAATGCCGAGGATCGCGCCGAGCACCGTGCCACGCCCGCCGCCGAGCCGCGCGCCGCCGAGCACGACGGCCGCGAGCACGTCCAGTTCGCGGCCGTACAGCGCGTTCGGCACGACCTCCTGCACGTAGTGCGCCTGCATCAGGCCCGCGATGCCCGCCATCATCCCGAGCCAGCCGTATGCGACGTAATGCATCGTCGCGAGATCGATGCCGACGCGCCGCGCGGCTTCCGGGTTGTCGCCGGTCGCATAGAGCTGGCGGCCGAGCGTCGTGCGCCGCAGCAGGAACCACGTTACAACCACGGCCGCAACCATCACTGCGACCGGCAGCGCGAGCGATGCGACGCCGCCCGTCGTATCGACCTGCACGAGCGTGACGCGATTCGTCCACCAGTCGGGCAAGTCGTAGATCGACACGCCGCCCGTCACGAACATCAACCCGCCGAAGAAGATGTTGAAGGTCGCGATCGTCGCGACGATCGACACGACGCGAAACCGGTAGATGATCGTCGCGTTCACCGCACCGAGCAGGATGCCGAAGCCGGCCGAGACCGCGAAGCCGAGCGCCCAGTTGCCGCCGCCGAGCCGCATCAGCGTGAGCGCCGCCAGGTACTGCACCACCGACGCGCCGACCGCGAACGAAATGTCGATGCCGCCCGCGATCAGCACGATCAGCAGCCCCACCGCGAAGATGATGTTGACCGCGCTCTGGTTGAGCAGGTCGAACAGGTTGGACAGCGTCAGGAAGGTCGGCGTCGCGATGCCGAGGCCGATCGCCATCGCGACGATCACCGCGAGCAGCCACGTTTCGGTCGAGCCGATGCCGAGTGTGCGGAGGTTACGCATGGACGTCTCGCTCGATATGATCGATCGGCGTGCCACCCGGCACGTACTCGGCGACGATGCGGCCGTCGCGCATGTGCAGGACGCGGTCCGCGTTGAAGTACACCTCGGGAATCTCGTCGGAAATCAGTACGATCGCCATGCCTTGCGCCGCGAGCCGGTGAATGATCGCGAAGATGCCGGCGCGCGCGCCGACGTCGACGCCGACCGTCGGCGAATCGAGGATCAGCAGCTTCGGCTTCGTCGCGAGCCATTTCGCGAGCACGATGCGCTGCTGATTGCCGCCCGACAGCGTCGACACCGCGTCGTCCGGGGCGCCGATCTTCACCGCGAGCCGCGCGACCCAGTCGCGGATCAGCGCATCGCGCCGCCGCGGAGAAATCAGCCCGGCCGCACCCAGCAGGTCGTCGAGTACCGCGATCGCAGTGTTGTCGCCGATCGATTGCGGCTGTACGAGGCCCAATTGCAGGCGGTCTTCCGACACATACGCGATGCCCGCGCGAATCGCGTCGCGATTGGAGCACAGCGACAGCGGCCGGCCGTCGAGCGCGATCGTGCCGGCGTCCGGTCGCGTCATCCCGAACAGCGACAGCGCAAGCTCGGTGCGCCCCGCGCCGAGACGCCCCGTCAGGCCGAGGATCTCGCCGCACCGCACCTGGAACGACACGTCTGCATACTCGCCACGCCGCGACAGCCCGTCGACGCGCAGCATCGCGGCCGCGGCCGACAGGTCCGTCGTGCGCACCGCGTAATCGAAGGTGCGCCCCGTCATCAGCTCGGTGAGCCGCGTCTGCGTCATCCCGGTCGTCGGAAACGTGCCGACATAACGACCGTCGCGCAGCACCGTCACGCGCGCGCACACGTCGAGCACTTCCGCGAGCCGATGGCTGACGAACACCACCGCGATGCCGTCGGCCGACAGGCGGCGCACGATCGCGAGCAGCGCCTGCGTCTCGGCATGGCTGAGCGACGCGGTCGGCTCGTCCATGAACACGAGACGTGCCCGGGCGACGAGCGCGCGCGCGATCGCGACAACCTGCCGCTGCGCGATCGTGAGTGTACGCACCGGCCTGCCGAGATCGAGGTCGACGCCGAGCCGCGCGAGAATCTGCCGCGCCGCGACGTTCATCCGCCCGTAGTCGACCAGCCGCGGACGCGCGCCGAGGTTCTGCTCGAACGCGATGTTCTCGGCGACCGTCATCTCGGGAAACAGCGCGAGGTCCTGCCAGATCACCTGGATGCCGAGCGCCCGCGCCCGCGCCGGATCGAGATCGCCGGCCGGTTCGCCGTCGAAGCGCATCACCGCGCCCGACTCCGGGCGATGGACGCCGCTCACGATCTTGATCAAGGTGCTCTTGCCACAGCCGTTCTCGCCGGCCAGGCACAGCACTTCGCCCGGCATCACATCGAACCGCACCTGTTGCAGCGCCTGCACGCCGCCGAACGTCTTCGACACATTGTCGAGTTCGAGCAACGGCGCATCGGCCGCGGCCCCGAACGCGGCGGGCGGCGGGTTCGCGCGGCCGGCCGCCGCGGATTCACGGGAATGGGCAGACATCATCGCTACGCTCCGGTGCGGCCTGCTATTAAACGACGGGACGAACGACTTCATCGCACGGCGCGTCGCGCCTGCGTGCAGGCCGCTCACAGTCCCTGCTTCGCGAGATCGTCGACGGTTTTCGCGTTCAGCTCGACGAGCTGGTTCACGATCAGGTTGTGACCTTCCGGATGCACGACGCCGAGCCCCGGAATCGTCATGCCGTCCTTGATCGGCTGCCCCTTCGCGAGCATCGTGCCGAGCGTGACGAACACCTCGCCTGCCTGCTCGGGGTTCCACATGTAGCCGCCGCTCAGCACGCCGTCGTGCACGAGCCGACGGCCCTGCCCCGGGGAGAACGGCCCGAGCACCACGACCTTGCCCTTCGCCTGCTTCTCGGCGACCGCACGCGCGGCACCGATCGGCCCCTGGCTGCCGAACGCCAGGATCGCCTTCAGGTTCGGGTGCGCGCGCATCAGATCGAGCGCGGTCTTGCGCGAAGCGTCCACGTCTTCGGCCACGCCGTAGCGATCGCCGACGAGCTTCATGTCCGGATAGTTGGCCTTCAGATACGCGATCGCGGCGTCGGCCCACGCGTTGTGCAGCGGCACCGTCAGCGAGCCGACGAACACCGCGTATTCGCCCTTGCCGCCCACTGCCGCCGCGAGGTTCTTCGCGTACGCTTCGCCGAAACCCTTCGCAGAGGCCAGCTCGAAATTCCAGTCGGTATTTTTCTGCTTCGGCGATTCGTGCGTGATCACCTTGATACCTGCGGCACGCGCGCGCTGCAGCACCGGCTCGAGCACCTCGGCATCGTTCGGCACCACGCCGATCACGTCGACCTTCTGCGCGATCAGATCCTCGATCGCACGCACCTGCAGCGCCGGGTCCGCGCTGGTGGGCCCGACCATGAACGCCTTCACGCCCAGTTGCTCGGCGCGCTTCCTGATACCCGCGTCCATCGCGTTGAACCACGGAATGCCGCCGATCTTCACGACGACCCCGATCACGGGCTTGTCCGGCGACGCCGACGCGATGCCCGTCGCGAGCGCGAACGCAACCACGCCCGCACATACCTTGCGCAAGAAATTCACCGACATGTCTCCTCCATCCGAAGGCGACCGTCGCCGGGCTTCAGGTCCCGGCATGGCGGTCAGTTGCTAAATCCATTCAGCAAACCGTTTGGTGTATGCTGAATCCATTTAGCTTCGACGGAAAGCAGGTGAAAACCCTGATAGGGCAACGCGCCCCGAAACGCATACCGTCGGCATCATCGGCATAAGAACCCACACGAGGGGAGCAACAACGCAGATGGCCCGCACGACTACCGGACGCAAGTCCACGATCTACGACATCGCGAAAGCAACCGGCTCGTCCACGTCCACGGTCAGCATGGTGCTGAACGGCAACTGGGCCCGCTACCGGATCAGCGAGGAAACGGCCACGCGCATTCTCGACAGCGCCAAGGCGCTCGGCTACAACGTGAACCTGAGCGCGCGCGGCCTGCGCCTGTCGCGCTCGGGACTGGCGGGCATGGTCATTCCGCACTACCGCAACCGCTTCTTCGCGGGGCTCGCCGAAACCTTCGAGGACGAGGCGCGCCGGCGCGGCCTGTGCCCGATCGTCGTCGGCACGCAGCGCGACCCGGACGTCGAACTGAATGTCGCGCAGACGCTGCTCGCGCAGCGTGTCGAACTGCTGTTCATTGCCGGCGTGCGGGACCCGGCACCGCTCAATATGCTGTGCGACGCGGCCGGCATCCCGTCGATCAACGTCGACCTGCCGGGCGCCGGTGCGCCGTCGGTCGTGTCGGACAACCGCGCGGGCGCGCGGGCGCTGACCGACGTGCTGATCGACAAGATGCTCGCGCGCGGCAATGCGCCCGACGAACTGATCCTGCTCGGCGGCATCGCCGGCGAATATGCGACCGCGATGCGGATCGCGGGCTTTCGCGACGCGTTCGCCGCGCGTGGCCTGCCGCCGCCGCCGGACGACGCGATCGAGTGCTGCGGCTACGCGCCCGCGGCCGCGCGCGAAGCGCTTGCGCGGCGCTACGACACGCTCGGCCGGCTGCCGGCCGGCATGCTAACGAACTCGATCACGTCATTCGAAGGGCTCGTGCGTTTCGCGTCGGAGCTGCCCTGGGACATCTGGCAGCGCACGGCCGTCGGCTGCTTCGACTGGGACCCGTTCGCCGCACGCCTGCCGTTCGACGTCACGATGCTGCGGCAGGACGTGCAGCGGTTGATCGCGGAAGCGTTCGCGCTGCTCGATGCGGGCGACGCCGGAGACGTCGCGCCGCATCCGGTCGTGATGGTGCCGACACGCTTCATGCGAACCCTCGACGACGACATGCGCGCCAGCGACGCAGAGCCGGCCGGCTGAGCACGCGGACACGAAATGAAGAAAGCCCGGCCGGTCCTGCGACCGGTCGGGCTTTCCGCATGCTGCGCATCACGTGCTCGCCTGGACCGCGTGCGGCGTCGGCTCCCGGCGAGTGACGTGTCAGATGCTCACTTCACCCACGCAAAGTAATACGACAACCAGATCGTCAACCCCGCCCCGACCAGCGCCGCATACGGCATCAGGTTCAGCCACATCGCGCGCTTCGGCACCTCGAGTTCCATGTCGCGCTGCATCTGCGTGGGGAACCGGCCGCGATCCTGCCAGTAATGGCGGAACAGGAATACCGGCACGATCAGCAGCATCGCGATCAGCCCGTTGCGCAGCGTGCCTTCGCCCTGCAGGTTCGCGCCCGCGCCGACATAAACGAGGTTCGCGTAGCCGCAGATCGAGCCGGCGACGAGCAGCCACGTCGGGCAGCGGAACGGTCGATCCCAGTTGCCGCGATCCATCCGGTGGATCCAGCCCGACTGAAGATTCAGGAATACGAACAGCATGTAGCAGACATTCGAGATCGACAGCACCGTCATGTAGTCCGACATCATCAGCAACACGAGGTTGAAGCCGAGATCGGTCCACATCGCGCGCGTGGGCGAGCCGTGCTCGTTCACGTGCGACAGGTACTTCGGCAGCCAGCCGTCGACCGATGCCTGGTACAGCGTGCGCGACGAGCCCATCATCGACGTCATCACGATCAGCAGGATCGACAGCATCAGCATCACGACGACCGCATTCGCGACCCACGCGCCGCCGCCGACGATCTTCGCCATCGCGGCCGCGACGCCGGTGCCGTCGCCGATCGACGGATCGAGCATCGCCTGCGTGCCGAGCGCCCCCTGGAACGCCATCGGCACGAGCGTCATCACGACGAGGCACAGCGCGCCCGACCAGAAGATCGCCTTGGCGGTATCGCGGCGCGGGTCGCGGAATTCGCGCGTGTAGCAGACGGCCGTCTCGAAGCCGTACGACGCCCAGCCGGCCATGAACATCGCGCCGAGCGCCATCGTGACGCCCTGCCCGTTCCACGAGCCGAACGTCGCGGTCGTGAGATTGCCGTGTGCGTCGTGACCGAGCGGCAGCAGCGGGAGCAGGTTCGACATCGGCACGTCGCCCGTGACGAACGGCACGATGCCGACGATCAACAGCGGCGTGAGCGACGCGATGCCGAGAATGCGCTGCGTGCGCGCCGCCTTCGATGCACCGCTGTGTTGAAGCTTGAACGTGATGAGAAGCAGGATCGTCGCGATGATGAACGTCGCATTGATCCGCAGGGACAGACCCGGCTTGATGAACCCGAGATCCGCAACCTTGAGCTGCCAGTGCAGCACCGCCGCGTTGGCGGGAAAGAGACTCGTGAGCGCATAGCTCGCCGCGAGGCCGCAGCCGAGCGCGAGCATCGGCGACCATGCGAGCCAGTTGCACCACACGGAAACCGGGGCAATCAGCTTGCTGTAACGGACCCAGCCGATCGCGCCATATACGGACGCGCCGCCCGATTTATGGGGAAATAGCCCCGATATTTCCGCATAAGTCGCGCTCTGAATCAGCCCCATCGTGATCGCGGCGATCCAGATCGCCCACGCGGGCTGGCCGATCGTCGCGCATACGCCGCCGATCGTGAACAGCACGCCTGCCGGCACGCCGCTCGTTACCCAAAAAGCGTCTTTCCAAGTCAGGCCACGATGCAGCGTGTGGCCCGTCGAATCATGTGAGATGGTTGCCTCAACATCACTGGTGCTGTTCGCACGCAGTCCTGCCTGACTCATCCAATTCCTCCTGTGATGACTCCGCACAAGGGCCGTAGTGTAACAACTTACCGGCTTTTTTGCAGAACCAAAAAAATAATTCCGGGATATGATCGCATCGCAGTGCAATTATTTCGCTGTCCTGCTGATCAATCCCGGACTGTCTCTTCGTCTATTTATTGCGGCGAATCGTCGCGGCTTACTGCACGCCTTCCGTCCACGAATTCACGCGGTCCGCATGCGCTGCAATCCATGCATCGGCAGCCGCTTCCGGCTTCGAGCCGTTCTGGATCGCGAGCATCACGCTGTCGATCTCGCCCGGCTTCCACTGGAATTTCTTCAGGAACGCGACGACCGGCTTGGCCTTCGTTTCGAGCTGAGGGTTCACGACACTGTCGACGTGCTCCGCGCCGCCGAACACCTTCTTCGGATCCTCGAGGAAGCGCAGCTTCCACTTCGCGAACATCCAGTGCGGCGCCCAGCCGGTCACGATCACCGGCTTGTTCGCGCCGACCGAGCGCGACAGCTCGGCCGTCATCGCGCTGCCCGAGCTCGGCATCAGCGTGTAGTTCAGGCCGTAGTTCTTGATCGCTTCGTCGGTCTTGCGCATCACGCCCGCGCCCGCATCGATGCCGACGATCCGGCCGCCGAAGCTGCCTTTTTCGGCATTCAGGTCGTCGATGCTCTTCGCCTTCACGTAGTCGGGGACGATCAGGCCGATCTTCGCGTCGGGAAAGTTCGCGCCGAGGTCGACGACCTTGGTCTTGTACTCGCCCCAGTAGGAACCGTGCGTGACGGGCAGCCACGCGGACAGCGTCGCGTCGAGATCGCCGCGCGCGACGCCTTGCCACATGATGCCGGCAGCGACCGGCACGAGCTTCACCTCATAACCGAGTTTCTTCTCGATCACGCGCGCCGCGACGTTCGACGTCGCAACGCTGTCGTCCCAGCCTTCGACGTAACCGATCTTCAGCGTGGGCTTCGTATCGGCGAGCGCCGATGCGCTCAGCGCCACCATCGCCGACAGTGCGCCGGTCCACATCAGTTTTCCGAACAGCTTCATGGTCGATCTCCTTGAAATGCGCACCGTGCGCGTTGTCTCTCTAGGTTCTTCAACCACAAATCCGCGGTATCGTTGTTTTCCGACGGATGCTTGTCCGGACGCGACGCGCCCGGACAGCCGATGGCGAGTTTCGACTACTTGTCGATCACGAGATCCGACAGCGGCTTGCTGCAGCACAGCAGCACCATCCCCTGGTCGATCTCGCGCTGGCGGATGCCGCCGTTGTGCTTCATTTCAACCTGCCCCGACACGAGCTTCACCTTGCAGGTGCCGCACATGCCCTGCGTGCACGACGCCGGCAGCCGCACGCCGGACTGGCGCGCCGCGTCCAGCACGTGCTGCTCCGAGCCGCATGAAATCTCGCGATTGCTCTTTGCGAAGCTGACCGTGTACTGCTTCGTATCGGTGTCGGCGCCTTCGGCCGGCGGGGCGAGATCGGCGAGCAGCTCGTCGCTTGCGGTCTGCGCGAGCGTTTCGAACGAGAAGCTCTCCTCGTGATACTGCTTGCGATCGAAGCCGGCTTCGTCGAGCAGGTCGCGCACGGCCTTCATGTACGGCGCGGGGCCGCACGTGAAGATCTCGCGCTCCATGAAATCCGGTGCGATCAGCTTCAGCAGCGGCAGCGTCAGGAAGCCCGTGACGCCCGGCCAGTTGGTGCGCGCGCCGACGCGCTCGACGACGAACGACGTGCGGAAATTCGTGTGGTTCGACGCGATCAGGTCGAGCTCGCGCGCGAAGATGATGTCGTCCGGCGTGCGTGCGCTGTGCACGAACAGGATGTCGCGATCCTCGGCGAGATCGTGGTGCGCGCGGCTCATCGACATCAGCGGCGTGACGCCCGAGCCCGCCGACAGGAACAGGTACTTGCGCGCCGGATGTCGTGCGCACGTGAATTCGCCGGCCGGGCCGAGCACGCGCACCGGTGCGCCCGGCTGCAGGTTGTCGTGCAGCCAGTTCGACACCTTGCCGCCCGGCACGCGCTTCACCGTGATCGACACCGTGTGCGGCCGCGCGGGCGACGACGAGATCGTGTAGCAGCGGTTGATCGTTTCGCCGTCGATGTCGAGTTCGAGCGTGAGGAACTGCCCGGGCTCGAACGAGAACGAGCGGCCCTGCGGCGAACGGAAGAAGAAACTCTTCACGTCGTGCGTTTCCTGCCGCACGTGGCAGCACACCAGCGTTTCCTCGACGTCGCTCGTCCAGCGCTCGGGAAGAGCGTTCCAGAACGCCGGCCGTGTGACCCGGCTGTCCGTCGGCTCGAAGTTGGCCGCATCTCGCATCATCTGTAACTCCGCTTCAGTGCTGGGTACTACGCGCCGGTTTTTTCGGCGAGCCGGCCGATATACCAGGCCGAGAATTTTTCGACGAGACCTTCCGTGAACGGCGAATACGGGCCCGGCTCGTACGCGCTGCTGGTCGCGCCGCGCTGCGAGAACTCGACGAGCGCGCGATCCTGGTCGTTCGTGGCGTTCCACACGGCCGTGAGGTTCTTCACGTCGTAGTCGATGCCTTCCTTCGCGTCCTTGTGCACGAGCCACTTCGTACGCACGAGCGTCTTGCCGGCCGACAGCGGAATCACCGAGAACGTCACGATGTGATCGCTCATGAAGTGATGCCACGAGTTCGGCTGCGTCCAGAACGACAGCCCGCCGAGGTCGGCCTTGTCGAAGCCGCCGAGCAGCTTCTTCGACGCGACCTTCGCATCGAGCGTCTGCGATTCGCCGTGGCGATCGAGCGGCAGGCGCTGCGTGCGGAAACCCGTCACGTCGAGCAGCTTCTCGATCTCGGCGGACGGCAGGCCCATCTCGGCCCACTCCTTGCCGCGCCGCACGCAGGTTTCCGCAAACGCATCCATGCCTTCCGCGTTGGCGTCGGAACGCTGGTAGCCGAAACCGTATTCGTACAGCGAGATGGTGAGCTCCGGATGGTTCGCGACGCAGTGATAGCACTCGCGGTTGTTCTCCATCGTGAGCTTCCAGTTGCCTTCCTCGATGATGTCGATCTGCGCGGCGATCTTCGTGTTCGGCAGGTCGTGCGGCAGCAGGTACGGCTCCATCTCGGCGCGCAGCTGCGCGAAATCGACCGGCGGCTCTTCGGCGAGGCAGATGAAGATCAGGCCGGCGAGGTTCTCGACGTGGACCGACTTCAGGCTGTGCTTGCAGCGGTCGAACTTCTCGCCCATGTGCTCGGCGAACATCAGCTGGCCCGTCAGGTTGTAGGTCCAGCTGTGGTACGGGCACACGATGTTGCCGACCGAGCCTTTGTCCTCGTTGCACAGGCGCGCGCCGCGGTGACGGCACACGTTGTGGAACGCGCGGATCGCCATGTCGTCGTCACGCACGATCAGGATCGAATCGCTTCCCAGTTCCACGGTCACGTAGTCGCCCGGCTCGGGAATGTCCGGCTCGACCGCCACCTGGATCCAGTGCTGGCGGAAAATCGCCTCCATGTCGAGCGCGAAGATGTCCTCGCTCGTGTAGAACGGCGCTTCGAGGCTGTAACCTTCCTTGCGCCGCTCGATCAATGCACGAATGTCTGCCGATACTTTCATCGTTTGCTCCGGATTCCTTGCATCCCTGGGTTCTTGCCGACAGGCATCAAAATCAGTAGTCGATGAGCTGATGCTCGCGCAAATACGCGAGGATCACTTGTGCTTTTTCGACCGAACTCCCTTCATTTACGACGTTGCCGCCACGGCTTTCGGTCGTCGTCGCGGACAGCATCCGGGCATGCCCGGAGCGCTTCTCGGCGGCGACCAGCTTTACGGGTTTACGCTCGACCGGGCCGACCGTCCACGCGGCCGCGTCGGCGTCCGCGCCGGGCGCCGCGAGCGCGGGCCGGATCGCGCCGGCGCGCAGCCGCGCATACGCATAACGCGGCTCGGCATTCGCGAGCGGGTGGACGGCGACGACGGCCGGCAGTGCCGCGTCCACGCGGCGTCGCAGCCCTTTCGGCAAAAATTGCCGGACCGCCGCACGGCCGCCTTCGACCGTCACGTCGACGGCCGAGCCGACCAGCGGATAGCCGAGCGCCGCGGCGATGCGATACGGCAGCATGCCGGTGTCGTACGCGCCCTCGGCGCGCGTGCCGGTCAGCACGAGGTCGTAGCCGTCGATACGCGCGGCGAGCGCATGCACGGCATCGTCGCCGTCGCGGCAGGCCAGCACCTCGACCTCCCGTGCGCCGAGCGCGAGATATTCGGCAAGCGCCGCATTCGCGGGATCTCCCGCATGGATCACGTCGAGCTTCGCGCGATGCCGCTCGGCGAGCTGGCGGCCGGTTTCGAGCGCGGCCGCGTCGTTGCGGCTGTAGCGCGCGACGCCGCTGACCGGATGACGGCCGACGGACACGAGCACCGCGATGCGTTGCAAGGGACGAGGGGCGTTCATGCGGCGACTCCTTCCGGTTCACGGGTGCCGACCGCGGCCGGCGATTCTCCACGCGCGGCGCGCGCGGCCTGCACCTGCTCGATCAGCGCGGCGATCGTCGACTGCGCATCGCCCACCACCGTCAGGTTCGCGCGTTTCGCGATCGGTGCGCTGCCGTCGAGGTTCACCGCGATCACGTGGCGGCAGTCCTTGATCCCCTGCAGGTGCTGCACCGCGCCCGAGATGCCGAACGCGATGTACACGCTCGCCTCGACCGTCTTGCCGGTCGCGCCGACCTGCTTGTCGCGCGTGAAGTGACCGTTGTCGACCGCGACGCGGCTCGCGCCGATCGCCGCGCCGAACACGCCGGCCAGCCGCTCGAACGCGCCGATGTCGGATACGCCGTTGCCGGCCGACACGATGAAATCGGCTTCCTCGAGCGCGACCTGGGCCGCGTCGATTTCATCGAGGCCGAGATCGCGATACGGCTGCGCGGCGTCATGGGCCGGGTGGATGAAGTCGGCGGCGAGACGCTCGCCCGCGCCGACGAACGGCAGCTTCGCGTCGACCGCGTTCTGCGCGAGCAGGATCACGTCGGGCAGCGCACGGGTCGCAAAGGCGCGCCCGGCCTGCGCATACGCGCCGACATGCTTCGCGTCGATCTCGACGACATGGGTAGCGACACTCGCGCCGGCGGCCGCCGCGTAGCGCCGGCCGAGATCCCCGTCGCCCGTCGCGTTGTCGGGCACGAACACGTGTTTCGGCGCGAGCGCGGCCACACAGGCCTGCAATGCTTGCAGTTCGCTTTCGGGATCGAACGTGCGGCGATCGAAGCCGGTCAACTCGAGCAGCTTGTCGACGCCCAGTTCGGCCACGTCGTCCTTCAGTTCGCCGAACGCGAGCAGCGCGACTTCGGTCTGCGCATCGGCGAGCAATGCGGCGGCGGCGATCGCCTGCCGCGAATGATCGTCGAGCGCGCCGCGCTCACCGTGCGCCACCACCAGCATCACGTGCTTCGGGTCCTGCACCGCGCGGCGCGGCTTCGCGGCCGCTGCGCCGTGACCGTGCGCCGACCAGTGCGCGGCGCTCGCATCGGCGCTGCCTTCCTCGCCGAGCGTGATGCGCTTCAGGCCCGCGGCCGTGATGATGAACGGCCGGCGCGGATCGATTCGTTTGATCGTGTTCATCGATTCACTCCAGCGAGGCGGCGACGAGTTCGGCCACGTCGAGCACGTCGGGGCGCGGGCCCACGACGCCTTCGAGCATCGCCGTGCAGTTCGGGCATGCAACCGCGACCACGTCCGCGCCGATCGTGCGCGCGTCTGCAATGCGGATGTCGGGGATGCGCTGCTTGCCGGGGATGTCGGTCAGCGGCGCACCGCCGCCACCGCCGCAGCAGCGGCCGCGCATGCCGTTGCGCTCCATCTCGACGACCTGGATGCCGATCGTCTTCAGCAGCTTGCGCGGCGCTTCCGTCTCGCCGTTGTAGCGGCCGAGGTAGCACGGGTCGTGATACGTGGTGCGCTTCTCGCTCAATGCTTCGACGGCCTTCGGCGCGATCTTGCCGTTGTCGGCCAGTTCGGCGAGATACGTCGTGTGATGCTTGACCGTCACGCGCAGCCCGAGCGCACGGTATTCGTTGCGCAGGCTGTGCATCACGTGCGGGTCGGCCGTCACGATCTGCTTGTACGACAGCGTGCCGAGCGTGCCGATCAGGCGCTTCGCCATCTGCTGGAACGTCGCTTCGTCGCCGAGCCGGCGTGCGACGTCGCCTGTGTCGGTTTCGGTCGAGCCGAGCACCGCGTAGTCGACGCCCGCCTTGTTCAGCACCTTGACGAATGCGCGCAGCGTGCGCTGGTAGCGCATGTCGAACGCGCCCTCACCCGCGACGAACAGCACGTCGACCGGCTTGCCGGGCTGCGCGACGGGCGCGCTCAGGTCGACCGACCAGTCGTAGCGCGCGGCCGTGTCGTAGCCGCCCATCGTGCCCGTCTCGCGCAGGTTCGCGAGCACTTCCTGGCCCTTGCCGGGCACCGTGCCGTGCACCAGCGTGCGGTTGCGGCGCATGTCGACGATCGCGTCGACGTGTTCGATCAGCATCGGGCATTCCTGCACGCACGCGCGGCAGGTCGTGCACGACCACAGCGTCTGCTCCTCGATCAGGCCGGACACGATTGGGCCGTTCGGCTCGCCGCGATGCTGGCCGACCGCGAGGCCCGGCGAAGGACTGCCCGCGTACGCCGCATCGGTGCCGCCCGCCATCCCGACGACGAGATCCTGGATCAGCTTCTTCGGGTTCAGCGGCTGGCCCGACGCGAACGCAGGGCACGCGGCTTCGCACTTGCCGCACTGCACGCACGCGTCGAAGCTCAGCAACTGGTTCCAGCGGAATTCGACCGGCTTCTCGACGCCGTACTCCTGATGCTCGATGTCCGGCAGCTTCAGCGCGGTCGGCGGCGTGGCCGTGCCGTTGCCCGTGAACGATTCACGGGTGGCCGCGAAGCGTTCCTGGCGCGGGTGGAAGGCAAGGTGCAGCAGGCCGGCGATCGCATGCTTCATCGGGCCGCCCTTCGCGGCGCCGACCGTCATCGTGAATGCACCGACGCCGATCAGCAGCGCGCAGAGCACCGCGAACGCGCCCGACATCGCACCGGTCGGCACCAGCATGAACAGCACGAGGCCGAGCGCGAACGAGCCGAGCAGCCAGGGCAGCGTATTCCACGGGCCTTTCGACAACCGTGCGGGCACGTCCTTCGCCGCGCGCCGGCGCCACACGAACACCGCACCGACCAGCATCGCGAGCGCCGCGAGGAAGATCAGCTTGTCGAGCCACGGCGAGTAGATCGCGAGGCCGTAGTTGATGAACACCAGCGCGAGCGCGCCGATCGCGCCGCCGGCCGTCGCGACGTGGGTCTTCGCGATGTACGGATCGCGGGCGACCACGTGGTGCAGGTCGACGAAATAACGCTTCGGGATCGCGAACAGGTTCGCGACACCGAACGCGCCGGGCGCCGTGGCGCGGCCGAGCCGCCAGTAGGACGAACGCTTCGCGACCGCGAACGCGAGCCCCGCCACCGACAGCCACAACAGGGCGGTAATGAGGAAGGACGGGTTCATCTTTTAGAAATCCTTCACGAGACGCAGCGAGTCGTAGATCGCACCGTGGACGTTGTGCATCGAGATGCAATCGCCGACACGGAACAGCAGGAAACGGCCGTTGCCGAGTTCTTCCGACAGGCACGGCTGCGGCTCGGCCGCGAACAGCGTGTGCGGATCGATCTGGCCGCGGTTCACCGATTCCGGCTTGAGCTTCCAGTACAGCTCGTCGTTCGGCGACGAACCGTTCTCGATCACCACCTGGTCGACGGCGCGCTCTTCCAGTTCTTCCGTGTACTCGTTGCGCAGCACGGCGATCAGCTTGTCGTCCTCTTCATAGACGCGATCGAGCATCGTGTTCGGCGTCGGGATCACGCCGAACGCATACAGGCGGCGATAGAAGATCGGGAACGTCGTGCCGCCGCAATCGTCGGCGACCTTCACGTCCGGCGTGACGACCTCGACCTTCGAGCCGCGGCTTGCCATGAAGTCGGCCACGCCCGCGCCGGCATGCGTGCTCACGCCGTCGAACAGCAGCACGTTCTGCTTCGGCTCGACCTTGCCGGTCAGGATGTCCCACGAGCTGACGGCAAGGCCCTCGGCCACGCCCCAGCCCGGCACCTGCCACGTGAAGCTCGACCCGCCCGTCGCGAGCACGACGATGTCCGGCTTCTCGGCCATGATCATCTTCTCGTCGGCGGCCACGCCGAGGCGGCGATCGACGCCGAGGCGCTTCGTTTCCATGTCGAACCAGCGGATGATCCCCGACATCTGTTCGCGCTGCGGCGCCTTCGCGGCGATCATCACCTGGCCGCCCACTTCGGCGTTCTTCTCGAACAGCACCACGTCGTGGCCGCGCAGCTTCGCGACACGCGCCGCCTCGAGGCCCGCCGGGCCCGCGCCGACCACCACGACCTTGCGTTTCGGGCCGCGCGACTTCTCGATGATGTGCGGCATCGTCGCTTCGCGCGACGTCGCGGCGTTTTGAATACACAGCACGTCGAGGCCGTTGTACTGGCGGTCGATGCAGTAGTTCGCGCCGACGCACTGCTTGATTTCGTCCTCGCGGCCGTCGCGGATCTTGATCACCATGTGCGGATCGGCGATCTGCGCGCGCGTCATGCCGACCAGGTCGATCATGCCGGTCGCGAGCAGACGCTCGGCCTGACCCGCGTCGCGGATGCTCTGCGCGTGCATCACCGGAATCTTCACGACCGACTTGATGCCGGCCGCGAGGTGCACGAACGGCTCCGGCGGCAGTGCCATCGGCGGCATGCAGTTGGCGATCGTGTTGTGCGTATCGCCGCCCGATCCGACCACGCTCAGGTAGTCGATCAGGCCCGTCTCCGACATCGCCTGCGCGATTTCCTTCAGCGCTTCGTGATCGAGGCCGTCCTCGTGGAATTCGTCGCCGCACATGCGCAGGCCGACGCAGAAATCCTTGCCGACCGCCTCGCGCACGGCCGTCAGCACCTCGATGCCGAAGCGCAGGCGGTTTTCCAGGCTGCCGCCCCATTCGTCGGTACGGTGGTTCGAACGCTTGCTCCAGAACTGGTCGATCAGGTGCTGGTGGGCGGCCGAGATTTCGATGCCGTCCATGCCGGCCGCCTTCACGCGCTTCGCGGCCGCCGCGAAATCGCCGATGATGCGGCGGATTTCCTCGATCTCGATGATCTTCGCGTTACCGCGGTGCACGGGTTCGCGCACGCCTGACGGCGACATCAGGTGCGGCCAGTGCTCGCCGTGGAACGACGAGCGGCGGCCCATGTGCGTCGCCTGGATCATGATCTTCGCGCCGTGCTTGTGCATCGTGTCGGCAAGACGCGTGAGCGGATCGATGATCTTGTCGGTCGACAGGTTCACCGATTTCCACCAGCCCTGCGGGCTGTCGATCGACACCGGGCTCGACCCGCCGCAGATCGCGAGGCCGACGCCACCCTTCGCCTTCTCTTCGTAGTAGCGGATATAGCGGTCGCCCGGCAGGCCGCCCGGCTCGGCATACACCTCCGCATGCGCGGTGCTGACGATCCGGTTGCGCAGCGTCAGCTGGTTCAGCTGCATGGGTTTGAACAGGTGGGGATAACGCATCGCTGGCGACCTCTGGCGTTCGAATGTCTCGTGTTGCGGGTGTTGTTCTGTAGCGGTGAATCAGTGCGCGATCGGCGACACTTCGAAGACGCAGTGGTCGTGATGCTCGGCCGCGCACTGCACTTCCTTCGATTGCGCACGCGGTGCGCCCTTGCCTTCCGGCGTCGTGTCGTTGACCCAGTCCATCGCGCCGGCGAACCAGCCCGCGAACATGTAGCAGAGCTTGCCTTCCTTGCCCGGCTGCTGGAGCACGAACGACGAGTGGCGCAGCTCGATCTTCGCGCGCGCGCTGGCCGGATCGGCCTCGATGATCGAGAACAGGCCCCAGCCGCGCTGCGACAGGCGCTTCAGGTAGTGCTCGAACACGGCCATGCCGGTCAGACCGTGCAGCTTGGCTTCCTTGTCGCACCAGTGGTAAGCGGACTTGTAGCCGGCCTTGTAGAGGATCTCGGCATACGCTTCGACGCCGAGCGCTTCCTCGACCGCGACGTGGTTGTTCGTGAAGAAGTGACGCGGCACGTACAGCATCGGCAGCGCGTCGGTGGTCCAGACGCCGGTATCGGGATCGACGTTGATCGGCAGTTGCGGTTGCATCGTGGTGACTCCGTGAGGAAATGGGTCGCGCGGCTCAATGCGCGGGCGCGACATCGTCCGCGTGCCCGCGCGGCTTGCGCGGGCACGTCCCGATTTTTGTTGTTGAATCGCTGCGGGTGAGGCGGTCCGGCGTTCGCGGCGCTTACGCGCCCCACACGTCCTTGAACACGCGCACCCAGTTCTCGCCCATGATCTTGCGGATGCGCGACTCCTTCCAGCCGTGGCGTTCCATCGCGGCAGTCAGGTTCGGGAATTCGCCGATCGTGCGGATGCCGTCGGGGTTGATCACCTTGCCGAAGTTCGTCAGCTGGCGATAACGGCCCTTGTCATGCGTCAGCATGTCGAAGAATTCCTTCGCGTAGTCCTGCGTGAAATCCGTGCCGATGCCGACCGCGTCCTCGCCGATCAGGTTCACGACGTAGTCGATCGCCTCGATGTAGTCGTCGATGTTCGCCTCGATCCCGCGCTTCAGGAACGGCGCGAACATCGTCACGCCGACGAAGCCGCCCGCGTCGGCGATCTCCTTCAGCTGTTCGTCGCTCTTGTTGCGCGGATGCTCCTTCAGGCCCGACGGCAGGCAGTGCGAATAGCACACCGGCTTCTTCGAGAACGCGATCGCTTCCGACGACGTGTTGCCGCCCACATGCGACAGGTCGACCATGATGCCGACGCGGTTCATCTCGGTGATCACTTCGCGGCCGAAGTCCGACAGGCCGCCGTCACGCTCGTAGCAGCCGGTGCCGACCAGGTTCTGCGTGTTGTAGCAGAGCTGCACGACGCGCACGCCCATGTCGGCGAACGCCTCGATGTAGCCGATGTTGTCCTCGAACGCATGCGCGTTCTGGAAGCCGAGGATCACGCCGGTCTTGTCTTCCTTCTTCGCGCGGAAGATGTCTTCCGTCGTGCGCACCAGCGTCAGCAGCTCGCTGTTGTCGCGGATCTTCTTCTTCATCACGCCGATGTTGTCGACGGTCTTCGTGAAGTTCTCCCAGACCGACACCGTGCAGTTCGCGGCCGTGATGCCGCCACGGCGCATGTCTTCGAACACCGGCTTCTCGAACTTCGAGATGTTCAGACCGTCGATGATGATGCTGTCTTGATGCAGCGTGCCCATGAGTGGCTCCAGTATTGTCGGGTCGGTCGGATCAATAGATCGGGAAGCGTTCGCACAACGCGAAGATCTCGCGGCGCACGCGCTGTTCGGTGGCGTGGTCGCCTTCCGGGTTCGCGCGCAGCGCGTCGAACACTTCCAGGATCAGGCGGCCCACCTCGCGGAACTCCGCGACGCCGAAGCCGCGCGTCGTGCCGGCCGGCGTGCCGAGGCGGATGCCCGACGTGACGGTCGGCTTCTCGGTGTCGAACGGAATGCCGTTCTTGTTGCAGGTGATGCCCGCGCGCTCCAGCGCCTGTTCGACCGGCGCACCCTTCAGGCCCTTCGGGCGCAGGTCGACCAGCAGCAGGTGGTTGTCGGTGCCGCCGGTGACGAGATCGACGCCGCCCGCCTTCAGCACTTCGCCGAGCGCCTGGGCGTTCGCGAGCACGTTGTCGATGTAGGTCTTGAAGTCCGCATGCAGCACTTCGCCGAACGCCACCGCCTTGCCGGCGATCACGTGCATCAGCGGGCCGCCCTGCAGGCCGGGGAACACGGCCGAGTTGATCTTCTTCGCGATGTCCTCGTCGTTGGTCAGCACGAAGCCGCCGCGCGGGCCGCGCAGCGTCTTGTGGGTGGTCGACGTGACGACGTGCGCATGCTCGACCGGGTTCGCGTGGCGGCCCGCGGCGATCACGCCGGCGATGTGCGCCATGTCGACCATCAGCTTCGCGCCGACGCTGTCGGCGATCGCGCGGAAGCGCGCGAAGTCGAGCGCGCGCGGGTATGCCGAGAAGCCGGCGATGATCAGGTTCGGCTTGTGTTCGTGTGCGAGCGCTTCGACCTGGTCGTAGTCGATCAGCATCGTGTCGCGGTTCACGCCGTACTGGACCGCGTTGAACCACTTGCCCGACAGCGCCGGCTTCGCGCCGTGCGTCAGGTGGCCGCCGGCATCCAGCGACATGCCGAGCACCGTGTCACCCGGCTTGGCCAGCGCGAGCATGACCGACCCGTTCGCCTGCGCGCCCGAGTGCGGCTGCACGTTCGCATAACCGGCATTGAAGATCTTCTTGACGCGCTCGATCGCCAGCGCCTCGACTTCGTCCGCGAACTCGCAGCCACCGTAGTAGCGCTTGCCGGGATAACCTTCCGCGTACTTGTTGGTCAGCACCGAGCCCTGCGCCTCGAGCACGGCACGCGACACGATGTTTTCCGACGCGATCAGCTCGACCTGCGACTGCTGACGCTCGAGTTCCTTCAGGATGGCGCTGCGCACCGGCGCGTCGCGCTCGGCAAGGGACTGCGAGAAGAAAGGCTGGGTGTTCGACATAGTGCGTCCGTGACGAAGAATAAGGGGCTGAAACCGAAGCTCAAGGCCCGCCCTGCCTGGGTTTCCCGCTCGTCCCGTACAAGGCTGCCGACGGCTCTATTCTTGTCGTTCGGATTTTCGGCGGATTGATGAATTTAGACGCGTTCTTTGCCTTTTCCGCCATCCGCGTCCGTTTTATACAAGTGACCGGTCGTGCTTTTTCGGATGACCAAGCAAATCGCCGTTGGCGGTTCACCTGTGAACAGGCACGCCGGCGGTGCGATTGCCGCCCGGTCGGGGTGCACTCCCTCACGAATACGGTGCAGTGCAGCATGCGGCTTTCAGCCATACAACGTATGGAGCTAGGGTTTAGCCGTATGGCACGCTTGTTGCGCTGGCTCACACAATACCGCAGCCCGATCCGTGCCCCGGGCCTATAGCTATTAGAGATTTCAGGAAGCTCCCCATGTCCCCCGACCGCACAGCGTCGCTGTCCCACTTCGCGTTCATGCCGTTACCGAATTTCACGATGATCGCGTTCACCAATGCGATCGAGGTGCTTCGGATGGCGAACTACCTGAGCGGACAGCCGCTCTACCGCTGGTCGGTCATCAGCCCGGAAGGCGGCCCGGTCACCGCGAGCAACGGCCTGACGGTCGATACGGGCCCGGCCGAATGCGTGGGGCAGCCCGACATCGTGTTCGTGTGCGGCGGCGTCGACGTGCAACGCGCGACCACGCCCGCCCATCTGTCGACGCTGCGCCGCTTCGCACGCGCGGGCATCCCGCTCGGCAGCCTGTGCACCGGCACCTATGCGCTCGCTAAGTCGGGGCTGCTCGCGGGCTACGCATGCGCGATCCACTGGGAGAACATGTCGGCGCTGAAGGAGGAGTTTCCGGATACGCGCTTCCTGAAGGAACTGTTCGTGATCGACCGCGACCGCATCACGTGCACGGGCGGCGTCGCGCCGCTCGACATGATGCTGAACCTGATCGCCGCACGCGTGGGCACCGCGCGCGTCACGCAGATCGCCGAGCAGTTCATCGTCGAACACGTGCGCGACACGAGCGCGCAGCAACGCATGCCGCTCGTCGCGCGCCTCGGCTCGGCGAACAAGTCGCTGTTCGAAGTGATCTCGCTGATGGAGAACAACATCGAGGAGCCGCTGTCGCGCGAGGAGCTCGCGCGGCTCGCGAACATGTCGCAGCGGCAACTGCAGCGCCTGTTCCGCGAGCACCTCGGCATGACGCCGACGCACTACTACCTGACGCTGCGGCTGCGCCGCGCGCGCGAACTGCTGCTGCAGACCGACATGTCGATCATGCACATCACGATGGCGTGCGGGTTCCAGTCGGCGTGCCATTTCAGCAAGAGCTATCGCGACGCGTTCGGCGTCGCGCCGACAAGGGAGCGCCGCAAGCAGGTCGCGCCGCTCGCGCAAGGCGCGGCGAGCGCCGGCCCCGCCTTCCCGGCGCATGTGCTGCATGCGTGAGCGTCGCTATGATCGACGCATGAAAAAAACGGCCTCGAAGGCCGTTTTTTCTTTTGCGCTTACGATCCCCACACCTGCATTTCGTAGAGCGAGTATCCCCACTGCGTCGCGCGCTTCGTGCCGAGCATCCGCACGTAACGACCGCTGCCGTTGAGATTCGGCAGCGTGACGTGGGTATATGAACCGCCGTTGCTCGTCGAATAGATCGTCGTCCAGTTGGCGTTGTCGTTCGACGTCTGGATCTGATAAGCGAGCGCGCCCGCATCCCAGTACAGATCGACGTGATCGATGCGCTTCACCGCGCCGAGATCCACGGAGATCCATTGCGAACCGACACCGGCGCCTTCCGGCGAATCCCAGCGCGTGCCCGTGGTGTTGCCGTCGAACGCCTTGTCCGGCGTGAGCGACGCGTTGTAGCTCGCCGACGCAGCGGCCGGATGCCCCTGCGACAGCAGCACCGGCTGCGCGGCGGCCGGGCCGCCGTAATAGCTCGCCCCGAGCTTGGCCTTCGTCGTGTCGGCATTCACGCCGAACTGCGACAGGCTCCAGCGCTGGCCGGTCGTCACGTCACCGACGTAGAGCTGATAACCGCCCGCCGTCGTCGACGAGAAGAACACGTAGTTCGTGCCGTTCACCGGTGCCGGATCCGAGTTGTTGCTCACGCAGTCGTTGATCGGCAACGCGTTCGGCGTCGACGCCGGGTCCGCGGTCTTCGTATAGATCTGGTCGGCCTGGCCGCTGTCTTTCCAGCGCGCGTAGAACACCATGCCGTCCGCACGCACGATCGGGTAGTACGTCTGCAGCCCGGCCGGATTGTCGAACGTCGCGGTCGCGCCGGTCGCGAGCGTGCGCTTCATCAGCCCCATGTTCGCGCCGGTGCCCGTCGCGTAGTACACGGCGCTCGAATCGGGCGCGAGATACGGCATCGAATACTCGGCGCCGGCCGGCGCGTTCGTCAGGCTCACAACCGACGTGAACGCCGGGCCCGCGCTCGTGTACGACAGCGTCGCCTGCTTGACGTCGCCGTTCTGCTTGAACACGAGCGTCTTGCCGTCGGCGCTGAACTTCGGATCCTCGTTGCGCGTGGCGCCCGTGCTGTTCGTCAGGTTGACGGGCGGCGTACCGGCGCCGAGTTGCAGCATGAACACGTTCCATGCGCCGTTGCTGATGCCCATGAACGCGAGCCACTTGCCGTCGGGGCTGAACACGCCGTTCATCGGATCGGTGATACCCCACGTGCTCTTGCTCAGTTGCGTCAGCGTACGGGCCGAGAAGTCGTAGAGGAACAGCTGGCTCGTGCCGTCGCCGTACTTCACGTAGCTGTGGTAGACGAGCTTGCCGGTCAGTGCGGCGGGGAACGTTGCGTTCGGCTGGGCGGCGGGATTGCTGATGCAGGCGGCCGTTGCGATGCCGCTCGACAGGTTGAGGGCGATGCCGGCCACGAGGCCGGCGACGAGAGTCTTCAATTTCACGCTGAATGATTCCGGGCAAGGTTGTGACGCCGCAGAAAAGGTCCCGCGCAGGATGTGCGCGGGCCTGGAATCCGCCGTCGGGCAGCGTCGATTCCGGTCGGTCGGACATCGGGAACGCAGATTGCTCGAGAGCATGCCGGCTTGTCAGACGAAAGAAAAGAATCAGAGCCCGGCAAAAACATGCGGATCAGCAATTGGGGGCGCGCTTGCACGCGACGGGTGCCGTGCTACTCTTTTTTCGGCAAGGCCCCGATCGGGCGGAGGGCTGGCATGAAGCGATACGCTGTGCTCGCACGAACGATCGCCGACGCAATCCACCGCGGCGACCTGCCGCCCGGTGCGCGCATCCCCACCGTGCGCATGGCCTGCCGCGTGTATGGCGTGAGCCCGTCCACCGTGTTTCGCGCGTACTACGCGCTCGAAGGCGAGGGTCTGATCGTCGCGCGGGCCCGATCCGGTTATTTCGTTGCGAACCTCGAAGACAAGCGCGTGCGGTTCGCCCACGATCCGCCGCGCAAGCCGGCCGCCGAGCCAACCGGCGACGACGATGTGCTGTTCCGCCTGCTCGACTCGCTCAAACGCGACGAGATCGTTCCGCTCGGCTCGGCCTTCGCCAGCTATTCCCTGTTCCCGATGAGCAGCCTGTGGCGCGCGATGGCGTCGGCGGCCCGCAACATGGATCGCACGGCGCTGCTGTCCGGCTTGCCGCCCGGCTACGACACGCTGCGCCGCCAGATCGCGCTGCGCTACCTGAACGCAGGCGCGGCGTTGCCGATGGACGAGATCGTCATCACGACCGGCGCGCTCGAAGCGCTGACGCTCAGCCTGCAGGCACTGACCCGCCCGGGCGATATCGTCGCGATCGAGCGACCGGCATTCCACGCGGCCCTCGAGGCCGTGCAGCGCCTGCACCTGAAGGCCGTCGAGATTCCGGTCGACCCGCGCACCGGCCTCGACCTCGATGCGCTCGAAACGGCACTCGACACGCATCCGGTGCGGGCATGCTGGTTCATGACGTCGTTCCACAACCCGACCGGCGCGACGCTGACCGACGAGCGCAAACGCGAGCTGATCGACCTGCTCACCGCGCGCGGCGTGCCGCTGATCGAGGATGACGTCTATGGCGAGCTGCATTTCGGAACGGCACCGACGCGCCCCGCCAAACTGTATGACGACAGCGGGCTCGTCCTGCATTGCGGTTCGTTCTCGAAATGCCTCGCGCCCGGGTTCCGGATCGGCTGGGTCGCGGCCGGACGCTACGTGCGGCAGATCCGTCAGGCAAGAGGCGCGAGCGCGCCGGCGGCCGACGTGCCCGCGCAGATGGCGATTTCGAACTACCTGCGCGACGGTGCGTACGACCGCTTCCTGCGCAAGCTGCGCCGCAATCTCGCCGCGCACCAGGCGCAGATGCTGGCGGCCGTGCAGACGTATTTCCCGGACGGCACCGAAGTGTTCGCGCCGCACGGCGGGTATTTCCTGTGGATCGAACTGCCGCCGCGCGTCGATGCGATGCACCTGTTCGACGATGCGATGGAAAACGGCGTCAGCATCGCGCCGGGGCCGATCTTTTCCGCAACCGGCGGATTCCGCCGCTATCTTCGGCTCAATTACGGCCGGCCGTGGACACCGGCCGTCGAGCACGCGATGGAGACCATCGGGACGCTCGCGGCCCGGCAGCGGCAGGACGGATAGCACGAAACGTGCACGTCGCGATGCTCCTTTTTGCGCATTGCGTTTCACACGCAGGCGACCAAGAATGAAGCGGAAGGTAACCGCGGAAGAACGTGCTCCGCTCACCCGACGTCACGGAGAATCCCATGAGCACCGCATGTGCACGACCGTCGACGATGCACGCGCCGCCGGATTCCGGCACGGGCCGATCGGTTGCCTTGCAGGAAAGCGTCATGTCGACCGGCGAACGTTCGCCTCGTTGACGGCGCCTGCCCGCTTCCGGCGATGCGAGTCCTGCCCAATCGGACGTTCCGCGCACGCGACGACTGGCGCGCAATCCTGAACGCGCGAGCCGACGCGCGGCGCACTGCCGGCTGCCGCTGCAGGGAATGCGGCTTCGTGGCTTTCCGCGCGCTCGAGCACTGCCCCGTGTGCGGCCAGTGGAACTGGCCGTTCGATCCGGTTCGCCGCACGCCGGACGACGCGCGCACCACGCACGCGGTGCAGCGCTTCGATACGTGGTCGTCGCGCGTCGCGCGGACGCTTCGCAACGCGGCGTTCCGGCGGCCGCGCGCATCGAGCGCGCCGATCCTGAGCATCCTGACGCTCGTGCTGCTGGTCGGCGGCTACGTGATGGTCGACCGGACGTGCAATGCCGATCCGGTCTGTCGCGGCTCGAACATATCGGGCGCGACGGCGAGCGATGCGGGTGCGTACGTGTCGAACGATCCCGTGCTGCCGATCCTGCCGGCGCCCGCCTATCCGTTTCATTCGACTGATGGAACTCAGGTGGCGGCCGCACGACAGCGCAGCCCGGATGTCGGCGAAGCCGCCCAGACCACAGTCGCGCGGGCCGCGCCGGCCATCCGTGCACCCGATCGGCCGCATGCCGCCACCACGGTTCGGGTCGCCGACCTGAAAGCCGGTCGCAATGCCGCGCATCGCGCCCGCACATTCCACCGAGTGAGCGCGCATACCGCACACACCGCGCGGGCGCGACGCACCACCACCGCCAGCAATACGCAACTCGCCCAGCTCTATCGCGGCCACTGAGCGCGCACGCGCCGTCCGTGCGCACGCTTGCGTCGATTCATTTTTCTAAACCGCCCCTCGCAAAACCTCGTTTGCGCCGCGACGCACGCGTGACGTTCAATGGGTCATTCGCCCGCGCCGGCGCGTATCGCGTTCCGGCCGCTCACCCGATCCACCGAACGGAGTCGTCGATGAATGCACTACAGCTCGTGACCCTTGCTGCCATCTGGGGCGCGTCCTTCCTGTTCATGCGCATGGGTGCACCGGAATTCGGCGTGGTCCCGCTGATCGCGCTGCGCGTCGCGATCGCGGCCGTGCTGTTGTCGCCGGTGCTGCGCAACGCGCAGGCGCGACAGGAATTCCGCTCGCACGTCGTGCCGCTGTTCGTCGTCGGCATCACGAACTCGGCGCTGCCGTTCTGCCTGCTGACCTACGCGGCGCTGTTCGTGACGGCCGGCACCGATTCGATCCTGAATGCGACGACACCGTTGTGGACCGCGATCGTCGCATTCGCATGGCTGCGTACACCGCTGACGAAACCCCAGGCGATCGGCCTCGCGCTGGGCTTCGCCGGTGTCGTCGTGCTCGCCGGCTCCGCGGTCGGCGCCGGCACGCCCGGCGCACCGCGCGCGATCGCCGCCGCGATGCTCGCGACGCTGTCGTACGGGTTCGCCGCGCATTACTCGAAGCGCAAGCTGGCGAATGTCAGGCCGTTCGTGTCGGCGTTCGGCAGCCAGTTGTTCGCGGCGGTCGCACTCGTGCCGCTCGCGCTGCCGATGTGGCCGCACGGCCCCGTTCACGCGTCCGCGTGGATCGCGGTGGTGCTGCTCGGCGCGATCTGCACGGCCGTCGCCTACCTGCTGTATTTCGGGCTGATCCGCAATGCGGGCGCGCAATATGCGGCGTCGGTCACGTTCCTGATCCCGATCTTCGGTGTCGTATGGGGCGCGATCTTCCTGCACGAGACGATCACCGTGCAGACGGTCGCCGGGTGCGCGATCATCCTGCTCGGCACCGCACTCGCGGCCGGCAAGCTCAAGGGATTCGCGGCCGCCGCCGTGCGCGGGTCACGCCAGTAGATCGCGCGGGCCGTCGTCGCCACCGCCGATCTCGCTCGCGAGCCAGTCGCGAAACGCGGCGATCTTCCACTCGTGCCGGCGCGCTTCGCTGCACACGACGTAATAGGACAGTTCGGTCGGCCAGGGCCGCGCGAGCACGCGCACCAGCCGGCCGGCCGCGACTTCGTCCCGCGCGTAGATGTCGCGCACCAGCGCCATGCCCTGCCCGGCGACCGCCGCCTTGATCAGCAACGCATCCTCGCTGAAGCTCGCGCCGCGCGGCGCACGGGCATCCTCGATTCCCTGCGCGCGCAGCCACAGCGCCCAGTCGGCGCGGTCCGCGTCCTGCAGCAGCGGATACGACAGGCAGTCGGCCGGCGTGGCGATCGGGCGGGCGGGATCGAGCAGTCGCGGGCTGCAGACGGGCCACAGCTCGGGTGTCCAGATGCGGAACGATGCATGCCCGGGATAATGGCCCAACCCGTGCCGGATCGCGACGTCGACATAGTCGCGACGCAGGTCGACCAGTTGCGCGCGCGTTTCGACGGTGATTTCGATTTCGGGGTATGCGGCATTGAACGCGCCGAGGCGCTGCACGAGCCACGTGTTCGCGAAGGAGGCGGTGGTCGTCACGGCGAGGCGGACGATGCGCCGATTGGCACCGTGCACGTTCGCCCACGCGGCCTCGATCTCGTTGAAGCCGCCGGCGAGCTGATCGAACAGCGCGCGACCCGTGCCGGTCAGCTCGAGCTCGCGGCCGGTGCGCTCAAACAGGCGCACGGCAAGGCGATCCTCGAGATTGCGGACGTGCTGGCTGACGGCGCCCGGCGAAATGCAGAGCTGGTCGGCCGCCTGCTTCATGCTGGCGCAGCGCGCCACTTCGACGAACGTGTGCAACGCTGCAAGGGGAAGTGACTTGGCCATTCGTGGATTCGGCGCCGGGCGGCCGCGATGGAGTCGGGAACGGGCGACGATTATCGCAGCAATTCCGTGCGGCCGGGATCGGCGGTGCGCAGGCGTTCCGGCCCGCGCGATACCCGCGCGCGGCCTGCCCTTCCCCGTGCTTCCTCAGCAAAAACGGGCGACCCGTTTCCGGTGCCGCCCGTTTCGCGTGACGCGCTGCGCGCGTCGAACGCTAGCGCATCACGCCGCCAGCAACCCGTGCGGGTCGATGACGAATTTGCGCGGCGCGCCGCCGTCGAACTTCTTGTAGCCTTCCGGCGCCTGGTCGAGCGAAATCACTTCGACGTTGACGATCTTCGCGATCGGCAGACGGTCGAACAGGATCGCCTGCATCAGGTTGCGGTTGTACTTCAGCACCGGCGTCTGGCCCGTGAAGAACGAGTGCGACTTCGCCCAGCCGAGGCCGAAGCGGATGCTCAGGCTGCCGTGCTGCGCGGCCTTGTCCTTCGCGCCCGGATCGTCCGTCACGTACAGGCCCGGGATACCGATCGCACCGGCCGGCCGCGTGATTTCCATCAGCGAGTTCAGCACCGTGGCCGGCGCCTCTTCCGCGTGGCCCGACGAGCCGTGGCCGTGCGCCTCGAAGCCGACACAGTCGACCGCGCAGTCGATCTCGGGGACACCGAGAATCTGCTCGATCTGCTCGCCGAGCGACGCGTCCTTCGACAGGTCGACCGTCTCGAAACCCATCGCCTTCGCGTGCGCGAGGCGTTCCGCGTTCATGTCGCCGACGATCGTCACGGCCGCGCCGAGCAGGCGTGCCGATGCGGCCGCCGCCATCCCGACCGGGCCTGCGCCCGCGATATAGACCGTCGAGCCCGGCTTCACGCCCGCGCTCACCGCGCCGTGATAGCCGGTCGGCAGAATGTCGGACAGGCAGGTCAGGTCGCGGATCTTCGCCATCGCCTGGTCACGGTCGGGGAATTTCAGCAGGTTGAAATCGGCATACGGCACGAGCACGTACTCGGCCTGGCCGCCGATCCAGCCGCCCATGTCGACGTAGCCATAGGCGCCGCCGGCACGCGACGGGTTCACGTTAAGGCACACGCCCGTATGCGTGTCCTTGCACATCGCGCAGCGGCCGCAAGCGACGTTGAACGGCACCGATACGAGATCGCCGAGCTTCAGCGTTTCGACGTCGCGGCCGATCTCGACCACCTCGCCCGTGATTTCGTGACCGAGCACGAGGCCGACCGGCGCGGTCGTGCGGCCGCGCACCATGTGCTGGTCGGAACCGCAGATGTTCGTGCTGACCACTTTCAGGATCACACCGTGGCCGATCGCGCGGCCGCTCGGATCGACCATCTTCGGATAATCGATTTTCTGGACTTCGACCTGGCCCGGTCCAAGATAGACGACACCTCGATTGCTGCTCATCGTATTGTCTCCATGTCTCGTTGGTGGCGCCGCGGCGCGCCGGCGCCATCCGGCGCACGCGCAACGTGCTGTTCGAGAGTAGTCCCGGAGGCAGGGGCGCCGATGTCTCAAACGCGACACGCGTTTGAACGGCGCCGACATCGATGGCGGAAATGCGAAAGTCGGGCGGGAACCGATGGAAAGGTTTCGCGGACGGCGTGACGCGCGGGGGCGGGCCGGTCGTCGCGATCGGCCGCCCCTCTCCCGGGCAGGCGCTACCCGCCCTGATTCTCGCGAATGATCGCGGCCGCCGCCGCTTCCGCGTCGCTCGCCACCCCGTCATGCACGCGCGTGCTGACGGCCGGCGTCGGCGGCTCGCTGTCGAGCGCGTGACCGTTGCGGTCGTGCGTGTCGACCGTTGCGCGCATCGACAGCCCGACGCGCAGCGGATGCGCGGCGAGATCGCGCGGCTCGAGCGCAATGACGACCGGCACACGCTGCACGACCTTGATCCAGTTGCCGGCCGCGTTCTGCGACGGCAGCATCGAGAACGCGCTGCCCGTCCCCGCCGAGAAGCCCTGCACACGGCCGCGATAGGTCACGCGCGAGCCGTAGAGATCCGACACGACCTCGACCGGCTGCCCGATGCGCATGTGACGGATCTGCCCTTCCTTGAAATTCGCCTCGATCCACAGCCGGTTGAGCTGCACGATCGACATCAGCGGCACGCCGGGCCCGACCTGCTGGCCGACCTGCACCGAACGCTGCCCGATCGTGCCGTCGACGGGCGCGACGATCGTCGTGCGCTTCAGGTTGCGGTACGCGAGCTTGAACTGCGCGGCCGCCTGCACGACGGCCGGGTTTTCGTCGACGGGCAGCCTGGTGCCGAGCGCGCGCGCCGCGTCGAGCTGCGCCTGCGCGGCCGCAAGATTCGCCTGTGCACCGGCGACCGCCGCCCGGGCACGTGCGAGTTCCTCGGGTGCGACGATCTCGACCGATGCACCGGAGCGCGCGGCGAACGCGCGCTGCGCGAGCGACAGGTCGGCGCGCCGCGCGTTCACGGCCTCGACGTACATCGTGTTCGAGATCTTCGCGTTCGCGACCTGCCGCACGGCCTGTGCGAGCTGCGCCTTCGCCTGCGCGAACGCGACGGACGCCTCGGTGTCGTCGAGCTTCACGAGCGTCTGGCCGGCGCGCACGGCCTGCGTATCGGCGACCACGACGTCGGTCACCGATCCCGGGATCTGCGCGGCGACCTGCACGATGCTGCCGGCCACGTACGCGTCGTCGGTGTCTTCGTAATAGCGATCGCTCAGCAACCAGTATGCGATCCATGCAAGCGCGGCCACCAGCACGACCGCGAAGAACACGATGAAGCGCTTGCGACGCGTCGCGCGGCGCGCGTCGAGTGCAGGATCGTTCAGTGCGGCCGGCGGCGCGGCGGTATGTAGGTTGTCGTGGTGCATCAGTCGCTTTGCGTGACGATCAGACGATCGTGCTGGAACAGGGGGATCGGCGGCATGAGCGGCAGGCTCGGCGCCGGAATCGCGGCCGCCGTGCGCGCGGGAACGGGGGTGCCGCGAGGCGTCGCGGCGACGGCCGGCGTGCGTGCCGCGTCGTCGCGTCGTGCGGCCCCGGTATACGATGCGGCGACGACCTGCGGGACGGCCATGCTCCGCGCACGCGCATCGGCCGACGGCCCCGCCACCGATGTGCCCGCGTTCGCGGCGGATGCGGTCGTGGCGGTCGCAGCCGCCATCGCGGGCGCTGCGGGTGCGACGGTCGACGCATCTCGCTTCGCCGCCCCGCTACGCGCCCGATGCGCGACCGTCGCGCCCGCATCGAATCCGCCGCCCAACGCACCGACCAGCCCGACACGCAGCGTGCGCTGCCGGCCGAGCAGCGCGATCAACTGCGCGCGCTCGTCGATCAGCGTGAGATCCGCGACATCCACGTCCTTCTGCATCAGCACGCCGCGCCGGTGGCGGTCGGTCGCGATCTGCACGATCTTTTGCGCGGCCGCGACCGCGTCCTGCTGCTGCGCGACGAGCGTCTGCGACGTCTGCAGCGACGTGACGAGTTGCGCGACCTGCCCGAGCGCGTCGTCGACGGTCTTGTTGTACAGCCCGATCGCCACGTCGGCCTGTGCGACGTCCGCACCGAGCTTCGCCTTCAGCCGGCCGCGATCGAAGACCGGCAGCGAGATCGCCGGGCCGACGGAACCGGCGAGCGCGTCGCGCGAGAACAGCGACGCGGGCGTCAGCGCGAACACGCCGCCGAGCGCGACGAGGTTCACGTCCGGATAGAACTGCGCACGCGTCGAATCGGCATTCGCGAACGCGGCTTCGACGCGCAACCGCGCGGCGACGATGTCGGGCCGGCGGCCGAGGAGACCGGCCGGCAGCCGCGCGGGCAGCGCGCCGCCGGCAAATGCGCCGACGCGCGGTCGCTGCAGCGCGAGCCCGCGCTCCGGGCCGCGGCCCGACAGCACGCCGAGCTGCAGTTGCGCGAGCTTGATCTGCTCGTCGTTCTGCGCGATCTGCGCGAGCAGCTTGCTGCGCTTGATCGCGGCATCGCTCGCGTCGTACGCGTTGTCGAGCCCGCGCGCGGTGCGCTCGCGCAGCACGGTCGTCACGCGCTGGCTCACCTTCAGCTTCTGCTGCAGCAGTTCCTGCATCGCATAGGCCTGGTCGAGCTGGCAGTACACGGTGACGATCGCGACCGCCAGCGTGAGCCGCACCTGCTCGGCCTCGACCCGCGCCGCTTCACGCAGCGACATCAGGCTCTTCGTCGCGGCGCGGTTCTTGCCCCACAGGTCGAGCTGGTAGTTGAGCCCGACGAACACCGACGACGGCGATACGTTCGGATCGCCGAAGATCTCGACCGGCACGCGATAGCCGCCGACCGATACGTTGGCGACGTCGTCGCCCGGCTTCGGCATCCGCGCGCGGCTGACCGTTGCGCCGGCCGTGCCCGTCAGCCCCGTCAACGAATCGAACTGCTGAAGCTGCGCCTGCGCGATCCGCAGCCGCGCCTGCGCAACCTGCAGGTCGGGGTTGTTCTGCGATGCCTCGGCGACCAGCCCGTCGAGCTGCGGATCCTGCAACTGCTTCACCCAGTCGGGCGCGGGCCACGCGCCGTTCACGCCGGGGCCGGCCGTCTGCGCGAGCGCATCGTCGGCCGGCGCGTGCAACGACAGCGACGGCAGGAAGCCCGTCGGCACGCATCCGCCCAGTGCCAGCGACACCGCCGCGGCACCGATCACCGCGCCGCCCTTCATGCGATGCGCCCAACCCGCTGCTTGTTTCACACGCCGCATCTCGCTCCTCATCCCTGCTGAATGCGCCGCTCGACGCGCCGCGCCCGCTCGGCCAGCCGCGGCCGCGTGCGCTCGAGCGGGCCGAGCCGGCCGAACAGGCCGTCCGCGATGCCGAACAGGATGCCGGCGAGCTTCGCGCGCTTGTCGCGTTCGACGAGCGCGATCTGCACGACCTGCCACACGGTCAGCAGGTTCGGCACGATCGCCACCGGAAAGCGCAGCCCGTACTGCATCCCGAGCTGCACCGCATTGCGTGCGCTGTAGTAGCGCCGTTGCCACGAGTGATTCATCGACGTCATTTCGAACGGGCCGATCGCGTGACGCTGCTTCGCGCCGATCCGGTGCGGCAGCACCAGCGACGGCACGACATAGAGCGGCACGTTGCGCGCCAGTGCGCGAAAGCTGTACTCGGTGTCGACGTGATCGATGAACAGCGTCTCGTCGAAGCGGCCGAGCACGTCGAACGCATCGCGCGACACGACGCAGCCCGACGAGATCAGGAACGCGCAACGCTGCAGCGGCGCGCCCGGCTCGATGCGCAAGCGGCGCAGCCCGATCCCGTTGGTCGAGAGTTCGGGCAGGAAACTGCGCACGTTCTCGTCGAAAATGCGCGGGCCGGCCAGGAACGCGCGCCCCGCGAGCCCTGCGCAGACGTCGCGCATCGCGGGGAAGTACGCGGCGGGCACGGACGAATCCTGGTCGAACAGCGCGACGGCATCGACGCGGTCGCGAAACAGCGCCGCGAGGCCCGCGTTGTACGCGCCGGCAATGCCGCCGCGATTGCCGTGATGCAGCAGCGCGATGCCCTCGCGCGCGCACAGCTCGCGGGCCCGCGCATCGGGCTGCGGCGTGTTGTCGACGACGAGCAGCGCATCGCACGCGTGCCGCCAGGTGCCGAGCGCGTCGAGCTGCGCGTCGCTCGGGTGATACAGGATCACGAGTGCGCCGAGTGTCGTCATGTTCCTCTCCTCAATGCCCGAACGACGCGGCCGCGCCACGCTTCGGCCGCGTCAGCCACATCATCGCCGCGAGTGCGAGACACGTCATGCTCGCCATCCAGAACATGTCGTTGGTCGCCATCATGTAGGCCTGCTGCATCACGACCTGGTGCAGCGTCGTCAGCTCGCGCACGCCGTCCACGCCCATCGCGTTCAGCGTGTGCACGAAGCGCTGCGTGTTCGCCGATGCGTGCGTGACGGATTGCGACACGACGTCGTAGTGATAGGTCGCGCGGTTGTCCCACAGCGTCACGCTCATCGCGGTGCCGAACGCGGCCGACAGCGTGCGCAGGAAGTTCGACAGGCTCGACGCGGCGGCGAGCCTGTCGTCCGGAATGCGCGACAGCGTCGCGGCCGTCAGCGGAATGAAGAAGCACGGCAGCCCGATCCCCTGGATCAGCCCCGGCGCGGCGATCTGCGCGAACGTCATCTTCAGCGTGAAATGCGCATCCCACGCGAGCACGGCCGCGAACACGAGGAAGCCGAAGGTCGCGAGCACGCGCGCGTCGAAGCGGTGCGCGTGGATCCCGACGAGAATCGAGAACACCAGCGCGAGCACGCCGAGCGACGCCGTCGCGAGCCCCGCGTGAAACGCGTTGTAGCCCATTACGGCCTGCATCCACAGCGGAAACACGACGCCGACTACCGAGAAGCTCATCATCCCGAGCGAGATGATCAGCACGCAGAACGAGAACGTGCGATCGCGGAACAGGCTCAGGTCGACGACGGGATGCGCCTCGCCCGCCTCCCAGATCAACAGCGACACGATCGCGAGCCCCGCGACCACCGCCAGCGTGACGATCAGCGGCGAACCGAACCAGCCGCGATCATGGCCGAGATCGAGCATCGCCTGCAGCGAGCCGACGCCGATCACGAGCAGCACGATGCCCGGCACGTCGATCGGGCCGGCCGTGCCGCGTTGCGCGTCGGGGCGCAGCATCGCGGTGCAGACCGCGAACGAGAACAGCCCGATCGGCAGGTTGATCAGGAAGATCCACGGCCACGAGAAGTTGTCGACGATCCAGCCGCCGACCACCGGCCCGAAGATCGGCGCGAGCAGCACCGTCATCGCCCACAGCGCGAGCGCGATCGTGCGCTTGTCCGGCGGAAACGTGCGCAGCAGGATCGTCTGCGACAGCGGCACCATCGGCCCCGAGCACAGCCCCTGCAGCGCACGGCAGATCACGAGCACGTGCAGGTCGCGCGCGAGCCCGCACAGCAGCGACGTCAGCGTGAACAGCAGCACCGCGCCGACGAACAGCCGCAGTTCGCCGACGCGGCGCGCGAGCCAGCCCGTCAGCGGCACCGCGATCGCGGCCGCGACCGAATACGAACTGATCACCCACGTGCCCTGGCTGTTCGATACGCCGAGACTGCCGGAGATCGCCGGCACCGCGACGTTCGTCACGGTCGAGTCGAGCACCTCGATGAAGGTCGCGAGCGACAGCGCGAACGTCAGCAGCGCGAGCCGGATGCCGCGCACCGGCTGCGCGGCCGGTTCCGACGCCAGGGCCGGCGCATCGAACGCGGACGCCACGACGGGCTCGTCGTGAAGCGGCGACGCGGTGCTCATGCGCCGGCCACCGCGGCTTCGGGCCGTGCGGCTGGCCGCCCGCGCGGCGGCGCGAACCGCTCGATGAAATCGGCGGCGGCAGCGCAGCCGTCCCGCTCGGCCGCCAGCCGTGCGCGTGTACGCGCCGCGTGCGCGGCAAACGCGGCCTCGCCGAGCACGCGCGCGAGCGCCGCGCCGAGCCGCGCACCGTCGACCGGGCCGTCGGCCCGCACGCCGCAGCCGCTCGCGGCAACCCGTTGCGCGTTGTCGAACTGGTCGTGCGCGAACGGCGTGACGACCTGCGCGATCCCGGCTTCGAACGCGAGCGCCGCCGTGCCGATCCCGCCGTGATGCACGAGCGCGCGGCAGCGCGGCAGCAGCGTGCGCATCGGCACGAAGCGGCGCACGAGCAAACGGTCGCCGTCCGGCGCCGCATCGTGCGGCGTCAGCAGGATCCCGCGCGCGCCGGTCGCGCGCAGCGCGTCCGCCACCGCGCGCGCGTAGGCCGCGTGATCGACGCGTGTCGAACCGGCCGTGAACACGACCGGGGGTTCGCCGGCCGCGAGAAACGCATCGAGTGCCACATCGTCGTCGGGAGTCGCAATATCGTTGAACAACGGAAAACCGCTTTGCAGATGATTCGACGGCCAGTCCGGCTGCGGCGGCGCGAACCAGCCGGGAAACAGGCACAGCACGCCGTCGGTGGAATGCAGCCAGCGGCCCAGCACGCGCCGCGCGGGCGCGAGCCCGAGATCGCGGCGCACCGCGTTGAGCGCGGGGCCGCATGTGCGATCGAGCACCCGGCGCTCGATCAGCGTCATCAGCGCCGCCTTCACGGGCAGCGGCCAACGCGCGGGAATCGTCAGGCGCGGGTGGGTCGGCGGCGCATGCGCGGACAGCAGCGTCGACGGCGACACCTGCACCGACACGTACGGCGTGCCGTGCAGCTCCTGCATGAAGCGCGCGGAGAACGCCCACAGCGTGCCGACGAGCACCGTATCGCCGTCGGCCAGCGCACGCAGCGCGTCGTAGTGCGGGCGCAGCGTCGGTGCGATCACCTGCCACAGCGTGCGAAACGACGTGCGCGAATCCCACAGCGCGGGGTTCGCCATCGCGGCCTCGTATTCGGCCGCGGTGCCGATCGGCACGAATTCGAACCCGCAATGGCGCACGGCCGCCTCGAACGGCGCGTGCGTGCAGAACACGACGTCGTGACCGCGCGCCGCGAGCGTGCGCGCGACGCCGAGCAGCGGATGCACGTCGCCCGCCGAGCCGATCGCGGTCACGATCATCTTCGCCATCGCGCGCCTCGCGGGGATCAGTAGAAGCCGGGAATCAGCGCCGCGACCTCGCGGCGGTACTGCGTGTATGCCGGCCCGAAATACCCGGTCAGCCAGCTTTCCTCGACGCGCACCTTGTACGCGAGCGACGCGAACACGAGCAGCACGCCGATCGCGCCGCGCCATTCGCCGCCGATCAGCGCGGCGCCGACGAGCGCGATCAGGCAGCCCGTATAGATCGGGTGACGCACGAGCGCGTACGGCCCGGTGCGCACGAGTTCATGGTCTTCCTTCAGCGTGACCGACACGCTCCAGTTCGTGCCGAGATGCAGCCGCGCCCACACCGAGAACAGCAGGCCCGCGACCAGCACCGCGAGCCCGCACTGCGCCTGCAGGCCGAAACGCTGCCAGTCGGGCACGAGTGCCTGCCACGACGGATCGGGCAGGATGATCAGCGCGCCGCCGACGATCAGCGGAATCGACTGCAGCGTGCGCGAGCGCGACGCTTCCTTGCGCACGGTCGCCTTCACGCCTTGCGAAGTGGCGATCCAGTAGGCGAGCCACGCGGCCCACGGAACGACGATGGCGATGGTCTGAACGATATTCACGGCTGGCCTGCCTCGTTGGGATGGGAATTCGGATGCGCGCTGCGTACCGGACGCACGGCGCGCGGCGTCACGACGACAGCGCGTGCATCGGCGCGGGCACGCACGCCTGCGCGGCGGCGAGCGCGATGCCGGCGGCGAGCGACGACTCGCCGCAGAAAAAGTCGAGCAGCGCCGCACGCGTGTATTCGCGCTGCGCGCGGCCTTCGATGTCGAGGAAGTGGCCGGCGTCCGGCACCGTCGCGAACCGCGCGCGCGGCACATGCGCGCCGAGCTGGCGCACGTCGGCGGGCGTCGTGTATTCGTCACGCTCGCCGTTCAGGAACAGGAGCTCGCAGCCGATGTTCGAGAACTCGCTGAGGTAGCGCTCGGGCTGCAGCGACAGGATCTGGTCGACGTGGAACGCGACCTGGTCCTGCTCGTCGCGCGGCAGGCGCGTGAGATAGCGGTAGTTGTACAGCTTCATGATGCGCGGCAGGTAGCGGCCGACGGTGTCGTTCAGCAACTGCGCGGCCTTCAGGTTCTCGCCGGCCGCGATGTGGTCGCGGGCGCGCGTCACGTAGTCGACCATCGCGTCGTTCAGGAACGGCGAGAACGAGCAGATCGCCGCGCGCCGCACGCTCGGGCAGCCGCGTGCGAGCGCGAACAGCGACGCCACGCCGCCCCACGACACCGACACGAGGTAGGCCGGCGCGAAACGCTCGACCAGGTACTGCAGGATCGCGGCTTCGTCGTCTTTCGTCAGGATGAAGCAGCCCGGGTTGTGCTGGCGCGACTGCCCCGCGTACGGCAGGTCGAAGCAGATCGTGTTCATCCGCTCGCCGAGATACTGGACGGTCTGCCCGAACGACGCGGTCGTCGCGAGCGCGCCGTTGACGAGCATCGCCGTGTCGAACGCCGGGTCGAACACGTTCCGTTCGACGTAGACCTTCAGACCATTCGGTAGCGGGACCACGTGTTTTTCGGTCAGCATCGTCGTTCTCCGGTGGATGCGGCGTCTCGACGTCGCGGCATGCTGCAGGTGCGCAATGGCTGCGCCGGTTTTCGCGCGCAATCCGAATCGCGCGATTGGCCAATGCACCGCGGCAATACCGGCGGCATCGATTCATTCCTCGTAGTGCGGCGCCATACTAATACGGACAATATTACTGACTCAAGTCATTCCAACGATACCCTCTACTCTGTCAGGAAATATCACCGCTTCAAATTATTCCGCCATTTTTATGGTAGACGGAATCCTTTCGAGGGTGATCGCAATCGTTTGCGGAGCGCCGGTCGAACCCCGCCCCACCATTCGATATTCATTTAAATTCAATAACTTGAACCGTTTAATTCACCTATTTAAAACGAATTTTCATGAATGAAACGTGACGTCGCTTCTTCAACCGGCTTCCATATTTCACCGAATATCACACAGCTCAATATTCTTTCATTCCGTAATCGCTTCGACACCCGCAACGATTAACCTGATTGATCGCCGACTTCAGAAAGCGTTTTAAACAAACTTCTGTTTTCTTAACCATCTTTCGATTATTTTTCCGCACCTGCACAACGCACGGCCGACTGCCCTTTCGTCTGCCCGGCACCCGCCGTCACCGTCAGACCCCGATTTTTTGTTGATTGAACGATCAATAAAAAACCGCTAAGCTCTCGACTTCCATGGACGGCCCGTCCGGGCGAAGGGAGTCGCGATGCCGAAAGTCGGAATGCGGGAGATTCGCCGCGCACAGTTGATCGACGCCACGCTGCGTTCGATCGACGAAGCGGGCCTGCCCGGCACGACGCTCGCGTCCGTCGCGCAACGCGCGAACATCTCGACGGGCATCGTCAGCCACTACTTCGGCGACAAGGACGGCCTGCTCGAAGCGACGATGCGGCACGTGCTGCGCGACCTGTGGTCGGCCACCACGCGCCGCCGCGTGGCGGCACGCAAGGACCCGCGCTCGCGGCTGCGCGCGATCGCCGCCGCGAACTTCGACGACACACAGGTGAGCGCGCCCGTCATGAAGACGTGGCTCGCGTTCTGGTCGCAGAGCATGCACGACCCGATGCTCAAGCGCCTGCAGCACGTCAACACGCGGCGCCTCCATTCGAACCTGTGCGCGGAATTCGCGAAGGCGTTGCCCCGCACGCAAGCGCGCGAAGCCGCCGGCGGCCTCGCCGCGCTGATCGACGGCCTGTGGCTGCGCGGCGCACTCGCCGGCGGCCCGATCGACACCCGGGCTGCATTGAAGCTCGCCCACGATTACATCGACCTGCTGCTCGCGTCCGACTGACGCGCGACGCAGTCGCCCTCAAGGAGATCCTCATGTCCGTATTCGGTTTGCAGCGCCTCTACATCGGTGGCGGTTACGTCGACGCCACGAGCGGCAAGACTTTCGACACCTTCGATCCCGCCACCGGCGAACTGCTCGCGCAGGTGCAGCAGGCCAGCGCGGCCGACGTCGATCGCGCGGTTGCATCCGCGCAGGAAGGCCAGCGTGAATGGGCCGCGATGACCGCGATGCAGCGCTCGCGCATCCTGCGCCGCGCGGTCGACCTGCTGCGCGAGCGCAACGACGAACTCGCGGCGCTGGAAACGCGCGACACGGGCAAGCCGATCGCCGAGACGCTCGCGGTCGACATCGTCACCGGCGCGGACGTGATCGAGTACTACGCGGGCCTCGCCACCGCGATCGAAGGGCTGCAGGTGCCGCTGCGCGCCGAATCGTTCGTCTACACGCGGCGCGAGCCGCTCGGCGTGTGCGCGGGCATCGGCGCATGGAACTACCCGATCCAGATCGCGTGCTGGAAGACGGCGCCCGCGCTCGCGGCCGGCAACGCGATGGTGTTCAAGCCGAGCGAAGTCACGCCGCTCACCGCGCTGAAGCTCGCGGAAATCTACACGGAAGCCGGCGTGCCGGCCGGCGTGTTCAACGTCGTGCAGGGCGACGGCTCGGTCGGCGCGCTGCTGACGGGCCATCCGGACATCGCGAAGGTGTCGTTCACCGGCGGCGTCGAGACGGGCAAGAAGGTGATGTCGCTGGCCGGCGCATCGTCGCTGAAGGAAGTGACGATGGAGCTCGGCGGCAAGTCGCCGCTGATCGTGTTCGACGATGCGGATCTCGACCGCGCGGCCGACATCGCGGTCACTGCCAACTTCTTCAGCTCGGGCCAGGTCTGCACGAACGGCACGCGCGTGTTCGTGCACCGTTCGGTCAAGGACGCGTTCACGCAGAAGGTACTCGAACGCGTGAAGCGCATCCGCGTGGGCAAGCCGACCGACGCCGACACCAACTTCGGCCCGCTCGTCTCGGCCGCGCAGCTCGACAAGGTGCTCGGCTTCATCGAAAGCGGCAAGGCCGAAGGCGCAAAGCTGCTCGCGGGCGGCACGCGCCTGACAGACGGCCACTTCGGCGGCGGCCAATACGTCGCGCCGACCGTGTTCGGCGATTGCCGCGACGACATGAAGATCGTCCGCGAGGAAATCTTCGGGCCAGTGATGAGCATCCTCGATTTCGAATCGGAAGACGAAGTGATCGCCCGCGCGAACGACACGCACTACGGGCTCGCAGCCGGCGTCGTGACGGAAAACCTGTCGCGCGCGCACCGCACGATCCATCGCCTCGAGGCCGGCATCTGCTGGATCAACACGTGGGGCGAATCGCCGGCCGAGATGCCGGTTGGCGGATACAAGCAATCCGGTGTCGGACGCGAGAACGGCATCACGACGCTCGAGCACTACACTCGAATCAAGTCGGTGCAGGTCGAGCTCGGCCGCTACAACCCGGTGTTTTAAGGATCACGAAAGGAGATTGACCGTCATGACGACACGCGAATACGACTACATCATCTGCGGCGCGGGTTCCGCGGGCAACGTGCTCGCAACGCGCCTGACGGAAGATCCGGACGTGACGGTGCTGCTGCTCGAAGCGGGCGGCCCCGACTACCGCTTCGACTTCCGCACGCAGATGCCGGCGGCGCTCGCCTATCCGCTGCAGGGCCGCCGCTACAACTGGGCGTACGAAACCGACCCCGAGCCGCACATGGACAACCGCCGGATGGAATGCGGGCGCGGCAAGGGGCTCGGCGGCTCGTCGCTGATCAACGGGATGTGCTACATCCGCGGCAACGCGCTCGACTACGACAACTGGTCGACGCACAAGGGCCTCGAGAACTGGACGTATCTCGACTGCCTGCCGTACTTCAAGAAAGCCGAGACGCGCGACGTCGGCCCGAACGACTATCACGGCGGCAGCGGCCCCGTGTCGGTCACGACCAGCAAGCCGGGCGTGAACCCGCTGTTCGAGGCGATGGTCGACGCGGGTGTGCAGGCCGGCTATCCGCGCACCGACGACCTGAACGGCTATCAGCAGGAAGGCTTCGGCCCGATGGACCGCACCGTCACGCCGAAGGGCCGCCGGGCGAGCACCGCGCGCGGTTACCTCGACCAGGCGCGTGCACGGCCGAACCTCGAGATCGTCACGCATGCGCTCGCCGATCGCATCCTGTTCGACGGCAAGCGCGCATCGGGCGTCACGTACCTGCGCGGCAACGAACGCGCGACCGCGCACGCGCGCCGCGAAGTGCTCGTGTGCAGCGGCGCGATCGCGTCCCCGCAACTGCTGCAGCGCTCGGGCGTCGGCCCCGGCGCGTGGCTGAAGGAACTCGACATTCCCGTCGTGCTCGACCTGCCCGGCGTCGGCCAGAACCTGCAGGATCACCTGGAGATGTACATCCAGTACGAGTGCAAGGAACCCGTCTCCCTGTACCCGGCGCTGAAGTGGTGGAACCAGCCGAAGATCGGCCTCGAATGGATGCTGAACGGTACGGGCCTCGGCGCGAGCAACCACTTCGAGGCGGGCGGCTTCATCCGCACGCGCGACGACGACCTGTGGCCGAACATCCAGTACCACTTCCTGCCGGTGGCGATCAACTACAACGGCTCGAACGCGATCGAGATGCACGGCTTCCAGGCGCACGTGGGCTCGATGCGCTCGCCGAGCCGCGGCCGCGTGAAGCTGCGCTCGCGCGATCCGAACCAGCATCCGAGCATCCTGTTCAATTACATGGCCGAAGCGCTCGACTGGCGCGAGTTCCGCGATGCGATCCGCGCGACGCGTGAAATCATGCGGCAGCCCGCGCTCGACCGCTATCGCGGCCGCGAGCTGAACCCGGGCGCGGACTGCAAGACCGACAAGGAACTCGACGCGTTCGTGCGGGCCCGCGCGGAAACCGCGTTCCATCCGTCGTGCTCGTGCAAGATGGGTTACGACGATATGGCGGTGGTCGATGAAGAAGGCCGTGTGCACGGGCTGGAAGGGCTGCGTGTGGTCGATGCGTCGATCATGCCGATCATCACGACCGGCAACCTCAATGCGCCGACGATCATGATCGCGGAGAAAATCGCGGACAAGATTCGTGGCAAGCAACCGCTCGCGCGTGTCGACGTGCCTTATTTCGTCGCGAACGGGACGATGGCGCGGAATGTCGCCAAGGCCGTGCGGCAGCCGGAGACGGTTTGACGACGGCGGGCATGCTGTCCGCTCGCCCAAAAAGAAACGCCGCCGACGGTTCCCGTCGGCGGCGTTTTTCCTTTCCGGCTCAGCCGCTATTGACCTCCTGCCGCAACCGCTCGACATCCACGCGCTTTAGATAGTCCGTGATGTTCTGCCAGATCGGATGGAACCCGTAGCCGCCATGCTGCAGTTCGTCGAGCGCCTGCTCGCGCGTCCAGCCCTGGTACACCATCCGGTACAACGCCGACACGAGGCCGGTACGATCGGCGCCGTGCTGGCAGTGGATCAGCACCGGGCCGTCCTGGTCGGCCGTACGCAGCGCCTTCAGCGCCGCGACCATGTCTTCGTCGCGGATGTCCCAGGTGTTGATCCGGATGCGCTGCATCTTGATCTGCGTGCCGGCCAGGATGCTGTCGTCCGCGTGAAACGAACGGAAGCTGATGACCTTGCGAATGCCGAGCTTCTGCAGTTCCGGCACATCCGCGCGCGACAGCTGCGCACTGCGGTACAGCGTCGGCGTGATCCGATGCAGGTTGTTCACATGCGCATCGGTCACACCCTGCGCCCATTTGATCGGCCTCGGCCGGGCGGACACCTCGGAGGCCGGGTCCGCATGGGCCGGCTGCACGAGCCCGGCGAGCGTGACGGAAAGCACGGCAATGAAGGCGAGTTTCATGTCGGGTCGGGGATCAGTAGAACGCGCGCTTGCGCTCGCGGGAAAGAATGAACAGCACGATCGCGGCGGCGCTCATCGTCCAGTAGTCGGTCGGTGCCACGCCGAACCAATGGATATGCCACGGCACGTTGGCCGGATTGAAACGGGCGAGACCGTAGGCCGGATTCAGCACGAACCACAGGAAATCCTCGGTCAGCCAGAACACCATGATGCACGCGACGATCCGCGCTTCGATGCGCCACGACCACCGTCCGTTGAACACGGCCGGCCAGTGAAAGAACAGCGCGACGAACGGGAACACCCACGCGTGGTAGCCGGTCATCGGCCGCCCGCCCCAGAAGATGTCGAGCAGCCAGTGATGCTCGATGCGCCACGTCGGCAGGTTGGCCGCCCAGCCCGCGCTGCCTTCGATCTGGATCTCCACGTTCGCGAAGAAATACGCGAGCAACACGACCCATGCAATGACAAACAGCGTATGGCGCGTCGGCACGAAGCGCGCGACGCTCATGCGGCAGGCTCCAGGCCCAGCACGCGATCGAGCACGAAGCGGCCGGCGAGCGGCCGACCGAGCGGCGCGAGGCGGCGGCGCATGTCGGCGAGGCGCTCCGGCGCCTGCAGCAGCGCGCGGATCCGGTAGACGAGCGCGTCATCGTCGATCGCCTTCAGCGCGACACCCTGTTCGAGCAGGAAATCCGCATTGCGCTCTTCCTGGCCCGGAATCGGCGAGTTGACGATCATCGGCAACTGCATCGCGAGACATTCGGACGTCGTCAGGCCGCCCGGCTTCGTGATGACGAGGTCGGCGCAGGCCATCAGGCGCTCGACCTGCTGCGTGAAGCCCTGCGGAAACAACCGGCCCGGATGTTGCGCGGCCAGTTCCTGCAACGATGCCAGCATCGCCTGGTTCTTGCCGGCCAGCGCGATCAGCTGGAAGTCGGCATCCATCCCGAGCAGGCGCGCCGCCAGCACGTCGAGCCCGCCGAGGCCCGCGCCACCGGACATCATCAGGAAGGTCGGGCGCGCGGGATCGAGGCCGTACTCGGCCGCGCAGGCCGCGCGATCGAGCGGCTGGCCGAACGCCGGCATGATCGGGATGCCGCTGACGTGCACCGTTTCAGGCGCCATGCCGCGGGCATGCATGCGCCACGCGATCTCGTCGTTGGCCGCGAAATAACCGCGCATGTTCGGCACGACCCACATGCTGTGCAGGTCGAAATCGGTGACCTGCACCCACACCGGCGTGTCCACGCGCTCCTTGCGGATCTCGCGCGACAGCAGTTCGGCCGGCAGGAAGTGCGTGCAGATGATCGCGTCCGGGCGCTGGCGTTCGATCTCCGCGAGCAGCGCCCGGCAATTGAGCCGCTCGATCGCGCGCCGGATCTTCTGCGACGGGGCGGCGGGATCGACTTCGTCCGTCTTCTGGTACAGGTAGCCCCACAGCGCCGGCTGGCTGCTGACGAGCTTGATGTAGAGATCGGTGTACAGCTTGCGGAAGCCGGTGGACACGAAATCCATCACGTCCAGGTGGGTGGCTTCGATGCCGGCGGGATGGTGGTCGGCGAATGCGCGGATCGCTTCGGCCGCTCGGGTATGGCCGGCGCCGGCGCTGACGCTCAGGAGGAGGATCTTCTTGTTTTGCTTTGACATCTGACTGACCGTTTCGATGAAGGTGGTCGGAACGCGGGTTCGCGGCGGCGCTCTCACACGGCGGCTGTTTGCGTCCGGCTTACAGCAAGCTTGGCAGATCTTCGGCGACGCGGGCGGGCAGTGACGTCGAAGCGGTCGCCGGCATCGTTTGCGGAATCATACTGCGTTCGGGCGATGGCGCCGGAATCGGGGGGCGCAGGCGGGATGGATGGTGCGGTGTGCGGTGTGCGGTGTGCGGTGTGCGGTGTGCGGTGTGCGGTGTGCGGTGTGCGGTGTACGGTGTACGGTGTACGGTGTACGGTGTACGGTGTACGGCCAGTGTGGACTGCTGACGGCATGACGGCTCGGCGCGCTGCCGCCCGATGCCCGTTCGCGTGAGCGAACGGGGTCCGGCATGGCGCGCGAATCAGGATGCGCGTACGCGAATCGTTTGGCATCCTTGCGGATTACTTCGAAAGAGGCTTCGGAAAAGCTGGCGCGTCAGCCGGCCTTGCCCCCTTGCTCGTGGAATCAGGGCGCTACACCGGCACGCTTGCGCATCCGCTTCCCGCGGACGATCGGATTCCATCGCGACGTCAGGCTCATTGCGCCACGCAGGTGATCGAACGCGACGTCCTCCTTCGGCCCGAAGCGGCTGACCGCCGGCCACGCGAGCACGTGATCGAGGCACGCCTGCCACTCGTCGCCATGAAAGCGGCGACCGATTTCGCGCACGGCGTCGGGCGCTGCGATCGCGATACCCGCCAGCAGGTAATAAGCCCAAAAGCTGCCCGCGCCGACGAGTCGATCCAGCCTGCATACGGATAACGCCGCGAGCAGCCCGTCCACCGACGCCAGATCGGCGCGATGCGTGCGGATCGCCCGCGCAACGAGGTTGTGCTGACCGCCATACGCGGCGATGGAGGCCCCGTCGCCGGCGGCGAGCACGGCCGAGAACGTCACGAGCGCAGCCATCTCGTCGATACGCGATGCATCGTCGCGCGGCCCGCACACATGCAGCACGATCGCGTCGATGACGGCGCCCGGCAGGGTCGACGTTTCTCCGCTCGCCGCCGCGATGACGGCGAGCCTGTCTCTCGGATTCTTCGCAGGCAGCGTGTCGCCCTGCGCGCCCGTCTCATGTGCGGTGCATGTGCCGGCATCCCCCCCGCTGCATTCGAGACCGCCGGCAATCCGCTCGAGTGCGGCCCAGCCGACATCGGGATCGTCGAATGCGCACGCATCGATCACGCCGTGTGCGGTGTCGAACGCGGCACGCGACCCGGGGCAGCAGCGTTCGGCTTCGGCGAGTTGCCGTATCGAAGGCACATGCGAGCATGCGCCGCGCGGGTCGGTCAGGTCGCATTCGCAGGCGCCGCCGTCCGATGCGATCCACGGCGCGAGCCCGTGAAGCACGGCCGTTGCGTCACGCGACAGATTCGCGCCTGTCCGCATCCGTATCGCCTGCGACGCGGCAACGGTCGTGTCACCACCGTCAGCCGCCATCGCTACGCAAGCGGCAGCGTCGAGATATTCGATCAGGTACTGCAGCCACGCGGCCGTGCGCAGCCGGTCAGGCGTCGCGCCGCGGGCATCGCCATACTTTGCTGGATCGGTAAGCATGGGTCTTCCGGGATAGTTCTGGCCAATTTGGAATAGTGGTAATTCAGTCGAATCGGATGGCGCGGTACGCCGTACCGACCCTGCAACGCCACACGCATCGGATCGCGATACGTGCGGCCAGCCTGTCGTCACGCTGATACGGAAGACGGCTCGAGCGCATCGACGAAGCGGCAACCCGCGCACATCCCGCACGGCCTTCGTGCAAGGCGAGTTCCCCGCATCGATGCCCGACGCTTACTGCACGTGGAACTTCGGCGACGTCGCGAGCCAGCCGTTCACCGTGCAATCCGGCGTCAGCACGGCGTTGTTGAGCGTCACGCGCGAGTCCGGATCACTCCACGCCGTCGTGACCTTGCTCGGTCCACAAGTACCGAGTACCCGCATGTCCAGCTTCACGTTGTTGATCGACACTTGCGTCGTGCTGTCCACGTTTCCCGTCCATGGCGCCGCACTGCTCGCGCTACCGGTGAACAACACGCACAATGTGCCGCCGGTGAACTGGGTCGACGTGATGTTGACGATGCCGGTCGGCGTGACGGTGCCGTTGACCGTCGTCGTACAGTTGATCGGACTGAACGCGCCCTTCTGGAGCGATGTGAGCCCCGACGCGGAAAACGGTTCGCCATTGGGATTCATCGGCAGGCCGTCCACGCGCGAAACGGTCACTGCAAAAGCAGGCGCGGCCGAACCCGCGGTGAATGCCACTGCAGCAACAAGCGATGCAATTTGACGAATGTTCATCTGTACGGCCTCTCTCTTGATATATGGCGGCCTTACACGAGAAACGCGGCCGCTCTGTCGAATGAATCCGGCCGTCGCGCCCATGCACGCGACGGCACGAACCCTTCGAATCCGTAAATACCCGCCGCACCTGTCGCACGACCCTCGCGCGCGGCGGGTACCCGCTTCGATCCGCGACGCTTACTGCACGTGGAACTTCGGCGACGTCAGCACCGTGCCGCCCACCGTGCAATCCGGCGTCAGCGTGGCGTTATTGAACGTCAGCGAAGAGTTCGTATCGCTCCACGTCGTGACAACCTTGCTCGGCCCGCAGGTGCCGAGCAGCGTGACGTTCACCTTCACGTTGTTGATCGACAATTGCGTCGTGCTGTCGGCCTGCCCCGTCCACGGCGACGTACTGCTCGCGCTGCCGTTGATCAGCGAGCATGTCGCGCCGCCCGAGAACGTCGTCGACGTGATGTTGACGATGCCGGTCGACGTGATCGTGCCGTTGAACGTCGCGGTACAGCCTGCGCTGATCGCGCCCTTGCTGAGGTTCGTGAGCCCGGTCGCCGAGAACGGCTCGCCATTCGGGTTCATCGGCTGACCATCAGCCCGCGAAACGGTGACTGCGAAAGCAGGCGCGGCCGAAACCGCGGTGAAAGCCACTGCAGCAACAAGCGATACGATTTTGCGAATGCTCATTTGAACTGCCCCCTCTCTTCACAAATGGCGGCACACCGCCAGGAACGCGACCGCCCGGCCGGATCGTTCCGGCCCGACGGTCGCAGGAAGCCGCCGGTGCGCGTCATGCGCGCCGGACGGCTCAGAACTTGTAGGAAATCCCGACGAACGTGATCAGCGGATCCGCCTTCAACCGTGTGCGCGTGGTGGCGAGCGTCGAACCGTCGGCCGCCTTGATCACGAGCGACGAGTAGGTCTTCAGCGGCATGTACGTCAGCGTCGCCGTCAGCCCCCAGTGCTTGTCGATCGCGTAGCTCGCGCCCACGTTGTAGACCGGCGTGAACGACGACGACGCCTTGCCCTCGACCGACGTCGGCCCCGGCTTGCCGGCGCCCGCCGCGAGCACGCTGCCGAGGTTTTCGTTGATGTCCTTCGCGAAGTTGCCGTTCAGTTCGATATTGCTGAACCAACTGTAGGCCACGCCGATCCCGACGAACGGGCGGAACTTCGCCGTCGGCGAATTGAAGTAGTACTGCAGAATGATCGTCGGGCTCCACTGCCTTGCGTTCTTCACGGCCGGCTGGTTAGCCGGGTTGTCCATGTTGACGCTGCCCAGCGCGCCGGACGGCCCGGGCGGCCTGATCGTGCCGTGCCCGGTCAGCGTGAACTCCGGCGGCACGCCGAGCACCGACGTCACGGCGATGTGGTCGGTGAAGAAGTGCGTGAGCGTCAGGCCGACCGTATCGGCGTTGTTGACGGTCAGGCTCGTGCCGGGCGACGTGAACGACCCGGGCAGGCGCAGCGGCCCGTTGATCGGCATGCCGGCGAGATTCGTCGTGAGCCCGTTGGTCGAATCCTGCGGCATGATGTGCAACCAGCCCAGCGTCGCGACGTTGTCGCCCGCCTGCTGGGCCGATGCGAGCGTCGATATGCCTGCGACGACACCCGCGACAATCAGCTTCTTCATGAAGTCTCCTTCTCGTTCTGTCCGGGCGCCGCGCCCCTTCGCGCGGCGCCGCCGTGTCTCCATCCGGGCTTGCGTCACTGCACGAAGGCGCCGACCGTGAAGTACGGATTACTCGTATCGTTCATGTCGAGGAACCCGAACACGCCGCCGGTGAACACGAACTTGCCGGTCGCCGGCCCCGATGCCGCATCCGCATGCACGGTCGTGACGACACCCGGCACCTTCTGCGTGAAATCGAGGTTCAGTGCACGCGTGAGCGCGGCCTGCGACGCGTTGAACGGATCGAGCAGCGTGGCCTGCGCGCCGACGAGCGCGGTCGCGCGGTAGTTGAACGCGCTGTCGACACCCGTGTACTCGCCGTTCTGCGAGCCTTGCGTGATCGCCGTCTGCGGGCTCAGGAACGAGATGCCCGATTCGTCGTCCGCGCTCGGCGAGCCCTGCGTCAGGTCTGCATTCGCCGCGCCGGTGCGGATGAAGATCGGCACGAGCTGGTTGCGCAGCTTGCCGACGATCAGGATCCCCTTGCCGGCCTTCGCGGGATCGACCGCCGCGAGCGTCGGCGGAATCTGCGGCAGGTAGTTGAGCGACTGGAACGCCGGCGCATCCGGACGCAGCGTGAACGGCTGGTTCACGGTCGCGCTCGACGCGAGCGGCTGCCCGCCGTTCTTCTTGCCGAAGTTGTCGGTCTCGACGTAGCTGCCGTCCGCGTTGATCGTCACCTGCTGGTCGAGCGCCACCGGCTGGAAGCTTTGCGACGGCACCTGGTGGTAGCCGAGCTGGTTGTACTTGCCGGCGATCTTCGTCAGGTCGGTTTCCAGCGACGAGAAGCTGATGAACGGGTAGTACGGGAACGTCGTCTTCGGGATCTTGCCGACGCCGATCACGCCGTCGAACTGGATCGTCGCGCCGGGGATCGCGCCGCCCAGCACGCCTTCGCCGAGGAACAGCCGCGCGGGGCGGCTCGGGTCGAGGCTCGCGTTCTGCATCCGGAACGTGCACTGGTTCAGCTTGACCGTCGGCAGGCCCGTTTCGTCGGCCAGCGTGCCGTCGACCACATTGGCGGGCGCCGTATCGCGCGTCGGCTGCACGGTGCCCGTCGTGGCCGGCACCGGCGACGCGAGATAGGTCATCCGGTACGTCATCTTCGTCGTGTCGAGCTGCACTTTCACCAGCTCACCCGATCCCGAGCCGCCGATGAACACCGTGTTGTAGTCGATCGTCTGCGGGCACAGCCGGACCACCGGCGCGGGCGGCGGGTCGCCGTCTCCGCCGCACGCAGCCAGCACGGGCGCGAGCGATGCCGCGGCCATCCATTGCTTCAAATTCATAGGAATCCTCTTGAAATTCGATTCGCCGGCGGCGACGCATGCGCCGCCGGTGTTACGTGTTCAATACAGGGTTACTGGACGAACGCGCCGACCGTGAAGAACGGGTTGACCTGGCTGTTGTTGACGACCATCGCGTAGACATTGCCGGCCGTCACGAGCCAGCCCGTGTCGCCCTTCTTGAAGATCGCCACGTTGCCGCTCGCGCCCTTCGCGTTGAAGTCCTGCGTGGCCGTGACCTTGATCTTGCCGGGCGTCGCCTGCGTGTAGTCGAGCCCGAACTGCGAGGTCACCCCCGACGTCTGCGGATCGATGAACGCCGCGGTACTGCCCTGGAACAGCGTGGACGTATAGTTCGCGGCCATCGTCGAGACGGCCGTGCCGTCATCGCAACTGCCTGCTACCGAATAGAAGGTGTTATTGGTGAAGACGCCGGGCAGGTCTGGGTGCGGCATGTTCGGGTTGAAGCTCGGCCCCGGCGACGTCACCTTGTTCGCCTGACCGCTGGATGTCACAACGCCGCATGCGGATGCGCTGGTCGCACCGATATATCCCCCCTTCAGGGAGTTCGCGGCAATCGCTTTCGTCGACGCCAGCATCGAGATGCCGACTTCGGCATCGGCGACCGATGCGAACAGATTGACCGTATCGACGTGCGTATAGCCGACACGAATCACGATCGGCACAAGTACGCCGTTCAGCCTGCCGACGATCATGATGCCTTTCGCCTGACTCGGTGCAATGATCAGCGTCGAGCCCTGCCCCGCGATCGGATACCCCTGCCCCACCGGATTGCTCACGAATACATTGTCTGCCGATCCGTCCGCGTTCTTGCGCTGCGCCCACGGCGTCCCGGTCGTCTGACACGAGTAGTCGCTGCCCTGCGTGATAGAACACGAACCGTCCGCATTGAACGTCTGATTCCAGTTGACGACGTCGGGCTCCCAGCCGACCGGCCCGGTCGGGCTCTGACCATCACCGCCGATCGGCGACAGATGGATGCCGACCTCGTTGTAGTTGCCCGCCACTTTCGTGAAGTCGGTTTCGGTGTCGGTGAAGCCGATGAACGGATAGAAATCGAAGGTGCGCGACGGTACGACGCCGAGCGTGATGCCCGGGAGCAGCGGGATACCGGCGAACGCAATCGTCGCCCCCGGAATCCCGCCGCCCACCACGCCATTGCCGACGAACAGCATCGGCGGATCCGCACGGTTGATCGTCACCGAATACGCGCCGTCGCTCGTCGCGCCGCTGTCGAGCACGAACGCACAGCGGTTCTGCTCGGCGGTCGGGAGCGTGGTCGGATGATGGAACGCGCCGCTGATCGTCAGGCCTGCGCGCGTATTGTTGACCTGCCCCGCCGACGTCGGCACCGACGATTCGATGAACTGCATCTGGTAGGTCATCTTCGTCGTGTCGAACTTCACCTTCACGTACTCGCCGCTGCCTGCGCCACCTGTGTACGTCGTCGTGTAGTCGAGCGCGTCCGGGCACAGCTTCGCGACGACGGGCGGCGTCGTGACGGAACCGCTCGGCCCGCACGCGCTCCCCGAGCACTGCGGCACGTTGATCGGCCCCGGATCGTCGCCGCCGCCGCAACCGGCGACGAACGGCAAAGCGACGACCGCGCACGACAGGATCGCTTTCCGCCATTCAGGAATGCAAATCATCAACCCCTCCTTTTCAGGTACGACAAGTCTCGTCCGGACAGGCTGCATGGCCCGCCGGTTGGTATCGCGCCGCCGCACGAACGCGCGGCGCATGACGGTGTGCGCAAGGCTGCCGCGATGCCGGTCAGGCAAATGCGGCACGCGCCGCGGCGGCAGACAAGCGCTCTCCCGCGGCGCCGTCATGCGGCACGGCGCCGTGAGAACAATCGAAACGGGATGTGGTTCGCCGCTACACGGCGATATGACAACGCAGGTACGCGACCTGCATCGCGCCTGCGTTCAGCGAAAAAACGGGAAACGGCAGTCCGACTGGCCCCGCGGATAGGCGTCTCATCAATTGGTCTCCATCCGTACGCTTGATTCGTTATCGTGATGCGTCGTTTGACGAGACTATGATCGGACGATTCCTACAAGTAAATGGATGCAGAGTTCCAAACGGCCGAAACCGCGCAATCGCAGTGCGTGCCGGGGATTTGACAGATTTTCAAACAGCCTTCAATTTATTTGCTCAGACAAATACATGGCCCGTATAACACGCGTTTGAATAACCATGGCCGATCCGCGCTCTGCCTTGCCTGCCGGCCCTCGACGATCCGCCTGCATGCTGCAGCGCAACCTCATACGTCGACGATCGCGAGCGTGCCGTGGCTGCCCGGCAGCACCGCGTGAGGCGTGCCGGCAAGCGCCAGGTACATTTGCCCGGCCTCGACGACGACCGTCTCGCCCCCGACCTCGAGCATCATCCGGCCGTCGAGCACCAGCAGCCCCTCGTTGTAGTCGTGCACTTCCGCTTCGTAAGCCTGCGCATCCATGCGCAGCACCTTGATCCTGGCCGGCCCGACCTCGCCGACGATCGTGGATTTCCACGCGACGGCCTGCGCGGCCGCCACGGATTTGAAATCGATCAAAGACATGCGTTCCGCTCCGTAAACGATGAAAGGAACGCATTATCGCGAGCGCGGCGCGCGCCGTCCCGGTACGGCGCGACGGCCTTCGGGCGGCACAGTCGGCCGGACGGCCGCGCCGCCGCCGGACGGACACGCGATCGCATCCCCGTTCGCATAAGACGGCACGCATTGTTCAACCGCCGCAAATAAAACACCACGTTATTGGGTAATGCGCCGTCAATTCACGCCAATCCAGCACCGGCAACGCTCGCCCTTTCCACGAGAATGCATTTCCATCTGTCGATTGCTAATATGGCGATCCTGCGATCCCGCACCACAACGCCGTTCGACATGACGCCCGTTCGCCATGCCGTCCCCGGTCCCGGCCGCTTCGCAGCGGCGCCGGCGCCGGGCACGCGCGGCGCACACCGTTGCGCCGGCCGGCCGTGCCATCCGTGAGCATGCAACCGATCCTTTCCGTCTCCGACCTCTCCAAGACTTACGCGTCCGGCTTCCAGGCGCTGAAGCACGTGACCCTCGACATCCGCCCCGGCGAGATCTTCGCGTTGCTCGGGCCGAACGGCGCCGGCAAGACGACGCTGATCGGCTCGATCTGCGGCATCGTCACGCCGACCTCAGGCCGCGTAACGGTCGGCGGCCACGACATCCGCGATCACTACCGCGCGGCCCGCGAAATGATCGGCCTCGTGCCGCAGGAGCTGACGACCGACGCGTTCGAAACCGTCTGGGCAACCGTGTCGTTCAGCCGCGGCCTGTTCGGCAAGGCGCCCGATCCCGCGCATATCGAGAAGACGCTGAGGGCGCTGTCGCTGTGGGACAAGCGCGACAACAAGCTGATGACGCTGTCGGGCGGCATGAAGCGCCGCGTGATGATCGCGAAGGCGCTGTCGCACGAGCCGCGCATCCTGTTCCTCGACGAGCCGACGGCCGGCGTCGACGTCGAGCTGCGCCGCGACATGTGGAAGCTCGTCGATTCGCTGCGCGAAAGCGGCGTGACGATCCTGCTGACCACGCACTACATCGAGGAAGCCGAGGAAATGGCCGACCGGATCGGCATCATCCTCGGCGGCGAGCTCGTGCTCGTCGAGGAGAAGCGCGAGCTGATGCGCAAGCTCGGCAAGAAGCAGCTCACCGTGCAGCTCGAGCACCCGCTTGCGGACGTGCCGCCCGCGCTCGCGCCGTTCGGCCTCGAACGCGCGGACGACGGCGCAGCGCTCGTCTACACGTACGACTCGCAGCGCGACGATGCGAGCATCGCGACGCTGATCAACGCGCTCGGTTCGGCCGGCATCGGCTTTCGCGACCTGCATACGACGCAGAGCTCGCTCGAGGACATTTTCGTCAGCCTGATCGACAACCGCCGCAACGGCGTGCAGCAAGGAGCCTGACGCATGAATCTGCATGGAATCCGCGCGATCTACCGCGCCGAAATGGCCCGCACGCGCCGCACGCTGATGCAGAGCATCATCGCGCCGGTGATCTCGACGTCGCTGTATTTCGTCGTGTTCGGCTCCGCGATCGGCTCGCGCATCAGCGACGTGAACGGCATCGGCTACGGCTCGTTCATCGTGCCGGGGCTCGTGATGCTGTCGCTGCTGTCGCAGAGCATCTCGAACGCGTCGTTCGGCATCTACTTCCCGCGCTTCACGGGCACGATCTACGAGATCCTCTCCGCGCCCGTGTCGTACTGGGAGATCGTGATCGCGTATGTGGGCGCGGCCGCGTCGAAGTCGATCCTGCTCGGCGTGATCATCCTCGCCACGGCCGGCCTGTTCGTGCCTCTGCACATCCTGCATCCGTTCTGGATGGTGCTGTTCCTCGTGCTGACGGCGGTCACGTTCAGCCTGTTCGGCTTCGTGATCGGCATCTGGGCCGACAGCTTCGAGAAGCTGCAGCTCGTGCCGCTCCTGATCATTACGCCGCTCACGTTCCTCGGCGGCAGCTTCTACTCGGTCGACATGCTGCCGCCCGCGTGGCGCGTCATCACGCTGTTCAACCCGATCGTCTACCTGGTCAGCGGCTTCCGCTGGTCGTTCTACGGGCTCGCCGACGTGCACGTGTGGATCAGCCTCGCCGCGACCGGGCTGTTCCTCGTGATCCTGCTGGCGATCGTCGCGTGGATGTTCCGCACCGGCTACAAGCTGAAGAACTGATGCAAAGCGGCCGCACCCCGCGCCGCCGCCGATGACGCATTTGGGCAAGCAGGCGGCGTTTTTCCTCTGATGCGGCATTTTGTGGTCGCGTCTACTGAAGACGAAGCATCGGGGCCGCGAAGCACGCGCTTCGCGGCCCCTTTTCATTTCAGAGGACGCCATGCCCGCCGCCACCGCTCCCGCCTCCTCCGCCGCCCGGCTCGAACGCCTGCCGTTCTCCGGCTATCACAAGCGGATCTTCTTCATCATCGCGATCGCGTTCTTCTTCGACTCGGTCGACCTCGGCACGATGACGTTCGTGCTCGGCTCGATCCGCAAGGAGTTCGGCCTGTCGACCGCGGCCGCCGGCCTCGTCGCGAGCGCGAGCTTCTTCGGGATGGTGCTCGGCGCGGCCGTCGCCGGCCTGCTCGCCGACCGCTTCGGCCGCCGGCCGGTATTCCAGTGGAGCATGATGCTGTGGGGCGCGGCCTCCTACCTGTGCTCGACCGCGCAGAGCGTCGACGCGCTGATCGTCTACCGCGTGCTGCTCGGGATCGGGATGGGGATGGAATTCCCGGTCGCGCAAACATTGCTGTCCGAATTCGTGCCGACCGAGAAGCGCGGCCGCCTGATCGCGCTGATGGACGGCTTCTGGCCGCTCGGCTTCATCACGGCCGGCATCGTCGCGTACTTCGTGCTGCCGCAGTTCGGCTGGCGCACGGTGTTCGCGCTGCTCGCGATTCCCGCCGTGTTCGTGCTCGTCGTGCGCCGGATCGTGCCCGAATCGCCGCGCTGGCTCGAGCATGCGGGCCGGCACGCGGAAGCCGACACGGTGATGCACACGATCGAGGCGAAGGTGATGCGCTCGGCCGGCGTCACGACGCTGCCGCCGCCGTCGCGGCTTGCGGAACCGATCGTGGCACGCGGCCACGGCGCGCTGCGCGAGATCTGGAGCGGCGTGTATCGTCGCCGCACGGTGATGGTGTGGCTGCTGTGGTTCTTCGCGCTGCTCGGCTTCTACGGCCTCACGTCGTGGCTCGGCGCGCTGCTGCAGCAGGCCGGCTTCGAGGTCACGAAATCGGTGTTCTACACGGTGCTGATCTCGCTCGGCGGCGTGCCGGGCTTCCTGTGCGCCGCGTGGCTCGTCGAACGCTGGGGGCGCAAGCCGACCTGCATCGCGTCGCTGATCGGCGGCGGTGCGATGGCATACGCATACGGCCAGAGCGCGCTGTACGGCGGCAGCACGACGCTGCTGATCGTCACCGGCCTCGCAATGCAGTTCTTCCTGTTCGGGATGTGGGCCGCGCTGTACACGTACACGCCCGAACTGTACGGCACCGGTGCGCGTGCGACGGGGTCGGGCTTCGCATCGGCGATCGGGCGCGTCGGCTCGCTGATCGGGCCTTACGTGGTCGGCGTCGTGCTGCCGGTGTTCGGCCAGGGCGGCGTGTTCACGCTCGGCGCGCTGTCGTTCGTCGCGGCGGCCATTGCAGTGTGGACGCTCGGCATCGAGACGAAGGGGCTCGCGCTGGAACAGCTCGCGGCAGGCGACGAAGCGGGCGGCGGCGGCCGGTATGCGGCAGCGGCCGACAAGATGTCCTGAGCGCCGCATCGACGACCCGGGCATGCTTTCCGGCCGGCATGGCGTTCAGCGCCGTGCCGGCTGCTGCGTGAACTGACAGGATTCGCGCCTGGCGCGGCGCTGCTAGACTGCGTCGAGGCACCGTGTCGCGCGCCCCTGGTGCATCGCGGCGCGCGCGATCGGGGTGCCCCGCCCCCCACTGCCCGCGCAAGGACCGCCTCGATGGACACCGCCCGTATCGAAGAAATCCGCAGCGGCCTGTTTCGCGCAACGACCTACATCGACAAGCTGAAGCTCGGCTTCAGCCAGTTCTTCGTCCGGTCGCCCGACGGCGACGTCGTCTGCATCGAAACGGGCACGCGTTCCAACTTTCCGCAACTGAGCGCGAGCCTCGCGACCGTCGGCATCGCGCCGTCGATGGTGAGCAGCGTGGTCGTCCCGCATTTCGAAGTCGACGAGATGGGCGCACTGCCCGACTTCCTCGCGGCCAATCCGGCGCTCGTCGCGTATGCGCATCCGATCTGCACGCACGGGCTGGCCGATATCTTCGGCGTGCGCGCGAAGCCGCTGAAGGACGGCGAGTCGACGACGATCTCCGGCGTCGACGTCGTGCCGATCTTCACGAAGCATGTCCATCAATGGGATGCGCTCGTCGTGTATCTGCCGGCGTACAAGGCGCTGCTGTCGTCGGACATCCTGATGCGCTTCGGCGACGAAGCCGCCGACGACCCGCTGCCGGCCATCCTCGATTCGATCCGGCGCTCGGGCTACCTGCCGTCGCTCGCACACTTGGCGAGCGCGCTGCGCCGGATCCAGACGCTCGATCTCGACGTCATCCTGCCGATGCACGGCCCGGCCATCACACACGACATCCCGCGCGTGGTCGCCGGCGCGATCGCGCATTGCGAGGCCGCCGCCGCGTAAGCCGCGGTGGCGGCAACCCGGACGACGGTCCGGCAGGTTGTTCCGGTCAGGCGCCGGCGACGACGAACTCTTCGGCCGCCTTGCGCTGAACCGCGGCCATCACCGCCAGTTCGCGCTTGCTGCGCGCATCGCCGGACACGACACCCGTCGCGTTCTTCGCCTTCGCGCCCAGCGGGAAAAAGACAAACGACGCGCCGGCCGGGGCCGCCGGTTCCGCGCGCAGGCGTTTGTTCAGGATTTTCAGGTACTTCTTCTTCGACACTTCCTTAGCAGCCATGGCACCCTCCGCGTGAACGTGGTGAGGACCAGCATAACAGTTTTGGCAAAGGGCTCCGCCGCATCGCCCGCCGGTGCGTGCGTCCCCGAATATTCGTCGGGCCAGATGTCGATTCGCGTCGCCGTCGCGCGTCGTGTTGTCGTAACCGATCGTTTTTGCCGTCGGCGCGGCCGGCGGCGCCCCCTGATTCCTTTCAAGGAGATACGACCATGCGCGTCCTGGTAATCGTCAAGGCCACCGCCGATTCCGAATCCGGCCGGATGCCCGACCCCGAAATGATCGCCGCGATGGGCCGGTTCAACGAAGAACTGGCGCAAGCCGGCATCCTGCTCGCCGCCGACGGGCTGCACCCGAGCATGCGCGGCAAGCGCGTGCACTTTGCCGGCAGGAACCGCACCGTCATCGACGGCCCGTTCGCGGAAACGAAGGAACTCGTCGCCGGCTTCTGGCTGTGGCAGGTGAAATCGATGGAAGAAGCGGTCGAATGGGTGAAGCGCTGCCCGAACCCGATGCCCGGCGACTCCGACATCGAGATCCGCCCGCTGTTCGAGGCCGAGGATTTCAGCCCGGCATTCACGGCCGAGTTGCAGGAACTGAAAGCGCAGCAGAGTGCGCAAGCCGAGGCGGGGAAACACGCGTAAGACTGGCGGCGTCAGGCGGTCTTGCGTGACCGCCGGGCGCCGGCAACGCTTGATGCAGCGCATCGCGCACATCCCGCCGTTGACGCTACCGGCCGAGTAACGTATCGTTTTGAGACGTTACTCGGCCGATTCTTTCCATCATGCATTCCCGTTTCGACCGCTTCCGCACCACCGCGCTCGGCGCCCAGCTCGAAGCACTGATCGCTCAACCCGAGCGCTACGTCGAATTCGCGGCGCTGTCGCGCGTGGGCGTCGCCGCGATCGGCGCGATCCAGCACGAGATCGCGCTGAAATTCCCCGAAATCGAAACCGACACGACGGCCCGCCAGTTTTGCGGCGCGATGGTCGCGGACGTCATGCGCCGCCACGGCCACGACGTCGTGCAGGCGCGCGGGCGGCTCGGCGGCACGCTGTTCAGTTACGGCGCGGTGTTCAGCGCGCATCCGCAGTTGCTGCCGTTCGCCGGTGTCGTCGCCGCGCTGGCGCAACTGCCCGATCGGCTCGCCGCGTATGCGGCGCACGTGCCGGCCGCACTGCGAACGCGCCGCCCCGACGGCACGGGCTTCTCGCTCGTCGAGCATGCGTGCCACCTGCGGGATCTCGACGCGGTATTCGCCGAACGCATCGACGCCGTACGCACCCTCGACCTGCCGGTGATCGCCTCCGTCGACGGCACCGCACTCGCCGCGCAACGCGACTATCTCGCGCAGCCGCTCGACGCGGCGGTCGCGGCATTCCGCACGGGCCGTGCGGCGCTGTGCACAGTCGCCGCCGCGCTCGATCCCGCGCAGCGCGCACGCTGCGGGCTGCGCGACGGCATCCGCCGCATGTCGCTCGACGAACTCGTGCGCGAACTGCTCGACCACGACCGCACGCACGTGCTCGAACTCGACGAACTGCTCGCCGAACTCGCATTGCCGCCCCTTCCTTGCCCGCCCGCGCCATGACCCAGCCCACGCCCGTCGTCTTCATTCACGGTTTCATCGGCACGCTCGACGTCCGCGGATGGAACGGCCCGCATCTCGCGCCCGACCTGCTCGGCTACGGCGCATATCGCGCGGTGCCGTTCGACGCGATCTCGCTCGCCGCTCAGGTCGAGCATGTGCGCCAAACCGTCGATGCTCACTTCGGCGCGCAGCCGGTCGATGTCGTCGGCCACTCGGTCGGCGGCGCGATCGCGATGCTGTTCGCGCATGCGCACCCGGAACGCGTACGGCGGATCGTCAACGTCGAAGGCAACTTCACGCTCGACGATGCGTTCTGGTCGGCGTCGGTCGGCCGCATGACGCCCGGCGAGGCCGACGCGATGCTCGACGGGCTGCGCGCCGATCCGCTCGACTGGCTGCGCGGCGCGATCGACGCGCCGTCGCCGGGCCAGCTCGACGACGCCTGCCGCTGGCTCGCGCATCAACCTGCATCGACGCTGCGCGCGATGGGCCGCGCCGTCGTCGCGACGACGGGCGAACCCGGCTACCTGCAGGCGCTCGAGCAAGTGTTCGAGCGTCATCCCGTCCGGCTCGTCGCCGGCGAACGCTCGCGCGCGGGCTGGCACGTGCCCGACTGGGCGCTCGCGCGCTGCGCCGGCTTCGACACGATCGCAGGCTGCGGGCACTTGATTCCGGCCGAGCGGCCGGATGCGTTTCGCGATGCAATCGGGCGCATCCTGGGCGCAGCAGGCATCTCCGGTCGTCAGGCAGGGAAGATGTCGAAACCGTATGATTCGCCGAAATTTGGTTGAAAGGCGCGGTTGCTAGAGTCACCGGAACAGGGTTTTCCCGGCGTCCGGCGCCGGACTGGGTCGACACATGCAAGGATCGATGCACCTGGCACGTACCTTCTGGCTGCTTCTGCTGCTGGCCGTCACGAGCCCTGCCTTCGCGTTTCATGCGCGGGTCGTCGCGATCCCGAGCGCCGCGATGAGCGAGACGCTGAAGGCGACGATCGTGCTGCCCGACGATTACGCGCGCGACAACCGCGGCAACGAGCGCTATCCGGTCGTCTATCTGCTGCACGGCTCGGGCGGCGACCATACCGACTGGACGTCGAACACGCACATCGCCGCGCTCGCCGACCGCTATCACGTGATCCTCGTGATGCCCGACGGCGGGCACGAAAGCTGGTACATCGACAGCCCGTTCGATTCGGGCAGCCGTTACGAAACCTTCATCGGCGATGAAGTCGTGTCCTACGTCGACCTGCATTTCCGTACGATCGCGACGCAGCACGCGCGCGCGATCACCGGGCTCAGCATGGGCGGCTTCGGCGCACTGCGCATCGCACTCGACCGGCCCGAGACGTTCGGCGCGGTCGGCAGCATCAGCGGCGCGGTCGATCCGCGCTGCTGCGCGGACGAGCCGGGCATCGACCACGTGTTCGGCGATCCCGAACGCCATTCGTCATTCTGGAACCGCAACGTGATCGTCGAAAGCGCGCGCGCGTTCGTGCGCGCCCATCTCGACCTGGCGATCGATTGCGGCCGCGACGATTCTTTCGTCGGCTCGAACCGCACGCTGCACGAACGACTGCTCGCGCTCGGCGTGCCGCACGACTACACGGAGCGGCCCGGCGGTCATACGTGGGATTACTGGGCGAATGCGATCCGCTACCAGATGCGGTTCTTCGCGACCTCGTTCCAGCATCGCGGTTACGCGTACCATCCCGCACCGGCTGTGCCGGAGATGACGCGCGCGGGCTGACGCGTACGCCGCGCGGCACGCCATCGGTGCCGTTCGCGCTCGCATGGGTCATGAAGAATCGCATCGTCGGCTCGACGATCGCGGGGCCGCGCACCGAAGCGCATCGGGACAGTGACATCGATGCGCTGACGCTCGGACTCGGCCCGGACGACGCACGGTTCGTCGATTCGCTCGTGCCGCCCGGGCACGCATTGACGCACGGGCATACCGATCCCGGCTATCCGGTCGAAGGCCGCAAGGTCTGAAATCTGAACGGGACGAATGAGATGCCGGGCTGCCCTGCCCGGCATGAAGAGGCATGCGCGTCACTCGACGCGCGGACACGTGGAAGCGGCGGAATCAGCTGTCGTGCGCAGTGGTATCGGCGCCGACCACGCGATCGAAGAACTCCTGCGCACGCGCCAGCTCGGCGAGCGCGCGATCGAGGCGCGACATCGCGCGCGCGTATTCGGCCGACGAGCTGTCGTCGTCGCTTTCGCCGCGCACGGCGCGAAAGGCCTGATCGACGTTGCGCGTTGCTTCGACGAAGCGTTGCGCGGCCCGGGCTTCCCGCGAACAGATGTGGGTCGACATCGACACTTCTCCCTCAGGGTTGCAGTGTGAAGCACGCCGACGCCCCGTGTGCGTGGTGCGCATGTCGGCAGCGTGAACCACGACCCGTCGATCGTCGACGCATCGGCCGCCGCGCAGCGCGCTTCGAGCCGATTGTCCCTCTGCACTCGCCGCTCCGCTATGGCGAGATTGCAACAAATTCTTGCGCGACGTGCCGCGCGCGATTCGTCACGCGCGCCCGATGCGCGGATGTGCAAGGCCCGCGAACGCGGCCGCTTCGCCCGGCGACAGGTCGAACAGGTCGCCCGTGAGATCGCGCGGATGCTCGGCCGCCGGCCGGTTGCGCAAACGCGCCACGTGCGTGGGCGCCACATACGCGGCCGCCGTTTCGATCGGCGGCACGTCGAACAGATCGCGCGTGACGCCGCGCACGGCGTCCGTCGGCGAACGGCCGCGCAAGCGCGCGACGAGTTCGACGAAACGATCGAAATCACCGGCGCGCGTCGCCTTGTTCACTTCCGCGAGATCGCGCGCCTTCAGCACGCACGGCTGGGCGAGCCGCACGAAATACGGTGCCTCGAGCTCGACCGACAGCGCGAGCGGATAGCTCTTGCCCGTCTGCTCCTTCGCTCGCCCGACGCAATCGACCACGGCCGCGCCCTGCGCGGCGCCGAGCGCCTTGCCGGTGCTCACGCTGCGCAGGTGATCGGGAAACACGCGCAATTGCGTGCCGACCGTCAGCGCGGTGGAGGACGCGCAGACGAGCGCGTAATGCTGTTCACGGCGCCGGCCGGACGGCAAGGTCGAGCGGCTCGCGATGAAGGTATGCGGCGGCAACGGCCGCACCTGCCCGCTCGCGTCGATCCAGGCATTCCACAACAGCGCGTCCTTGCGCTCGCCCGCGCGCGGGCGCGACGCGACCGGCGAGAACAGCGCGAGCAGCGAGCCCGTGCGATGCGCGGCGATCTGCGCGCTGTTGCCGAGCGGCTGGTTGATGCCCCACAGAAAACGCCCGCCCCCGAGCCGGCGCTCCCATTCCTTGCGGAGCACGACGGTCGGCAGTTCCTCGCCGGACTCGGTACCGATCTTGGTCCAGCAGAACGTGGGTGGGAGGTGTTTCAGTGTCATCAACTTTCTCGGGATACAGCCTCGCTGGTGACAGCAAGCCCATTCAACAGCCGTAACTGTATAGGTATAATGCATCGCATGGAAGCCCCGGACCAAGATTTTCCCGTACAAGACCTGTTGCGCCGCCTGCTGGCAGATACACGCTCGTCCAGCGAAATAGCGCGACTCTCCGGGGTCAGCCAGCCGACCGTATCGCGCCTGAGGCTGTCGAACGGGCATCGGCTGCGCCGCAGTGCGCCATTCAATAAGCTATGCAATTTCTACGGCGTCGATACCGAGCCATCGCGCCGCCAATACAACGACCTGTTGCGCGACGCGATCGTCGACGCGTGGGACGGATCGGACGAGCACGGCCGCGCGCTGCTGGTCGTGATCCAGGGGTTGAAGGGATTGCAGGCCAAGGCGGACGACGGATGATCGCCGGACCATGATGCACGGCACATGGCGCGCGACCTGCGCGCCGCCGCTGCGGGAATCGGGAAAGCCGGCAAGAAGGAAAAGAAGATGCCGTGCAACACCCGGCGTGCGATCCGCCCGGCTTCAATCGAAGGGAATCGAGCGCTGTGCCGCACGCGTGCTCTCCAGCCACACACCGACAAGGAAACCTCGAGAGCCGGTTTCAGAACGCCGCCGCGAAATGACAGCGGCCGCACCGGTTCTCGGCATCGCCTGCGCTGCGCCTGCATTGCGTCAATATCTCACTCGTCAATGATGACGAATGACTTACATAATCGTTTTCCGTTTATAAAAAACACCCTGAGAAGCGATTATCTAAACTTTTTAAACCTAATCAAAAAAAGTTTGACTCGCCGTTTTCTTTCTTGCTATCTTTCCCCGCAAGCAATATCGCCGGGAAATCGAATCCGCATCCGGAAATCAATGGCCCGACAATCAACTTCCGTTTTTATTACGTTTAAAACGAGAAGTAGCTGATTCGTAAGCCGCGGCACCCGCTCGCAACACACAGCTCCCGCTTCACCGGTCATCCCGTTCCGCTTCTGGCGGAAGAGGACGATGTCGACATCTCTCCCGGTTGACCGGGACATTCGATCTCGCCCGCAGCACCTCACACGAAACACGCACACCACGTCGTCGCTCGACCATGTATTGCCTGCTTATACGGATTTCATTCATTGGATTCCTAATTAAGTGATAACGCAGCGAAGCATCCGCAACAGCAGATCGAAGGGAAACAGATGGTCGGCACACGCGCCGTTGCTGCGACGCGAGCCGGCACGATAGCAGGCCGTGCGCGGGATCGATGTTCGCGATACGCGAATCCGACACCCGGGCCGGCCTCCGATCTTGATGGTGGGAGGGGGAGGAAAACTTATGTCGCCGTGAATCACGCCGGTCGGTCCGGTCTTGCGTCAGGTTGCATGCGCCGCCCTGCCGCTACCCGCGATCCGGGTCGCGCGCTGCACCGGTTCTTCGTCGAAATCTCGGAGCTCACAATGCAGAGAACTCAGCACGTCAATCGCACACTCTCGCAACGCTTTGCCCTCGCCGCACTGCCGCTCGCGGTAGCCGCCACGCTGGCGCCGCTGCCCGCCCAGGCCGCAACCAGCTGGGTGCCGACCCGCACCGCCGCTTTCCTGCTGTCGAATGCGCCCGCCGCGGCTGCTTCGGCCGCCTCGCAGGCCCAGCCTGCGTACTCGCTCAACAGCATCGGCACGCCGGCGCTCACCGACACGCACGTCACCCCGCTCGAACTGAGCCAGCCGCTGCATGTCACCGTGGTGCTGAAGAACCGCAACACCGACCAGCTCGACGCGTTCCTGCGCGACGTCAACCAGCCGGGCAGCGCGAACTACCGCAAGTACCTGACGCCCGCGCAGTTCAAGGCGCGCTTCGCGCCGACCGACGACCAGGTCGCGGCCGTCGTGGCCCACCTGAAGGCAAACGGCTTCAGCAACGTCACGGTGTCGGAGAACAACACGCTGGTCTCCGCCGACGGCAACGCGACCAACGCACAAAACGGCTTCCACGCGAGCATCAAGCGCTTCAACTATCGCGGCAAGCCGGTCTTCGCGAACGATTCGGCCGCGTTGATCCCGGCGTCGCTCGGCCCGGTCGTCGATGCGGTGCTCGGCCTGCAGAACGCCGCGGTGCCGCACCGCCTGCTCCACCGCTTCGCGCCGGCCGCCGCCATCGAGCCGAACAAGATCGCGAAGAACGCAGCCGCCGCGTCGCAACAGGTCGGCCACCAGCCGACCGATTTCGCGAAGATCTACGATGCGAGCGGCCTGCCCGCCGCGACCAACACCACGGTGGGCATCATCACCTGGGGCGACATGACCCAGACCATCGCCGACCTGAACACCTTCACGCGGAATGCCGGCCTGCCGACCGTCAACACGGCCGTGGTCGCGGGCGGATCGGGCACGCTGGCCGACGACGGCGATCCGGGCGAATGGGATCTCGACAGCCAGGACATCATCGGCACGTCCGGCGGCGTCAAGCAGCTGATCTTCTACTCGGCGGTGAACGGCGACAGCAACGACAGCGGCCTCACCGACGCGACGCTGACCGCGGCGTACAACAAGGCCGTGACCGACAACAAGGCGACCGTCATCAACGTGTCGCTCGGCCTCGACGAAACCGCCGCGAACTCGGACGGCTCGCTCGCCGCCGACGACGCGGTGTTCAAGCAGGCCGTCGCGCAGGGCCAGGTCTTCTCGGTCTCGGCCGGCGACGCGGGCGTCTATCAATGGTCGACGTCGCCGCAAGGCGCGCCCGGCTACATCGGCACGTACAACGGCACGTCGGTCAGGACGACGATCAACCTGTCCAAGTACAGCGTGTCGTCGCCCGCGAGTTCGCCGTATGTCGTCGCGGTCGGCGGCACGACGCTCTCGACCACCGGCACCACGACGTGGGCAGGCGAAACCGTGTGGAACGAAGGCGTCGCGTACGCGGATCTCGACAGCAACGGCAACCCGGTCGACAACGCCGTGCGGATCTGGGCCACAGGCGGCGGCGTGAGCGCGTTCGAAACCGCGCCGAGCTGGCAGACGGCCGCGCTCGGCAGCACGGTGACGAAACGCGTGGTGCCCGACGTGGCGTTCGACGCCGCGCAATCGACGGGCGCGTACATCGTCATCAACGGGCAGACCAACCAGCTCGTCGGCGGCACGAGCCTCGCTTCGCCGATCTTCGTCGGCGGCTGGGCGCGGGTCGAATCGGCGAACAACAACAGCCTCGGCCTGCCGACGTCGGCGTTCTACCAGAACTTCCCGACCAATACGTCGCTGCTCCACGACGTGACCTCGGGCAACAACGGTTATAGCAGCCACGGCTATACCGCGAAGGCCGGCTGGGACGACGATACGGGCTTCGGCAGCCTGGACTTCGCGAAGGTCAGCGCGAGTTCGGCGAAGTAAGCCCCCGGCGCGATGCGGTGCGGCGAAGGTGCCGCACCGCATCGCCCATGCAACGCGACATCGCGCGAGCTATCGGCCGCGAGCGGGCGCGGTAACGAAGCCGACTTTCGTGAGACCGGCCGCCTGTGCGGCCGAAAGCAGTTTTGCGACGCTGTCGTAGCGGGCCGCGCGATCGGCGGACAGGCGCACTTCCGGTTGAGGCGCGGTGCGGGCCGCCGCCGCGAGACGCGCCGCCAGCCCGGTTTCGGACACCGGCTGCGCGTTCCAGCTCACGCCGCCGCCCGCATCGATCGAGACATCGACATGCGGCACGCTCGTATCCTCGCGCGGGCTCGCCGCCTGCGGCAATGCAACGCGCGCGGCGTGATGCAGCACCGGCAGCGTCACCATGAACACCACCAGCAGCACGAGCATCACGTCGATCAGCGGTGTCATGTTGATCTCGGCTGCGAGCGCATTCCCTTCGGGCGCGTCGTCCGGGCCGGCGTTCATGCTCGCGCTCCGTCGGCGGCAGGGTGCAGGTCGGCCGGCATCCTGGTCGCCGGTTCAGGGCGCCCGGCGGGCTCGGGCACGCTTCCGGTCAGCAGCAACAGATGCAGCCCGTGCGCGAAGCGGTTGAGCCGTGCAACGATATCGCGCGACAGCCGCACCAGCGTGTTGTAGCCGAGCACGGCGGGGATGGCGACGCACAGTCCGAATGCCGTCATCACCAGCGCCTCGCCGACCGGCCCCGCTACCCGGTCGAGGCTCGCCTCGCCGGTTGCGCCGAGCGACAGCAGCGCGTGATAGATCCCCCAGACGGTGCCCAGCAGTCCGACGAACGGTGCGGTGCTGCCGATCGACGCGAGCACGCCGAGCCCGCGCTGCATCCGCGCCGCGGATTCGTCCACCGACGTCTTCAGGCTGCGCGACAGCCAGTCGCTCGCGTCGATCCGGTCGTGCAGCCGGTGCCGGCTCGCCTCGTGATGCGCGATCGCCGCCTGGCCCGCGCGAACGAGATCGACGAACGGCCTGTCCTGCCCTCCGAGCGTGTGCATCGCGCCGGCCGCGCCGCCGTCGTCCCGAAAGCGCGCTTCCGCGCGCGCCGCGCGGCGCCGGATGCCGACGAGCTCGATCGCCTTGATCACGATCACCGTCCACGATGCGATCGACATCGCGACGAGCAACAGCGCGACCGCGCGCGTCATCGGGTCGCCCTGCGTCCATACGTGACCGATTCCGTAGATTGTCATGATGAAGTGTCCTGTCAGTCGTCGAGATTGAACGCGATCGGCGCGCGTGCCCGCGTCGGCACCGGCGCGCCGTCGAACACATGCGGCGCGCAGCGGCTCGCCAGTACGGCTTCACGCGCCGCCGCGTCGAGACGCGGATAACCGCTGCCGGTCACGACACGCGCGGCGACGATCTGCCCCGCCGCATCGGTCTCCAGTTCGACGACCACGGTGCCGTGCTCGCCCAGCCGCAGCGACTGCGGCGGGTAGTCGGGTTTGACCAGCGCGCAGTCGGGATGCGCGACGAAGCGCGGCGGCGCCGACACGGAAGACGATCGGGATTCGGGTTGAGTCTGCGTCTGCGTCGGCATTCGTGCGGCCGCATCGTCGTGCGGCGTATCGCGTTGCGCCACGGCCGGCGAGGACGGACCTGGCCGTGCCGGAGCCGGCACAGGCACGTCATGCGCCGGCGGGCGGGGACGGCCGGACGCAACCTGCCGGTTCGTCCTCAACGCACTGCCCGCAGATGATCGGGGCGCGGACGTAGCCTCCTGCACCGCGCGCGACGCGGCAACCGGCTTCGCCTTCGCGGCCGCCGTCGTCGACGCCTCCGGCGCCGCCGCGATCAGCGTCGCCACCATCACCTGCCGTTGCAGTGGTTCGCGTCGTACGATCTGCTCATGTGCGAGCAGAACGAACAGGGCGGCATGCAGAGCGCATACGACAGCGAAGACCGACGCGACGCAAGTTCCGCGACGGCGTACCCGATCGCCAGCGGCACCACGCACGTCGGTCGCCTGCCGCGTTCCGAAGGCAGCGGTGCTCATCGCGCCCGCCTTCGCGCGCTCACCCATCCTCGTACACGCGCGCCACATCGCCGACATGAAGAGGAATGCATATCTATCGATCCGGCTTCCATCGCATTGCCTTGCCCTGTTCACCCCGCCGCCGCCGTGCCTTGTCAGCAGTCGCAGGCCGCTCCACACTGCGCGAGCGAATTCTCCTTGCTGCGGAACACCAGCGGCTGTTCGTCGCGCGGCGCGGGTCGCCGCGCGAATTGCACGGCCTGCTCGACCCGGCCGTGATGCGCGGACTTCTCGCACACCGGATCGGGCTGCGCCGGGTCGCCGGCCAACTGGTACGCCTGGCACCGGCAGCCGCCGTGATCGACATGCCGCTCGTCGCACGTGCGGCACGGCTCGCGCATCCAGTCCTCGCCGCGATACGCGTTGAATGCATCGCTGTCGTACCAGATTTCCTTCAGCGACCGGTCGCGCACGTTCGGCAGCGCGAGCCCCGGCAGCGACCGCGCGGCATGGCACGGCAGCGCGGTGCCGTCCGGCGCGACGCCGAGAAACACCGAACCCCAGCCGTTCATGCACGCTTTCGGGCGCCGCTCGAAATAGTCGGGCACGACGAACAGGATCTTGCAGCGTTCGCCGACCAGCTTGCGATAGCGGTTGACCGTTTCCTCCGCCTCGCGCACCTGCTCGACGGTCGGCATCAGCTGGTCGCGGTTCACCATCGCCCAGCCGTAGTACTGCGTGTTCGCGAGTTCGAGGTAGTCGGCGCCAAGGTCGAGCGCCATCTCGATGATCTGTCCGACGTGCGGCAGGTTGTAGCGATGCAGCACGCAGTTGAGCACCATCGGGTAGCCGTGCGCCTTGATCAGCCGCGCGACGCCGCGCTTCAGCTCGAACGTGCGCGTGCTCGTCAGGAAATCGTTCAGCTCGCGCGTCGAATCCTGCAGCGACAACTGGATATGGTCGAGCCCGGCCGCCTTGAGCCGCTCGATGCGCGTGACGTTCAGCCCGACGCCCGACGTGATCAGGTTCGTATAGAAGCCGAGCCCGCGTGCATGCGCGACGAGCGTCTCGAGGTCGTCGCGCTGCAGCGGCTCGCCGCCCGAGAAACCGATCTGCGCGGCGCCGAGCGCGCGCGCATCGCTGATGACCGTGCGCCACGCATCGGTGTCGAGCTCCGCGCCGTGCGTCGCGAAATCGACCGGGTTGTAGCAGAACGCGCAGTGCAGCGGGCAACGGTACGTCAGTTCCGCGAGCAGCCACAGCGGCGCGGACGGACGGGAAGTGTCGGGGGCCATGTCAGTCGAGCCAGCCGCGCAGTCGCGCATGATCGAGGAATCGGTACACGTCGGTCGCGAGGTCCGACTGGCTGAACAGGCGCTCGAGTTCGCCGATGATGTCGTCCAGCTCGCGCGTGCCGTCGCAACGCGCGAGGATCTCGCCGGCACTCGGGTTCAGTTTGACCATTCCTTCCGGATAGAGGAGCACGTATGCATCCTGGGCCGCCTCCCATTGCAGGCGGTACATGCCCCTGAGGCAGGGGCGCAGCGGCACGCCGCTGGCAGCTTCGATCGCGTTCATAGCGGGTAGGCCTTTTCGACGGCGTCGAGCATCGACCACAGGATGTCGAGCTTGAATTGCAGGATTCCGAGCGCACGCTGCTGCGCATCCGGCGTCGTGAAGTGCTGCAGCGTCACCGCAAGCCCGTGCTCGACGTCGCGCTGCGCAAGCGGCACGCGGCTGCGGAAGTAATGCAACCCGTCCGGCTCGATCCACGGGTAATGCGACGGCCAGCCCGCGAGCCGGTCGAGATGGATCTGCGGCGCGAACATCTCGGTCAGCGACGAGCACACGGCTTCCTGCCATGGCGCGCGCCGCGCGAAATTCACGTACGCGTCCACCGCGAAACGCACGCCGGGCAGCACGTGCTCGAGCGACCACAGTTCGTCACGCGAGAGACCGCACGCCTCGCCGAGCCGCACCCATGCCTCGATGCCGCCTTCGTTGTCGCCCTGCCCGTCGTGGTCGATCAGCCGCTGGATCCAGCGGCGCCGCGTGTCGCGGTCGGGGCAGTTCGACAGGATCGCCGCATCCTTGAGCGGGATGTTGATCTGGTAGTAGAAGCGGTTCGCGACCCAGCCGCGGATCTGCGTGGGCGAACAGGCGCCGCTGTTGAGCCGGCGGTTGAACGGGTGATGGATGTGATAGCGCGATTCGAGCGCGCGCAGGCGCGCCTCGAATTCGGTCGCGCTCCAGGGCGTCGGATGCAATGCCGTAGCGGGAATCGGAGCGTTCATGGTCAGACCTGGAATTGCATGCCGTCGTGCGCGACGTCGATGCCATGCGCGCGCAGTTGCGCGTGCTCGACGGAATGCGGATCGAGAATCGGATTCGTGTTGTTGATGTGCGTGAGCACCTTGCGCGTGCGCGCGGGCAGCGTGTCGAGCCAGTCGATCATGCCGGGCCGCCCGTGCTCCGCGCATTGCGCGAGATGCCCCATGTCGGCCGCGTGCTTGCGCGACAGGCCGAGGTCGATCATCTCGGTGCCGCTCCAGAACGTGCCGTCCACCAGCACGAGATCGGCGCCGTCCATCGCCGCGCGCACGTCGTCGGTGACGGCCGCGAGCCCCGGCGCATAGAACGCGCGCCGGCCGCTCGCGACATCTTCGATCGACAGCGCGATGTTGTCGCCGGGTGCGGCCGACGCACGCCGCGGCGAATAAGGCGGCGCCTTGCTGTCGACGGGAATCGCGGTAAAGCGGACCCCGCTCGCCGCCGGCACCGTGAACGGCTCGCCGAGCACGATCGTATGCGCGGCGACGCCGCAGTAATGGCCGAGCAGCGGCACGAGCGGCAAGCCGGTCGACAGGTCGTCGAGCACCGGCGCGCTCGCGTAGAGCGGCAGCGGCGTCGAGCGCTCGCGCAACATCAGCAGGCCCGTCACGTGATCGATCTGCGCGTCGCACAGCACGACGGCGGCGATGCCGCTGTCGCGAATCGCGCGTGCCGGCTGCAACTCCGGATCCGCGCGCAACTGGGAAAGGATGTCGGGCGACGCGTTGACGAGGATCCAGTCGATGCCGTCGTCGCTGACCGCGATCGACGACTGTGTGCGAGGCAGCACGTGGCCGCTTCCGCTGCGCGCGCGGCGACAGTTCGCGCAATTGCAGTTCCATTGCGGCAGGCCGCCGCCGGCTCCCGAGCCGAGTATCTTGATCTTCATGGGCGTCAGCTCCCGACGCCGCCCGCGCCGATCACGGCAAAGCGGGCGGCACGCTCGGCGATCAGCGGTTGGCGATGTACATCGTGATTTCGAAGCCGAAACGCAGGTCGGTGTAAGACGGGGTGGTCCACTGCATGATGTGTCTCCTGATTGAGTAGATGAGTTGCGTCGGTGAGTCGGTGAGTCGTACAACCGCGGCAATCGAGCGGTCGGTTCCTATTCAGCAAGGAGCGTGCCGAGGCCGCCCTTCGACGGCCCGACAGCGACACGCGGCGCTCGCCCGGGCATCGGGATGCAATCCTTACGATTTGCCTACGCGATTGACGCGAATGCGGTTCGACGCCACGGCCGCACGATGCGCATGGGCGGTGACAGGTGTTGAATCGTTGAACACCGGTGTTGCAACTTGACACACCGGCTGTGACAGGCCGCGCGGCCGCGAACCCGTGGCGCGCGTCAGCTTTCGTCGGACGGCTGGCGCTGCGGGTCGGCGGCCGGCATTTTCCGGTAGATCGTGTTGCGCGACACGCCGAGCGCGCGCGCCGCCGCGGACACGTTGCCGCCGTGGCGCGCCAGCGCAGCGGCAATCGCGGACGCGGCGACATCCTGCAACCGCGCATCGCCCGCCGGGAGCGCGTCCGCGGGCCATGCCGCGGCGGACGGATCGTGCGCGGCCGGCTCGGCCCGGGTATCGTCGCGGCGCAGGTCGTCGAAGAAATCGTCCGGCAGGTGCTCGCGCCGGATCTCGCCGTCGTCGTCGACCATCGCCGCCGCCGTGCGCAGCAGGTTGCCGAGCTGGCGGAAGTTGCCGGGCCACGCGCAGCGCACGAACAGCGCCATCACGTCCGGCGCGACGGACAGCGGCGGCCGGCCCGGGCCCGCGTAGGCCTCCCGTTGCAGCATCTTCTGCACGACCACCGCGAGATCCGTGCGATCGCGCAGCGGCGGCAGGCGCACCACGAGGCCGTTCAGCCGGTAGTACAGATCCTCGCGAAAGCGGTTCTGCGCAATCATGTCGCGCAAGTCGCGGTGCGTCGCGCAGATGATCGCGATGTCCACGGCGATCGTCTTCGTCGATCCGAGCGGGTTGACGAGGCGCTCCTGCAGCACGCGAAGCAGCCGCACCTGCAGCGGATACGGCATGTCGCCGATCTCGTCGAGAAACAGCGTGCCGCCGTTCGCCTGCAGCAGCTTGCCGATCGAGCCCTTGCGGCGCGCGCCGGTGAATGCGCCCTCTTCGTAGCCGAACAGCTCGGACTCGATCAGCGTCTCCGGAATCGACGCGCAGTTGACCGCGACGAACGGCGCATCGCGCCGCGGCGAGTCGTTGTGGATCGCCTGCGCGAGCAGCTCCTTGCCGGTACCGGTCTCGCCGGTGATCAGGATCGGGATGTCCTTGCCGATCACCTTGCGCACCTTCGCGATCACGCATCCAACCTGCGGATCGCCGGTGTCGAGGTAGTTGAGCCGCGACAGGCCGGCCGACGTGCCGGCCGCCGGCGCGGGCACCGCGTTCGCGCGCGCGGCCGGCGCACCCGCGTCGTGAACGTCCGTCGGCCGGCTGCCTTCGGCGAGCGTCGCGCGCCGGAAATGCACGCGCGCGCAGACCACCGCGCCGGTGCCGAGGTTCAGCATCAGGTGCCGGTCGGTGCTCGCGCGCATGCGGTCGATCAACTGTGCGCTCGTGACGTCGAACAGCGACGACAGCGTATGCGCACGCAGCGCGGCGAGCGGCATGCCGAGCTGGAACTGCGCACTGCGATTGGCCGACAGGAAACGGCCGTCGGCGGTGAACGCGACGATCCCCTCCATCAGCGTGCCGAGGAACTCGGGGCGGCCATGGAACGACACCTGCAACGTCTCCTGAAAGGTCGTCGTAAACAGGTGATTCTCGATCATCTGCACCGACATCTTCGCGAGCGCCATCGTGTGCTGGTGGTAGCTGCGGTGGTCGCCGGTCACGTCGAGCACACCGATCGCGTCGCCGTACGGATCGAGGATCGGCACGCTCGAACAGGTGAGGAAGCGGTTCGCAGCGAGGAAGTGCTGGTCGCCGTGAACGACCATCGGGCACAGCTCGGCGAGCGCCGTACCGATCGCGTTGGTGCCCTGCCGGTCCTCCGCCCAGTTCGCGCCCGGGCGCAGCGCGACCTTCTCCGCGCGGCGCAGGAAATCGTCGTCGCCGATCGAATGCAGGATCAACCCCTGCGCATCGGTCAGCACGATCATGCTCTGCGTGTTGACGATCTGCTCGTGCAGCGTCTCCATCACCGGCATCGCATGCGCGCACAGCACGCGGCTCTGCTCGCGCTTGAGCACCAGCGCCGCGCTCGACAGCACGTCGTAGTCGGGGCGTGCCGAGACCTGCAGGCCGAACGTCTCGGACCGCTCATGGGCTTTCTGGATCGACGGCGCGGGCCAGCCGGCGGAATGCGCGGCCCGCGATCCGGCCGCCTGCTCTACGTCATCGCGCATTGTCTCCTCCGGGGATCTTCCGGTCAGTTGCCGGACTCTTTGCCGTCATTGCAAGCAAGCATCGGGCCACGCGAGGGGCACGGCCCCAATCGAAAGCAGATTGCAAGACACGATCCGGCTCCGCCGGGCAGGTCGGGGCACCGGACGGTGCCGGTCTTCGTGATACCGCGTCTGCCCGATGCGTGACTACCCGTGCGAATCCCGATCTTTGCGGCTGGCGCGTTTCTGGCTTTGTCGTGGATCAAATACAGTGGTCGCCCGGACACCCGTGCGGCCGCGTGACGATTGCCCCGATTCCCCGAACCGATTCGACACGATGCCTGCCCAGATTCGCACCCTATCCCGATCCCGACCCGCGTCGCCGGCGTCACCGTCCACGCCCGCCGCGCCCGTTCGCGGACGCTTGCACCGCGACGCGCAATCGATCGCGTTCTCCGTCGCCGGCGCGGCGCACGGCCATCCGGTCGTGGTGCTGCACGGCGGGCCCGGCAGCGGCAGCCAGGCCGGCATCCTGCGGCTGTTCGACCTGACGCGGATGCGCGTCGTGCTCGTCGACCAGCGCGGCGCGGGCGCGTCGGCACCACGCGGCGGCACACGCCACAACGACACCGCGCGGCTGATCGACGATCTCGAAGCGGTGCGCGCGCAGCTCGGCATCGCGCGCTGGGGCGTCGTCGGCGGCTCGTGGGGCGCGGCGCTCGCACTTGCATACGCGGGCACACATCCCGCACGAGTCACCGGCGTCGTGCTGCGCGGGCTGTTCCTGACGTCGCGACGCGAAGTCCGCCGGTTGTTCACGACGTCGCGAACGCGCGCGCCCCGCGAATGGCGACGCCTGTACGCGGCGGCCGGCTGCAGCCAGCCGGATCGCCTGCTGTCGTGCTGCGCGCGGCGGCTGCAACCCGGCGCGAGCGCGGCCCGGCAGCGAGCGGTGGCGCTTGCGTGGCACGCGTACGAGAACGCCATCCTCGCATCGCCGAACCCGCGCCGCTCACCCGCGGATGCGATCCGCTCGCACAAGACCGTCGCCCGGCTGATCGACAAGTACCGGATCCAGGCGCATTACCTGCGACACGACTGCTGGCTCGGCGAGCGCCGCGTGCTCGCGCTCGCGCGCCGGGCGGCGCAGGCCGGCGTGCCGCTGTTCGCCGCGCACGGGATGCACGATCCCGTCTGCCCGGCCGCCAACGTCACCCGCCTCGCGCGTGCCGTGCCCGCGGCCGCGATCGAACACGTGAGCGCCGGGCACCTCGCAAGCGACCCGGCATTGGCACGCAGCATCGCCCGCGCCGTGGCCGCGATGTTCGCGGCGGCACCGCTCGCCCGACCGGGCCCGTCGCGCACATCTTAAGCGCCGCTCGGGCTGCGACGCAGCAATGCACGCAGCCGGGCATAGCTCAATCCCACGCGTAGCGCACGCCGACCCACGCACCGCGCGGCGCGCCCGGTCCGACGAACTGCTCGTTGACCGGATTCGCACCGTCGAACGTGTGATTCGGCCCGTTGAAGAAGTTCTGGCCCAGCACGCCGAAGCTCGCATAGCGCTTGTCGAACAGGTTCGTCACGCTCGCGAAGACTTCGAAGCGCTTCGTGATCCGGTAACGCATGTCGAGATCGACGAGCACGTAGCCTGAAATCCTGCCGTTCACGTCCTGGTTGTTCTCGTCGCCGCGCGCATACACGCCGCTGCGCCACGTGACGTTCGCGCCGATATCCCACCTGGGCGTCGCCGCGTAATCGAGCCGGAGCTTCACCGTGTGCGCGGGAATACCCGGGATATGGTCGCCTTGCTTGACGGCCACGTTGCCGTTCGCATCGGCCGCCGAATTCGCCGGGCTGTGCTCGGTCCACGACGACCGGTAGGTCGCATCGACATAGCTGTACGAAAGCCCGACACCGAGCGGGCCGAACCGCGTGCGGCCCGCGAGTTCGATGCCTTGCCGCCGCGTATCGCCGACGTTGCGGAAATAACCCTGCGCGCTTGCCGGACTGCTGATGAACTGGATGTCGTCGGTCAGCGTCGTGCGGTAGGCTGCGGCGCTCCAGGTCGTCGCGGCGCCGATGCGGCCGCGCATGCCGGCTTCGAACGTCTTCGAGATCACCGGCTTGAGCGCCGGGTCCGCGATGAAGTCGTTCGGCAGCGAGCACGGCGCGGCCGGGTCCGCGCATGCGAGTTCGATCGCGGTCGGCGAGCGCATCCCTTCGTTGTACGTCGCATAGGCGGTGAAGCCCGCGACCGGGTTCCAGTTGAGCCCGAGCGCCGGGTTGAACCGGGAGAACGTATGGTTGCCGTCGAGCAGCGGCTGCACGCCGCTCTCGTCGCCGATCTGCGCCTTCGACCAGTCGTAGCGGCCCGACACCGTCAACGTCCAGTGCGGCGTCAGCGACAGTGCATCGCTCAGGTACACGCCGAGGTTCGCATTGCGCGTCTTCGCGCGGGTCTGCTGCACGAAATCGCCTACGCCGATCGCCGCGCGCGTGTCGGTGAAATACGCGTCCTGCGACGATGCGACGTAGCTCGAGGTCGCGACATCCGCCGCCACGCCCGCGATCAGCTGGTTCGCCATCCCGCCGAGCTTGCCGAGCAGCGTGAGCTGCAGGCTGCCACCGTAGCTGTCGGTCACGATCGTCGACTGCGCGTTGGTGCCCTGCACCGTGTCGACCGTGCCGTCGTCGCCGACCGATCCGTAATCGGTATTGTTGTTGCTGCTGATGTTGGTGTTGCGCAGGTGCCGATAATACGCATTGCCGCTCAGCTCGACGTGCTCGCCGAAGAAACGATCGCCCGACAGCGTCAGGTAGCCGGCGCTGTTGCGGTTCAGGTCGGGATAGGTGTACGCCTGCTTCCGGTTGTCGAGGAACGAGCGCGGGATCGTCTGGGTGCCGTACAGCGCGTTGTCGGCGCCGCCTGCGGAAATCGACAGCGTCGTGTCCGAATCCGTGTAGCGCAGCTTGCCGAACGCCTGCCGCACGCGGCTCGCATTGTGGTCGGCCCAGCCGCCGTCGTTCGCGACGTTCGCCGTCGCGTAGTAGTCGAGGTTCGAGCCGATCGTGCCGCCCTGCTCGATGGCGGCCGTCTTGCGGCCCCACGAGCCGCCCGACACCTCGGCTTCGCCGCCCGGGTTCGACTTGCCGTTCTTCGTCGTGATCGCCAGTGCGCCGCCGAGCGTATTGCGTCCGTACACCGGGTTGGAGCCCGGTATCAATTGCATCCGGTCGATTGCCTGCGTCGGCAGGATGTCCCAGTTCACGACGTCGCCGAACGGCTCGTTCACGCGCACGCCGTCGACGAACACCGACAGCCCCTGCGGCGTACCGAGCAGCGGCGATGCGGTGAAGCCGCGATAATTGACGTCCGTCTGGTACGGATTGCCCTGCGCCTCCGAGATCGTCACGCTCTGCAGGTTCGCGGCGAAGAAGTCGGCAAGCGTCGCGCGGTGCTGCGCATCGAGTTCCGCCGCGCGTACCGTCTGCACGTTTGCCGGCACCTTCTGCAGCGGCGTACCGATCCCGAGCAGCGGCGTCGTGCCGACGACCACCACCGTCGGCAATGTGACGGCCGGCGCTTGCGGCGCGACGGCGGCCGGCGGCACGGCGCCGCCCGTCGCGGCCGTGCCGTCCGCAGGCTGCTGCGCACGCGCGCCGCCCGTCGACAGGCCGAACAGCGCGATGGCGCCGAGGGCCGGCCCGAGAAGCGCGCCACGCATCACGCCACCGTGCCGCGCGCGACGCGCGCGTCGCATCACGCCGCCCTTTCCGGCTGCCTTTGGCCTCCTGATCATTTCATTCGTCTCCATGCTTGTATTTCGCCGTGGTGTGCCCCGCACCGCGCGGCGTGCTGTTGTCGCGAAGCAGCGTGCGAGAACCGTGCCAGCCGCGTCGGCACGACGCCCGCGCGCGTCGCCGCGCACGGCATGCGTGACACCGGCGCGGGCGGCGCTCCACCTGTCACGGATGCCGCGCCACCTGTCATGTTTGGCAACACTGCGCGCACGGGGGTGTACCTGAATGCAACACCTTCGTTGACACGTGCGCGCGACGCGTCCGACGCCGCACGACGCACGATGCGCCCGTGTGCCGCGTCACACCGGCTTCGCGCCGCGATGGCATGCGACTTGCGTGAACGGCTGCGCACTCGGCCCGGAATCCCCACCGTGCCGGCGCGACGAACCGTTCGCGGCGGTGCGACCACAATGACTCAGGAGACAACCATGAAGAAACTCTCGGCTTCAGCGAGCCGGCTGGCGACGATCGGCATCGCGGCGGCAGCGGCCATCGCGCTGAACCCCGGCCTCGTCGAAGCGGCCGCGGACTACCCGGCCGTGACCTACCAGCGGCTGACCGATGCGCATACCGATCCGGGCTGGCTGACCTACTACCGCACCTACGACGGCCAGTCGCATTCGCCGCTCAAGCAGATCGACGCGTCGAACGCGAAGGAACTCAAGCAGGTGTGGGCCTACAAGTTCCCCGCCGAGCTGAAGCAGGGCTTCGAAGCCACGCCGATCATCAACGGCAACTACCTGTTCGTGACCACGCCGAAGGACAACGTCTACGCATTCGATGCGAAGAGCGGCAAGCAGCTGTGGAAATACGAACCGAAGCTTGGCGCGGCATCGTTCAAGACCGCATGCTGCGACGTCGTCAACCGTGGCGTCGCGCTGTACGGCAAGAACGTCTACGTCGCGATGCTGAGCGGCGAGGTCGTGGCGCTCGACGCGCAGACGGGCAATCTCGTCTGGAAGAAGCAGATGTTCGAGCCCGGCCTCGGCTATGCGTTCTCGCTCGCGCCGCTCGCGCTGGACGGCTCGATCATCGTCGGCACCTCCGGCGGCGAATACGGGATTCGCGGGTACATCGCCGCGCTGAACCCCGAAGACGGCTCGCTGGTCTGGAAGCGCTACACGATCCCGAGCCCCGGCGAAAAAGGCGCGGACACCTGGCCCGACGGGATGCAGGCGCACGGCGGCGGCGCCGCCTGGCTGACGGGCACGTACGACGCGGCAAGCCGCACGCTGTACTGGGGCGTCGGCAACCCCGGCCCGTGGCTCGCGGCGCTGCGTCCCGGCGACAACCTGTATTCCGACTCGCTGCTCGCGCTCGATCCGAAGAACGGCAACCTGAAGTGGCACTACCAGTACACGAGCAACGACACGTGGGACTACGACGGCGTCAACACGCCGATCCTCGCGGACATCAAGTACAAAGGCAAGGACTACGACGCGATCATTCACGCCGACCGCAACGGCTTCTTCCATGCGATCGATCGCACGACCGGCAAGCTGATCTACGCGGAGCCGTTCGTCACGGCAACGTCGGTCACCGGCTACACGGCCGACGGCAAGCCCATCGCGGACCCGTCGAAGTTCCCGAAGGCCGGCACGACGATCGACACGTGCCCGAGCTTCCTCGGCGGCAAGAACTGGTGGTCGGTGTCGTACGACCCCGCGCGCCACATCGCGGTCGTACCTTCCCTTCACGCGTGCATGAGCCTGTCAGGCAAGTCGGTCAGCTACATGGAAGGCCTGCCGTATCTCGGGGAAGGCTTCGAGATCAAGCCTGAACCGGGCAGCCAGGGTTATGGCGAACTGCAGGCCATCGACGTGAACACCGGCAAGAAACTGTGGGGCCACTGGTCGAAGAAGCCGTGGAACGGCGGCGTCGCGACCACCGCGAGCGGTCTTGCGTTCAGCGGCTCGCTCGACGGCCACCTGTATGCCTTCGACACGGCGACCGGCAAGGTGCTGTGGGAGAGCCCGCAGCTCGCGAGCGGCATCATCGCGCAGCCGTCGGTGTTCGAGGTCGACGGCAAGGAATATGTCGCGGTGCTCGCCGGATACGGCGGCGCGAACCCGATCTGGGGCGGCCCGATGGCCGACGTCGCGAAAGACGTTCCGCGCGGCGGCACGCTCTACGTATTCGCGCTCGACTGAACGCGCGTCGCGCCCGGCATGCGCCCGATCCGGGCGCGACGCCCCCACTGTTTCAACCGGAATGCACGACCATGAAAACTCGACTCGCTCCCCTAACCCTCGCCAGTCTGCTCGCCGCGGGCGTGGCGCTGACCCCGATGTCCGCCGCGGCCGGCGGCGTGCGCGTCTGCACGCTGCCGGGCAGCCCGACCGCCGCCCTCGACATGTCGGTCGCACGTGAAGTGCTGCGAACCGCCGGTATCGCCGCCTCGTTCAACCGGCGCGGCGTGGACGACGACGGCGGCGACGACGGCATCTCCGCCGCCGAACTGAAGCAATCGCTCGAACGCGACTGCGACATGATCGCCGGCTTCCCGCGCTCGGCGATCGCCGATGCATCGAATGCCCGGATGAGTTTCTCGCAGGGGTATCTGCGCTCCAGCTACGTCAGCGTGACGCTGCGCGACGCGCATGCATCGTCCACCGGCAAGGAAACGATCGCGGCCACGTACTCGAGCCCGTCGCAACTGATCGCGGCACAGGCGACGAACGCCCGCTTCGATCTCGAGAACACGTCCGAGCAGACCATCGACGCGCTCGCGACCGGTCGCGCACAACGCGCGATCGTCTGGTATCCGAGCGTCGTGGCGTACCGGCGTGCGCATCCCGGCCAGCCGTTCCGGATCGCGGCCACGGCGTCGCCGTACTCGGACTGGCAGCTCGCGTTCGCGTTCGGCCCCGATCGGGACGCGCTGCGGCAGCGCATCGACGCGGCGTTGTCGCGGCTGAATGCCAACGGCCGGATCGCCGCGCTCACACGCGGCTGGAACCTGCCGGAAAACATCGCTCAAGCGGCCAATATGCCGTCGCGCGGCCGCTTCCTCGACGGCGCGGTCGCGTCGGCCGGGCACTCGCGCACCGGCGTGCTGCTCGCCGGCGGAACACCCGCGACGGGCGGCTTCATCAAGGTCTCGGCGAATGACGAAAACGGCGTGCCGTCGTTCGACAATGCGCAGGCACAGCACGGCAAGAAGCTCTATACCGATGCCTGCGCGAAATGCCACGGCGACCAGCTCGAGGGCAATACCGCCCCCGCGCTGAGCGGGGAATCCTTCGCGCCCGAGGGCAAGTCGCACATCACGGTCGGCGGCATCTTCCAGTACATGTCGAACAACATGCCGGCCGATCGCCCCGGCAAGATGACGGCGCAGGAATACGAGGACCTGATGGCGTTCCTGCTCTATTCGAACGGTTATGACGCGTCGAAGAGCAAGCTGACCGCCGATGTCGCCACCTCGTCGAAGGCGCCGCTCGTCGCCGGCCCGCGCAAATAACGCTTTTTTCTCCCTTCGCTTCGATCGACCGCCGCGCCGGGAAGCCATCCCGGCGCGCGGGCCGGTTTTTTATTCAGGAAAACGACATGATCTCCCGCACTCGCAGAACCTTCATCGTTCAGACCGCCGGCCTGTGTGCCGCACTCGCAGCCGGAACCAGCGCATTCGCGGCAGCGCCGCTCGTCGACGAAAACGACGCGGCCGCGAAGACGCTCGGCTACCGCGCGAAGGCGACGACCGTCGATGCCGGCAAGTTCCCGAAGTACCAGGCCGGCCAGACGTGCTCGAACTGCCGCTTCTACAAGGCCGTCGCCGGCGAATCCTCCGGCACGTGTCCGATGTTCGGCGGCAAGGCGGTTGCCGCCGAAGGCTGGTGCAACGTCTATGCAAAGCTTGCTTGATCCCGGGCGCGGGCGCGAACACGACGGCGTGCCGCGCGGCGGCGCGAATGCGGAGCGCACGGACCGTTTGAATGCGCTGGTCGCGCTGGGCATCGGTCGCGGCTACGTGACGCGCGGTGAAATCGTCGACGCGCTGCCCGACGATGCCGCGGACGGCGCGGATTTCGACGCCGCCGCGTCGATGCTCGGCGAATGGGGAATCGAGGTACGCGAGCACGTCGACTCGCGAAGCGCATGGACGCTCGATCGTCATTTCGCGCGAGTGACGGACACGACGTCGCCGCTCGCCGACGCGCCGGCCCCGCTCGCGACCGCCGATCTGCTCGCGGCCCGCACAAGCGATCCCGTCCGCATCTACCTGCGCGAAATGAGCGCGACACCGCTGCTCGACCGCGAAGAAGAGATCGCGCTCGCGCTTCATCTGGAAAGCGGCCGCGCGGCGTGCATCGACGCATTGAGCCGCGACCCGGCTGCGCTCGACGCCGTCGCGTCGATCGCCGGCGACATCCGCGCCGGCAAGGTGGCGGCATCGGTCTACGTGACGGGGTTCGTCGGCGACGCCGAATCGCCTGATGAAGCGCCCGCGACTTTGCCCGGGGAATCGCCCGGCAACGCAACGGCGCCTGATTCGGCCATGGAATCACCGGAGGGGGAGGACGACACGGACCGCGCGCCGGACAGCCCCGCATGGCGCGACAGCGTCGTCGCATCGCTCGACCGCGCCGGCGCGCTGGCCGCCGGGATGCAGCACGCATTGCGCACCGGCGGTTTCGCGTCGGCCGGTTACCGGGCGCTGCTTCGCGAGGCCGTCGCGTCGACCGGCAGGATCCGCTTCACCGCGCGTGCGATCGAGCGCATCGGCCGCGCGATTCGCGACCGTGCAACGCAAGCACGCAAGTTCGAACAGCGCATCGTCGACATTCTGGCCGAATCGGGCATCCGCACCGATTCGCCGCGCCGCGACCTCTTCATGCCGTGCGACGACGTGCGCGCATGGATGACCGACTGCATCGCCGCGCATGCCGGCTGTACCGCCGCCCTCGCCTGCCGCGCGCCGGCGCTGATCGAAGCACGCACCGCGCTCGCCGGCCTCGCCGGCGAGTCGAGCCTGCCGCTCGACATCGCGATCGCGATCGACGCGCGACTGTCGCGTATCGAGCGCGCGATGCAGCCCGCGAGAACGAAGCTGTTCCAGAGCAATCTGCGGCTCGTCGTGTCGATCGCCAAGCGCTATCCCGATCGCGGCCTGCAGTTTCTCGACCTGATCCAGGAGGGCAATCTCGGCCTGATGAAGGCCGTCGATCGCTACGATCACCGGCGCGGCTTCAAATTCGCGACGTACGCGACCTGGTGGGTCCGGCAGGCCATCACGCATGCGATCGCCGATCAGGGCCGCACGATCCGCGTGCCCGCGCATACGGTCGACGCGATCAACAAGCTGGCCCGCCTTGCGCGAACGCATGCGCAACGAACCGGCGAGGTTGCCGGCGCCCCGACGCTCTCGGCGCAGATGCGGATCCCGGTCGACAAGGTGCGGGATCTGATGGATATCGTGCGCGAGCCCATCTCCGCGAACCTGCCCGTTTCTCCCGATCACGACCTCACGTTGTGCGACGTCGCGATCGACCACGCCGCGCCGACCCCGGAAGAATCCGCGAGCGCCCGCCAGCTTCGCGCGGCGGTTGCGGCGCTGATCGACCGCCTGCCGGCACGTGAAGCGTGGATTCTCCGCTTGAGGTACGGCATCGACGTCGAAAGCGAGTATTCGCTGCGCGAGATCGGCCGGCAACTGAACCTGTCCGCCGAACGCGTTCGCCAGATCGAGGTGTCGGCGCTCGAACGGATCAGACAGTTCGGGCACGCACCGGCGCTTCGGTCGCTGATCGCCTGACGCCGCCAGGTCGCCCCGCCGCGCTCCGGATCGGGCGGCCGACCACCTTCCCCGGCGCGCGTCACCTGTTGAGGACTGCAACACGATGTGCTGCATTTATGAACGGCCGGCTGGGACTTACGGTATCAACCTCGTCGCCCGTTCGACCTGATCGCTCGAAACGCGCACGGTGCGCCGCGACTTCCGCCGAATGCGCGCATCGATCGTTGATGCTGGCATGCATGTTGCGTTTTCCCGAACAGCAGCCCTGCATCCCAAGAACGCATGGAGACACGCTTGTCCACGATTGAATCGGTTCTTCACGAAACCCGCCAGTTTGCGCCGCCCGCGGCGCTCGAGCAGGCGGCGACAATTTCCGGCATGCCGGCCTATCGGGCGCTCGTCGCCGAGGCCGAGCGCGATTACGAAGGCTTCTGGTCGCGCCTCGCGCGCGAGGGCCTCGCGTGGCACAAGCCGTTCACGAAAGTGCTCGACGAGTCCAACGCGCCGTTCTACAAGTGGTTCGACGACGGCGAGCTCAACGCGTCGTACAACTGCCTCGACCGTCACGTCGAAGCCGGCAACGGCGAGCGCGTCGCGGTGATCTTCGAAGCCGACGACGGCACCGTCACGCGCGTCACCTATGCGGATCTCCTCGCCCGCGTGTCGCGTTTCGCGAATGCGCTGAAGAAGCGCGGCATCGGCAAGGGCGACCGCGTCGTCATCTATATCCCGATGTCGATCGAAGGCATCGTCGCGATGCAGGCCTGCGCGCGCATCGGCGCGACCCACTCGGTCGTGTTCGGAGGTTTCTCCGCGAAGTCGCTGAACGAGCGGCTCGTCGACGTCGGCGCGACGGCGCTGATCACGGCCGACGAGCAGGCGCGCGGCGGCAAGACGCTGCCGCTCAAGAGCATCGCCGACGAGGCGCTCGCGCTGGGCGGCTGCGAAGCGGTGAAGAGCGTGATCGTCTATCGCCGCACCGGCGGCAAGATCGACTGGCATGCCGACCGCGACCTGTGGATGCACGAACTGACGGCCGCCGAATCCGACACCTGCGAGCCGGAATGGGTGAGCGCCGAGCATCCGCTGTTCATCCTGTACACGTCGGGCTCGACCGGCAAGCCCAAGGGCGTGCAGCACAGCACCGGCGGCTACCTGCTGTGGGCCGCGCAGACGATGAAGTGGACCTTCGACTGGAAGCCCACCGACGTGTTCTGGTGCACGGCCGACATCGGCTGGGTCACCGGCCACACGTACATCACGTACGGCCCGCTCGCCTGCGGCGGCACGCAGGTCGTGTTCGAGGGCGTGCCGACCTACCCGGACGCCGGCCGCTTCTGGAAGATGATCGGCGACCACAAGGTCAGCGTGTTCTACACCGCGCCGACCGCGATCCGTTCGCTGATCAAGGCCGCCGAAGCCGACGACAAGGTGCATCCGAAGAGCTACGACCTGTCGAGCCTGCGCATCATCGGCACGGTCGGCGAGCCGATCAATCCGGAAGCGTGGATGTGGTATCACAAGCACGTCGGCCAGGAGCGCTGCCCGATCGTCGATACGTGGTGGCAGACCGAGACGGGCGGCCACATGATCACGCCGCTGCCGGGCGCGACGCCGACCGTGCCCGGTTCGTGCACGCTGCCGCTGCCGGGCATCATGGCCGCGGTGGTCGACGAAACCGGCCAGGACGTGCCGAACGGGCAAGGCGGCATTCTCGTCGTCAAGCGCCCGTGGCCGGCGATGATCCGCACGATCTGGGGCGATCCGGAGCGCTTCAAGAAGAGCTATTACCCCGAGGAACTCGGCGGCACGCTCTATCTCGCCGGCGACGGCACCGTGCGCGACAAGGACACCGGTTACTTCACGATCATGGGCCGGATCGACGACGTGCTGAACGTGTCGGGCCACCGGCTCGGCACGATGGAGATCGAATCGGCGCTGGTCTCGCACGAGCTGGTGGCCGAGGCGGCCGTGGTGGGCCGTCCTGACGACACGACGGGCGAGGCGGTGGTCGCGTTCGTGGTGCTCAAGCGTGCGCGTCCGGAAGGCGAGGAGGCCGCGGCGCTCGCGAAGACGCTGCGCGACTGGGTCGGCAAGCAGATCGGGCCGATCGCGAAGCCGAAGGACATCCGCTTCGGCGACAACCTGCCGAAAACGCGCTCGGGCAAGATCATGCGGCGCCTGCTGCGTTCGCTCGCCAAGGGTGAAGCGATCACGCAGGACACGTCCACGCTCGAGAACCCGGCCATCCTCGACCAGCTGAACCGTTCGCTGTAACACCGCCCGCCCGGGCGGAGCGTTTCGCTTCGTCGCGGTGCCGGGATGCGCTCGCATTCCGGCACTCGCGAAGCACCGCCGTGCGTTCCCCGACGGCACGGCCTGCAGGCGGCACGCGTCGATTCCGCCGCCGCAATATTAATTAGCTATACGTATTACAACATTCAACAAAACGGAGACAGACGATGAAGATCACGACACGGACGATTTGCGCGGCGCTGCTCGGCGCGGCGGCGAGCACGAGCGTTTTCGCGCAGAGCAGCGTCACGCTGTACGGCGACCTCGACGCCGCGTTGCTTTACACGAGCCGGTCGCTCGACTCGGCGACCGGCGGCAATGCGGGCCGCCAGTTCGCGCTGACCGATACCGGCATGACGCCGACCAACTTCGGCTTGACGGGTACCGAGGATCTCGGCGGCGGACTGCACGCGAAATTCAAGCTCGAGAGCGGCTTCAACATCACCGACGGGGCGTTCGGCCATTCGAACGGCAACTTCTTCGGCCGCCAGGCGTGGGTCGGGATCGACGGCGGGTTCGGCGAAACGAAGGTCGGCCTGCAGTTCTCGCCGTTCGTGCTCGCGGTGCTCGGATCGGACCCGCGCAACGTTTCGCACTTCGGCGCCGCGCTGATCCCGTACGTCGACAACGTGCTCGTCACCGGCCTCTTCAACCCGAATGCGATTTCGTACACGAGCCCGACGATCGCCGGGCTCACGGGCAGCGCGATGTTCGGCTTCGGCGGAAAAGCCGGGGACTTCCAGGCGGGACGCCAGTATTCCGGCAGCCTCACGTATGCGAATGGCGGCTTCATGCTCAACGCGGCGCTCTACGACGGCAACGGCGGCACGTCGCCGACGCCGGTATCGAGCACGGTCGCGTTCGTCGGCCGCACGATCGGCACCGCCTACACGTTCGGGCCCGTGACCGGCAAGGCGTCGTTCACGAGCTACAAGGTTGCCGGCTCGTTCAGCAACAACGTGTACAGCGCCGGCCTCGACTATCGCGTCACGCCGACCCTCGACCTGAACACCGGCGCGTGGTACACGATCGATCGCAACGATTCGCACAATCATTCGCTGCTCGCCGCGATCGGCGCCGACTACAGCCTGTCGAAGCGAACGGGCCTGTACGCGCAGGTCGGTGTCGTCAACAACCATGGCGCGATGAACACGGGCCTCGGCATCACGGGCGGCGCGCTGTTCGGGTTGCCGGGCACGACGGTCGGCGTCAACGCCGGCATCCACCACGTGTTCTGACGCGGCGCGACGCGTCCGGCCGGACGGGCAGCCCGCGTGCGCCCGTCCGGCCCGGCACCGGAACACGGCCGCCGCAAACGCCGCAAAAAGCAGCAAAAACCGTGAACGGCGGGCAACGCGCGGCACCGGCCGGACGATCTGCCATCCCGATCCCGGTCTCGATGTTTACCCGACCTCAAGTCCGTGCCCTCGCTGCCGTCAAGACAGGAGCGCACGCCCAGCATCCGCCGATGACCAGGCACGCGTCCCTTCAAGGAGACCCTGCAACGTGAACTTCTTCGGAATCGGCCGCGGCCACCGTTCGTCGCGCGCGCTCGTCGGCGACATCGCCGAGCAGGCCGGCAAGCTCGGCATCGAGATCTGCGACGTGTCGGGTCACGTCGAGGAAGTCGCGGCCCGCGTCGCCAGACAGGCGGAGGTCTGCCACACGCTGCGCGAATCGGCCGCCGTCACGTTGCGCGGCAACCACCGGATTGCCGAAGCGGCGCAGCAGGTGCGCGCCGTGAGCGCGAATGCGTCGAACGCGGTTCGCCAGTCGCAACAGACGATCGAGGCGTCGCTCGCCGACATCCACGGCCTCGTCGAAGGCGTCACGTCGATCGGCAACCAGATGGGTGCGCTGCGCGACGCGCTCGATCATGTACGGGCCGTGTCCGAGGAGATCTCCGTGATCGCGCGACAGACTCACCTGCTCGCGCTGAACGCCGCGATCGAGGCCGCACGCGCCGGCGATTCGGGCCGCAGCTTCGCCGTCGTCGCGGCCGAGGTCAAGAACCTGTCCGCGAAGACCGGACAGGCGACGGCCCAGATCGAGACGACCCTCGCGCGCCTCGCCGAGCAGACCGAACACCTGATCGCGGAAGGCACCGACAACGCCGCCCGCGCGCATCGCGTGCGCGAGGGCACGCGTACGATCGGCGAGGTCGTGCACGCGACCGGGCACGCGATCACCGAGCTCGCCGGCGAGGCCGAGCAGATCGCGTCGCTGACGGACGAAATCGAGACGCAATGCCACCGGCTCGACGAACAGGTCGGCGAGATGGCATCCGGCGTCGAGGATTCGAGCGACAACTTCTCGCAGGCCAAGGACCGGCTCGGCAACCTGCTCTCCGTCTCCGAGACGCTCATCGAACTCACGGCCGCGACCGGCATCGAATCGCCCGACACGCGCCTGATCGACACCGCGCGGCACACGGCCGCCGCGATCAGCAAGCTCTTCGAGGAAGCGGTCGGGCGCGGCGAGATCGCACTCGACGCGCTCTTCGACGCGCACTACGTGCCGATTCCCGGCACCGATCCGCAGCAGTTCATGACGCGCTTCACCGACTTCACCGACCGCGTGCTGCCGGCCATCCAGGAGCCGGTGCTCGGGATCGACGCGCGCATCGTCTATTGCGCGAGCTTCGACCGGCAGTGCTACCTGCCGACCCACAACCGGAAATTCTCGCTGCCCCAGCGCGCGGACGCCGCGTGGAACGCCGCGAACTGCCGGAATCGCCGGATCTACACGGACCGCACGGCGCGCACCTCCGTGTCGCATACCAAGCCGTTCCTGCTGCAGACCTATCGGCGCGACATGGGCAACGGCAACTTCGCGCTGATGAAGGACGTTTCCGCTCCCATCGTCGTCGGCGGACGGCAATGGGGGGTGCTGCGGATCGGCTACAGCGTCTGAGTCCCGGCCTGCACCGGCAGGCCGTCGTCCATTACTGTTCGAGCCCCACCGCCAGCGGCCGCTGGTCGCCGCGGCCGTGATCGTCGACCACGCGCACCGTATAGCTGCCGGCCGTCCGCGGCTGCCAGAACAGCGCATCGCCCGGCACGCTGCGCCCGACGAACGCATCGTTGACGAACCAGTACAGCGCATGCGCGCTCGCATCGGCCGTCGCGTTGAACGCGATGCGCGTCTCCTCCGTACTCTTCACGCGCATCGCATACGTACTGCCGCGCAGCGGCGACGTGATGCGCGGCGGATCGCCGTCGACCTGCCCCGCGTCGCGGCACTCCGCGTTCTGCGGCGGCCGCCGGCGCGCAATGCCGGCCTGCGCGAACACCTGCTGCAGATCCGACGGCCAGAACTCGAAGATCTCCGTATGCGTGCGCTTGCCGTCGTAAGGCGGGCACGCGGCCTTCCCCGTCGCGTCGTCGATCACGACCGGCCGGTGCACGGTGCTCACGCGGATCGGCGACGTGCCCGGAATGAACCATGTCCAGCCCTGCTGCGGGCACCACTCGTTCGGCAGGTCGCCGCTCGCGAGGCAGATCCGCACGCGCTTCAGGCGCGGCGGCACCGCGCGCGGCGGCTCGACGAGCGTGCGCTCGGCATTCAATGCGTCGACGACCTGGAAGAACAGCGGGGCGGCCGCGTCGACGCCGACGAACGCCGTATTGGTCGAGTTGTCGAAATTGCCGACCCACACGACCAGCACGTACGGGCCGAACACGCCGGCCGTCCACGCATCGCGGAACGACCATGACGTGCCGGTCTTCCAGTAGACGGGCACGCTCGACGGCTGCGCGCCGCTCGTTTCGTCGGGGCGCAGATGCTGGCGCAGCATGTCCATCGTCATGTAGCTCGCCTCCGCGCTCAACAGGCGCCGGCCGGGCAGCGCCGGTTCGTCCGCGCGCAGCCGCAGCGGCCGGAATTCGCCGCGATTCGCGAGCATCGCGTAGAGGCCCGCGAGATCCTGCATCGTCACTTCGCCGCCGCCGAGCACGAGCGCGAGCCCGTAGTGCTGCGCGCTCGCGAGCCGGCGCACGCCGGCTTCCTGCAGGAACCGGTACAGGTCGGGTGACTTGAGCTGCGACGCGACCCACACGGCCGGCACGTTGCGGCTGCGGTTCAGCGCGTCGGTCGCGGTGATCGGCCCGAGGAAATGCCCGTCGAAATTCTCCGGCGCATACGGGCCGAACGCGGTCGGCACGTCGCGCAGCACCGTTTGCGGATGCAGCACGCCCTGGTCGAAACCGAGCGCGTAGATGAACGGCTTGAGGGTCGAGCCCGGCGAGCGCCGCGCGAGCGTGCCGTTCACCTGCCCGTCGATCGTGCGGTCGAAGAAGTTCGCGGAACCGACCAGCGCCTTCACGCCCATGTCGCGCGTATCGACGAGGATGGCCGCCGCATTGCGCACGCCGCGCGTGTCGTTGCGCGCGACATAACGCGCGATCTGCCGTTCGAGCGTGCGCTGCAGGTCGAGATCGAGCGTCGTCACGAGCCGCGCACCGCCGTCGCCGTCGTCCGGTGCATCGCCCGAGGCCGTGCGCCACGCGCTGCGTGCGGCGAGCGCCTGGTCGACCGCGTGCGGCGCGTCGAAAGGCAGGGCCGACAAGGGCCGCATCGCCAGCGGCAACGCGAACAGCGGCTTGAGCGACGCATCGCCCGGATGCTTCGTCAGCCAGCGCGCATACAGCCGGTTGCGCGACGCGGCCAGCGCACGGTTGATCTCGTCCTGCCCGCCGCGCACGCGCCGCGCCGGGTCCTGCGGAATCACCGCGAGCGCGAGCGCCTCGGGCAGCGTCAGCGCATCGGGCATCCGGTCGAAATACACGACGCTCGCGGTGCCCGCGCCTTCGACGTTGCGGCCGTAGGGCGCATCGTTCAGATAGGCTTCGAGGATCTGCCGTTTCGAATAGAAGAGTTCGAGCTGCACCGCGCGCGCAACCTGCTCGAGCTTGCCCGCCGGCGTGCGCGTGTTCAGCCGCCACAGCGAGCGCGCGAGCTGCATCGTCAGCGTCGAGCCGCCCTGCGGATTGCCGCCGCGCACATACGTGATCCACGCCCCGCGCGCGAGGCCGTACGGGTTGAAGCCGGGATGCCAGCGGAACCAGCGGTCCTCGTGCAGCATCACGGCCTCGACGAGCTGCGGCGACATCCGGTCGAGCGGCACCCACAGGCGGTAGCGGTCGTCCTTCGCCAGCGTGAGCCGCAACAAGCGGCCCTGTGCGTCGACCACCGCGACCGACGACGGCTTCCAGTCGCGCAGCGGCGGATGCGGCCACAGCCGGCACGCGGCCAGCGCACCGAATACGAGCAGCGCGCCGGCGATCCAATTCTGCCAGCGATGCAGCCAGCGGCCGGCGCCGCGCAGCGCGCGCCGCAGCACCGGGGCGTCAGCCACGCGCGGGCGCTCCGCGCACCCGGCACGGCCGTTGCAGCCGCGCCGTCATCGCACGCGCTCCACGGTCAGCGCCGTGCCGCCGGGTGCCTGTGCCTGCACGCGGCGGTCGTACATCGACTCGCCGTAAGCCGGCGGCGCGACGAAGCGGCCCGCGTTGCTCGCCTTGATCCGGTAGACGAACTCGCGCACGTCGGTCGTCGCGGTGCCGTAGATCACCACGCGGTCCTCGCGCACGTCCGCGAACTGCGGCTGCCACGTGGAGCCCTTGACGCCGATCGGCGAACGCCACGGCGCATCGGCCACCGGCGCCGACGCGCCGCCGTCGCTGTCGCCGTCCTGCGTGTCGGCGACGGGCGGCGGCGCGATCACCGGATCGAAGCCGCCGGGCAGCAGGTCGACGATCGCGATGTTGCCGACGTTCGCCGGGCCGGTCGCGCGGATCTTCAGGTGCACGTCGATCTCCTGGCCGAGCGTGATCTTCCCGAGCGGCTTGCCGTCCGTGTCGGTGTAGTCGCGCACGATCTCCAGGCCATTCCTGATCGCCTTCGTCGACGTGCCGCGGTCGTAGCCCGACTGGCTCGCGATCCACCACGCGGGCAGCGTGCTGCCGTTCACGAAGTCGACGCGCGACGCACCGGCCGCCCACGTGCCCGAGCGCACGAGGTTCGCCTGGATCGACGACACGTCCTTCGGCGCGGCGCCCGCGCGCACCTCGTCGATCGCGAGCTGGTCGAGCTGGCCCGCGCTCGACGCCGCATACGCATCGAGCGCGAGGATCGTCATCGCCGACGACAGCGTGTTGTAGCGGTTGTCGACGAGCGGCGCGGCGAGGTTGTCCATCGCGCGCGGCGACAGCTTGCGCACGCGCTCCGGGAAGTGCTTCGCGATCAGGTACAGCACGCTCGCGTCGCGCGTCAACGGATCGAGGTAGTAGCCGGTCACGTAACCGCCGTCGGACGCGCGCTTGCGCTCGAGCAGCGCCTGCGGGCCCGCGATCAGCGCCGCGGCCTCCTTGTCCTGCTTCAGCAGCTGGTACGACGCGGCAAGCCATGCGGCCGCGAGGTCGTTCTTCCAGTCGTTCGGATACGCGTCCTGCAGCCGCTTCTGCACGGCCGCGAGGCTGTTGGTCGTCACGTTGCCCTGGCGCGTCAGCAAGTACACCGCATAAGCGCGCTGGCGCAGCAGGTCGAGCGAGCCGAGCGAATCGTTCGCCGCGAGCTTCTGCAGATACTGGTTGCCCGCGTCGAGCATGTCCTTCGGCGCGGCGATGCCGCGCTCGCGCGCGTCGAGCAGCACGTGCATCGCGTACGCGGACACGAACGGATCGGCGTCGGGCGTCGCGCTCCACAGGCCGAACCCGCCCTGCGCGTTCTGCCGGCCGCGCAGCACGCCGAGGAACTGCGCGATCGCCGCCGCGTTCGTCGTGTCGGCGCCGGCGTCGGTCGCATGCATCGCGCTCGTCAGCGCGCGCACCGACAGCCACTTCGCCGCGAACACGCGCGGCACGGCCGCGCTCACCATCTGCTCGCTGCAGTAGTGCTCGAAGTTGACGAGATACGACGCCACCCCTTCGGACAGCACGAGCGGCGCGGTCGAGATGCTCGCGTCGCGCGACGCATACGCGTCGTACATCGACCGCAGGTTCGGCACGCTCGCCTTCTTGCCCGGGTCGAGCCGCGCGATGTCGAGCTGCGTGCGGAACGCGGCGGCCGGCCGCACCGACACGTCGACGCGCTGCTGCGCGCCCTTCGCGCCGTAGCGCGCACCGAACGACAGCGCGCCCGAGCCGAGCGTATCGGTCGCCTTCACGCGGAACATCGCGACGCCCTCGTGCTGCGGCGCGAGCGCGACGTTCTGCGTGGCCGGCCCGATCACCTGCAACTGCGGCCCCGTCTTCAGCGTGACCGCGACCGGCACCGGCTGGTTGCCGGCGCCCGTCAGGTTGTTCGAGACACCGACGCTGACGTCGGCCTCGTCACCCGGCGCGAGCGTCGTCGGCACGTTCGGCGACAGCACGAAGTCGCCGCGCACCGTCGTCGCGCCCTCGAACGTGCCGACCAGGTCCGGCGACACCGACACGGCCATCACGCGCAGCTTGCCGTTGAAATAGTCGGGCACGGTGTAGCTCAGGCGCGTGTCGCCGTTCACGTCGACGATCCCCGACCAGTAGACGACCGGCTTGTCGCGCTTGCGCTTGAACGGGTTCAACTGACGGCCGATCGCATCGTCGGCGTCGCCGCCCGGCGCGGCCATCGCCATCAGCTTCTCGAAGTCCGGCAGGATCAGGTCGAGGATCTGCGACGTGCCGACTTCGAGCATCCGCTTGCGGAAGAAGAACTTCAGCGGATCGCCGAGCTTGTAGCGCGCAACTTGCAGGATGCCCTCGTCGACGGCGAACACGACGACCTTCGCGGGCTTCGCCGAATGCACGGTGAAATTCACCGTGTCGCCGGGTTTCACGAGCGCCGGCGCGTCGACCGACAGCGCGTTGCGGCGCGCGTCGAGGTTCACCGAGAACGGCACGACGCCGTAGCTCAGCGGGCTCATGAAGATTTCATCGGACGACGGATCGCGGATGTACTGCACGTTGATGTAACCGTTACCCTCGAAACCGGCCGGCACCGTGATGTGCTGGATCGAGCTCGTCGTGTCCGCATGGAACCATGCGTGCGCATACACCTTGTCGCGCTCGATCGTGATCAGGCCGCTGCCCGCGTAAGGCGCGCGGATCGCGATCTCGACCTGCTCGCCCGGCTTGTAGTCGTGCTTCGCGAGGCTCACCTGCAGCTCCGCGTTGCGGTCGAGCGAACGCGTGACGTTCGCGTCGCCCGTGACCGAATACTCGATCCGGTTCACCGCGGCGCCGTCCGCGTCGCGGATCACGAGCGCATAGCTGCCCGGCTTGTCGGTGCGCAGCGTGAAGTCGAGCCCGGCCGCCGGAATCGTCAGCGGCTTCTCGTCGACGGGCACCTCCTTCAGCCGCGAATCGTATTTGTATGCGCCGGAATCCTGCTTGGTCAGCACCGACACGTAGCGCTCCTCGACCAGCTGCGCGCGCAGGCCCTTCACGTCGATCGCCTTCGCGTTCGGATCGATCGCGACGAGCCGCACCGTGCGCGGGCTGCCGCGCTTCACGTAGCCGAGATCGTCGACGGACTTGTAGCCGACGAGCCAGTCGTTGTTCGACACGAGCGTCTGCGCGTTCGCGGCGACGTTGCGCCCGCCTTCCGCTTCATAGGCCTTCGCCTGGAAGTAGAGCTGGTAGGTCGAATCCGCGTACTTGTCGAGGTCGAGGTCGAATTCGGCATGGCCGTGCTCGTCGGTCGTGCCGTCCTGCAGCGTCGTCGTGTAGCCCTCCTTCGCGCGGCGCGCGTCGAAGAAGTGATAACCCTGCCAGCTGCGGAACGACGGCCACACCGGGCGCAGCGTCAGCGTCGCCGCGACGCGACGCTTCTCCGCCGGCGTGCCGAACAGGTTCTGCGCGTCGACGACGCCCTTCAGCCCCTTCGGCTTCACCCACCCTTCGACGACCTGCTGCGACAGCTTCGCGTCGACCTTCATGCGGTCCGGCAGGAACTCCTTCACCTGCACCGTCGTGCTGCCGATCGGCTCCGCGCCGGGCTGGCCGTCCTTGACGATGTACAGGTTGACCGTCCACGTGCCGGTCGGCGCCGTTTCGGCCGTCGTATAGCCGAGCTCGGTGAAGCCCGTCGCATCGACCGTCACCGGCTTGCGCTCGACCGTGATCCCGCGCGGGTCGACGATCTCCGCCTGCAGCGGCACGCCGGCCGGGCTGCGCGCCCAGCTCGCGGCACGCACGATCAGGCCGATGTGGAACGGATCGCCGGGCCGGTACAGGCCGCGATCCGAGAACAGGTAGGCGGACAGTTGCCCCTGGCCCGTCGCATTGCGCTCGCCGTCGACGTCGAAACGCGAGAAGTCGAGCTGACGATCGCGGCCGGCCACCGGCAGGAACGACAGGTCGGTGTCCTTCTTCACGACGTACAGCTGCGGCCGCTTCTCGCGGTCGAGCCCCTTGAACGCCGGGAAATGCACGATGCCGTCGGCGCCCGTCGTCTGCGTGAACAGCGCCTGGCCGTTCACCGCGAGCACCGATACCGTTGCGCCCGCAACCGGACGGCCATTGCGGATCGACTGGACGAACACGTCCTGGCTGCCGTCGAGCGCCTTCTTGACCAGCATCCCGAGATCGGTCACGACGATCAGGCGCGTATCGCCGAGCGCGCTGTCGCTGTCGTTGTCGTTTCCGCTGCTGTCGCCCGAGTCGGCGTTGTCGGACTGATCCTGGCTGCCGTCGCCGGACGATGCATCGCCGTCCTTCGCGTCGTCGGCCTTTTTCTTCTCGGCGGCCGGATCGTACTTCGTCAGGTGCAGCAGGAACACGCCGCGCTTGCCACCCTTCAGGTACTGGCCGAGATCGATGCCTTCGTAATGCGCCTTGCCGGGTTCGCCGGCCGGGAATGCGCGCGTCTGCACGAAGCGCTCGACGATGTGATCCTCGCTGAACGAATACGACAGCTCGGGCCGCGCGTACGTGCCGTTGTTGAAGCTCACGAGATGCTGGAGCTGGTCGGGCAGCACGCGGCCGATCTCGACCTTCATCCCCGGCAGGTTGCGCGACACGACCGACAACCGCTTGCTGCCGCTCATCGACAGCAGGGAACCGTCGGCCATGAAGCGCAGCAGCTTCGGATAGTCCGGCACCGTGAACGCGGTCGTCACGGGCTCGCCGAGCAGGTAGCCGCCGGCCGACTTCAGGTTGCCCTCGAACCGCACGACGACGCGCTCGCCCGGCGTCGCGTGGTACTTGAAGCTCTGCAGCGTCGCGAAATCGTTCTCGGTGGGCACCGCCTCGAGCGGCAGCGGCTTCGACTGCTTCAGCACCGCATCGCTGATGTCGGCCACGTTCCATTCGTACGGCGGATCGTCGTCCGACTGATCGACGCCCGGCTTGCGCTTCGGCAGCACCCACGCCTTCGCGCGCGCCGCGAGGTCGGCGCTGCGCACGCCGTCGGACGCTTCCGCGACGAGCACCTGCTCGGGCTCGTAGCGCTCGTTGTCGACGAGCGTCGGCGCGATGTTGTCGATCGACAGGCTGTATAGCCCCGGCACGCCGACCGCCGCATGCAGCACGTCGGGCGTGCCGTTGCCGCCGCGCGCGCTCTTCACGCCCTTGTCGACGTCGAGCCGTGCGACCAGCGGATCGCGCGGAATCTCGAGCGGCTGCGAATACACCCACGCGCTCGTCTTCATCTTGTCGTAGTTGACCGTGTAGCGCAGCGGCGTCGCATTCTTGCCGTCGCGGCCGACCAGCACGAGGCCGATGCGCTTCTCGAATTCGGCCGGATCGACCGGATAGTTGAAGCGCAGCTGCAGCAGCGCTTGTTTCTCCGCCGGATTGTCGGGATTCTGGTAGAACTCGTTGTTGCCGAACGTGGCGGCAAACGCGGGCACATCGAACGCGAAGCGGTCGTCGTGCATCGTCACCTGCGGCGCGAACACCCGGTGCACCGCGAAACGCACCTCGACGTGCGCGCCGACCGGCCAGTCGGCCGCCGGCGTGAAACGCAGCGTCTTGTCGTCGACCCACGCCCACGCGCCCTTGAGCGCGGGCGTCATCTCGATGCCCTCTCCGGCCGGCTTGCCGACCTGCTCGATCGGCGCGGCCGATTGCGAGAACACGACGTCGAGCGGATGCACGGTGATCTTCGGCTTGTCGCTGTCGTCCACCTCATAGGTGGTGATCGGCGGCGCCTTCACGGTGAACGTGACGGTCTCGGGCTCCGGCGGCTTCGGCCGATGCTTGAACCAGTAACCGCCGTAGCCGAGCGCGGCCGCGAGCAGCACGATGCCGCCGGCGTGCCACGGGCGGCGGCGCACGGCCGCGGCGGTGATGCCCATCCACGCGGGCGCCGTCCACGACACGTCGCCGACCAGCGGCCGCAGCGCGCAGCCGAGCAGCCACCAGACGAAGCCCGCCGCGCGAATCGGCAGGAGCAGCAGGAAGCGCAGCAAATCCATGTTGTTATTTCCTTGTTCAAGGACGTGCGGCCGGCTTCGGCGGCGCTCCCCGAGATTTATTGGTCTGTGACGGCGCGGCCCTGGTTGCGCCGGAATGCTTGGAATGTTGTGTTCGACCGGATGCTGGCCGCCATTATCGATCAGACCCGAAACGATGGAAATATCGGTGTGCCGGCGCGCAACGCCGGCCGTCGACCGGCCGGTCGGGCGGGATTTCGGCTCGCCGCCCCAACCGCTGCGCGCACCCGCGCCGCGTTCGCTAGAATGCGCGGCTCGGCACGAATCGAATCGAAATGAAAGGAATCCGCTTGAAACTCCCGTTCGAATGGCAGATCGGGCTGCGTTACGCGCGCGGCGGCCGGCGCTCGGCCGGCGACGGCTTCGTGTCGTTCATTGCCGGCGCGGCGATGGCCGGCATCGCGCTCGGCGTCGCCGCGCTGATCGTCGTGCTGTCGGTGATGAACGGTTTCCGGACCGAAGTGCGCGACCGGATGCTGTCGGTGCTCGCGCACGTGGAAATCTTCTCGCCCACCGGCGCGATGCCCGACTGGCGGCTCACCGCGCACGAATCGCTGCGGAATCCGGCGGCGCGCGCCGTCGCGCCTTACGTCGACGCGCAGGCGCTGCTGACGAACGCGGGCAGCGTGACGGGCGTCGCGCTGCGCGGCATCGACCCCGTGCTCGAGCCGCGCGTGTCCGAGATCGCGCGCAAGCCGAAGACGGGGCGGCTCGACGCGCTCGTGCCGGGCGGGATGGGCATCGTGCTCGGCTCGGCGCTGGCCGACGCGCTGCACGTGAAGATCGGCGACCGCATCACGTTCTTCGCGCCCGGCAACACCGCGCGCATCGGCGACGCGCTGCCGCAGTTCCGGCAGTTCAACGTGGTCGGCACGTTCGAGTCGGGCCACTACCAGTACGACAGCGCGCTCGCATACATCCATATCCGCGACGCGCAGACGCTGTTCAACGTACGCGCGCCGACCGGCATCCGGCTGCGCCTCGACGATCTGCAGCGCGCGCCCGAAGTCGCGCTGGAACTGTCGCGCTCGCTGTCGGGCGATCTCTACATCCGCGACTGGACGCGGCAGAACCGCACGTGGTTCGAGGCCGAGCGGCTGCAAAAGCGCATGCTGTCGCTGATCCTGATGCTGATCGTCGCGGTCGCCGCGTTCAACCTCGTGTCGTCGCTCGTGATGACCGTCACGCAGAAGCAGGGCGACATCGCGATCCTGCGCACGCTCGGCGCGCCGCCGGGGTCGATCATGAAGATCTTCGCGATCCAGGGGATGACGATCGGCCTCACCGGCACGCTGGCGGGCGTCGCGCTCGGCTGCGCGATCGCGGTGAGCATTCCGTGGGTGCTGCCGGCGGTCGAGCGGTTGCTCGGCATCCACTTCCTGACGCCGTCCGTGTATTTCCTCAGTTCGCTGCCGTCGAAGCTCGCGGCGATCGACGTGATCGAGATCGCCGCGGCCGCGTTCCTGATGTCGTGCGTCGCGACGCTCTACCCGAGCTGGCGCGCCGCGCGGGTACGGCCGGCCGAAGCGCTGCGCGACGAATAGACGCGCGGCGCTTCGGCACGGCGCGCCGGCGCCGTCATGCCGTCTCGTGAAAACCGACGCTGTGGGTGCCGTTCAGGATGTCCTCGAACGCGTTCCCGAAGCCGACGTCGATCAGGCCCGCACGCCTGCCGTACGTCTTCTGCCCCGACACGTCGCTGACGAAGATCGCCGCACCCGACGACAACTGACGATCGGTATCCAGCAGCGCGAGCGTGCCGCGCGCGCTGCCGGCCGACTCGTCGAAGTTCAGCCGCGTGCCGTCCTGCGTGGTGAAATGCCCGCCGACCTCCTCGAATTTCCGGTTGCGCGCGACGGACGCATTCATCTCCTTCATGAAGAGGAAGTCCGCGTCGGCGCGCTGGCTGGCCACCTTGCGATCGTCGTCGGAGAACGTGTCGCCCACCGCGGCGGCGCCCTGCTCGGCGAAGTCGACGGCCTGCTGGTGAAACTCGCGCGTCGCGAGCACGAGGCCCGCGTTCGCGTTCAGCGTCGACTCCACCCACGCGCGATCGCTCTCCGTCATCGTCTTCGACACGACCTTGATCCGGCCGTTGTCGGTCATGAAGTCGAACTTCGCGTCGGCCAGGTCCGGGCGCTTCGCGATGATCTCCTGCAGGCTCGTCGCGAGCTCGCTGGTGACGTCGCGCAGCTTCGTCGACAGGTCGCCCAGGATCGTCAACTGCTTCGTGCGCGCCGCCTGCATCGCTTCCGGGTCCAGCGCCCGGATCTCGAGCGGCGCGTCCTGCGGTTTCCCGGCCGCCGTGTCCGCCTGTCGACGCCCGTCGAGCGCGGCTTCCTGCACCATCTGCGCGAGCGTCAGGCCGCTCGCTGCCGTGACTGAAATCGTCATGCCCTCTCTCTCCTTTCAATCCGTTTTTTACCGTTTACGGACAAATTTCGCGGAAATTTAGACCGATCGCACATCGATCGCGAAGCACGTGCCAATACTTTGTTTGACTGAAACTAAAAAAGTTTGACACCAGGATTTCACTGAGATAAGTTTGCGCAAGCTTCCGGAAAGCAATCCGGCTCGCCTCGCCGACTCGCGTCGCGCTTTCCTGCCGTTGCAGCACCGCCGTTCGCACCATCCCCGCCTCATCGCATCGTGCCGTTCCGTTTCATCCGAAACCTGAAGGAAGATCGGGCATGCCCGCATTTGATTCGCACTCCTCCATTCACTTCGCGCCGCCGGCCCCGGGCCGACCGCGCGTCATGAACCGGCGGCCGTGCTGACGCTTTCCGGTCGGGGCAATGCAGTCGCCCCGACACCCGCCGGGTTGCGCGACGCGTGACGCGCGTCCACACCGGCCGTGACACCCGGGCATCGCGCCCGGCGCTTTCGAAGGTGCAGTTCCGTTTCATCCGATGCAGCACCCGGCCGGGCCGCGGGGGGCATATCGCGGGCCGGCCGGTTCCGGACAATCACAACAAGAGGTCGACAATGGACATTCATCGAACCGGATTGCGTCGCGCGTGGCTTCCCGCGCTCGTTGCGGCCACGACGCTCGCCGCGTGCGGCGGCGACGACGGCGGCAGCGTGGCGGGCGTCTCGGCGCTCGCGCAGGGCCAACAGGAGGGAGCCGCCGCATCGGCGGCCGACAAGCAGTCGCTCGCATCACGCATCTCGCCGTCCGGCGTCCCGTACGCCAATCCGGCCAGCGGCGGCCGCTATCGCCCCGTGATCGCGAACGGCCAGGTGCAGCCGTCGCTGTCGGGCGGCACGATCGAGGAGAACGCGTGGGTCGACACGTCGGTCGATTCCGACGGCGACGGCACGCGCGACCGCATCCACGTGCGCATCGTGCGCCCGACCGAAACCGCGAACGGCGCGCGCACGCCCGTCATCGTGCTCGCGAGCCCGTACTACGCGGGCCTCGCCGACAGCCCCGACCACAACGTCGACGTCGAACTCGACGGCACGCCGCACCCCGCCGCCAATGCGCAGGCGGCCGCGGCCGCCTCGACGTCCGCGCGCATCATGGCCGCCGCGCCGCAGGTGCGGATGCTGCAGCAGGTGGAGGCCGCCGCCGCCGGGCGCTCGTGGATCGAGGGCTACTTCATTCCGCGCGGCTTCACGATCGTCTACGCGGATTCGCTCGGCACCGCCGGCTCGGACGGTTGCCCGACGATCCTCACGCGCGACGAATCGGTCGCGATGGCATCGGTGATCCGCTGGCTCGGCCGCGACGCGACCGCGAAGGACGCGAACGGCAAGACGGTCGTCGCGAACTGGTCGACGGGCCACGTCGGCATGTACGGCGTGTCGTACGACGGCACGCTGCCGAAGATGGTCGCGAGCCTGCGCACGCGCGGGCTCGATGCGATCGTGCCGGTCGCAGGGTTGACGAACATGTACGGCTACTACCGCTCGGGCGGGCTTGTGCGTGCGCCGGAAGGCTATCAGGGCGAAGACGTCGACGTGTACATCAAGGCGCTGCTGACGAACGCGCATCCGGAGCGTTGCACGCACCTGATCGACGAAGCGTTGCAGCAGGAAGACCGCAAGACCGGCGACTATTCGCCGTTCTGGGCCGCGCGCGACATCCCGACCGGCTTCGCGGTCGCGCCGGCGCTCGTTGCGCAAGGGTTGACCGACGACAACGTGCGCGTCGACCAGTCGACGTTGTGGTATCTCGCGATGCGGCGCCAGGGCGTGCCGACGCAGCTGTGGCTGCACCGCCTGAAGCACACCGACCCGACCCGCGTGCCGGCGATGGCCGATGCATGGACCGCGGAGGTGAACCGCTGGTTTACGCGTTATCTGATCGGTTATGACAACGGCGTCGAACGCGATCCGCGCGCGGTGATCGAGCAGGCTGACGGCACGCTGCTGAAGGAAGCGGACTGGGCCGCACGCCACGCCACGCCGGTCACGTACTTTGCCGGCGGCGACGGCGCAGGCACCGGCTCGTTGCTGCGGCTGCCGACCGGCGGCCCGCTCGCGCGCTTCACGGACGATGCGCGCATCACCGCGCTCACGCTGGCGAACGCACCGACCGGCGAGAATCGCAGCCGTTTCGAAACCGCACCGCTCACGGCCGCGACACGCCTGTCCGGTGCCGCGACCGCACGCGTCAGGCTGACCTTCACGGCGGTGGCCAACGTGACGGCCTTGCTGGTCGATCGCGCGCCGGACGGTACGGCCACGATCGTCACGCGCGCGTGGACCGACCCGCGCAACCGGTGGTCCGAGTGGCGCTCGGAGCCCGTGCTGCCCGGGATGCCGTACGACCTGAAGCTGACGTTCATGCCGCGTGACTACAAGCTGGAAGCCGGCCACCGGCTGGGGCTCGTCGTCCTGTCCAGCGACAACGAGGCAACGCTGCGGCCGACGCCGGGCACGGGCCTCACGCTCGATCCGGCCGGGACGTCGGTGACGGTGCCGCTGGCGTCGTCGTCGGCAGGCGTGTAACCGCACGCCGGCGTCCGGCGCAACGGCGCCGCCTCCCCCGTCTGCGCGCTCGTCGGCGCAGGCGGGGGATCGCAGCAGGAACGGCACAACTGCGCTACGCTGCGAAAGTCGAACGCCAACGGTGCCGCCTCATGATCCCCCTCAGCGCGAAAGCCATCGTCCGCGACGGACGCTCGGTCCTGTTCCTGCGCAATCCACGCGACGAATGGGAGTTGCCGGGCGGCTGGCCCGAAGCCGGCGAATCGCTCGAGGAAACCGTCGCGCGCGAAGTGCGGGAGGAATGCGGAATCGTCGCCTCGGCGAGCCGCTACGTGGCGAGCCGCTCGTGCGAGGTCGTGCCGGGCAAGCGCGTGCTCATCGTGTGCTTCGAGTGCCGGGTCGATCGGCACGAAATCGTCCTGAGCGACGAGCACGACCAGTTCGGCTGGATCGACCTCGATGGCGGCAAGCCGGCGAACCTGCCGGATTTCTATTGGGAATTCTGCAGACAGGCGGGCTGACTCGCGCCCGCCCTGCGGCCATCACACCGGCGTCAACACCGGCTGCCCCGCGAAATGCCGCTTCGCGTTGTCGAGAAACTGCTGCACCGAGCGATCGAGCGCCTCCGGCGACCAGCCGCCCATGTGCGGCGTCAGCACGACGCTGTCGAGATCCGTCAGCGCGCGCGGCGGCTCCGGTTCCCCTTCGTACACGTCGAGCCCCGCGCCCGCGATGCGCCCTTCGCGCAACGCGTCTGCCAAAGCAGCGGTATCGACAACGCTGCCGCGCGACACGTTGACGAGAAAACCGCCCGGCCCGAGCGCATCGAGCACGGTGCGGTCGATCAGGTGCCGCGTGCCCGCGCCGCCCGGCGTCGCGACGATCAGGAAATCGGCCCACTGCGCAAGCGCGTCGACGCGGTCGAAATAGCGATAGGGAACGTTCTTCTCCGACCGGTTGTGATAGCCGATCTCGATGTCGAAGCCGGCTGCACGACGCGCGCACTTCTCGCCGATCTTGCCGAGCCCGACGATGCCGAGCTTCCTGCCCGACACGTTCGGCGGCATCGGCAGCCCGTCGCGCCACACCCCTGCACGGGTTTTCGCATCGAGCGGCACCACGTTGCGCACCGCCGCGAGCAGCAGCGCGAACGCGTGATCGGCCACGCAATCGTCGTTGGTGCCGGCGCCCGTCACGACCGTGACGCCGCGCGCCTTCGCATGCGCGACGTCGATATGCTCGTAGCCCGCGCCGAGCGCGCTGACGAAGGTGAGTTGCGGAAGCCGGTCGATCTCGGCGCCGGTGAGCCCCGTGCTGCCGTTGGTCAGCACCGCGCGTATCGTGCCGCCGTGTTCGGCGATCGCGCGTTCGCGTTCTTCGGCAGTCGGGGCATGGCGCACGTCGAACGACGCGGCGATCTCGCGGTGCGCGTCGCCGCGCAATGCGATGAGGACCAGCAGCTCGGGTTTCATGTCAGCAATTGTCGGCAGGCGGAGACGAAATCGAGTGTAACAAGCCCGCGTGACTCATGCGGGTTATCCCCACGCGGGCTGTGGACACGCCGCCGCACGCGGTTTGCCAAAGCCCGCCCAGTCAAGTAACGTGCGGCCTACGCCCCCGTCCTGGAGATTGGCTCATGAAGCTCGCCCTGCCCGCCCGGATTCTGGGCCTCGCGTTCGCCGCCGCCCTCGTCGCCCCCGGCGCGCACGCCGACGCACCCGTCGTGGTGTCGTCGAAGATCGACACCGAAGGCAACCTGCTCGGCAACCTGATTTCGCAAGTGCTGAAGGCGCACGGCATCCCCGTCACCGAAAAGATCGCGCTCGGCACCACGCCGATCGTGCGCAAGGCGCTCACGAGCGGCGAGATCGACATCTACCCCGAATACACGGGCAACGCCGCCTTCTTCTTCAACAAGGCCGACGATCCTCTGTGGAAGAACGCGAGCCAGGGTTACGACGCGGCGAAGAAGCTCGACTACGCGGCGAACCATCTCGTGTGGCTCGCCCCGGCGCCCGCGAACAACACGTGGGGCGTCGCGTTGCTCGCCCCCGTCGCGCAGTCGCAGCACCTGAAGACGTTCTCCGATTTCGGCAAGTGGGTCGCGGGCGGCGGCAAGGTGAAGCTCGCCGCGTCGGCCGAATTCGTGAACAGCGCGTCGGCGCTGCCGTCGTTCGAGAAAGCGTACGGCTTCAAGCTGAAGCCCGAGCAGCTCGTCGTGCTGTCGGGCGGCGACACGGCCGCGACGATCAAGGCCGCCGCGAACCAGACCGACGGCGTGAACGCGGCGATGGTGTACGGCACCGACGGCGGCATCGCGTCGAGCGGCCTCGCGGTGCTCGACGACGACAAGCACGTGCAGCCCGTCTACGCGCCTGCGCCCGTGATCCGCGAAGCCGTGCTGAAAGCGCACCCGCAGATCGCCGATTACCTGAAACCGGTGTTCGCGAGCCTCGACCTGAAGACGCTGCAGTCGCTGAACGCGCGCATCCAGATCAACGGCGAGCCGGCGGCCGGCGTCGCGAAAAGCTACCTGAAAGCGAAGGGCTTCGTGAAATGACCGAACGCGCGGCGGCGTCCGCGCGGCGCGTGAACCCCGACAAGGTCGGCATCCTGATCGGAATCCTCACGATCGTCGCGGTGCTCGGCCTGCCGTTCGTCGTGCTGCGGCCGAACCGGATCGCGGCCGGCACGGGGCTGTCGGTGTTCGCCACGCTGCCGGCGATGCAGGGCGCGGCGCTGGCCGCGCTGTGGATCGTCGGCGCGCTGTGGGCGATGAAGGCGAGCCGCCCCGCGTGGCGGCTCGCGGCCGGCTGCGCATGGCTCGCGACGCTCGCGTACGCGCTCGGCGCGGCCGCGACGCACGTCGTCGCCGCCGACGACATGCTCGCGCGCGTGTCGCCCGACGCGGGCGTCTGGCTGCTGCTGTTCGCGTGGGCCGTGCTCGTCGCGGACGCGCTCGCACGGCTCGCGTTCGGCCCGTGGCGGCGCCTCGCCGCGCTCGTCGTCGCGATCGCGGCGATCTCGGTGCCGCTCGCGAGCGGCTGGTGGGACGGCCTCTCCGTGATGCGCGAATATGCGGTGCGCAGCGACGATTTCTGGCGCGAAGCGATCCGTCACGTGTCGCTCGCGGGCGGCTCGGTGGCCGCCGCGCTCGTCGCGGGCGTGCCGCTCGGCATCGCCTGCGCGCGCATCGCGGCGGTGCGGACCGTCGCGATGCCCGTGCTCAATGTCGTGCAGACGATCCCCAGCATCGCGATGTACGGGTTGATGATGGCCCCGCTCGGGCTGCTGGCCGCACACGTGCCGCTCGCGGCCGCGCTCGGCATCCGCGGCATCGGCGTCGCGCCGGCCGTGCTCGCGCTGTTCCTGTATTCGCTGCTGCCGATCGCGTCGAGCGTCGTGGTCGGGCTCGGACAAGTGCCGCCGCACGTGACCGAAGCGGCGCGCGCGATGGGCATGACGCGCGCGCAGCGGCTGCTGCATGTCGACCTCGTGCTCGCGCTGCCGGTGATCCTGAGCGGCGTGCGCATCGTGCTCGTGCAGAACATCGGGCTGACCGCGGTCGCCGCGCTGATCGGCGGCGGCGGCTTCGGCACCTTCATCTTCCAGGGGATCGGGCAATCGGCCGCCGATCTCGTGCTGCTCGGCGCGATCCCGACGATCGCGCTCGCGCTGGTGGCCGCCGTCATATTCGAAGCCGCGACCACGCTCGCGAAGGGGCGTACAGGATGATCGAGATCGAACGTGCAGGCAAACGCTTCGGCGATGTCGTCGCCGTCGACGACGTCTCGCTGACGATGCAGCGCGGCACGATCACCGCGCTCGTCGGTGCGTCGGGCAGCGGCAAGTCGACGCTGCTGCGCATGATCAACCGGCTGATCGCCCCCACCAGCGGCACGATCCGCATCGACGGCGTCGATACGGCGACCGTCGCGCCCGAACAGCTTCGGCGCGGCATCGGCTACGCGATCCAGGGGCACGGGCTGTTTCCGCACTGGAGCGTCGCGCGCAACATCGCGACCGTGCCGCGCCTGCTCGGCTGGCCGGCCGCGCGCATCGACGCGCGCGTGAACGAGCTGCTCGACCTGTTCCATCTCGCGCCGGCCGAGTTCGCGGACAAGCTGCCGCACGAACTGTCGGGCGGCCAGCAGCAGCGTGTCGGCGTCGCGCGCGCGCTCGCGGCCGAGCCCGCGATGCTGCTGATGGACGAGCCGTTCGGCGCGCTCGATCCGATCATCCGCGGCAAGGCGCAGGACGACCTGTTCGCGTTGCAGCGCCGCCTCGGCATCACGGTCGTGATCGTCACGCACGATATCGAGGAAGCGCTGAAGCTCGGCGACACGATCGCGGTGATGGACGGCGGCCGGCTGCTGCAGGTCGCGCCGCCTGCCGAGATTCTCGGCAAGCCGGCGGCCGGTGTCGTCGAGCAGCTCGTCGCGGGCGTCGACCGGCCGCTGCGCCTGCTCGCGCTGACGCAGATCGACGCAGTGGCCGAACCCGGCCATGCGGACGGCGAGCCGATCGACGCGACGCGCACGCTGCGCGATGCGGTGTCGGAACTGCTGTGGCGCGGTGTCGATGCATTGCCCGTCGCCGACGGCGATGCACGCAACGTGCGCGGCGCGCGCCGCATCACGCTCGACGCGATCCGCGCGCACGCGAGGCAGCCCGCATGACGACGCCGGATGCCACGCAACGCACACGGCCCTTGCGTTCGCCCCTGCCCCGCCACGTTGCCGCGTTCACGGCGCGCGCCGCCGCGCTCGCGCTGCTGCTCGTGCTGCTGGTGCGGCCGATGTGGCTGCAGGGCCTTTTCGCACCGTTCGCGGACAACGGCGCGCCCGTCATCTACGATCGCGCGAGCCTGCTCGACCTGACGCTCGCGCATCTCGGCACGGTCGCGCTGTCGAGCCTGATCGGCACGATCGTCGCGGTGGCGGCCGGGATCTTCGTCACGCGGCCGGCCGGCGCGGATTTCCTGCCGGTCGCGCGCAGCGTCGTCGACATCGGCCAGACCTTCCCGCCGGTCGCGGTGCTCGCGCTCGCGGTGCCGGCCGTCGGCTTCGGGCTGAAACCCGTACTGATCGCGCTCGTGCTGTATGGCCTGCTGCCGGTTTTCGAAAGCACGATCGCGGGGCTCGAGGACGTGCCGCGCGATGTCGTCGACGCCGCACGCGGGATGGGGATGAGCGGCTGGCAGCAACTGGTGTCGGTCGAGCTGCCGCTCGCGTTCCCGGTGATCGTCAACGGTATCCGGCTCGCGGTCGTGATCAATCTCGGCACCGCGACGATCGGCTCGACGGTCGCCGCGCGCGGCCTCGGCGACGTGATCATCGCGGGCCTGCAGACGTCGAATACCGCGTTCGTGCTGCAGGGCGGCGTGATCGTCGGGCTGCTTGCGGTGCTCGTCAGCGATGCGATCGGCGCGATTGCGCGAGTGGCGAGCGCGCGGCGCGCCTAGAAGTCATCGCGACATTTTCCAAGGGAGAAGCCATGGCTGTCCTGGACACCGGCCCGTTTTTTCATGGCACGAAAGCGGATTTGCGGATCGGCGACTTGCTGACGGCTGGCTTCAGATCGAATTACCGGGATGACGTCGTGATGAATCACGTTTATTTCACGGCCTTGCCCAAGGGCGCCGGCCTTGCCGCGGAAATGGCCAAAGGCGACGACAAGCCGCGGGTCTATATCGTCGAGCCCACCGGGGCCTTCGAAAACGACCCGAACGTCACGGACAAGAAATTCCCGGGCAATCCGACGCGCTCGTATCGAAGCACATCGCCCTTGAAGATCGTTGGCGAACTCGATCACTGGGAACCGTACGATCCGGCGTTCATCCAGCAACTGAGAATCCGCATCGAAGCCGGCATCGGCGAGATCATCAACTAGCGGTCATCCGGACTCCGATGCGTGTCCACGCAACGATCGCCGCGTCGATCGTTGCGAACGTCACAAGCCTACACATCGCTTTCATTCGAGCCGGCACTCGACCGTCTTGCCCGATTGGCCGATATACTATGCGCCTCCCATTTCCCCGCACTCGACCATGCGACGACGGTTTTTCTGGCTGATCGTGCTCTCGCTCGGCATTGCGCAACAGGTATCGGCCCAGCAAACGCCCGCAGTGCCTGCCTCTGCACCCGACGTGCTGGCATCGGCGCCGGCTGTCGCCTCCGCGCCGCTCGCGAACGCCGACGATCAGCCGAACGAAGCAAACCGCCGCATCACGTCCTACCTGACGAAGAAATTCGGTGTCGCGAAGGAGCGTGCCGCCAAGCTCGCCGATATCGTGAGCGTCACTGCGACGAAATATTCGCTGCCTCCCGCACTCGTTTACGCCATCATCTCGATCGAATCGCGCTTCCAGGAAAAGGCGCGCGGCCAGCACGGCGCGACCGGACTGATGCAGGTCGTGCCGTCCGCACACCGCGGCATGCTGCGTAACGTGAAGGACCTGACCGAACCGAATGCGAACGTCGAGGCCGGCTCCCGGATTCTCTCCAGCTACGTGAAAGCGGCCGGCGGCAACGTGCAGGCCGGGCTGAAGAGCTACAGCGGCGGATCCAGCGCGTATGCGGCGAAGGTCATGCAGCGGGTCGATTCGTTCCGGTTCGTGCTCGAACCCGACGACGACGCGAAAGCCGCGAACGAAACGAAGGCGCGGATGGTGCCGGTGAGCGAATCGACGTCGACATCGACGTCGGCGCGCAACGCGCAATAAGCCAGTACGTCGCACACGTCCCGCCCCATGACTCCCTCTCCGCGCATGCGCGACACGATCCGGTACGCCACCCGCCTTCTCGCCGTCGCCGCGCTCGCGAGCGGCGCAGCGTCCGCGTTCGCCGCGGTCGATTGCGAACGGCAGGGGCCGACGATGGATGCGGTACGCCGATGCATCGTCGACAACAACAACCAGGAAGTGGAACGCGCGTACCGGTCGCTCGAACGCAAGACCCGGCAACGCAACCCCGATGCAGCGAAACAGCTCGCGAAATCGCAGGCAAGCTGGCACGGCTTCGCGAGCGACACCTGCGACTACGTCAAAGCCGCCAATCCGCAGCAGATGATTCCGGACGACGCGTGGCTGAACTGCTGGGTCGACTTCAGCCAGGCGCGCGTGCGCATCCTGAAGAAATGGGAAGCGCAGGGCGACGCGCCGCAGCCGGCGCAGCAGTGAACGGCGGACGATCGTCCGCGCAGCCGCCCGTCACGCCTGCGCGAAATGCGCGCGCAGATACTCGATGAAGACCTGCGTCTTCGCCGGCAGCAAGCGCGTTTCCGTCATCGCGTAGACCGGAACGGGCGCACCCTCCCAGTCGGGCAGCACGCGACGCAACCGGCCCGCGGCCACGTCGTCGGCCACGACTTCCGCCGGCATCTGGATGATGCCCGCCTCGTGCACGGCGAGTTGCCGAACCATGCCGACACTGTTCACGATGAAACGCCCGCCCACCGGCACCTCGAGCTCCCGCGCGGCGTCGTGCAGCGTCCACGCATCGACGCGCTGCACGCTCAGGCACTGATGCCGCCGCAGGTCGTCCGGTTCGCGCGGCTCGCCCGCGCGCTCGAGATAGCGCGGCGACGCATACAGGTGATTGCGGAACATCGCGAGCCGCCGCGCGACGAGTTGCGAATCGGCCGATTCGCCGATGCGGATCGCGACGTCGAACGGTTCGCTCACCAGGTCGACACGCCGCGACGTCAGTTCGAAATCGAACGTGAGCTTCGGATAGCGGTTCGCGAATTCGACGATCAGCGGCGCCAGGTAGACCACCGCGAAATCGACCGGAAACGACGCGCGCAGCACGCCCGACGGTTCGGCCAGCAACTCGCCGAGCTGCTCGTGCGCGAGCCGCGCTTCGTCGACGATGCGTTTGCAGCGCTCGAAATACAGCTGCCCTGCTTCCGTGAGCTCGATCCGGCGCGTCGTGCGATGCAGCAGCCGCAAGCCGATCGCCTTTTCCAGCGCGCCGATGCGCCGCGACAGCGTCGAATTCGGCATCCCCAGCGCGTCGGCCGCGCTGCGAAAGCCCTTCGCCTTCACGACCTCCACGAACAGCGCCATGTCGTTCAGCAGTTCCACGCCCACTGCTCCATCAATGGATCAATGTTATCCAAAATACCATGTTTATCTCGAAAAGGAAGCAATGGATGATGTGTCCATGGCGGCGAGGCGCGCGCATGGTGCGCGGCCCGCGCCCGAGACGGCGCCGCCCCGGTGCCGTTACCCGACCCTCGAGGAGCACGCATCATGGACGCATTGTTCACCCCGGCCCGTGTCGGCCGCTACACGCTGCAGAACCGCCTGGTCATGGCACCGATGACGCGCAGCCGCGCCGCGTTCGACGGCACGCCCGGCGCACTGGCCGCCGAATACTACGCGCAGCGCGCAGATCTCGGCCTGATCGTCAGCGAAGGCACGCAGCCGTCGGACGACGGCCAGGGTTACCTGACGACGCCCGGCATCTACACCGATGCACACGTCGCCGGCTGGAAGGCGGTCAGCGAGCGCGTGCATGCGCGCGGCGCCCGCCTGTTCATCCAGCTGATGCACGTGGGGCGCATGTCGCATCCCGACAATACGCCGCATCATCGCCAGGGCGTCGCGCCTTCCGCGATCGCGCCGGGCGTGCCGATGTTCACGATGAAAGGGATGCAGGAGATTCCCGCGCCGCGCGCGCTGACGACGGACGACGTGCGCGGCACCGTGAACGACTTCCGCTTCGCCGCGCGCCGCGCGATCGAGGCCGGCGCCGACGGCGTCGAGATCCACGGCGCAAACGGGTATCTGGTCCAGCAGTTCTTCGCGCCGAACGCGAACACGCGCAGCGACGCCTACGGCGGTTCAATCGAAAATCGTGCGCGCTTCGCGATCGACGTTGCCGAGGCGATCGCCGACGAGATCGGCGCGGACCGCACCGCGATTCGCCTGTCGCCGGGCACCACGTTGTGGGGCATCGACGAAGGCGTGGAAGGGCCGGACCTGTATCGCTACCTGGCGACGCAGCTCGACCGGCTCGGCCTCGCGTACCTGCACGTGATGCACCAGGGCAACGAGCCGCTGCTCGCGGACCTGCGCGCACGCTGGAACGGTACGTTGATCGTGAACCGGCCGGGCCGCACGCGCGACGCGATCGGCACGGATGTCGCGACGGGTCTTGCCGATCTCGAAGCGTACGGCCAGATGGTGCTCGCGAATCCGGATTTCGTCACGCGGCTGAAGACGGGCGCACCGATGAACGACGCGCAGCGCGACACGTTCTTCGGCGGCGATGCGCGCGGGTATGTGGATTATCCGGCGTTGGACGGGGCGGCTGCGGCTTGACGCGATTACACGGGGCGATCGCTGCGACACGCCTGAACTGTTTCGCAGCTATCGCCGGTGAACCGCGCGATATCCGTCAAAGGCCGAACGTCTCATTGCTCGCCACCTGTCACGTTGAACGGAGCGATCCTGATGAGACTGTCGCAGGCATGGCTCGTAGAGGGCGGCATCACGATGCATTGACCGGGAAGGCCACCGCAAGCTGCTGGAGCGGGTCCGCAGTGGGTTGCCCAAAAGCGCTCGCGTGACAAGTGACGGGGGGAACGTCTCATTGTTCCGATATTCCAGGAACAATGAGCAATCGCGTGGGCGGATTGCCTCTCCGCCCCGCCCCTTCAAAGCTGCCCCGCCGCCCCCGTCCACCGCAAGTAATCCCCGCGCGTCCAGTCGAGCGACACGCCGACGCGCTTCGTACCCGGCCGGATCTTCGGCTTGTACACCGACAGCGTCAGCGACTCCAGCGCCGGCCATTCGCGGAACGACAGCACCGCGATGTCGGCGACGAGCGTCTCCAGCAGCCGCGTATGCGGCTTGTGCGACAGGAACGCGGCAAGTCGCGCGCAATAACCGTCGTAATCGATCCACTCGCCCTGCTCGCTCGGCTCGCAGCGATAGCCGAGCCGGGCATCGATCACGATCGGCTGCGGCGCTTCATGCTCGTGCGCATGAATGCCGATCCGCGCGGGCACCTTCAGTTCGTCGACGAACACGCTCCAGCCGTGCCCGCGCAGGCGCGGCGCGTCGATCGCCACGAACGGTTCGTCGAACGGCTTCATGATGCGAGCGGCGCGGCAGCGTCGAGCATGATCCGCACGAAATAGTCGGCGAAGCTGCGGCGCAGGACGATCTCGAACGCATCGTCGCCGGTCGGGACCAGCACGATCGACGTCTTGAAGTAGTGCGACTGCGCGCACTGGCCCGGCTTGAACACGCGCGGGTGGAGATCGAGCGGGCAGCCGCGTGCGAGCACGTCGCGCACGCGTTCGCCGCTGATCTCGACGACGGTATAACCGCTGCCGACGTCGACGGCCGCCGCATACGAACCCTGCACGGCCTCCGCGAGTCGCGCCTCCAGCACGCCTGCCTGCACGGGCCCGTGCGAGCGCACGAGCCACTCGTCGGGGCCGAGCCACAGCACGTCGTACTCGGCGCCGCGGGCAACGGTGTTCGGCGCCGCCGGCGGCCGGCAGCCGACCACGCGCTCGAACGCGGCGACGAACGCCGGATCGCTCAACTCGCCGCGTACGTTCACGAGATCGAGGAACGGCCGCTCGCGCAGCGTGAATTTCTTCGATGCGCGCGCCTGGTGCGGCTTCAGCACGTCGGCCGCGCCGACGAACGGCGATTCAAGCGTCACGCCGCCCGCGCCCGCCACCTGCGTCTGGTTTCTGGTTTCATTCCACATGCTGGCGCACCCCTTCGGTATCGTAGAAAACCGGGCTCGAGATCTTCGCGGTGATGCGCTTGCCGTTGGCCAGCGGAATCACGACGCTCTCGCCCATCTTGTTCAGGCCGCCCTTCACCACCGCGAGCGCGATCGAGCGCTTCAGGATCGGGCTGTAGTAGCTCGACGTCACGTGGCCGATCATCGGCGTCGGATCGACCGCCGACACCTGCGTGTCCTTCGCGACGATCTGCGCGCCTTCCGGCAGCACGAACTGTTCGTCCTCGGTCAGCAGGCCGACGAACTGCTTGCGGCCCTCCTTCGCGGTGTCCGAGCGCGCGAGCGAACGCTTGCCGAGGAAGTCCTTCGACTTCGCGACCAGCCCGCCCATCCCGAGGTCGTACGGCGTGACCGAGCCGTCGGTGTCCTGGCCGACGATGATGTAGCCCTTCTCCGCACGCAGCACGTGCATCGTTTCGGTGCCGTACGGCGTGATGTCGAACTCGGCACCGGCGGCCATCAGCGCTTCCCACACCGCGCGGCCCGCATTCGCCGGCACGTTCACTTCATAGGCGAGCTCGCCCGAGAAGCTGATCCGCATCACGCGCGCCTTCGCGCCGGCAACGGTGCCGTTCCGGTAGCTCATGAACGGGAACGCTTCGTTGCCGAAGTCGATGTCCTGGCACACCTTCTGCACGACCTTGCGGCTCTTCGGGCCGACCACCGCGAACGTCGCCCAGTGATCGGTGACCGACGACAGCCGCACCTTCATGTCGGGCCATTCGGTCTGCAGCCAGCGTTCGAGCCACGTGAGCACGCGCGCCGCGCCGCCCGTCGTGGTCGTCATCATGAAATGCTGGTCGGCGAGGCGCACCGTCACGCCGTCGTCGAACACCATCCCGTTTTCGTCGAGCATCAGCCCGTAGCGGCACTTGCCGACCTCGAGCTTGTTCCAGGGGTTCGTGTACATCCAGTTCAGCAGCTTCACGGCATCCGGGCCCTGGATGTCGATCTTGCCGAGCGTCGATGCGTCGAGGATGCCGACGCTGTTGCGCACCGCCAGGCATTCGCGCTTCACGGCCGCATGGAGATCCTCGCCGTTCTTCGGGAAGTACCACGGCCGCTTCCAGTTGCCGACGTCCTCGAACAGCGCGCCGTGCTCGACGTGCCACTCGTGCACGCAGGTCTTGCGGATCGGGTCGAGGAAATCGCCGAGCTCGCGGCCCGCGAACGTACCGAACGAAACGGGCGTGTAATTCGGGCGGAACGTGGTCGTGCCCGTTTCCGGAATCGACTTGCCGAGCGCCCCCGCGAGAATCGCCATCCCGTTGATGTTGCCGAGCTTGCCCTGGTCGGTGCCGAAGCCCATCGCCGTATAACGCTTCACGTGCTCGACCGACTCGAAGCCTTCGCGCGCGGCAAGCAGGATGTCGGCGGCCGACACGTCGTTCTGGAAATCGACGAACTGCTTCGGCCCGCGCGCCGCGGCCTCGCGGCTGCCGACGAGCCACAGCGGCTGCAGTGCACCTTCGACGGTTTCCGCGACCTGCGGCGCGACCGGGCGCTGCTCGGCCGTGAAGCCCGCGGCCTTCGCCGCTTCCACGCCCGCATCGACCGCGAGCCGCAGCGCGCGCGCCAGGCCGAATTCTCCGGCCGCCGCGCCGATGCTCGCTTCCGCCTGCACGGGCTTGCCCGGCAGGAAACACGCCTTCTCGTCGCTCCAGCACGCCTTGCCGCCCGACTGCGCGAACAGGTGCAGCACGGGGCTGAAGCCGCCCGACATCGCGACGAGGTCGCACGGCAGCGTCTGCAGCTTGCCGCCCACCTGGCCGTTCGTGCTCGACGCGACGTCGACCGACGATACGCGCCACTTGCCCGATGCGGCCGTCACGACGGCGCCGCTCAACACCGTCACGCCCTGCCGCTTCGCCGCGGCCGGCAGCGCACCGTTCGACGATGCGCGCGAATCGACGACCGTCACTTTCGCGCCGCACGCCTTCAGGTCGAGCGCGGTCTGGTACGCACGATCGTTGTTCGTGAACACGACCGCGTTGCGGCCCGGCAGCACGCCGAAGCGATGCACGTAGGTGGACACCGCGCCGGCGAGCATCACGCCCGGCAGGTCGTTGTTGCCGAACACGATCGGACGCTCGTGCGCGCCGGTCGCGAGAATCACGCGCTTCGCGCGAACTTTCCACAGCAGCTCGCGCGTGCCCTTGCGCATCGACACGGGCAGGTGATCGGTCAGCCGCTGCGTGACCGTCACGAGGTTATGGTCCTGGTAGCCGAACGCGGTGCTGCGCGACAGGATCGTCACGTCGGGCAGCTTGCGCAGCTCGGCCTCGATCTTCTCGACCCACTGCAGCGCGGGCTTCGCGTCGATTTCCGCGCGGCACGACAGCAGGCTGCCGCCGAGCTCGCGCTGGTCGTCGACGAGGATCACGCGCGCGCCGGCCGTGGCCGCCGCATGCGCGGCCGCGAGCCCCGACGGGCCGCCGCCCACGACGAGCACGTCGCAATGCGCATAGCACTTGTCGTAGCGATCGGCGTCGAGCGCTTCCGGCGCCTTGCCGAGGCCGGCGGCTTCGCGGATCTTCTCTTCGTACTTCGGCCACATGTTGCGCGGCCACATGAACGTCTTGTAGTAGAAGCCGGCCGGCAGGAAGCGCGACAGCTTCTGGTTGATCGCGTACTTGTCGTTCTCGAGCGTCGGCTCGGCGTTCACGCTCGACGCGACGAGCCCCTGGTACAGCTCGATCTCGGTCGCGCGCGCATTCGGCACCGTGTACGGGCCCGATTCGAGCTGCACGACCGCATTCGGTTCCGCGACGTCGGCCGTCACGATCCCGCGCGGGCGGTGGTACTTGAAGCTGCGCGCGACGAAGTGCACGCCGTTCGCGAGCAGCGCGGACGCGAGCGTGTCGCCCTGGAAGCCCTGATACGTGCGGCCGTTGAACGTGAACGTCAACGGAATCGCGCGATTGATGCGGCCACCGGTGCCGAGGCGGTCTTTCTGGCTCATTTGCTCGTGCCCTCTTCGTGTGCGTTGCCGGCAGCGTCGCCGCCGAACTTTTCGTAGCCCTTGATATCGTAGGTCACCGTGTCGCGCGTGGCCTTGAACCAGCGGCGGCAGCCCTGCGCGTGCAGCCATTGCTCCTTGTGCAGCCCGCGCTTGTTCTCGCGCATGAACACGTATTCGCCCCATTCGCGGTCGGTCATGTTCTCGTTGTTGACGGGGCGCACGATGTCGGCTTCACCGCCGCATGAGAACTCGGATTCGGCGCGCGGCCCGCACCACGGACATTCGATCAGCAACATGTTTTCTTCTCCTCGTTCAGTGCGCGACGGCGGCTGCGCCGTGCTCGTCGATCAGGTGGCCCGTGTAGAAGCGGTCGAGTGCGAACGGCGCGTTCAGCGGATGCGGTTCGTCGCGCGCGATCGTGTGCGCGAACACCCAGCCCGAGCCGGGCGTCGCCTTGAAGCCGCCGGTGCCCCAGCCGCAGTTGAAGTAGAGGCCCTTCACGTCGGTCTTGGTGATGATCGGGCACGCGTCCGGCGACACGTCGACGATGCCGCCCCACTGGCGGTTCATCCGCACGCGCGAGAACACCGGGAACATCTCGACGATCGCCTGCAGCGTGCTTTCGATGATGTGGAAGCTGCCGCGCTGGCCGAAGCCCGTGTACTGGTCGATACCCGCGCCGATCACGAGGTCGCCCTTGTCGGACTGGCTGATGTACGCGTGCACCGCGTTCGACATGATCACCGAGTTGACGACCGGCTTGATCGGCTCGGACACCAGCGCCTGCAGCGGGTGGCTTTCGATCGGCAGGCGCACGCCGGCCATGTCGGCGAGCGTCGTCGTGTTGCCGGCCGCGACCACCGCCACCTTCTTCGCCTTGATGAAGCCCTTCACCGTATCGACGCCGACCACCGCGCCGCCTTCGCGGCGAATGCCCGTCACCTGGCAGTTCTGGATGATGTCGACACCCGCGCGGTCCGCGCCGCGCGCGAAACCCCAGGCCACCGCGTCGTGACGCGCCACACCGGCGCGGCGCTGGATCGATGCGCCGAGCACCGGATAGCGGCTGTTCAGGTTGATGGTCGGCTCGATTTCCTTGATCTGCGCGGGCGTCAGGAATTCGGCGTCGACACCGTTCAGGCGGTTCGCGTTCACGCGACGCTCGGTGTCACGCACGTCCTGCAGCGTGTGGGCCAGGTTCATCACGCCGCGCTGGCTGAACATCACGTTGTAGTTCAGGTCCTGCGACAGCCCTTCCCACAGCTTCATCGCCTTCTCGTACAGCGCGGCCGATTCGTCCCACAGATAGTTCGAGCGCACGATCGTCGTGTTGCGCGCGGTGTTGCCGCCGCCGATCCAGCCCTTCTCGAGGATCGCGACGTTCGTGATGCCGTGTTCCTTCGCGAGGTAGTAGGCGGTCGCGAGGCCGTGGCCGCCGCCGCCGACGATCACGACGTCGTATTCCTTCTTCGGTTCCGGGCTCTTCCACTGCTTTTCCCAGTTCTCGTGATACGAGAGACCGTTGCGGAACAGGCTGAATATCGAGTAGCGGCTCATGTTGTGGTCCTTCGTTAGCATTCGATGACGTTCACGGCCAGACCGCCGCGCGACGTTTCCTTGTATTTCGTCTTCATGTCGGCGCCCGTCTCGCGCATCGTCTTGATGACCGAGTCGAGCGACACGTAGTGCTGGCCGTTGCCCTTGAGCGCCATGCGCGACGCGTTCAGCGCCTTGATCGCGCCCATCGCGTTGCGCTCGATGCACGGGATCTGCACGAGCCCGCCGACGGGGTCGCAGGTCATCCCGAGGTTGTGCTCCATGCCGATCTCGGCCGCGTTCTCGACCTGGTCGGGCGTGCCGCCCATCACCGCGGCGAGCGCGGCGGCCGCCATCGAGCACGCGACGCCCACTTCGCCCTGGCAGCCGACTTCCGCGCCGGAGATCGACGCGGTTTCCTTGTAGATGATCCCGATCGCCGCGGCCGTCATCAGGAATTCGACGATGCCGGCTTCGTTCGAGCCCGGCACGAACTTCACGTAGTAGTGCAGCACCGCGGGAATCACGCCGGCCGCGCCGTTGGTCGGCGCGGTGACGACACGGCCGCCCGCCGCGTTCTCCTCGTTGACGGCCATCGCATACAGGTTGACCCAGTCGAGCATCGACAGCGGGTCGCGCAGCGACTCTTCCGAACGCGCGCGCAGGCGGGCATTCAGCTCGGCCGCGCGGCGCTTCACGCGCATCGGGCCCGGCAGGTCGCCCTCGACCTTGCAGCCGCGCTCGACGCAGGCGGCCATCGTGCGCCAGATCGCGAGCAGCCCGGCGCGCACTTCGTCGGCGGGGCGCAGCGCGCATTCGTTGCGCATCATCAGCTCGGCGATCGACAGCCCGTGCTCGCGGCACTGGCGCATCAGGTCGTCGCCGGTGCGGAACGGGTACGGCACCTCGACCGCCGCGCGCACGCCGTTCACGCGATCGCCGTCGCGGTTCACGACGAAGCCGCCGCCGACCGAGTAATACTCTTTCTCGACGAGCAGCTGGCCGTGTTCGTCGAAGGCCTGGAAGCGCATCCCGTTCGGGTGCACGATGCTCGTGCCGCTCATCAGCTTGCGATAGAAGCCGATATGTTCCTTTTCGTCGAAGCGCACCGTCTGCTTGCCGAGCAGCGACAGCGATTTCTCCGCGCGGATCGCGGCCAGCCGCGGCTCGATCAGGTCGGGATCGATCGTGTCGGGCAGGTGGCCCTCGAGGCCGAGCAGCACGGCCTTGTCGGTGCCGTGGCCCTTGCCGGTCGCACCGAGCGAGCCGTATAGTTCGACCCGCACGCGGCGCACGAAACCGAGCAGGTTCGCGTCCTCCACGTGCGACGCAAAGCGGCACGCGGCGATCATCGGGCCGACCGTGTGCGAACTGGACGGGCCGATGCCGATCTTGAACAGGTCGAACGCGCTGACGTTCATCTGGCTTCCTCTGGATGGGGACATACATCAAGTGACGTTGGGCACCAGTACATCAAAGCGTAAAATCGGCCGATAGAACAAAAACGGCATCGGCGTGGGATACCGCCGCCAAGCGCCGCGCCGGCAGGCCGGAAAGTGCGTTTTGGCGATGGTTCGCGACGGAAAACCACAAGTCGCGCCGGAGCCGATCGGCGACGCTGGCTGCATCCGCGTCGCCCGGCCGTGCCCGACTGCCGTACCCGCGTTACCCGTATCGACAGACTGAGTGAGACCGCCTGCCCGGCGTGAAGAGATTGGCCGCGATGACACCCGACGTACCCGCTTCCCCCCTCGCAGAACCCGCACCGCGACGCATCCGCTTCGGCATCGTGCTGCTGCCGAACTTCACGCTGACGGCCTTCTCGGGCTTCGTCGACATGCTCCGGCTGTCGGCGGACGACGGCGACTACAGCAAGCCCGTGCGCTGCGCGTGGAGCGTGATCGGCGAAACCCTCGCGCCGGTGCGCGCGAGCTGCGGGATCCAGATCACGCCATGGGAAACCTTCGACGCGGCCGAGCCGTTCGACTACGTGGTGGTGGTCGGCGGGCTGCTGCATTCGGGGCCGCAAGCGGGCCCCGAGACGCTCGACTTCATCCGCCGCGCGGCGGCCGGCGGCGCAACGGTCGTCGGGATCTGCACCGGCGTGTTCACGCTGATGCGCGCAGGCGTGCTCGACGGCTACCGCACCTGCGTGAGCTGGTTCCATTACTGGGATTTCATCGAGCGCTTTCCGGCCGCCGATCCCGACCTGCTGATCGCCGACCGGCTGTTCGTGATCGACCGGCGCCGCATCACCTGCTCGGGCGGCCGCGCGTCGATCGACGTCGCCGCCGCGATCCTGCTGCGCCATTTCGATCACGCGACCGTGCAGAAGGCGCTGCGCATCCTGCTGGTCGGCGAGATGCAGAAAGGGAATGCGCCGCAGCCGCATCCGCCGGGCCTCGAGCCGGCGACGCACCCGAAGGTCAAGCGCGCGATTCTCCTGATGGAACAGCATGTCGGGCGGGCGCTGTCGCTCGACGAGCTCGCGAACAAGCTCGACCTGTCGACGCGGCAGCTCGAGCGGCTGTTCAAGGCCGAAACGGGCAAGAGCCCGCAGGCGTTCGCGAAACAGGTGCGGCTGCGCACGGCCGCGTGGCTGCTGACCAGTTCCGACCGCACGGTGGCCGATATCGCGTCGAGCTGCGGGTTCGCCGATGCGTCGCACCTCGGGCGCGAGTTCCGCAAGCAGTTCGGCGTGCCGCCGGCGACTTATCGGGAGCGCGGCGGCGAAGTGGCGGAAGCCGGCGCGACGGCAGATGCGACGGACGACTCCGTCGAGGACATCGCCGACTGACGGCCAACGCACCTGCACTGCTCTTTCCCGCCCGGCTGACCCACCGCGACGCGATAGTCGATCGCGCCGATTTCCCTTCAAATGGAACCGGTTTCAGTTGATTTGACCGACGTTGCCCTCCGTTGATCGAGGGTTATCCCGGATGCTTCATCGCGCTCAAATTTGTATGATGACCACATAACCTTACAAGCCAGAGCACCATGTTCGAGAAAATTCCCGCCCGCGCGATGAGCGACCATGTCGCGCAGCAACTGCTCAAGCAGATCGAAGTCGGCAGCTTCTCGGCCACCGGCAAGCTGCCGACGGAGGCCGTGCTCGCGCAGGAATTCGGCGTGAGCCGCACCGTGATCCGCGAGGCGATCTCGCGGCTGAAGAACGAAGGCGTGGTCGAGCCGCGCCAGGGCAGCGGCGTGTACGTGAACCAGCACGGCGCGATCCGGCCGCTGCGGATCGACTATGCGGAAGCGGTCGAGGCCACCTCGCTGCCGCACCTGCTCGCGGTGCGCCGCGCGATCGAGGCCGAGGTCGCGGCCGAAGCGGCCCTGCACCACACCGACGAAGACATGGCCGACATCGACGAGGCGCTGCGCAAGATCGACGATGCCGTGGCCGAAGGGCGCGACGGCGTCGCGGAAGACGTCGCGTTCCACCGCACGATCGCGGCCGTCACCGGCAACCCGTATTTCCTGAAGACGCTGCAGTTCCTGAACCAGTACCTCGAAGCCGGCGTGAAGGTCACGCGGCGCAACGAAGCGACGCGCGAGGACTTCTCGCGCCAGGTGCGCGAGGAACACGCGGCGATCGCCGACGCGATCCGCGCGCGCGACCCGATGGCCGCGCGCAACGCGGCGCGCACGCACATGTACAACGCCGCCCGTCGTCTCGCGGAAGCCGGCATCTGCTGAAGCCGGCGGCCGCGGCCGTTACAGGCGCCGCCGCTGTCACGAACCTCTTCCGAATCGATCAAGGTTGACCATGTCACGAAATGTTGGAGTCATCGGCCTCGGCGCGATGGGCCTCGGCGTCGCCCGCTCGCTGCTGCGCGCCGGCCTGCGCGTGCACGCATGCGACGTGCGCGACACCGTGCTGCGGGCATTCGCCGCCGAAGGCGGCGTCGCCTGCGCGACGCCGGCCGAACTCGGCGCGCAGTGCGACGTCGTCGTCACGCTCGTCGTGAATGCCGCGCAGACCGAAACGGTGCTGTTCGGCGAGCACGGCGCGGTCGCGGCGATGAAGCCGGGCGGCGTCGTGATCGCCAGCGCGACCGTCGCACCGGAATTCGCGGTGGCGCTCGGTGAACGCATCGAGGCCGCCGGCCTGCAGATGCTCGACGCGCCCGTGTCCGGCGGCGCCGCGCGCGCGGCCTCCGGCGAGATGACGATGATGACGTCGGGCCCGGCCGCCGCGTACGCGGGCTGCGAGGACGTGCTCGCCGCGATCGCCGGCAAGGTCTATCGACTCGGCGATGCGCACGGCATTGGCTCGAAGGTAAAGATCATCAACCAGTTGCTGGCCGGCGTGCATATCGCCGCGGCGGCCGAGGCGATGGCGCTGGGCCTGCGCGAAGGCGTCGATGCCGACGCGCTGTACGACGTGATCACGCACAGCGCCGGCAATTCGTGGATGTTCGAGAACCGCGTGCCGCACATCCTGAACGGCGACTACACGCCGCTGTCGGCCGTCGACATCTTCGTGAAGGATCTCGGCCTCGTGCTCGATACCGCGCGCCGCAGCAAGTTCCCGCTGCCGCTGTCGGCCACCGCGCACCAGATGTTCATGAGCGCGTCGAGCGCCGGCCACGGCGGCGAGGACGATTCCGCCGTGATCAAGACCTTCCCCGGCATCACGCTGCCGCCCGCCCGCTGATTCGAACGACGTACCCGCCATGACCGCTCCCGTTTCCCGTCCCCTGCTCGGCTGCATCGCCGACGATTTCACCGGCGCGACCGATCTCGCGAACATGCTCGTGAAGAGCGGCATGCGCACCGTGCAGACGATCGGCGTGCCCGCCGACGGCGCCACGCTTGATGCGGACGCGATCGTCGTCGCGCTGAAGTCGCGCACGATCCCCGCGGCCGACGCCGTCGCGCAATCGCTCGCCGCCTACGCATGGCTGCGCGAGCAAGGCTGCCGGCAATTCTTCTTCAAGTACTGCTCGACGTTCGATTCGACCGACGCGGGCAACATCGGGCCCGTCGCCGATGCGCTGCTCGATGCGGCCGGCGGCGGCTTCACGATCGCGTGCCCGGCATTCCCCGAGAACGGCCGCACGATCTATCGCGGCCACCTGTTCGTCGGCGACGTGCTGCTGAACGAATCGGGCATGGAAAACCATCCGCTCACGCCGATGAAGGACGCGAACCTCGTGCGCGTGCTGCAGCGGCAAACGAAGTCGCCCGTCGGCCTGATCCGCTACGACACGATCGCGCTGGGCGCGGCCGCCGTGCGCACGCGGATCGACCAGTTGCGTGCGGAAGGCGCACGATTCGCGATCGCCGACGCGCTGTCGGACCGCGACCTCTACGTGCTCGGCGAAGCCTGCGCGGGCCTGCCGCTCGTCACCGGCGGCTCGGGCATCGCGCTCGGCCTGCCCGCGAATTTCCGCCGCGCGGAGCAACTGCCCGAGCGCGACAACGCGGCGTCGCTGCCGCGTATCGACGGCCTGTCGGCGGTGCTCGCCGGCAGCGCATCGAAGGCCACCAACGCGCAGGTCGCCGCATGGCGCGCCACGCGACCGAGCTTCCGCATCGATCCGCTCGCGGCATCGCGCGGCGAACCCGTCGTCGACCAGGCACTCGCGTTCGCGCGCACGCACCTGCCGCAGCCCGTGCTGATCTACGCGACCGCGACGCCTGACGAAGTGAAGGCCGTACAACAAGCGCTCGGCGTCGACGCGGCCGGCCATCTCGTCGAAGCCACGCTCGCGGCGATCGCGCGCGGGCTGCGCGATCTCGGCGTGCGCAAGTTCGTCGTCGCCGGCGGCGAGACGTCCGGCGCGGTCGTGCAGGCGCTCGACGTGAAGTCGCTGCAGATCGGCGCGCAGATCGATCCGGGCGTGCCGGCGACGGCCACCATCGACGCGGCGCCGCTCGGCCTCGCGCTGAAGTCCGGCAACTTCGGCACCACGGACTTTTTCGACAAGGCGCTGCGCGCGCTGGACGGAGCCGCACGATGAGCGACGAAGCGAAACTGCGCGAGGAGATCTGCGTCGTCGGCGCCAGCCTGTACGCGCGCGGCCACGCGGTCGGGAGCGCCGGCAACATCAGCGCCCGGCTGCCCGACGGCTGGCTGATCACGCCGACCGACGCGTGCCTCGGCCGGCTCGACCCGAACGACATCGCGAAAGTCGGCCTCGACGGCCAGCCCGTATCGGGCGGCAAGCCGTCGAAGACGCTCGCACTGCATCGCGGCATCTACGCACGCAATGCCGAAGCGAACGGCGTCGTCCACACCCATTCGACGCACCTCGTCGCGCTGACGCTCGCGGGCGTATGGCGCGACACCGACGTGCTGCCGCCGATCACGCCGTACTACGTGATGAAGGTCGGCCACATTCCGCTGATCCGCTACCGCCGCCCCGGCGATCCGGGCGTCGCCGCGGAAGTCGCGGCGCTCGCCGACCAGGTGCGCGGCGTGCTGCTCGACCGCCTCGGCCCCGTGATGTGGGGGCCATCGGTGTCGCACGCGTCGTATGCGCTCGAAGAACTCGAGGAAACGGCGCGGCTGTGGCTGATGACGAACCCGAAACCCGAACCGCTCGACGAGGCCGCGCTCGACGAATTGCGCGCCAGCTTCGGCGCGCGCTGGTAGCGACGTACCCCGCAACGATTCCCATGCCCGCCGTGTGCGCGGGCCCTTCCGTCAGCACACACAATGATCCGGCGGCGTACACGCCGCCGGCACACAACATCCTGGAGACGACGATGACTGCTCTCGACGCGGCCGCTGGCCGCTCGCCCGCCGCGCCCGCCCATGCCGCGGAACTCGACCGCACCTACAAGAAAGTGTTCTGGCGCATCGTGCCGTTCCTGATGCTCTGCTACGTGGTCGCGTATCTCGACCGCGTGAACGTCGGCTTCGCGAAGCTGCAGATGTCGCAGGATCTCGCGTTCAGCGAAACCGTGTTCGGGCTCGGCGCCGGCATCTTCTTCCTTGGCTATTTTCTGTTCGAACTGCCAAGCAACATGCTGATGCACCGCATCGGCGCACGCATCTGGATCGCGCGGATCATGATCACGTGGGGCCTGCTGTCCGGGCTGTTCGCATTCGTGCAGACGCCGACGCAGTTCTACGTGCTGCGCTTCCTGCTCGGCCTCGCGGAAGCCGGCTTCTATCCCGGCGTGATCCTGTATCTCACGTACTGGTTCCCGTCGCATCGCCGCGCGAAGATCATCGCGGTGTTCATGTCCGCGATTCCCGTGTCGGGCATCTTCGGCAACCCGCTGTCGGGCTGGATCATGGAACGCTTCCACGGCGGCTCGGGTTTCCACGGCTGGCAATGGATGTTCATGATCGAAGCCGTGCCGGCCGTGCTCGTCGGCATCGCGACGATCCTGTATCTCGACAACAGCATCCGCGGCGCGAAGTGGCTCGACGAACGCGAGAAACAACTGCTGGAGGACGAGATCGCCGCGCAGCCGCAGGAACAGCAGCAGCACGGCCACTCGCTGAAGGCCGTGTTCGCCGACCCGCGCATGTGGTGGATGTCGCTGATCTACTTCGCGTTCGTCACGGGCCAGTACGGCCTCACGTTCTGGATGCCGACGCTCGTGAAGTCGACCGGCATCACCGATACGCTGCAGATCGGCCTGCTGTCCGCGATCCCGTTCCTCGTCGCGATCGTCGTGATGAACCTGTTCGGCCACAGCGCGGACAAGCGCCGCGAACGCCGCTGGCACCTGATCGTGCCCGCGCTGATGGGCGCGGTCGGGTTTGCGGTCGCCGCGTCGTACTCGCACAATACGGCGGTGTCGATCGTGTTCCTGTCGCTCGCGGCGGGCGGCGTGCTGACCTGCGCACCGCTGTTCTGGTCGCTGCCGACCGCGTTCCTCGCGGGCTCCGCGGCCGCCGCCGGGATCGCGATCATCAACTCGGTCGGCAACCTCGCCGGGTTCGCGAGCCCGTACGTGATCGGCTACCTGAAGGACGTCACGCACAGCACCGCGTCCGGCATGTACGTGCTGGCCGCAATGCTCGTGATCGGCGCGATCGCCGTGTGGCTCACGCCCGCGAAACTCGTGAACCGCTGAACCGCCGAGTTGCCATTCGACGCGGGGCGACGTATGCCCCGCCCCATTCATTCACAGGACCCGCTGCCATGCCACGCTTCGCCGCCAACCTCTCGATGATGTACACCGAGCACGCGTTCCTCGAACGCTTCGCCGCTGCCGCCTACGACGGCTTCAAGGCCGTCGAGTACCTGTTCCCGTACGACTTCGCCGCCGAGGACATCCGCGCGCGCCTCGACGCGCACACCCTCGAACAGGCGCTGTTCAACGCGCCGCCCGGCGACTGGGCCGCGGGCGAACGCGGCACCGCATCGCTGCCGGGCCGCGAGGACGAGTTCCGGCGCGGCATCGACCAGGCGCTCGACTATGCACGCGTGCTCGGCAACCGGAAGCTGCACGTGATGGCCGGGATGGTGCCGCCGGGCGCCGACCGTGCACGCCATCGCGACACCTACCTGTCGAACCTGCGCCATGCCGCGCAGGCCGCTGCCGCGCACGGCATCACGATCCTGATCGAGCCGATCAACCAGCGCGACATGCCCGGCTATTTCCTGAGCCGTCAGGACGACGCGCAGGCGATCCGCGCGGAAGTCGGCGCGCCGAACCTGAAGGTGCAGTTCGACTGCTACCACTGCCAGATCGTCGAAGGCGATCTCGCGACCAAGCTCCGGCGCGATTTCGCGGGCATCGGCCATATCCAGATCGCGGGCGTGCCCGACCGCCACGAGCCGGATCTCGGCGAACTCAACTACCCGTATCTGTTCGAGCTGATCGACACGCTCGGCTACGACGGCTGGATCGGTTGCGAGTACCGCCCGAAGGCCGGCACGTCGGAAGGGCTCGGCTGGCTCAGGGCCTGCTCCCGCTAATTCACGCATTCCTCGGAAGGTAACGAACATGAAAGTACTGATCACCGGCGGCGCCGGCTTTCTCGGCCAGCGCCTGGCGCGCAAGCTGCTCGAGCGCGGCGAACTGAGCGGCCCCGACGGCCGCAGCGAGAAGATCGACGAGCTGGTGCTGCTCGACGTCGTCGAAGGCAGCGATTTCGGCGATGCGCGCGTGACGTCGATCGTCGGCGACATCGCCGATCGCGCGGTGCTCGAACGCGCGATCGACACGCAAACCGGCGCGATCTTCCACCTCGCGGCAATCGTCAGCGGGCAGGCCGAGGCCGATTTCGATCTCGGCATGCGGATCAACCTCGACGCGTCGCGCGCGCTGCTCGAAGTGTGCCGCGCCCGTGGCCACCGGCCGCGCGTCGTGTTCACGAGCTCGGTCGCGGTTTATGGCGGCACGCTCCCCGATGTCGTGCAGGACGACACCGCGCTGAACCCGCAATCGTCGTACGGCGCCGAGAAAGCGATTGCCGAGCTGCTGCTGTGCGACTACGCGCGGCGCGGCTTCGTCGACGGCCGCGTGCTGCGGCTGCCGACGATCAGCGTGCGGCCGGGCCGCCCGAATGCGGCCGCATCGTCGTTCGCGAGCGGCATCATCCGCGAGCCGCTGAACGGCGAGGAAAGCGTGTGCCCGGTGCCGGGTTCGACGCGGCTGTGGCTGCTGTCGCCGCGCGGCGCAATCGAAGCGCTCGTCGCGGGCTGCGAAATCGACAGCGCGAAGCTCGGCAACAAACGCGTGATCAATTTGCCCGGCCTGTCGGTATCGGTCGACGAAATGATCGCGGCGCTGCGCGAAGTCGCGGGCGACGAAGTCGTGAAGCTGATCCGCCATGTGCCCGACGAGCGCGTCGAGAAGATCGTCGGCAGCTGGCCGGGCCGCTGGGATACGTCGCGCGCGGAAGCCCTCGGATTGAAGGGCGATACGTCGTTCGCGGACGTGATCCGCAGCCATCTCGCCGACGAACGGCGCTGATTCCCGCGCCGCCGGCCGCGCGGGCACGGCCTGCGTGGCCGCATCAATGCGGCCGGGCGGATTCCCCGATGGGCAACGACGCGCGTTTCGTTCCGCCCGGCCGGTTCGCCGAACCGGCCGCCCACTGCCACGCGAGCAGGCCCGGCAGATAGAACAGCAGGTCGCGCACGCGGCGGGCGCCGGCCAGGGCGAGACACGTCGGCGGATCGAACCCGAGGAGCCCGCCGATCAGCACGAACCCGCCCTCCTGCACGCCGAGGCCGCCCGGCATCAGGAACGCGATACTGCTCACGAGCTGGATCAGCGCCTCGATCGCGAGCGCCTGCGCGAAGGTCGGCTCTGCGCCGAGAAAGACCAGCGCGAGCCAGATTTCCAGCGCGTAGCCCACGAACTGCAGGGGCTGCCAGATCGCGAGGTAGCGCACGACGATGCCGGTCTTTCTCCAGATCATCCGGATCGACTGATCGGTACGCGCCGATTCGCCGACGAGCGCCACCACCTTCCCGCTCGTGACGCGGTTGAGCACGCGCATCGCGCGCTCGAACGGCCGCGCATGCTGCACCAGCGCGAACAGCAGCAGCACCGGCACCAGCGCGGCCATGCCGATCGCAAGGTTCCCGGCCACCCGGGCGGCATCGGACGAGACGTGCCCGAGCACGTAGCCGATCGCGACCAGCGCGAACACCAGCTGGCTGATCAGCGTCAGCTGCATGTCGGCGACGAGGCTGGCCACGATCGTCGCCGGCCGCACGCCCGCCTGCCGCAGCAGGCCGAACGACACGATCTCGCCGCCGATCCGCGCGACCGGCAGCAGCCCGTTGATCGATTCGCGAATCCACACGAGTTTCAGCATCGTCGCGAACGACGGCCTACGCGGGCCGCGGATCAGCATCCGCCAGTCCCACGCATTCGCGAGCATCGGCAGGAGGTGGGCCAGCGCCGCGAGCAGCAGCCCGGCGCCGGCAATCTGCAGGCGATGCAGGATGTCCAGCGGATGCTCGCGCCAGATCAGCCACACGGCGAGCGCCAGCCCGCCCAGCGCCGCTGCCTGCCCCGCGCGCCGAAGCCGCGCGTCGCTGCGCGTGGCGTTCCGGGCGGCGTCGCCGCCGGGGTTCGTCTGCGTCGTCACGATTCGCTCGCCGCCGACAACCGCCCTTCCCGGTTCACGCGAAAGCGCGTGCCGCGCCACACGACGTGCGACGAGAAGAAGCTCGACACGAACACGAAGAACTGCAGGAGATCGACGAACGGCAGCCAGATTGCGCCGCGCAGCCCCGCGCCGGTTGCACGGCTGGTTTTCAGCATCAGCAGCACCCGCGCGGCGAGCGCCGCGACCGCCAGCGCGCACGCGGCGGCCGTGCCGCCCGAGAACAGCAGCGCCAGCAGCGCGAGCGGCACCGGGTGCATCAGCACCGAGCCCGCATGACCGAGCCGGTCCGCCGCGCGAATCGTGCAGCTCCAGCGCAACTCGTGGGCGTACAGCCTCGAGAACGTCTCCTCGACGCACGCATGCCCGACGACGAACGACGGAATGACGACCTGCGCGCCCGCCTGCCGCACCGCTTCGCCCAGCGCGTGATCCTCGGCCAGGTGATGCGCGAATCGCGCGAGGCCGCCGATACGTTCGAGCGTCGCGCGCGTGATCGCAATCGTCTGGCCAAAGCAGGGCCGCGCACGCCCGATGCAGAGCCCGGTGATCACGCCCGGCAGGAAATGGTAGTTCGTCATCGCGACGGCGATCCTGGGCCAGAAACCCGGCGATGCGACACCGCGGTACACGCTCGTCACGATGCCGACATCCGGCTGTTGCAGCGCGCCGACGACCGCGCGCAGATAATCGCGCTCGACCAGCACGTCGCTGTCGGCGAGGCACAGCACCGCATACTCCGCGTGTTCGAGCATGTTCACGAGATTGCCGATCTTGCGGTTCGGCCCGTACAGCCGCGCATCGGCGACGACCTTGATGTTCGCGTCAGGGTAGCGTGCACGCAGCGTCTCGACGGCCGCGAGTGCCGCGTCGCCTGCATCGTGCACGCCGAACAGGTGCTGGACGGGGCCCGGATAATTCTGCACGAAGAAGCTTTCGAGATGCTGTACGAGCTGCCACTCGTCGCCGTGCAGCGGCTTCGCGACGGTGACGCCCGGATACTCGCGCGGCTGCGCCGCCGGCCTCGAAAAGAACCGCCCGACCAGCACGCTGGCCGCGACCGTATACGCAATACCCAGCAATACGCCCAGCCCGCAGACGATCGACATCGCGCCGGCCAGCGCGTGCAGCACATGCAGCAACACCATGCGATTCCCCAGTGGTGGCCCGGCGGGACCGTGGTGCGTCGGGGCGGGCACGCGCGAAGGCGGGCTCACCCGTGTGCGTAGCGGAACCGATTTCCGTTGAGCCGGATATGAAGGATGACCAGCCGACGGTACGCGCAATCGGATGACACGGCTACCGTGTGACGATCGATTCCGGTCTCGTGTACGAATCCGCAATCCAGCGCCGCCCTGAACGCCGCGCGGGCAAGCTTGCGGACCGAAAGGATCGCGGTGACGATCGCGACGACGGTCCACATGCGAAACGTCATCGTCGTGAAAAATGCCTCGGGTACGCGCAGCGCCAGCCATGAAACCAGCACGAAGCACTGAACGAACATGCCGGCCAGCGCGGCGATCAGCAGGTAGGCGCGCCATCGCTCGATCGTTGAGGGGGCCATGAGGAATGAATCTCCCGTACGGGCGACTCGCGTCGATCGGACATCGATCGGCAAGGTCGCGGATTGACGGGCAAGCCGGACAGGCGTGACCCGGTTCGGGATCAGGGGCAGCGGAAAATCCCCCTGGAAACGGTGTGGCCGATGGTAGCGGGATTGCCGCCGCCGAACCTTAAGCGTTCTTCAGAATCGGGAGAAGTTTGATCCAGCACAATTACATTCCGTTGCGCGGCAGGCGGGTCGCGCTCGTACAATCGCAGGCATCCTGCCCCCGAATCGACCATGCGACTCCTCCTTGTTGAAGACGACGACCTGATCGGCAGCGGTCTCGAGATCAGCCTGACCCAGGCCGGCTATCACGTCGACTGGTTGCGCGACGGTCACGCAGCGGCAGCCGCCCTCGCGACCACGCGCTTCGCGCTCGTCGTGCTCGATCTCGGCCTGCCCGGGAAATCGGGCACCGAGCTGCTGCGCGCGTTGCGCGATGCGGGCGATACCGTCCCCGTGCTGGTCCTGACCGCGCGCGGCACCGTGGCCGACCGCGTCCGCGGCCTCGACGACGGCGCCGACGACTATCTCGCGAAACCGTTCGAACTGACCGAAGTGCTCGCCCGCTGCCGCGCGCTCGTGCGCCGCTCGCAGGGCCGCGCCGGCGACGAGATCGTGTGGCGCGACATCACGATCGACCTGACCGCCCACACGGTGACACGCGATGCGTCGCGCATCGCGCTCACGTCGCGCGAGTGGGCCATCCTGGTTCAGCTGGTCAGCCACCCGGGCGCGCCGCAGTCGCGCTCGCGCCTCGAGGACACCCTGTACGGCTGGCAGGAAGGTATCGAAAGCAATGCGATCGAGGTGCATGTGTCGAACCTGCGCAAGAAGCTCGGCGCGGAACTGATCCGCACCGTTCGAGGCGTCGGCTACGTCGTCGATCTCGCATGACGTCCCGCTCGATACGGCGCCGCGTTTCGTTGATGGCGCTCGGCTGCGTGACGGTCGTGTGGCTCGCCGCCGTGTTCGGCAGCTTCCGGTACGCGACGCGCGAGATCGGCGAATGGGAAGACGCCCGCCTCGTCGAATATGCATCGCTGCTGGTCAACCTCTCGCCTGCCGACCTCGACCGCCTCGCCCGTGTTCCGCCGGACGCGCGTGTCGAACTGGATCGCCGCGGCTCGAAACCCGGCCCCGAAACCGACGGCGATCGCCTTCCGCGCGACGTGCTGTTCGAGGTGCGCGACGCACGGGGCCAGGTCGTCGCGTCGAGCCTCCCGGCCGGCGCCGCCGGCCTGCCCGACGCGCACGACTCGCGCGGTATTCCTGAAACAATCGTCATCCGCGACGCGTCATGGCGTACGCACACGCTGCGCGACGACGCGTCGGGGCGCTGGATCCGCGTGATGGAAATCGCGAACACGCGCAGCGACCTGGCGACCGGCACCGCGCGCGGCATCGTCCTGCCGTTGATCGTCGCGCTCCCGGTGCTGGCGCTGCTCCTCTGGTATCTGATCGGACGCGGTCTCGCGCCGTTGAAGACGCTGTCGACACTGATCGGCGCGCGCGACGCGCGATCGCTCGAACCGCTCGGCATCGCGGCCGTGCCGGACGAAGTGCGCCCGCTGGTCGACGCGATCGACCGCCTGCTGGCCCGGCTGCGGCAATCGATCGTGCGCGAGCGCGCGTTCACGTCCGATGCCGCGCACGAGCTCAAGACACCGCTTGCCGCGATCAAGGTCCAGGCCCAGGTGGCCATCGCGACCGACGATCCGGCACTCCAGCGGCTCGCGATGCAGCGGGTCGTTCAAGGCGTCGACCGCAGTGCGCGTCTCGCCGAGCAGTTGCTGCTGCTCGCGCGGCTCGACGAATACGAACGCATTCCGACGCGCGCGGTCGCCGTTCGAGAACTCGTCGAAGCTGCCCTCGACCGCCATCTCGCGAAGGCGTCGGACAAGGCCATCGACCTCGTGGCCGGCCCCGTCTCCGAGCGCGCGATCGACGCCGATCCGATCCTGATCGGCATCCTGCTCGACAACCTCGTCGACAACGCCGTGAAGTACGGCCGCCCGGGCGGCCGCATCGAGCTCGGCGTGCGCGACGACGGCGCACTGCAATGCATCGTCGTTCGCGACGACGGGCCCGGCGTCGCCCCCGGCGAGTACGAGCGGCTCGGCGACCGCTTCTATCGCGGCAGCGGCGCGCAGTCGCCCGGCAGCGGGCTCGGGTTGTCGATCGTCACGCGTATCGCGCAATACCTGGGCGGCACCGTGCAGTTCGGGCCCGGCATCGGCGGCCAGGGCCTCGGTGTCACGGTTGCACTGCCATCGGCGGACGCGGGCGAAGCGCGGCCGGCAGGCTCACCCGACGACCGATCACCGCATGAGATGCCGCGTGCTTAACGTTTCGTTAAGCATGCGATCGTAGAATCCACCCGTCCAATACCGTCCCCGTCGTACGCAGGAGCCTTCATGTCCACACCCGCCCGTTATGACACCGTTGCGCGTTTTCTTCACTGGCTGATCGTCGCGCTGATCGTCGCCCAATATGCGATCGGCTGGACGATGCCCGACGTGCATCGCGATACACAACCCGTCGGCCTGATCGCCGCGCACCTGATCGTGGGCACCGCACTGCTCGCCGCGATGGCCTGCCGCGTGCTGTGGCGCGCGACGCATCGCCCGCCGGCGAACGACCTGTCTCCCGCAATGCGTGCGCTGTCGGGCGTCACGCATTTCGCGCTCTACGCGCTGCTGATCGCCGTGCCGCTGCTCGGCTGGATCAACGCATCGTCGCGCGCGTGGGGCGTGACGCTGCTCGGGATCGTGCCGCTGCCCGCGCTGTCGGCGGCCGGTTCCGGATTCGGCCACGCGATGGGCGATGTGCACGGCATCCTCGCCTGGGCGCTGTTCGCCGGCATTTGCCTGCACGTCGCAGCGGCGCTGGCGCACCGCTTCGTGCTGCGCGATCAGATCCTGCAGCGCATGATGCCCTGGTAATCGCGCGAGCGGCAGCACGGCATGCCATCGCGCGCATGAACCGGCCTGCCGCCAGGGCCGCACCGGTCGTCGCCCCGGCTCATCGCGCGACCGGCCGGCCTGACCATCGCGCGCCGCCGGCCAGATGATCGCGGCGCCGAGCGAAGCGGCGCGCGATGACGGGCACGGCGGCCGGTGTCCATCCACCGCGTCGGGCGGCACGAACGGCTGCCGGACGGCCGTGCCGCGAACACGACGGCCTGAAGTCGCACAAGACCATATCGACACCTAGTTGCTGTTCTGCGCCGGCATACCGGCCGCCGGTGCATGCGCGCCGGCAGCCGCCATCCGGGCCCGGTCCTGATCGGCAAGCTTCGCTTGCGCCGCCTGGATGTCCGCCGGATACTCGCCGTCGTCCCCTTTCGCCGGGTCGTACCCGGCTGCTTCCAGGCGCATCAATTCGTCGCGAACCTGCGCGCGCGTCAGCGGCGCGGCCGATTGCGCGAAGGCCGACTGACCGGCGATCGCCGCGATCATCGTCAGTACTGCGATATATGCTTTCATCATGAGCTCCTTCAATGTTCCGTATCGATCAACCTGGGTGAACGCAGGCCCTGCGAACGCAGGCGGCTGCGTCAGCTGCCGAAATAGATCGTGCAGAAACTCGCCGGGCCGACGCATGCGGCGGAACGCTGGCGCGGCGCCATCGTCGCCGGCTTGCCTGCATCGGACGAGGCGGCCGGCTCGCTGCCGACTGCCGTGCCGGCCTGGCGCTGCGGCATCCGTTCGACCTGCTGCCGGAACAGCGGGCTCACGTCCGGATACGACGTATCGGTCACGAAGCGCAGCCCCTGGTTCTCGGCATCGATCAGTTGCTGCCTGACCTGCGCGCGCGTCAGTGCCTGCGCCGATGCGGGCGCCGCGACACCCGCGAAAGAAATCACCGCCACGGCGGCGGCCACCAGCCAATGCTTGTTCATGTTCCACTCCTCGAGAAGTCAACGAGACGACGTGCTACACCCGTATGACGACGGAGCGTGTGCATTTATTCCCGCATGTCGCAGCTCGATTCACGCGGCTTCTCCGGCTCCGGGGGCGCGTGGAACGAACATTCATGAACCTGTCATTCTTTCGTCAGCCGGCGTAACCTGACGTAACGCAGCGCCCGACCCGCTTCGGGCAGACTGACGTCACCCTTTCCGGATCGCGCCTCGATCGACCATGTCCGTCGCTTACGACTATGCAGCCGGCCTGCTGCGCACGCTGTACGACCGCCATATCGACGGCGGCGCGGTGCTCGATACGGCCGCGTTTCCCGATGCCGAGCGTTTCGTCCGTGCGTGGCCCGCCATCCAGGCGGAGGCATTCGCCGTGGCGCGCGACATGGCGCGCATCCCGCGCTTCCACGAGATCATGCGCGAGCAGTACGACATCTCGGCCAACGATGCACGCGACTGGCGGATGTTCATCATGCAGGCGTACGGCCAGCCGTTCCCGCGCAACCTGTCGCGCTGCCCGACCGTCGCGTCGATCGTCGCGACGTCGCCGGACGTGCTGTCCGCATCGCTGTCGTTCCTCGCACCCGGCAAGCACATTCCACCGCATCGCGGGCCGTTTCGCGGCATCCTGCGCGGCTATCTCGTGCTGTCGATGCCGAAGCGCGCGGACGGCGTGCCGGCCGCCGTGCTGAAGGTGGACGGCCACGAATACCGGCTCGACGAAGGCCGTTTCCTGCTGTGGGACGATACGTTCATGCACGAGGTGTGGAACGACAGCGACGCCGTGCGGATCGTGCTGCTGCTCGATATCCGCCGACGCGGGATGCCGCGCCTGCTCACGTGGCTGTCGAATGCGGTGATCGGCATCGTGCGGATCGGGATCAGGATACGCGGGCGATCGATTCCGGTTTAGCGCGGGCGGCGGGCACGCTCCGGGTGATCCTTCGTCTCGACTGCCCTCTCTTGTGTCGAAAGGGCGTTCGGCTCGCCCCTGATGCAGGCGAAATCATCAGGATACCTTTCCGAAATCATCCGGCAACGCATAGATGCCGCGCTTCGCGACGCACGGAACAGGCGGCGCGATCTGCCGAACGTTCTCCAGTTCCCAGCACACGTATCCGGCACACCATTGCTTGCCTTGCGAGCGGGCTTCGTCGGGCGTCCAATCGTGCCCCCCCACGACATCGACCATCGCGAGCGCGATACCGTCGGGATCCTCCTGCCCGTCCTGTCGCAGGAAGATCGCGTTCTGCACCAGCACGAGATCGCGCAACGGGATGGCCGGCGGCGCCCACGAGCGGATTTCCACGCGTTTGCGGCCCGCGACGATATCGTCGACGGCCGGTTTGACGATCGACAGCGCGGATCGCGGCATGGCGGGAATGTCCTTCATCGGCAAGTGGAGAGCGTGCGACCGTCGAGCGGCACGGTGGCACGGCGGCACGGCGGCACGGCGGCCCGGCGGCACGGCGGCACGGCGGCCCGGCGGCCCGGCGGCCCGGCGGCCCGGCGGCCCGGCGGCCCGGCGGCCCGGGCAGGATTGTTTCCGATCCGCGTGGTCGTGTCGACCGCGACGGATCGACACGCCGGCGCACGGCGACTACGAGACACCGTCTTTGCGCCCCCGACGGATCGCCTAAACTAAAGACCGTCCCCTCCGCGCGGCTCCTGCCAGCCACCGCCATGGCGCACCTCTTCTTCGCCGCCTCGATCCAGCGGCATATCGAAACGCCCGAGCGCGAAATCGACGCCCGCACGCTCGGCGAAGCATTCGACACCGTTTTCGGCGAGCAGCCGCGACTGCGCGGCTACATCCTCGACGACCAGGGCGCGCTGCGCAAACACCTGTCGGTATTCATCGACGGCCAGCCGATACGCGATCGTCAGCGCCTGTCCGACGTGCTCGGCGACGCGAGCCGGGTCTATGTCGTACAGGCGCTGACGGGCGGATAAAGGGACGCATGCACAAGCGCCGACCGCGTACCGGAACGCCAGGTCGGGCCATCAGGAGACATCGCACATGAACGATCGACTGCTCGTCGCCACCCGCAAGGGCCTGTTCGTCCTGCAGCCCGGCGGCAACGGCGGCTGGACGCTCGGCGAGCCGCATTTCGCCGGCGAGCCGGTCAGCATGGCGCTCGCCGACCCGCGCGACGGCACGCTGTATGCAGCGCTCAACCTGGGGCATTTCGGCGTGAAACTGCATCGCAGGCGGGCCGGCGCCACCGACTGGGAAGAATGCGCGGTGCCCGTATATCCGCCGCAGCCTGCCGACGATCCGCCCGCGAGCGCCCCGTCGGGCACGGGCGCCGCGAGTGACACGGGCGACACGGGCGACGCGCCGCCCGGCCCGCCGCAGCCGCCGTGGACGCTCCAGCAGATCTGGTCGCTCGAAGCCGGCGGCACCGACGAGCCGGGCGTGCTGTGGGCGGGCACGATTCCCGGCGGGCTGTTCCGCTCCGACGACGGCGGCGGTTCCTGGGTGCTCAACCGGGCATTGTGGGATCGCCCGGAGCGCGCCGAATGGGGCGGCGGCGGATACGATGCGCCGGGCATCCATTCGGTGATGGTCGATCCGCGCGACAGCCGGCACGTGACGATCGGCATCTCGTGCGGCGGCGTCTGGCAGACCGCCGACGGCGGCGCGACGTGGCGTGTGACGGCCGACGGCATGGAAGCCGACTACATGCCGCCCGAGCGGCGCGGCGAACCCAACGCGCAGGACCCGCACCGCGTCGTGCAGTGCGCGGCCAACCCGGACGTGCTGTGGACGCAGCATCACTGCGCGATCTTCCGCTCGACCGACGGCGCCGAACACTGGCGGAGGATCGAGGCACAGCCGTCGAGCTTCGGTTTCGCGGTGGCCGTGCATCCGCACGAGCCGGACACCGCGTGGTTCGTGCCGGCCGTGAAGGACGCGTGCCGGATTCCGGTGGACGGCCGGTTCGTCGTCACGCGCACGCGCGACGGCGGGCGCAGTTTCGAGTCATTCACGAACGGGCTGCCGCCCGCACCCGCGTACGACCTCGTGTATCGGCACGGGCTCGCGGTGGACGATTCGGGCACGCGCCTCGCGATGGCGTCGACGACCGGCGGGTTGTGGACGTCCGTTGACGGCGGGGAACACTGGCAGTTGGTGTCCGCGCATTTGCCGCCGGTGTATTGCGTCAGGTTCGGGTGACGGTGTACGGGCGCACCGTTCGCACACGGCCCGCGCCGCCCCGCTTTAGCGCTCGACGCCCGCCCCCATCCGCGCCACCGCCGCCCGCGTCTGCGCGATCTCCGCTTCGAGCCAGTCGAGAAACGACCTGACCTGCGGCTCGCGCTCCCGCCCGGGCCGGCACAGCGCGACGAAACGCGCGCCGTCGAGCCGCACCGACGGCTCGATCGGTGTCAGTGCTCCGTGCGCGACATGCTCGGCAGCCAGCACCGAGCTGAGCAGCGCGATGCCCTGCCCGTGCAGCACGGCCTGCAACGCGTAATGCTCGTCGTCGTAATGGCGAAACACCGCGCGTTCGAGCCACGCGTCGCGGCCGGCCGCACGGCACCACGACGCCCAGTCGACCGACACCGGCAACGGCGTATCCCACACGGTCTCGATCAGGTCGAGCGGCTCGTCCGTGCGGTGCGCGTCGAACCCGGCGGCCGCATAAGCGCCGAAATACTCGTCGATCAGCGCAATCTCGTGCAGCGCCGGAAACGTGCGCGACGTTGCGCGAATCGCGAGATCGATCCGCGCGTCGCGTTCGAGATCGGCGAGCGTGTTGCCGGTTTCGACCTTGATGTGCAGTTGCGGATCGATGCGACGAAACCGCCCGAGACGCGGAATCAGCCACATCGCGGCGAATGCGGGCGTGGTGGTCAGCACGAGCGTGCGCTCGCCGGTCGCTTCCGGCCGCACTGCGTCGAGCCCGCGGCTCAGCGCCAGCAATGCATCGTGACTCGCGCGAAACAGTTGCTCGCCCTCCTCCGTGAGCCGCACGCCGCTCGCGCCGCGCTCGAACAGCAGCACGCCGAGCCGGCTTTCGAGCGACTTGATCTGGTGCGACACGGCGGCCGGCGTCACGGACAGTTCGTCCGCGGCAGCCTTGAATGCGCCAAGCCGCGCCGACGCTTCGAATACACGCAATGCGGTCAGGGGAAGTTTCGAGAACACGGGGCCTCGCGGGCCGGATCGGGCCGGGTTGAATTCGATTGAATCGGGGTGAGATTAGGTGAATTGAAGCGGGCGTGCAACGCGAATAGCCTTGCGGGACGTCACGGCAGGGTGCCGCGGCGAATGGCGTCGAACCGGAGAAACAACGTGCAAGGCCTATCGCGCAGGATCACGCAGGCGGTGCTCTACGAAGCGATCGCGATTTCCTGCATCTCGCCCGTGATCGCGGCGCTCTTCAAGCAGGGCCTCGTCTATTCGGGCGCGCTGTCGGCGACGATGTCGGCGATCGCGATGCTGTGGAACATGATCTTCAACGCGCTGTTCGAGCGCTGGGAAGCGTCGCGCCGGCAGCCGGCACGCACGCTCGGGCGGCGGATCCTGCACGCCACCGGATTCGAAGGCGGGCTCATCTTCATCCTGGTGCCCGTCGTGTCGTGGTGGCTCGACATCTCGTGGTTCGACGCGTTCGTCGTCGACATCGGGCTGTTTGCGTTCTTCTTCTGTTACGCGTTCGCCTTCCAGTGGGCGTTCGATCGCGTGTTCGACGTGCCCGCGGCGACGAAGGGGGAATGAAACGAGCGCCCGGTAATCAAGTAGTCGAAATCGACATCAATCGGTGCGTTTATTCCCGTTTCAAAACACACCCCCGTTTCATTTTTTCGACATTCAAACACCACCGCCACCAGCATTCACAAAATCAAAACAACCCTAGGGTTTACGTTACATTGTCCCTCCGCAAATTCGAATGCTAATGTTGTCTGACGATTAACAGAAAGCAATCATTCACACCCACCCCATATAATCGGCGCAACCCCATGCGCTCACTCAATCGCTAAATCCGCCCTCGAATTTTCGGGGGCGATTTGCGATGTTCGCAGTTCAATTCCTAAACAAGGAAATCATCATGAACGAAAATCAGGAAAAGCAGGATCTCCCGCTGATCGAATGGATGCAGGAAGATCAGCATGAAGACTGGGTCGAGATGATGAAGGACAGCGCAGTCATTCCATTCGCAACGGCTCTGTGGGCCTAAGCAGGCAGCCCGAACGATGGCGGATCGCAATGACCCGCCATTTTTTTGATCCAGAAACTGGATACCCCGGAGATAATCATGGAAAAAAGTGTCGAAAATTTCTTTTCGTGTGTCCGCGGTCATCCAGCCATGGTGCAGAAACATTCAGCCGGCGCCAACATCCTGGTCGGTTCGGATCAAAGCCAGAGAAATACCGCGCAATCGATTATCCGGCACTGCCCGAAAAAACTCGAATATTCGTTCACCTACGTCGAGCTTGACACGGAAAATCACGAACAGGTCATAAAGGAAATCGACCGGTGTGACATGTTCATCTTCATGTACGACTCGTCCATACGTTCCGACATCAACCCGCATGGGCCGTCGTTCATCCCGCCCCTCAAGCCGAAAATGGCCGAGCACTGGAAGAAGTCGGTATTGCTGCGGGAATACGGCGAATTCTTCAAGGAGGCCTTTTCCGAGAGCATCGACGACATTGCCGCCCGCAACGAACGCATCATTGCGGCGGCACAACGCGCTCGACGCGTGCAATTTCACGACGGCTTCGGCGGTTCGCTGCACGGAACGCTGGATCAGACATGGAAAAGCCTCGATGGCCGCAACCACTACGACCTGATGCCCGGCGAAGTGGCGACCCGCGTACTCGACCTGACCGGAAGCGTCCTGTTCGGCGGCACCTTCCTGAGCACGGTGCCCTTTGCCATCAAGTACGGTGTCATCGACCCGATATTGAAGATCGGGATCGAGCGGAGCCAGGTGGTCAGCGTCGAATCGGCCAATCGACAGCTCGAGGACGATTTCAGGTTGTATCTCGACAAATGCGCGGGAAACAGGATCGTCGAGGAGTTCGGGATCGGGACGAACCTGAACGTCAGGCTGCATGGACGCAATGCAAGTTTCGAAGAACGCCATCCCGGGTTGCACCTTGGCCTCGGCGGCGGTGAACGCGGGAGCCATCATCTGGATCTGGTGTTTTCGTCCGGAAAGATCCTGTTCGACGACACCGTCATCTTCGACGGCGCATTCCGTGTGTAGCCCCTGCGACGACACGGCCGGCATCGACGCCCCGGCGGGGTGCCGGCATCGCGATGCCCACCTCCGGCCCCCTGCTCGCGCCGGTTCCCGTTGCGCCCGCCCCGCACGGTGACCGCGCCCGCCGGAACCGCACTCATGGTCGACCTCGAACAGCAACTGACTGCCGCGCAGACGCAATACGCAGGCGATTCACGTGATCCCGCGATCCTGCATCGGATCTGCGAACTGTTGACCGCCCTCCGGCGAGAGGAGGAAATGCTCCCCTGGGCCGACCTGGCGCTGGCGCTCGACCCGCACGATGCCGTCTCCATGACACGGCGTGCCGATGCGCTCTACCTGCTGGGCCGCTACGTCGAAGCCGCCGAAGCCTGGAAACGCGATCCGTCGCGGCACAGCCGGCCCGAACTCCACCGCTTGCGACTGGGCATGAGCCTGATGATGGCCGGCGATCTCGCGCAGGCCATCGCGTTGCTCGACGAAGCCTTCCGGATGGCGGCAACCGGCCCTGCCGAGATGAGCGCATCGATCGGATTCGCGATGGGAGAAGCGATGCTCAAGGCGGGCGATCCGCGCGGCTTCGCCTATTGGCGAATGCGTGACGACGTTCCGCGCCTGTCCGCCAATTACCGCCCGGTCGACCTGCCGACATGGGACGGCGAATCGACTGTGCGCGGCAGGCGTGTCCTGATCACGCATGAACACGGCTTCGGCGACAACTTTCTCCTCTCGGCCTGCGTGGCCGACTGGCTGGACGAAGGCGCGCACGTCATGCTCACCTGCCATCCGCAGAGCCACGCGCTCATGCAGGCGTCACTGCCGCAGTGCGAGGTCGTCGCCGCCCCCAATCCGGTGCAGTTTCATGCGCCGTTGCCCGATGAACTGCAGGCAAGCGTCGACGGTTTCGCGCCGGACCTGCATGCCTCGCTGCTTCATTTGCCGATGCTGAAAGCCCGGCGGACACGCCTGCCGGAACGATGGTTCGCGCCCTACATCAAGACGCCGCCGCACAAGCAGCGGATCGCTGCCGAATGGGCCGCGCAAGTGCGCGAGCAACATCCGGGCAGGAAGCTGATCGGACTGTTCTGGGATTGCGTCCAACGACATTGGCCCGAAAAAGGCGCCATCGTCAGGTGCTGGGCCAGCCGCCGCAGCCTGCCGCTCGATGCGATCGACGCGATCGTGGCACACCCCGCCATTGCGGAAAGCATGCATTTCGTGAATCTGCATCACCCCGCTGCCGCGGCACTGGCGGGCACGCCGGCCGGCAATGTTAGTCAGTACCGGCCCGGGATTCGGGATTTCGGCGACACGGCTGCATGCATGGCCCAACTGGATGCCGTGGTCGCGGTCGATTCGGGCGTCGCCAACCTGGCGGCCATGATGGGGATGCGGACTTGCGTACCGACCCACGTCTGTGGCGACTGGCGCTGGGGCGTCGAGGGTACCGCGAGCCCCTGGATCGCGCATGCGACCGCCGTGCGGCAAACCCGCGAAGGCGACTGGAGCGACGTGATTCGACGCATCAACGCGTGGCTCATGCAAATCGTGGCCTGATGCCTGCTCACGCCGGACAGGCATGCCGACGCCCCCGGCTCCCGGAATCTTCCCGGGACGGGGGGCGCGAATCCGTCAAGCCGCTTGCGGGCCGGGCGAACGCCCGGCCGCGTCGCTCAATGCACGCCGAGATACGCCTTCACCGCCGGCAGGCCCGGCTTGCCGTCGAGCGTCGTCACGCCCGCGAGCCACTTGTCGAGCGCCTGCGGGTTCGCCTTCAGCCACTCGGCGGCCGCCTTGTTCGGCTCTACCTTGTTCATGATCGGCACCATCACGTGGTTCTCGATCGTCGTCGTGAACTGCAGGTTCGACACGAACTTCGCGACGTTCGGGCAGCGCTGCGCGTAGTCGGGCGGCGTCGCCGTCAGCACCTTCGCTTCGCCGTAGTTCGGGCCGAACACGTCGTCGCCGCCGCTCAGGTAGTCGATCTTCATCTGCACGTTCATCGGATGCGGCTCCCAGCCGAGGAACACGATCCACTGCTTGTCGCGGATCGCGCGATTCACCTCGACCAGCATCCCGGCCTCGCTCGACTCGACCATCTTGAACTTGCCGAGGCCGAACTGGTTGCCGTCGATCATCTTCTTGATCAGCAGGTTGCCGTCGTTGCCCGGCTCGATCCCGTAGATCTTGCCGTTCAGCTTGTCCGCGTATTTCTGGATGTCCGCGAACGACTTCAGGCCGCCCTGATAGACGTAGTCGGGCACCGCGAGCGTGTATTTCGCGCCGGTCAGGTTCGGCGTGGAGAGCACCTTGATCGTGCCGGCCTTCGTGAACGGCTGGATGATCGGGTCCATCGTCGGCGACCAGTAGCCGAGGAACACGTCGATCTGCTTGCTCTTGATCCCCGCGAACGTGATCGGCACCGACGCGATCGTCTTCGTCGGGTTGTAGCCGAGCCCCTGCAGCATCGTCGTGGCGAGGCCCGTGGTCGCCGCGATGTCGGACCAGCCGACATCCGCGAAGCGCACGTTCTTGCACACGGGCGGATCGGCCGCATAAACGGCCGACATCGGCGCGGTTATCCCGATCCCGCACACCGCTGCGATCAATAGGCGCTTCATCTTGCTTCTCCTCAAAGTGATGTCGTTTGCTTGAATGCGGGATCGTTTATTGAAGCCGCGCGCCGCGATCCCGGCGACGTCGCGGACTGGATGATTCTCGACAGTCAGCGCCCCGGCAGCCTGCGCTCGTAGCTCGGCGCATGGCCGAACTGCGCGCGGTAGGCCTTGCTGAAATGGCACGGCGAATGGAAACCGCAGACCGTCGTCACGCGTGCGATCGACGCGTCGGTCGTGCGCAGCAGGTCGCGCGCGCGCTTCAGGCGCAGCGTCAGGTAATAGTGGGTCGGCGACACGTTCAAATACACCTTGAACATCCGCTGCAGGTGCCGCTGCGACAGCCGCACGAGCCGAGCGAGTTCCTCGAGCGACAGCGGCTCCTCGATGTTCGCCTCCATCAGCCGCACGACCTCGATCAGCTCCGCGCGCGAGAAGCCGACGCGCGCATCGACCGGAATCGGCTGCGTATCGGTCGAGCTGCGGATGCGCTCCAGGATGAACTGCTCGGATACCTGCGCGGCCAGCTGCTGGCCGAACCGCATGCCGACGAGGTTCAGCATCAGGTCGAGCGGCGCGGTGCCGCCAGTGCAGGTCAGCCGGTCGCGGTCGACGACGAACAGTTCGTCGGCGAACCCGACCTGCGGGAACTCGGCATGCAGCGACGACAGGTTCTCCCAGTGCACGGTGCAGCGATAGCCGTCGAGCAGCCCGCTCGACATCAGCGCATACGCGCCCGTGCAGATGCCGCCGAGCGGCAGACCGCGTTCGGCAAGCGCCGCGAGCGTATCGCGCGCCTCTTCGTCGACCACGTCGCGGATGCGGATGCCGCCGCATACGATCATCACGTCGGGCAGCTTCGTGTAGTCGAGCGCCTGCGTCGGCCGTACCGCGATGCCGTTGCTGGCATGCACCGGGCTGCCGTCGAGCGAGTAGATCGACCACTGGTAGTGATCGGCCCGCCCGACGTAATTCGCCATCCGAAGCACTTCGACGGCGCTCGAGAACGCGATCATCGAGAAGTTCGGCAGCGTCAGGAAGCCGAAATGGGCGAGGGACGAAACCGGTGAAACGCAGGCGGCGGGCGCGACAGCGACGGCAGACGTCACATCGGTCTCCTGGCGAGGAGGTTGCAGGGGGCCACCCCCGCGGCCGAAGCCGCGGAAGTCGTTTTCTATCGTCAAGGTAAGCGGCCGGGGCTTCCGGCCGCCGGAGGTCAGGCCTGTGCGGGTGAGGCCTTCACGCGAAACAGCTGCTTGAGGCCCGAGAACAGCGGCGCCTTCACGGTGCCCGGCGCGCGGCCGAAGCTTTCGGTGATGCGGTCGAGAATGATCGCGAGCAGCACGACCGACAGGCCGCTTTCGAAACCGAGGCCGATGTCGAGGCGCTGGATACTGGCGAGCACGTCGTTGCCGAGGCCGCCCGCGCCGACCATCGACGCGATGATCACCATCGACAGCGCCATCATGATCGTCTGGTTCACGCCCTGCATGATCGACGGCAGCGCATTCGGGAACTGCACCTTGTACAGCAGCTGCCACGGCGTGCAGCCGAAGGCCTGGCCGGCTTCGACGATCTCGCGGTTCACGTGCCGGATACCGAGGCTCGTCAGGCGCACCGCCGGCGGCATCGCGAAGATCACCGTCGACAGGATCCCCGGCACGCGGCCGAGACCGAACAGCATCGCGGCCGGAATCAGGTAGACGAACGCGGGCATCGTCTGCATCAGGTCGAGGATCGGGCGCACGATCGCGGCGACCCACTTGCTCTTCGCGGCCCAGATGCCGAGCGGGATGCCGAGCACGAGGCTGATGATCGTCGACGACAGCGTGAGGCCGAGCGTGATGACGGTCTGGTCCCAGAACCCGGTCGCGAAAATCAGCAGCAGCGACGCGGTGGTGAACAGCGCGAAGCGCCAGCCCACCCGCCACAGCCCGACGCCGATGAAGATCGCCATCATCAGCCACATCGGGATCGCCTGCAGGCCATGCTCGACGAAGGCCGCGAGCCCCTCGATCGCTTGACCGATCGCGTCGAACGTCTTGGCGTCATGGTCGAGCAGGTAGTGAACGGACTGGTCGACCCAGGTACCGAGCGGAATCATTTCAGACATGGGAGCCTCGCGAACGCGTGATGGCCTTCAGGATGAGCGCGCGATCGACCGAGCCGCAGTAGCAGCCGTCGTCGTCGACGACAGGCAGCGCATTCGGGCTCGCAACCACGCGCGCGACGACATGTTCGAGCGACGCATCGCGCCGGATGCTTTCGATCGGGCTCACGGACGGCGTGTCCTGACCGATCGCATCGCGCGTGACGAAGCCGCGGATCTTGCGTTGCGCGTCGAGCACGAACGCATAGTCGGCACTGCCGTTCAGCGTGGCCGCGACGTTCGCGGCATCGCACTTCGACACGATCGGCACGGCGCCCGTCTGCATCAGGTCGCCGGCCGTGAGGTAGCGGCTGGTGTCGATGCCGTCGAAGAACGCGCGCACGTAGTCGTCGGCCGGGTTCGCGATGATGTCCTGCGGCGTGCCGACCTGCACGAGCCGGCCGCCTTCCATGATCGCGATGCGGTTGCCGATGCGCAGCGCTTCTTCCAGATCGTGCGACACGAACATGATCGTGCGGCGCTGTTCCTTCTGCAGTTGCAGCAGCACATCCTGCATTTCGCGGCGCTTGAGCGGATCGAGCGCGGAGAACGCCTCGTCCATGATCATCAGCGACGGGTTCACGGCCAGCGCACGGGCGAGGCCCACGCGCTGCTGCATGCCGCCCGACAGCTCGGACGGCAGCTTGTGCGAGAACGGCGCAAGGCCGACCTGCTCGAGCACTTCCATCGCGCGGCGCTCGCGTTCCTTCTTGCCGACGCCCGCGACTTCCAGGCCGAACGCGGCGTTCGACACCACGGAGCGATGCGGCATCAGCGCGAACGACTGGAACACCATGCTCATGTCCTTGCGGCGCAGCGCGGTCAGCGCCGAGCGGCGCGCCGACGCGACGTCGAGCCCGTCGATCATCACCTTGCCGGCGCTCGGATCGACCAGCCGGTTCACGAGGCGGATCAGCGTGGATTTGCCGGAGCCGGACAGGCCCATCAGCACGAAAATTTCGCCTTCCTGCACATCGAAGGAGACGTTGTGCACGCCGACAACCTGGCCGGTGCGCTTCAGCACGTCATCCTTCGTCGCGCCGGCGGCGAGCATGTCGAGCGCCTGCTGCGGGTTACTACCAAACACCTTGCACAGACCTTCGACCACGACCTTGGGGGCATCCATCGAAACCTTCTCCTCGTGTAGCGGGGACTCACGTGTGTCATAGCGTGCCTACATAGTTGCCAGAAAAAACCCCGACCTGCCGACGAATTACGACAAACGCTTGCGCAAATACGACACGGCCTCCAGCCCCGCCGGGCGGGCCACGGCGCGCGGCGGCACGCGATTGCGGCGGCGCAATACCCGCACGGCCAGCAACGGCGGGCATCACGCGCCGGACTTGTGCGCAGCAGCGTGGCGCATATCGCGTCGTTTTATGCGCGAATTCGCATCGGGCGCGCGTCGCTTTACGACAATTCCACGTCCGATCCCGCGGCCAACTAGCCTGACAAATGCACGCACGGCATTCACCGATAAAAAGCATGACCGTGCAAAAAGCCGTACGACGACACCGGAAGGTGCACGCCGCGATACCGCGCCGACCCGGAAAATCCCCGACAGCCGCTGTGATACATTCCCCGCCAACAGGCTGATTGCGACGCAGGCCGCCATGCGGCGGCCGCCTTCAGCCGTGCATGCCGGTTCGCCTGCCGGCCATGCCGACACCGCCTCGACCGGCATACGTCCGATCGCAGGCCGATAACGATACGAGAGAGGGAGCAAGGCGAGATGAACTGGGCTTTTACCGCAATCGGCTTCGTCGTGGGCGGGATTGCCGCATTGATCGGGGATTTCTCCGCCGTCAACGGCGCCGTGCTCGGCGCCGCGATCGGGTTCTGTCTCGATCACACGCTGCAACAGCGCAAGCGCAAGGGCAAAGGCGCGGCACCCGACACGTTCGCGATGCAGGCGCCGTCCGCCCAGCCGCCGGTTCCGCTCGCCGATCGCGTCGCGCGGCTCGAAGCCACCGTCGAGACGCTGACACGTGAAGTCGCGTCGCTGCGCGGCCAGCTGGCCGGCGCGAAGGCCGGCTCGACCTCGACCGCGGCGACGGCGCACACGCCCGCCGGCACCGCATCGGTGTCCGCGGCGCAGCCCGCGATCTCATCCGCCCCCGTCCCGCCTTCGGCCACGCTGCCGCCGCGTCCGCCTGCCCAGCCGGCCGCCGCGCGCGCGGACGCACCGGCGTCGATATCGGCACCGGCTCCTGCTCCGGCCCCGGCGCCGGTTCGTGCCGCCGCGCCGGTACCGGTACCGGCCGCGCCCCACGCGACTGAAACGCCTGCCGCTCCGGCCCCCGCACCATCGGTTCCCCCCACGCCGCCCAAACCGCGCGAGCCCGACATCGTCGAGCGTGCATTCCGCGCCGCGCGCGACTGGCTGCTCGGCGGCAACACGGTCGTGCGCGTCGGGATCGTCGTGCTGTTCTTCGGGGTCGCGTTCCTGCTCAAGTACGCAGCCGACAACAACATGCTGCCGATCGAATTCCGCCTCGCGGGCACCGCGCTCGCAGCGGCCGCGCTGCTCGCGATCGGCTGGCGCGTGCGCGCGCGCCGCGCGGCGTATGGGCTCGTGCTGCAGGGCGGCGGCGTCGGCATCCTGTACCTGACGATCTTCGCCGCGACCAAGCTTTACGCGCTGCTGCCCGTCGGCGCCGCGTTTCCGCTGATGGTCGCGGTATGCGCGCTGAGCGCGTTCCTCGCGGTGCGGCAGAACGCGCTGCCGCTCGCGTTCATGGGCACCGCGGGCGGCTTTCTCGCACCGGTGCTGCTGTCGACCGGGCACGGCAACCACGTCGCGCTGTTCAGCTACTACGCGCTGCTGAACGCAGGCATCTTCGCGATCGCGTGGTTCAAGGCCTGGCGTCCGCTGAACCTGCTCGGCTTCGCGTTCACGTTCACGATCGGCTCCGCGTGGGGCGTGACGGCCTATCGCCCCGCGCTGTTCGCGAGCACCGAGCCGTTCCTGATCCTGTTCTTCCTGATGTACGTCGGCATCGCATTGCTGTATGCGGTGAAGCGCGAGCTCGCGCTGCGGCACTACGTCGACGGCACGCTCGTGTTCGGCACGCCGATCGTCGCGACCGCGCTGCAGGCGTCGCTCGTGAAGGACATGCCGTTCGGGCTCGCGTGGAGCGCCGTCGCGTTGTCGGCGTTCTACGTCGTCGTCACCGCATGGCTCGCGCGGCGCCGCGACCGCCTCGCGCTGCTGTTCGAATCCACGCTCGCGCTCGCGGTGATCTTCGCGACGCTGGCCGTGCCGCTCGCGTTCTCCGGCCCGACGACCAGCGCCGCGTGGGCGATCGAAGGCGCGGCCGTCGTCTGGCTCGGCGTGCGCGAGAAGCGCATGCTGCGGTTCGGCTTCGGGCTGCTGATGCAGCTCGCCGCGGCCGGCGCGTTCTTCACGAGCCTGCTCGGGCCGGCCGACGCCACCGCGCTGCCCGTGCTCAACAGCCCCTACATCGCGATGCTGCTGATCGCGCTCGCCGGCCTGTTCACCGGCTGGTGGCTGCACGGACGCGCGGAAGCGCGCGCGTGGCATGCGTGGATGCCCGAGATCGGCGCCGCGGCAGCCGCGTGGGGACTGCTGTGGTGGATAAGCGGCGGGCTGCACGAGATCCTCGTCTACGCGAGCCGTCACGTCGACCTGCATGCCGACCGCTTCGTCGTCGATTCGACCGCGCTGTTCGCGGCCGGCACCGCATGGCTCGCGCATGTCGCGCGCCGCCGGCTGGCGTGGCCGCTCGCCGAATGGCCCGCGCTCGCGCTGACGCCCGTGCTGGCACTGCTCGCGCTGCGTGCATTCGATGCGCATGAAGCGCCGCTGTCGGGGATGGGCGCGTTCGCGTGGCCTGTCGCCGTCGGCGCCGGCCTTGCACTGCTGTGGCGCCAGTCGCGCGGCACGGCAAGCGCCGATCCTGCGGAAGGCGCGACGCCCGGCGCCGCACCCGGCCTCGCGCAAGCCGTCGCCGCAGGCATCATCGCGCCGCTGCACACGCTGACGTTCTGGACCCTGTGCGGGCTGCTGTCGCTCGAAGGTTTCTGGCGCCTGCGCGCGTTCGTGCCCGAAGGCGCATGGAGCTGGAGCGCGTGGGCCTACGGCTTCGGTGTGCTGCTCCTGCTGGTGTCGGGCCCCGGCTCGCGTCTGCGCTGGCCCGTCGCGGCGTTCCCGCGTGCTTACCAGGTGTGGGGCGCGGCACCGCTCGCCGCGCTGCTGTGGCTGTGGAGCATCGCCAGCGCGATCAGCGACGGCAACGCGGCGCCGCTCTTCTGGCTCCCGCTGCTCAACCCGCTCGACATCGCGCAGTGCCTGGTGTTCGTCGCGTTCACCGTATGGCTGCGCCGCCTGCGCGCGCTCGGCATCGCCTGGCATCCGCACATCGTCGACTACGCCGCGATCGCCACCGTGTTCCTGTGGTTCAACGCGCTGATGCTGCGCACGCTGCATCACCGCTTCCACATGGCCTACGACATCGACACCGTGCTGTCGTCGTTCGGCATCCAGCAGGTGTTCATGGTCGGCTGGAGCCTGTTCGCGTTCGCCGGGATGTGGCTGACGCGCCGCGACGGCATCGCCCGCGTATGCGCGCTCGCGTCGCTGCCGCTCATCGTCGTGATGTGGGTGTGGACCTTCTACGCGAACTTCACGCAGGACGGCGGAAGCTGGGCGCGCGTGCCGCTCTTCAATCCGCTCGATCTCGTGCTCGTAGTCGTCTACGCGCTCGCCGCGTCGTGGTTCGTGCGCGCACGCAAGCTCGGCTGGTCGTTCGGCAACCATCGCGTCGAGCTGCTGAGCGCGGCGGGGGCGACCGCGTTCCTGTGGCTGAACGCGATCCTGCTGCGCACGCTGCATCACTGGGCCGGCGTGCCGTACGAACTCGGCGCGATGGCGGAATCGACGCTCGTGCAGGCGTCGGTGTCCGTGTACTGGACGCTCTGTGCGCTCGCGATCACGATCTGGGCCACGCGCCGCGGGCTGCGTCCGCTGTGGTTCGTCGGCGCCGCATTGCTCGCGCTCACGGTCGTCAAGCTGTTCCTGTTCGACCTGTCGCACGTGACCGGCATCGAGCGCATCGTGTCGTTCATCGGCATCGGCGTGCTGCTGCTGTTGATCGGCTATTTCTCGCCGCTGCCGCCGAAGGCCGCCGCGCAACAGGACGGCCTGCAATGAAACGACTCGCCGCGCTGCTCGGGCTGAGCCTGCTCGCGTTGTTCGCGGCGGCCGACGGCCCGCCCGCGCAGCGCTTCTCGCTCGACCTCGACGGCACCGCCGCGTATTACCAGCTCACCGTGCCGCAGCCGGTTTATGCGGCGAGCCGGCGCGACGATCTCGGCGACGTGCGCATCTTCAACGGCGCGGGCGAGCCGGTGCCGTATTCGCTCGACGCGCCCACGGCCGCCGCACCCGCCGTACCGCCGGCGCGCACGCCGGTGCACTGGTTCCCGCTGCCGCCCGCCCGCGCCGACAACGGCAGCGCGCCGCTCGGCGTGACGGTCGGCCCGGACGGCGCGCTGCGCGCGGGCGTCGCCGCACCGGCACGCGCAAAGCACGGCGCGGATCTCGTCGACCTGTCGCATGCGGACGGCGACATCGACGCGCTGCTCGTACACGTGGGCGACGACAGCTACCAGGGGCGTGTCGCCGTCGAAGCCAGCGACGACCTGCGCAGCTGGCGCTCGCTCGGCAGCACGCAGTTGCTGAAAGTCGGCCACGGCGACGACATGCTCGTGCAGGAACGCATCGCACTCGAAGGCGCGGCGCCGCGCTACCTGCGGCTCGACTGGCTCGACGGCGCGCCCGCGATCGCGTCGATCGACGTCGAGACGCACCCGCGCGATGCGCGCGGAACCGACACCGCGTCCGTGCCGCGCCAATGGCGCGACGCCGTGCGCGTGCGGGCCGGCGGCACGCCCGGCGAGTACCTGTTCGACACCGACGGCGCGTATCCGGTCGACCGCGTGCGCATCGACCTGCCGCAACCGAATACCGTCGCGCGCGCGACGCTGCAGAGCCGCGCCGACGCGCAGGCGCCGTGGCGCGACGTCGCGGGCGCCGTGCTGTTCCGGCTGCAGGGCAAGGCCGGCGAGCAGCGCAATCCGCCGCTCGAGTTCGCGGCGAATACGGATCGCACCTGGCGGATCGTCGTCGACATGCGCAACGGCGGATTCGGCAGCGGCCAGCCGGCCGTCGCGATCGGCTGGCATCCGGCCGCGCTGACTTTCGTGGCGCGCGGCGCACCGCCGTTTACGCTCGGCGTCGGCGACGCGTCGCTCGTGTCGTCGGCCGTCGGCCGTGACGCCCTGCTGGTCAGCATGGCCCCCGAAGTGCGGCCCGCGCGCGTCGGCGCGGCGTTGCCGGTATCGGCGGTCACGCCGGCGCCGGCCGCCGACACGGACGCACCGCGCCGCTACGTGCTGTGGGGCGCGCTGGTCGTCGCGGTCGGCGTGCTCGGCACGATCGCGTGGCGCCTCGCGAAAGGCGGCGGCGAGTCGAGCGGCGGCGACGAGTGAGGCGGCGCGGTCGAGTCGGGCTTCGATCGCCGCGCGGTCAGTGTGGCCGGCGCACGCGGGTTGATGCAGGTGCGGCCCGCCGCCGAACGCAATCTCGTCGCGCAAGTGAAGGACCTGTCCGATCCGGCCACCAACGTGCGGATCGGTGCGGCCATCTCATGAAGGTGCGCGTCAGGGCATAAAAAGCGCGTAAACGTCCGTTTCGCCGCGGCGCGGCGGGGGTGTCTCGAGGGCCGTACACGAGCGGGAGCGCCACACTCCGCTCATCCGGCGTTTACGCGGCAAAACAGGAGCAGGAACCGGAGCACGGCGTTCAGCCGAAGGTGTAGCGCCCGTGCTGACGCGGACGCCACGGCGACGAGCGGCAACTCGCGGCACCGGCCGCGCGTCGCGCCGCCCAGCCAGCGCCACGCCGCACGTACCGATCGCGCCGGACCAGCGCGGCCACGCGAGACGGCAATGCATGAGCAACACGCCGCACGGCCGCCATGCGCGCGGCCATTCGCGACGCCGGCGATGCCGACGACACCCGGCGCACGACATGCGCGACGGGCCGCTTGCAGAGGATCGCGCTGTCGTAGCGCTTGCCGTCGAAGCGCATCACGTCGACGACGTCGAAACCCTGCGAGCCGTAGAACGCGAGCAGGTGCGAAGCGGGATGCGGCGTGTCAAGCGCGAGCAGCGTGTAGCCGCGCAACGCGGCCCACCGCTCGGCGAACGACAGCAGCAACGCGCCGATCCCGCGGCTCTGGCAATCCGGGTCCACCGCCACCTGCCGCACGCTCGCGACGCCTTCGCGCCGGTACAGCGGGCAGGCCGACGACGGATCGGTCGCATACAGCGTGGCCGTGCCGATCACGCGCCCGCCGCACACGGCGACATAGCACTCGCCCGCTTCCGCGCGACGCCGCGTGACGACCTCGTCCTGGTCGACACACGTACAATTGAGCCCCATCGCGCCGAGCCGCGCGAACGCGCGATGCAGCATCGGCGTGAGTTGGGCATAGCTGTCGAAGGCCGGATCGAAACGCCGCACGATCACCCGGTCGGCGCACGCGGAAGGCGGCACGGCAGGCGTGTGTTCGGCGATCGCGTTCCAGGGTATCGACATTGCCATGCTCCGTGGTTGGGATGCCCGAAGTCTATGAGCGCGCCGATGGCCCCCGCAAGAAAAAATGTCGTAAAAGTTTGGGGACGTGCGTGCGGGAGAAACGGTTGCGACGGTGCACGCGGCGGCGGCGCTTGCGTCATTGCGAACGCATGACGGCACACCGATCGTTGCGCACGCAAGCAATGCATCGAGCGCGACGGCGTCGATCGCCGGCGCGCCGTTGACACATGCTGCAGCGCCATCCACACTCGCCGGATTCTCTCCGCTCCAGGCGCGCCCATGATCACCTGCTTCCTTCGCTACGTCATCGATCCGTACAAGCTCGACCAGTTCGAAACCTACGGCAAGATGTGGATTCCGCTCGTCGAGCAGTTCGGCGGCACGCATCACGGCTACTTCCTGCCGTCCGAAGGGGCAAACAACATTGCGCTCGCGATGTTCTCGTTCCCGAGCCTCGCCGAATACGAACGCTACCGCGAACGCTCGATGGAGGATCCGGCCTGCCAGGCCGCGTTCCGCTACGCCGAGGAAACGCGCTGCATCGTCAGCTACGAGCGCAGCTTCTTCCGGCCGGTGTTCGACTGACGGGCCACGGCCCGGCGCATCGCGCCCCTTTTCCTGACCGGGACGAAAAAAAGCCCCGCCTGCATCCGCGCGGCGGGGCCAACCCATGTCAGTAGAGACATCATGGAGGAGACGGGCCCATCTTATCGACCGCGGCCGGCCAGCCCAACCAAGCATTTCTGCTATCGATCCGTGCGGCCGCGCGCACGATTGCCCGTGCCTCCCGGCATATCGATAGAACGAAAAGTCGTTTTCAGAGTGGCGGCGGGGTCGTTACCATCTGGTTTTTAAGCCTGTGCTTAGCCGGGCAAGCCATCCCCAAGGAGCGCCCCTTGACTGCATTCGATCAACACCGCCGCCCGTTCGTCGTCGGCATTGGCGGTACCACCCGGGCAGCGTCGTCGACCGAACGCGCGCTGTCGTTCGCGTTGCGCGGCGCGCAGGCAGCCGGCGCACGCACGCGCCTGTTCGACGGCCCGTTCCTGCATACGCTGCCGCACTACGCCCCCGAACACAAAACGCTGACCGACGCGCAGCGCGAACTGATCGACGCCGTGCGCCAGGCCGACGCGATCATCATCGCGACGCCCGGCTATCACGGCGGCGTATCCGGCCTCGTGAAGAACGCGCTCGATACGCTCGAGGAACTGCGTGCGGACGATCGGCCCTATCTCGACGGACGCGCGGTCGGCCTGATCGTCACCGCGTACGGCTGGCAGGCGGCGGGCACCGTGCTGACGTCGCTGCGTTCGATCGTGCATGCACTGCGCGGCTGGCCGACGCCGTTCGGCGCGACCGTGAACACGCTCGAAACGCGCTTCGACAGCGCCGACAGCTGCTCGGACCCGAAGGTCGTCGCCCAGCTCGAGACGGTCGGCACGCAAGCGGCCGAGTTCGCGCTCGCGTTCGCGTCGCATCGCGCGGCCTCGCATGCGGCGTCGGTCGATGCGCTCGCGCCTGTGCTGAAGATCGCCAACCAGTAATTTCCCCGCCTTTCACCGCCCGCGCCCGGACGACCCTGTTCGCCGGCGCGGGCGATGCACATTCGGACGAACGGCCGCGCGCCGTGCACGCCGACGCTGCCCCCGGTTGCCCTTTCCCCGTACCCCGCGCCGATAACGATTCGGCCCGCCGCGTGATTTGCATTGGCCGAAAGATTGGTTCACGCGGCCGGCGGGTTTTCGTACGCTGAACATCCGAACTCTCTCCGCGCACGCCATGAACCGTACGATCCGCTACAAGGGCTACGAAGTCGCCCCCGCTGCCGCCCGGTTGCCGAACGGGCTGTTCGCCGCCAACCTGACGATCGCGAAGGCAAGCAGCGGCCCGTCGCCGCGCTCCGTCTCGTTCGACGCGATCGATTTCTTCTTCGAGGAAGAACACGCGCTTGCCTACGCGTCCCGCTGGGGCCGCCTCTGGGTCGACACGCACGCGTGACGCACGCCTGGCCGGCGTGCGCATGGCCGCTCGAAAATACGCAATTACGGAAGCTATGCAAGAATCTTTCGATCCGTAATCGCACAACAATAGCCATGAGTGACACGCTGCAGGAACAGCACGCAGCCGCAGATCACGCAATGCGCAACTGGACCTTCGAGAGGCAAGGTCCGGTCCGGATCGGTTCCGATGCGCACATGCAGATGTTCTGCCGCATGCTGCTCGACACACACAACCCGTACAAGCCGGCGGTCATCGACTGGCCGGCGCTCAAGCCCGCCGAGCTCAAGCGGCTCACGTCGCTGCCGATCTGGGACATCGCGGTGCAAACCGAAGGTCGTGCATCGATCCGCGTCGCGACCTATGCGGCGACGGTCGGCGATCCGCTGCTGCGCCGCGCGCTCGAGATGGACGGCGGCGAGGAAGCGCGCCACAAGGTCGTGCTGTCGAAGCTCGTCGAGGCATACGGCATCCGGCTCGCCCCCGAGCCCCCCTACCCGGCGCCGAAGGATCCCGAGTGGTCGTGGATGGTCACGGGCTTCAGCGAATGCATCGACAGCTTCTTCGCGTTCGGCCTGTTCCGTTCCGCGCAGCGCTCCGGTTATTTCCCGCCCGAACTCGTCGACACCTTCGAGCCCGTGATCCAGGAAGAAGGCCGCCACATCCTGTTCTTCGTGAACTGGTACGCGTGGTACTGGCGCAGCCTGCCGTGGTGGCGCCGGCCCTGGTTCTTCGCGCGGGTCGCGGCCGTGTGGGTGCATTTGATCCGCGAGCGCATCGGCATCGCGCGCGGGATCGACGCCGACGGCGTCGCGCGCGACGCGAACTTCCCGGCGACGAACACCGCCGACATCGGCGAAGCGCTCAAGCCGCGCGAGCTGATCGAACTGTGTCTCGCCGAGAACGATCGGCGGATGGCCGGTTACGACAAGCGCCTGCTGCGTCCGTTGTTCGTGCCGCGTATGGCACGGCTCGCGCTGCGGTTTCTCAAGAAGTAACGCAACCGCTCCGGGCAAGGGCCCGGTTGCCCGGTCGAACATCCTGGCAACCGGGCCTCGGCCATCATCACGTCCGGGCCGGCTGCATGCCGGCCGGAGCCGGCCGGTGGCAATCGCATCGTCCGCATCCGGGCGCGCAGCAGCGCAATACGCTGTGATCGACGTATCCGTTCTGCTCCGTGCTCCGCGTCCCGTTCACACCTCGATGCGCGTTCGTCACACTTTGCATGGCGAGCCGCATCGCTCGGGCTGCCCGGCCCGCCGCCCGCTCGACGCCGCCACATCGCTACATCGCATGCGGTGTGAAACCTCACCGGCCTGCATCCACCTGCCAGATGTGGCGCCCTCGACACATTCACTCACGCCGTTTTTTCTTCGGCGCTTCGAGGCGCGCGGACAAATTGTCACACCCAGGATTTGACAATTCAGGGGCGTCGGCCAGCGGCTTTAACAACCTGCCGCCAGCACGCGCAAACCGGTAGCGGGTAATGCCTCCCGGACGGGCTCGCCTCGTCGTCAAACCCCACACGAATGTCAACATCAACGAAATAGTCAATAGGACAAATTCGAAATACGAATGACGACGGCCCTGACCATCGCCCTGTAGCACTTTTTTACAAATTCGACGCGCCATCCCGCCCGGAACGCCCGTCACACGGGCCATCGCAGCGAACGAAATGCGCATATCAGCACAGCCAGGCATTCTTAATTTTGAATTAAATTGATTTAAAGATAATCCAGCAAATCAATAATAAATCGAAAACCAAATCTCGAATTAAAAAATTAACGAGCTGGATATCCCATTATCTCAAAACACGCCGCCAAACATTACAAATTAGAAAGGAACGCCTCGCTCGCAAACGTTTGCTATTTCACTTTCCTTACTTTTGCTCCCAAAGCATCTGTAACCCACCGCACAAAACAAACATAACTCATTGATTTTTATAGATAAAATGCCGTGCATGCCGACGGAGCTCGATCCTACATTTTTCATTCTTACATCTTACAAATTCATTCCTCATTGACGCATCAAAACACGGCTTATTAACCATCTTTTAACTTTTCAAACCCGATATTTATCACTTTTTAGCAATCTGAAAAATCCTCCTCCAATAAACTCCGCCCATCAATTTTGAGATTCGCGCGAGCGCACGGAGCATTCCTCTAACAAAAGAGACCGGTGTGTGGCGTGCACATTTGGAGGTAGCAGGACATGAACCGCACATACCGCTCGATCTGGAACGAAGCCCTCGGCGCCTGGGTCGCTGCATCCGAACACGATTCGGCACGGGGCAAGCCGAACAAGTCGGCCGTCATGGTCGCAGCCGTCGCGGCCCTGGCGATCAGCCTGCCCGGGCTCGCCGAGGCCAATACGATCAACACACAGCAGACCTGCCTTACGGGAAGCAACGGCGCGGTCGGCCGCGTGAACCCGGGTGGCACGCAAAACCAGGCCGGCGACGGCTCCGGTACGTACTCGGTCGTGGCCGGGTGTAACTCCAACGGCAACGGTTTCACGGGTGTCACGGTTTATGGCGCGTTCGCACAAGCAAACGGCAACGGCGCCGTCGCCATGGGTATCCAGTCATCTGCCGCCTTGTGGGGTGTGGCAACCGGCCTTGAAACGACCGCCAGCGGCATCGGCGCGACCGCCCTCGGCTTCGGCTCGACGGCAGCCGCGCTGAACTCCGTCGCAATCGGCGGCGCGGGCGGCAACGGTACGACGCCGCTGTCGCAGGCAAACTCGACCATCGCATCGGGTGCGGGCTCGATCGCAATCGGCAGCAACGCAACGAAGGGCGCGCAGTCGGCCGCTTCGGACAGCATCGCGGTCGGCGGCCAGTCATCCGTCGCATCGGCCGCCACGTCGGGGATCGCACTCGGCCGCGGTGCGACCGTCAACGGCGCGTACGGCATCGCTCAGGGCGACGGCATCGTCTCCGGCGCAACCGGCCAGAACGTCGCGATCGGTTCGTCGGGTACGACGGCCAACAGTGGTAGCGCGAACGGCGGCGCGGTGGCAATCGGCCGCGCGCAAACGGCCAGCGGCGACGGCGCGGTCGCGCTCGGCACCAGCAACTCGGCGAACGGCACGGGCGCGGTCGCGCTCGGCAACGGCAACTCGGCGAACGGCACCGGTGCGGTTGCGCTGGGCAGTGGCAACAGCGTGACGGGGACGGGTTCGGTCGGTATCGGCAGCGGCGCCAAGGCGACCTATGCGGGTTCGAGCGCAATCGGTGCCTCGTCGTATGCGGGCGGGACTTCGGCGCCTGCCTCCGCTTTCGGGAACGGGAGTTCCGCGACGGCGAACTATGCAACCGCGATCGGCGTCAACGCCAGCGCTGCCGGCGGCGGCAGCGTTGCGCTGGGCGTGGCCACTGCGAGTGCGCTCCAGAGCGTTGCAATCGGCCAGCAATCCAATGCTTCTCAAGCCGGCAACATTTCGATCGGCTCGTTTGCGACGGCCAGCGGCAACGGCAATGCGGTCGCGATGGGCTATCAATCGACCGCTTCCGCCGGCAACGCGATGGCGCTCGGCTACCTGTCGACGGCCAACGTTGCAAACTCCGTCGCCCTTGGCAACAACTCGGCGACGATTGGTGCGGCGGACACGGCAACGGGCGGCACCGGTTCGGTCAGCTCCGCCACGATCGGTGGCCAGACGTTCGGTAACTTTGCGGGCGCAAGCGCCGCCAACGGCGTCGTCAGCGTGGGTACGGCGGGCAACGAGCGTCGCATCCAGAACGTCGCGGCAGGTCTCGTCACGTCGACCAGCACCGATGCGATCAACGGTAGCCAGCTCTACTCGGTCGCGAGCACGACGACGTCGAGCATCACGAGCCTGTCGACGTCGGCTTCGACCGGCTTGTCGTCGGCGAATAGCTCGATCACGTCGCTCTCGACCTCCACGTCGACGGGTCTGTCGTCGGCCAACAGCTCGATCGGTTCGCTGTCGACCGGTCTCTCGTCGACGAATAGCTCGGTCACGTCGCTTTCGTCCTCCACGTCGACGGGTCTCTCGTCGGCCAACAGCTCGATCGGTTCGCTCTCGACCGGTCTCTCGTCGACGAACAGCTCGGTCACTTCGCTGTCGTCCTCCACGTCGACGGGTCTGTCGTCGGCCAACAGCTCGATCGGTTCGCTCTCGACCGGCCTCTCGTCGACCAATAGCTCGGTCACTTCGCTGTCGTCCTCCACGTCGACGGGTCTGTCGTCGGCCAACAGCTCGATCGGTTCGCTCTCGACCGGCCTCTCGTCGACCAATAGCTCGGTCACTTCGCTGTCGTCCTCCACGTCGACCGGTCTGTCGTCGGCCACCAGCTCGATCGGCTCGCTCTCGACCGGCCTCTCGTCGACGAACAGCTCGGTCACTTCGCTGTCGTCCTCCACGTCGACGGGCCTCTCGTCGGCCACCAGCTCGATCGGCTCGCTCTCGACTGGCCTCTCGTCGACGAACAGCTCGGTCACCTCGCTGTCGTCCTCCACGTCGACGGGTCTGTCGTCGGCCAACAGCTCGATCGGCTCGCTGTCGACCGGCCTCTCGTCGACGAATAGCTCGGTCACTTCGCTGTCGTCCTCCACGTCGACGGGTCTGTCGTCGGCCAACAGCTCGATCGGCTCGCTCTCGACCGGCCTCTCGTCGACGAACAGCTCGGTCACCTCGCTGTCGTCCTCCACGTCGACCGGCCTGTCGTCGGCTAATAGCTCGATCACGTCCCTGTCGACTTCGACCTCGACTGGCTTGTCGTCGGCCACCAGTTCGATCGGCTCGCTCTCGACCGGCCTCTCGTCGACCAATAGCTCGGTCACCTCGCTGTCGTCCTCCACGTCGACTGGCCTGTCGTCGGCTAATAGCTCAATCACGTCCCTGTCGACTTCGACCTCGACTGGCTTGTCGTCGGCCACCAGTTCGATCGGCTCGCTCTCGACCGGCCTCTCGTCGACGAACAGCTCGGTCACTTCGCTGTCGTCCTCCACGTCGACGGGTCTCTCGTCGGCCAACAGCTCGATCACGTCGCTGTCGACTTCGACCTCGACCGGCCTGTCGTCGGCCAACAGCTCGATCGGCTCGCTCTCGACCGGCCTCTCGTCGACCAATAGCTCGGTCACTTCGCTGTCGTCCTCCACGTCGACCGGCCTGTCGTCGGCTAATAGCTCGATCACGTCCCTGTCGACCTCGACCTCGACCGGCCTCTCGTCGGCCAACAGCTCGATCGGCTCGCTGTCCACCGGCTTGAGCACGGTCTCGACGAAGACGGACAACCTCGGTAGCAGCACGGCCTCGGCACTTGGCGGTGGCTCGACGTATGACCCGACAACCGGCAAGGTCTCGGCCCCGTCGTACACCACGTACAACGCGAACGGCACGACGTCGACCGCCAACAGCGTCGGCTCGGCAATCGACAGCATCAACAGCCAGGGCATCAAGTACTTCCACGCGAACTCGACCGGCGCCGACAGCACCGCGACGGGCACCGACGCCGTCGCCATCGGCAGCGGCGCCATCGCCAGCACGAACAATTCCGTCGCGCTGGGCGCCGGCTCGAAGGCCGACACCGCGCCCGTCGACACGAGCAGCGCAACCGTCGGCGGCGTCACGTTCGGCGGATTCGCAGGCACCAAGCCGGTTGGCACCGTTAGCGTCGGCAGCGCCAACAACGAGCGGCAAATCACCAATGTCGCCGCCGGCCAGGTAACGTCGACCAGTACCGACGCGATCAACGGTAGCCAGCTTTATTCTGTCGCCCAACAGGTCGGTACCGCGACCAGTGCCATTTCGTCGCTGTCGACTTCGACCTCGACGGGTCTGTCGTCGGCCAACAGCTCGATCACTTCGCTGTCGACTTCGACGTCGACCGGTCTGTCGTCGGCCAACAGTTCGATCACGTCGCTGTCGACTTCGACGTCGACCGGTCTGTCGTCGGCCAACAGCTCGATCACCTCGCTGTCGACTTCGACGTCGACCGGTCTGTCGTCGGCCAACAGCTCGATCACCTCGCTGTCGACTTCCACGTCGACGGGTCTGTCGTCGGCTAACAGCTCGATCACGTCGCTGTCGACTTCCACGTCGACCGGCCTGTCGTCGGCTAACAGCTCGATCACGTCGCTGTCGACTTCCACGTCGACCGGCCTCTCGTCGGCTAACAGCTCGATCACGTCGCTGTCGACCTCCACGTCGACCGGCCTCTCGTCGGCGAATAGCTCGATCACGTCGCTGTCGACTTCCACGTCGACCGGCCTCTCGTCGGCTAACAGCTCGATCACGTCGCTGTCGACTTCCACGTCGACCGGCCTCTCGTCGGCTAACAGCTCGATCACGTCGTTGTCGACTTCCACGTCGACCGGCCTCTCGTCGGCCAACAGCTCGATCACGTCGTTGTCGACCTCGACCTCGACGGGTCTGTCGTCGGCTAACAGCTCCATCACCTCGCTGTCGACTTCGACGTCGACCGGTCTGTCGTCCGCGAATAGCTCGATCACGTCGTTGTCCACGTCGACCTCGACGGGTCTCTCGTCGGCCAACAGCTCGATCACGTCGCTGTCGACTTCGACCTCGACCGGATTGTCGTCGGCCAATAGCTCGATCGATTCGTTGTCGACCTCGACCTCGACGGGTTTGTCGTCGGCTAACAGCTCGATCACGTCGCTCTCGACTTCGACCTCGACGGGTCTGTCGTCGGCCAACAGCTCGATCACTTCGCTGTCGACCTCGACCTCGACGGGTCTGTCGTCGGCTAACAGCTCGATCACTTCGCTCTCGACCTCGACCTCGACCGGTCTGTCGTCCGCGAATAGCTCGATCGATTCGCTGTCGACCTCGACCTCGACGGGCCTCTCGTCGGCTAACAGCTCGATCACTTCGCTGTCGACTTCGACCTCGACCGGCCTCTCGTCGGCCAACAGCTCGATCACTTCGCTGTCGACTTCGACCTCGACGGGTCTGTCCTCGGCTAACAGCTCGATCACCTCGCTGTCCACGTCGACCTCGACCGGCCTCTCGTCGGCCAACAGCTCGATCACTTCGTTGTCGACTTCGACCTCGACGGGTCTCTCGTCGGCCAACAGCTCGATCACTTCGCTGTCGACCTCGACCTCGACGGGTCTGTCGTCGGCTAACAGCTCGATCACTTCGCTCTCGACCTCGACCTCGACCGGTCTGTCGTCGGCTAACAGCTCGATCGATTCGCTGTCGACCTCGACCTCGACGGGCCTCTCGTCGGCTAACAGCTCGATCACGTCGCTTTCGACTTCGACCTCGACCGGCCTGTCGTCGGCCAACAGCTCGATCACGTCGCTCTCGACCTCGACCTCGACCGGTCTGTCGTCGGCTAACAGCTCGATCGATTCGCTGTCGACCTCGACCTCGACGGGCCTCTCGTCGGCTAACAGCTCGATCACGTCACTTTCGACTTCGACCTCGACCGGCCTGTCGTCGGCCAACAGCTCGATCACGTCGCTTTCGACCTCGACGTCGACCGGTTTGTCGTCGGCTAACAGCTCGATCACTTCGCTGTCGACTTCGACCTCAACCGGTCTGTCGTCGGCCAACAGCTCGATCGATTCGCTGTCGACCTCGACCTCGACCGGCCTCTCGTCGGCGAACAGCTCGATCACTTCGCTGTCGACTTCGACGTCGACCGGCCTGTCGTCGGCCAACAGCTCGATCGATTCGCTGTCGACCTCGACCTCGACCGGCCTCTCGTCGGCGAACAGCTCGATCACTTCGCTGTCGACGTCGACCTCGACCGGCCTCTCCTCGGCCAACAGCTCGATCACTTCGCTGTCGACGTCGACCTCGACCGGCTTGTCGTCGGCCACCAGTTCGATCGGCTCGCTGTCGACCGGCCTCTCGTCGACCAATAGCTCGGTCACCTCGCTGTCGACCTCCACGTCGACGGGCCTCTCGTCGGCCAACAGCTCGATCACTTCGCTGTCGACTTCGACCTCGACTGGCTTGTCGTCGGCCACCAGCTCGATCGGCTCGCTTTCGACCGGCCTCTCGTCGACCAATAGCTCGGTCACCTCGCTGTCGACCTCCACGTCGACGGGCCTCTCGTCGGCCAACAGCTCGATCACGTCGCTGTCGACTTCGACCTCGACGGGCCTGTCCTCGGCGAACAGCTCGATCACCTCGCTGTCGACTTCCACCTCGACCGGCCTCTCGTCGGCGAACAGCTCGATCACGTCGCTGTCCACGTCGACCTCGACCGGCATCAGCTCGTTGTCCACCGGCCTGAGCAGCACGAACAGCTCGGTGTCGTCGCTGTCGACCTCGACCTCGACCGGCCTGTCCTCGGCGAACAGCTCGATCACCTCGCTGTCCACGTCGACCTCGACCGGCATCAGTTCGCTGTCCACTGGCCTGAGCAGCACGAACAGCTCGGTGTCGTCGCTGTCGACCTCGACCTCGACGGGCCTGTCCTCGGCGAACAGCTCGATCAGCTCGCTGTCGACCTCCACGTCGACCGGCCTCTCCTCGGCCACCAGCTCGATCACGTCGTTGTCCACGTCGACCTCGACCGGCATCAGCTCGTTGTCCACCGGCCTGAGCAGCACGGACAGCACGATCCTGTCGCTGTCCACCTCGACGTCGACCGGCATCGGCTCGCTGTCCACCGGCCTGAGCAGCACGAACAGCTCGGTGTCGTCGCTGTCGACTTCGACCTCGACCGCGATCAACGCCGCGAAGACGCACTACTACAGCGTCAACGACAACGGCACGCAGCAGGCCAACTACGACAACACGGGCGCCACCGGCACCAACGCACTCGCCGCCGGCGTGAACGCCAGCGCGGCAGGCGCGAGCAGCGTGGCAGTCGGCGACGGTTCGAACGCGCAGTCGGCAGGCGCGGTCGCGATCGGCCAGAACGCATCGGCCACGGGCGGCAAGGCCGTGTCGATCGGCTCCGGCAACACGGCAACCGGCGACGGCGCAGTCGCGATCGGCGACCCGAGCATCGCGACGGGCACCGGCGCGGTCGCACTGGGCGCGAACGACACGGCGACCGGCAACGGCGCAGTGGCGCTCGGCAACGCGAACACCGCGAACGGCGCCAGCGCACTCGCCCTCGGCAGCTCGAACCAGGCCACCGCGGACAACACGATCGCGCTGGGCAACCAGTCGACGGCCAGCGCCGTCGGTGCGCAGGCCTACGGCTCGGCTGCCAAGGCCACGGCCGCCGATGCGCTCGCCTTCGGCACGAACGCGCAAGCCAACGTCGCCAACTCGATCGCACTCGGCGCGAACTCGGTCACGGGTGCCGCAGTCGGCACGTCGAGCGCCACGATCGGCGGCGTCACGTACTTCTTCGCGGGCAGCTCGCCGGTCGGCGTGGTGAGCGTCGGCGCACCGGGTGCGGAACGCCAGATCACGAACGTCGCCGCCGGCCGGATCTCGGCCACGAGCACGGACGCGATCAACGGCAGCCAGCTCAACGCGACGAACAACGCGGTCAACGCGCTGTCGACGTCCACCGCATCGAACGTCGCATCGCTGTCGACCGGCATCAACTCGCTGTCGACGGGCCTGAGCACGACGAACAGCAACGTGGCCTCGCTGTCCACGTCGACCTCGACCGCGATCAACTCGCTGTCGACTGGCTTGAGCACAACGAACAGCAACGTCAACTCGCTGTCGACGTCGACCTCGACGGGCCTCGGTTCGCTGTCCACCGGCCTGAGCACGACGAACAGCAACGTGGCATCGCTGTCGACCGGCGTGACGAACATCAACAATCAGTTGAACCAGCTGTCGACGTCGATCAACAACAACACGACGCGCGCCGCCAACAACAACGGCATCGCGGCCGACATGAACGGCAAGGGCACCGACGTCCCGACCGTCACCGCGGGTTCGAACTCGGTGGCGATCGGTGCGAATTCGAACGACGGCGGTCGCTCGAACGTGGTGTCGGTCGGCAACGACCAGCAGCAGCGCCAGATCACGAACGTCGCGCCGGGTACGCAAGGCACCGACGCGGTGAACGTGAACCAGCTGACGCAGGTGCAGACGACGCTGTCGACGGCACTGTCGGGCCAGCAGGCGCAGATCAACTCGCTGGGTTCGCAACTGCAGCAGACCGACCAGATGGCGAAGCAGGGTATCGCGGCCGTCGGCGCGATGGCGTCGATCCCGCAGCTCGATCGCGACGCCAACTTCGGGATGGGCGTGGGCACGTCGACCTTCCTCGGCCAGAAGGCGATGGCGGTCAACATGCAGGCGCGCATTACCGAGAACCTGAAGGCGTCGATCAACGGCGGTTTCAGCGGCGGTCAGAAGGTGATCGGTGCCGGCATGCTGTACCAGTGGAAGTAACACGTCGCGCCGCCAGGCCGCCCGGCTCGCCAGCCGGACGGCCTGCGGCGGCCCCGACGGCCGGACGAGCCCGCCGCGCAACCCGTGGCGGGCTTCAGTCAACCCAAGTTTTGAGGATGTAACCGTGAACAAACTCGCTCTTGCGCTCGCACTTTCCGCAACGGCCCTCGCCGCGTGCTCGACCGCATCCGGCCCGACCTTCAGCGCCTCCGAACTGCAGCCGCGCGACGGCGTGCGCACCTTCCAGGTGGACTGCCACGGCCTGCTGTCGGGCCCGGAGACCTGCATGAAGGCCGCCCGCAAGATCTGCGGCGAAGAGCCCGTGCGCGCCGTCGACTCGGCCCGCGCGCTGCGCGACAAGTCCGATCCCGCGACGCTCGTGTTCCAGTGCGGCGCGGCGCCGGTCCAAGCGGCGCAGGCCGCCGCGCCGGCGGCAGCCGTCGTCGAACAGGTCAACCTGTCGGGCGACGCGCTGTTCGCCACCGACCACGCGACGCTCGCCCCGACCGCGCGCGAATCGCTCGACCGGTTGCTGAGCGAGCGCGCCGACCACACGTACTCGCAGGTGAGCGTCACCGGCTTTACGGATTCGGTGGGCAGCGACGACTACAATCTCGCGCTGTCGAAGCGCCGCGCCGAATCCGTCGCGGCCTATCTGAAGGCACACGGCCTGAAGACCGATTCGCTGACGGTCTCGGGTCGCGGCAAGGCCGACCCGGTCGCGTCGAACGCGACGCCCGAAGGCCGCGCCAGCAACCGCCGCGTCGAAATCCGCCTGCAGCACTGAGCGGGCCGCCGCCGCGCGCGGCGCCCCGATCCGGCCGGCCGTCAGCGCCGCGCGGGACCCGCCCCCGCTCCCCGCCGGACGCCCCGGGCGCCGCTTCGCCGGCGCCCTGCTCCCGTTGACCGGCGGCTATGTCAAAGTTCGTCACGTCCCGCCAAAACCGGCGGTTTCCGTGCCACAATCGCCGCAGACAGTCGCCGGGGCAACCTGTCCGAATCACGCGCCGTGCCAGGCGTGCCCGATGACACGCCGGAAACCGGCTGCCGCCCTCGCGAACCAGGTCGCCCGATTCGCCCGCCGCGGCGCACCGGCGCAAATGCAACCATGACAATCCACGGCGCGCCGCTTCCAGGCCAGACGCTCGACGCGATGCCCGGACGCACGACGCCGCAGAGGAAACCAACCGGTGACGGACATCAATGAAGCCGCCTCGGGCGGCACCCGCAAGCAACGGCCGGCGGTCGGCATCTCGCTGTTTGCGCGCGACGGCCAGGCGATCTGGGAAAACGGCATCCACCAGAACATCGCGTTCCTCGCGATGATGCTCAAGCGCTCGGATCGCGTCGGCCCGGTCTACTTCCTGAACGGCGGCGACGCCAACGCGCTGCCGGCCGGCCTCGAACTCGACGGCCTCGACATCCCGCTCGTGAAACCCTCCGACGTCACGCACGAACTCGACGTCGTGATCGAAATGGGCGCGCAGCTGCCGGTGGAGTGGCTCCGACACATGAAGGCGCTCGGCAAGAAAATCGCCGCGTTCTTCTGCGGGCACGTGTACGCCGGCCTGTGCGAAACCCCGATCTTCGGGAAGCCGTCGGGACACGTCTTCAACGGCGCACCGTTCGACGAAGTCTGGCTGCTGCCGCAATACGACAAGACCGCGGCGCCGATGCTGCGGACGATCCTGCGCGCGCCCGTCCACCTGATGCCGCACATCTGGTCGCCGTACTTCCTCGATCGGCGCATCGCCGCGCTCGCCGCGGAAGGCGCGACGTTCGGCTATCGGCCCGGCCGCCGCCCGTGGTACCTCGCGATGCTCGAGCCGAACATCTCGGTCGCCAAGTCCTGCCACTATCCGATGCTCGCGTGCGACGCGTTCTACCGTGCGCGTCCGGACGCGGTTCAGCACATGTTCGTCGTGAACTCGTTGCACATGAAGGAGCATCCGACCTTCGTGCACTTCGCGAACAGCCTCGATCTCGTGCGCCAGCACAAGGCGACCTTCGAGCCGCGCCTCGACCTGCCGGGCTTCATGGCGCGCCACGCGGATGCAGTCGTGTCGCACCACTGGGAAAACGGGCAGAACTATCTGTATTACGACGTGCTGTACGGCGGTTATCCGCTGATCCACAACTCGACGCTGATCGGCGACGCCGGTTATTACTACCCGGACTTCGATTCCGCCGCGGGCGGCCGTGCGCTGCTCGACGCGTGGCTGCATCACGACGAACGTCTCGACGACTACCGCGCGAAGGCCGGCCGGCTGCTGCAGTCGGTCTCGATCGACAACCCCGCGAACCTCGACGCGTTCGTCTCGCGTCTGGTCGCCTGAACCGGAGAATACGCATGTCGGACTCCAATGCCCGTCAAGCGCCCGGCGAGGGCAAGCGTCTCGTCGTCGGCGTGTCGCTGTTCGTGCGCGGCGCCGGCCAGTCGCTGTGGGAAAACGGCATTTTCCAGAACTGCCTGCTGCTGATCCTGCTGCTGCGCCAGTCGCCGCTCGTCGCGGAAGCCGTGATGGTGAACGGCGGCGAACAGGTCGCCGATCCGCAGATGATGCTCGGCGAATGGGACGTGCCGCTCCTGTCGATGGACGAAGCACTGCAGCGCTGCGACGTGCTGATCGAAATGAGCGCGCAGTTCGGCGCGGATTACCTGCGCGCATTCCGCGAGCGCGGCGGCAAGGTCGTCACGATGCGGGTCGGCAACGACTACGTGATCGACATCGAGCGCGCGATGTTCAACAAGCCGTCGGGTTTCCTGTTCTCGGGCGCGCCGTACGATGCCGTGTGGACGATTCCCGAATTCGAGCGCTCGTGCCTGCACTATTACCAGACGGGCCTGCGCGCGCCCGTCACGATCGTTCCGCACATCTGGCACCCGATGCTGTTCGACAAGGCGCGCGCGACGCTCGGTGCCGGGCTGTCGTTCGGCTATGAACCCGGCAAGCCGCGCTGGCGCGTGACGATGTTCGAGCCGAACATCTGCATGGTGAAGACGAGCGTCATCCCGATGCTGGTGACCGAGGAGGCGTATCGCGCGAAGCCCGATTTCCTCGAGTTCGTGCGCGTATGCAACACGCTGCACCTGAAGGAACATGCGACGTTCGTCCATTTCGCGAAGAGCCTCGACATCGTGAACCACGGAGTCACGACGTTCGAGAGCCGCTACGCGGTGTACGAGTTCATGGCCGCATTCGGCGACGCGGTGGTGTCGCACACGTGGGAAAACGCGCAGAACTACCTGTACTACGAGCTGCTGTACGGCGACTACCCGCTGATCCACAACTCGCCGTTCCTCGGCAAGGCCGGGTATTTCTATCCGGACTTCGACTGCCAGGCCGGCGGCCGTGCGTTGCTGAAGGCGTTCGCCGAGCACGACGCGAACCTGGAAGCGTACCGCGAGCAGTCGAAGCACGTGCTCAGCTCCGTGAGCATCTACAACCCCGAGAACGTCGCCGCCTACACGGACGCGATCGCCACCCTCTATCGCGACGCGTGACGCACCGCCCTTTTCCGGACTCGGACATGACCGCACGCACGTCCCTCACCCGCGCCAAATGGCTGATCGGCTGCGCCGTCGCATCGATCGCGATCGGCGCGCATGCGCAAGCCGACGGCGAATCGGCCGACGCGCTGCTCCGCGACTCGGACGCCGTGTTCAAGCAGCTCGACGCCGGCCAGTACAACGCCGTGTGGACCGATGCCGCCGCGTTCGTGAAGGCGCGCATCAAGCAGGACCAGTTCGCGTCGGACATGCAGCGCGCGCGCCAGTCGGTCGGCGCGGTGCGTCATCGCGGCTGGGCGCAGATCACGCGCATCCGCTACACCAACGCGTCGACGACACCCGACGGGCTCTACGCGAACGTCGATTACGCGACGACGCTGATGAGCGGCGCGACCATGTTCGAGAAGCTGAGCTTTCGCCGCGAGGATGACGGCCACTGGCGCCTGACCGGCTATGTGCCGCGCTCGTCGCAAAACTACACGTCGTAACCCGCGCAACGCCCGCACCACGGAGCCGTCATGAAACTCAATGTCGCGATAACGATGAACGTGCAGCGCGACTCGACGCAGTCGATCTGGTACAACGGCGCGAACCAGCACTGCGTGTACCTGTACATGCTGCTGAAGCAGTCGCCGCTGATCGGCGAGGTCTGGCTCGCGCACGACGAAGGCGTGACCGAGTATCCGCAGGCGCTGATGATGGACGCGTTCGGCGACGCGCTGCGGCCGCTGTCTGCCGTCGTCCACCAGACCGACCTGCTGATCGAGATGAACGCGTTCGTCGACTCGACGCACACCGACGCCGTGCGCCGACGCGGCGGCAAGTGCGTGTCGTACCGCTTCGGCAACGACTACGTGATCGCCGTCGAGACGATCAACTTCGAGAAGAACTCGTGGCGGCCGAACCCGCACCGCGTGCAGTTCGACGAGATCTGGACCAACCCGCAGCACATGCACACGTGCGCCGCGTATTTCCAGGCCGTGTACCGCGCGCCGGTGATCGAGCTGCCGCACATCTGGTCGCCGTATTTCATCGAGCGCAGCCTCGACGCCGATCCTGAGCTGAAGGCGCGCTTCGGTTATCGGAACCACGGCCCCGCGAAACGCATCGCGTTCTTCGAGCCGAACCTGAACGTCGTGAAAAGCTCGATCGTGCCGATGCTCGCCGCCAACGCGTGCTACGTCGAGCATCCGGAACTCGTCGAGCACGTGTACATGACCAACACGTTCGACAAGAAGGAAAACGTCGCCTTCAAGCATCTCGCGCTCGGGCTCGAGATGGTGCGCGACGGCAAGGCGACCGCCGACGTGCGCGCGCCGTTCGTCGCGTGGGCCGCGCATCACACCGACATCGTCGTGTCCCACCACTGGGAAAACGGCCTCAACTACCTGCTGTACGACGCGCTGTACGGCAACTACCCGCTCGTGCACAACTCGCCGTTCCTGCGCGACGTCGGCTATTACTATCCGGATTTCGAGATCTTCGACGCCGCGCGTGCGATCGCGACCGCCGCGCAGACGCACGACACGCGGCTCGACGAATACGCCGCCGCGGCACGCCGCTGCCTGCACCAGGTCGACACGCTCGCCGCGCACAACGTCCAAGCGTATTCCGCGCAGATCCAGCACCTGTTCGCCGGCCGCGCACTCGGCTGACCTCATTCGCCCCCGCTACCGCCCATGAATCAGACCGTCCGCAATTTCGTCGTGATCGATTCGATTCACGGTCCGTTCGTCATCAACCGGCACTGCGCGTACCAGGCCGAAGCATTGATCAAGACCGGGCGGCCGCACATCCAGGATGAGCTCGACACGATCCTGAAGGTGATCGACCAGTTGCCGGACGATGCGATCGCCGTGGACGGCGGCGCGAATGCGGGGCTCGTGTGCGTGCCGATCGCCCACCGGTTGCATGCGCGCGGCGGCCGCGTGTACGCGTTCGAGCCGCAGCGCACGCTGTTCCATGCGCTCGGCGGCACGGTCGCGCTCAACCAGCTCGACAACGTCCATCTGCTGAACATGGGGCTCGCCGGCGCCAACGGCACGATGAAGGTGCCCGACGTCGACTACGGGCAGGATGCCGACTTCGGCCAGGTGTCGCTCGTCGGCGCGCACGCGGAAGGCGGCACGCCGACGCCGGTCGTCAGGCTCGACGCGCTCGGCCTGCCGCGGCTGGATTTCCTGAAGCTCGACATCGAAGGCATGGAGATCGACGCGCTGCGCGGCGCGCGCCGTCTGATCGAGACGCACCTGCCCTGGTGCTGGGTCGAATACTGGAAAGTCGGCGAGGCGCCGATCATCGCCACCTTTGCCGGCCTCGACTACACGTTCTACCGGATGGACCCGCTGAACCTGCTTTGCGTGCCGAACGCGCGCTGGGACAGGCAGCGGCTGGTCATCTCGATCGAACCGATCGCCGTCGCGTCGCCGGCCGACGTCGATGCGCCCCCCGACGCAGCCGCCGACACCGACGCGCCTGAAACGCACTGGAACCGCGCACTCGACCATGAGTCGCGCTGCGAGTGGGGGCACGCGATCGACCGCTGGCAACGCGCGCGCGGCCGCGGGCTCGACGACGATGCGATCGCGCTGCAACTCGCGTCGTGCTACGGCTTTGCCGGGGCACCCGACGCCGGGCTCGCGGCGCTCGAACGCTTCGGCGATCCGGATGCGCTGCCCGACGCGACGCGCGGCCGCATCGAGCTGATGCGTTCGATGCTGCTGCTGCGCGCCGGCCGGCGCGACGAAGCGGCCTGCGCCACCATCGCGAGCGAAAACGTCCTGACGGCCGCGCAGTTCGGGCTGCCGACGGAGCGGCTCTACCAGGGCCAGCCGCTGCAGGGCAAGCGGCTGCTGGTGCTCAGCTACGGCGGTGTCGGCGATCAGCTCCAGTACGCACGCTACTTGCATGCGCTCGACACGCTCGGCTGCACGAGCGTGACCGTCGTCGTTCCGGACGCGCTGACGGGCCTGATGCGTCACACGTTCCCGCACATCGAATTCATCGGCGCGCACGGCGCGTGGATCGACACGTCGCAGATCGCACACGACTACTGGTGTTCGTTCCTGGTGCTCGCCGCGCAGTTCGGCTATGCGCCGGTACCCAAGGGAGGATCGGCGGGCGCGTACCTGTCCTGCCCGCCCGGGCATGCGGCCGCGTGGCGCGAGCGCGTGTCGCGCGACGGCCATGCCGCCGGCACGCGTCGCATCGGGCTCAACTGGCGCGGGCGCGACGAAAGCGACGCGCGCTTCCATCGCGCGGCCAGCCTGCGCGACCTCGCACCGCTGACGCGGCTGCACGGTCACGCCGCGTACTGCATCAACCGCGACCTGTCCGCGCAGTCCGAGCAATCGGACCTGCCGGTGACCTTCCCGCATCACGCGATCGGCGATTTCAGCGACCTGGCGGCGCTGATGCTCGCGCTCGACGCGGTGGTGACCACCTGCACCGCGCACGTCCATCTCGCCGGCGCGCTCGGCGTGCCGGCCGTGCTGCTGCTCAGCCCGAAAGCCGACGCGCGCTGGGAAACCGGCTCGCGCACCGCCCTCTATCCGGGCGTCCGGATCGTGCGCGCCGCGCACGTCGGCCGATGGGACGACGCGGTCGACCGCGCGATGGCGTTCGTGCTCGGCGGATTCGGGAAGGATTGACCGGTTTGGCGCGCGTCCGGGCCGTTACGCGACGATGAGATCGACGCGGGCCGCGCGCATCGCGCCGCGCCGGCGCCCGCGACCGGCGTGAACAGGCGCTAGACCAGCACCCGGTCGCCGCTCTGCGCGGCGAACACACGGCCATGCCGCCGGCCCGTCCGCGCGAGCACCGCGAAGCAGTGCGCGACCCGCCGGCTGATGCCGCCGGATTGCTTGACGAGGCTGTCGGACACGCCGCGCGCGATCGCCGAATCGTCGCCGCACGCGCCCGCGATGACACCCGCGTAATAGTGGCGCGCGGCCAGTTCGCGGCCGCCGGCGTCGAGCGGCGTCATCCGCTGGATGCGGCGCGCAATGGTTTTCAGTCCGTCGAGATACGGCGCGACGTCGATCGGCACTTCGGTCGATTCGGCGCCCAGCTGCCACAGCATGTCGGCCAGCTCGGCGATCGCGACGAGTTCGCGCGCACCGGCTGCCTGCGTGCCCGTTCCGCTTCCGGCCTTCGTCCCCGCCATGCCCATGCCCCTTTGCGATTCGTCCCGGCCACGCGCCGGCCACGCCCGACACCGGCGTGCGTCGTGCACGCCACCCACCGGTTTCCGCGCCGTCACGCGGCGGCCGGCGACCGCCATGAAAAACGGATGCCCTGCGCCCAGGCGACGCCGGCATCCACGATGATCTGCCGGTCGATCTCGCTCTCCACGCCTTCGACGACGACGTGCCGCGCACCTTCATGCGCGAACGCGATCAGCCTGCGGAACTGGTAGCGGCCGATCGCGTTGCGCTTGATCATCGACAGGATCGACCGGTCAAGCTTCACGATGTCGGGATTGCCGACCACCAGGTTGTTCAATGCGCTGAAGCCAACCCCGAAATCGTCGATCGCGATGCGGCATCCGGTCTGCCGAAAGCGGTTCACGAACGAACGACCCGCGACGGGATTCAGCGGCCCCGTCTCCGTGATCTCGACCACCAGCCGCGCCGCGACCGACGGCTCGCGCTCGAGCCGCCTGAAGATGGCCAGCCACGCATCGTCGACGACCGCGCTCGCCGCCGCCACATTGCAGCCGTAGACGGCAGCCGGATCGGCGCGCAGCGCGTCGATCGTCCGGCCGACCACGAGCCGGTCGAACCACCGCATCAGCCCGAGCGCCTCGAGGCGCGGCAGGAACGCGACCGGCGGCAGCGCATCGCGCTCGCCCCACCGCAATCGCGCCAGGCATTCCTGGTACAGCACACCGCCCGACAGGTCGGCCCGGCACACGGGCTCTTGCGCGAACGCGAGCCGGCTCTCCACGAAACTGCGTACCGACGCGAGGTCGGGATGATCGTCGGGGGCGCCGAACACGAGATCGATTTCGTCACGATTCGCTTCCCGATTCGCCTCCTGGCGAGCTTCGACCGCATTCATCCGGCGCTCCGGCAAATGGCGAGCCGCCGATCGCGGCTCGACCTCAACAAACATGCGGAGCAAACCGATCATGACGTGCTCCGCCGCCTACCCGGCCCATCCTGTTATGTCGATCTTTTCCGGGGAGCGTACTTTTCGCTTCGGCGCGCCGTCAAATTCGATATTTTCAACGATATTCAGTTACTGGAATACACCACGCATGCGCGATACCGATTGTGCGACAGGTCACACTAACGCAAATTACTTAAACCCGATCCGGATATTGTTTATTCAAACCACCTAAACATCCTTGCCCGAATCAATTCTCGCGTAATTTGCATGCCTCGCAAATTCGAAAGCCTTCAATTAATCAGATAAATGCCGGCCCGCGAGGCAGCGCCCTCGCCCGTCGCCGAACTCGCCGTGAAGGCTGGCGGCCCGGCTTGCGCATCGCAGCAAATCGGCTGCCGCACGTCATTCGATCATCGCAGCGCTCAATTTTCCCGTTTCAAACGAATTATTAAATTTCTAAACAGAATCGAACAACCGTTAATCGATAATATCAATTTAAATCATATGACGATTATCGATCAAACCATTTTTAACAATCTTAAATACTTGTTAACCTATAAAATGATTTCCGACGGACTTCCCTCGGAGCCGTCAAATTCGTGCCTTCGAAAACCGTCGAACCGATCGGGTTCGGCGGTTTCTTTTTTAACGGCATTATTTCGTCAGACATTAGGGCGGGACAATCCCGATGGCGGGCCGCGGCGCAACGTGTGCGCCGCGAGAAAAATCGGGCCTTACGCGGCCGATGCGCCGACCAGGTTCGCGAGCAGGGTGTCGTATTCGGCAATGAGCGCGGGATTCGCCGACGTATAGCGGCTCAGGATGTCGCGCTGGCGCCGCGTGTACGCCTCCCAGTCGTCATCGTGCGTATGCAGCGCGCGCAGCAGCGCATCGGCGCCCTGCTGCACGTCGTTGTCCGGATAGTAGTAGCCGAGATCGGGCGCGAGGCTCGCGTTGTGCACGAGCGGATAGCCCTGCCAGCACACGTCGAAATAGAAATAGTTGAGCGGGTTCGACCATTGGTGCGACACGACGATATCGGTCAGGTCGGCCAGGAACAGCGGCGTATCGAAGCGCCCGACGAAACTCGCCTTGCCCGCGCGCACAATGTCCAGGTAGTTCATCAGCATCACGAATTCGGGGCTGTCGTGCGCGAGGCGATCGGCGTTCGTCACGTGCGTGAAGCAGATCGCATCCGGATCGCGGCGATACGCTTCGTCGATGATCAGCATCGGATACACGCAGAACTTCACGACGTCGTGGTTCGGCTCCATCACCGTCAGCCGCTTGCCCGGCTCGCTGCGCGGCCGGTATTCGCCGTGCTCCGGCAGCGACTGCGCGCGCGCGCTCAGGAACATCGGGTCCCACACGAACGGCACGACGCGCCCGGGGCAGCGGCGCAGCGACTGCAGGAACGGCAGCGACGACGGCGCGATCTGCGGAATCGCCCACACCTCGTCGTAGCCGCGGTTGATGAACAGCGAATCCCACAGCCTGCGGCCGAACAGCATCGATTCCATCGCGTTGATGTACTCGACACCGCAGCAGTAACTGACGAGCTTCGCGCCGCGCGCCTTCAGGTAGGCCGTCTGCTCGCCGTCGATCTGCCCGCCCAGCTCGATCACCACGTCGAGCGCATCCTTCATCTCGGCGAATGCGCGCGTGTCGTACACGCTGCGATCCCACGGCAATGCATCGGTGAGCGGTACGTCGGTGGTGTTGACCAGCGTCACGCGGTAGCCGTGCGGCGACGCCATCAGCAGCTTCGCGAGAAACAGCGCGTTCTGCTTGATGCCGTTGATCCACAGGCTTTCGTCAGGGGCACGCAGTCCGATCGTGATACCGATGCGCAGGCCGTTCAGGACAGGGGATGTCATCGTCGGCGGGATGGGAAGTTGGATGGGGATGGAATGGATGCAGTGTAGCGCGCGAAGCGCCGCCCGCGTCAAGCGGCGCACGCCGCCGGCAACCCGGCATTCTAGCGGAGTGCCCGCCGCATACTGTCAGGGATGGTCAGCGCCGGGCAGGCACGCGCAAGTCCGCGAGACGGTTGTGCGATACTCGTGCGACCCGCCGCGCCACCCGGGTTGCCGCACGGTGTCGGCATCCAGGGTGGACAGAAAACGACCTCGCAGCAACGCTGTGACATCGCTACGATCAATTTTTCAAACCAGCCTTGACGGGAGATCAAAGTGGAACAGATCGGGTATTCGTGGCCAACCTTCGATCAACTCACGCAGCATCTGGTCAAGTCGATCAACCCGGGCAGGATTCTGGATGTCGGGGCCGGGGGCGGGAAATACGGGCGCCTGCTCAGGAAGATCGTGCCCGATTGCCGTTTCACGGCGCTGGAATGTGATGAAGAGACCCATCCGTTCCTGATCGAGAACGGCTACGACGACATCATTTCCGGCGTCAGCGACACGCTGTACGAACGGTCCGGCGACTCGTACGACACGATCATCCTGGGCGATGTCATCGAGCACATGCGCCACTCCCACGGTCGCGATCTACTGGAGTTTCTCAACTATCGATCGCGATACATCATCATCTCGACCCCCGAATGCATGCCGATGAGCAGCGCATCGTACTTCGAGAGCCACAACTCCGTGTGGCGGCCCGATTCATTCATGTGGCATGACTTCTGGGCCCATCAGCAATGCGGGATCATGCACTTCTACTTGCTCAGGGGGCACCTCGACTGGAACGCACCGCGCCTCGATTCTCTCGTGAACTCCGCAAATGCTTCGAGCCTGTTCAATACGCGCGCCAGCAACGAACACGAGGCCGCCGACGAGAAATTTCTCCAGCCGGTCAACCTGACGCTCCATGATTCCCGGTACCTGGAAAAACTCGATGGCGATCAATACGCAGTTTTTCGCCCCATCTGATTTTGTGTACCTGACTGAAAAAGGCGCCGCGCGGCGCCTTTTTCGTTTCTGACATGCGCTCGTCGCGTGCCGGCGCGGAGCCGGCACGCATGGATTGCCGTCAGATCGCCGCGGTCGTCGGCGCCACGGCGGCCGGGTCGGTGATGCTGGCCTTGCCGGTTTCGACGTGCCCCGCGATGCGGCGCGTCCAGCCGGCGTTCCCGGCCACCGCGAACTGCAGGTCGTACCAGTGGCTGCTGCACGACAGATCCCAGTGCGCTTCGACGCGCTGCCCCGCCGGAACCGTCAACGTGCGCGGTGCGCCGCCGTACGCGACATCGGTCGCCGTGACCGCGAGCGTGCCGGCGCCCGCGTTGGCGATCGTCACGTACACGTCGCCGTTGGCCGTGTCGTAACACGGCGTGATTTCAGGCTTCGCGCCGGCATCCGCGACGGCCGATCCGGCGAAGCGCCGGAAATAGCCGTTCGGCCCCCACACGCTCACCAGGTAGTTGCCGCTCGCATCGAGCGCCCACGTGTCGGTCAGCTGCTTGCCCGCTTCGACCGTGTAGCGGCGCGGCATCGCGGTGGGGTCGCCCGCGTAGACCCAGAAATGCGCGCCCTGCGCGCCGGTGTTCGCGAACGTCACCGCGTAGCCTTGCGCCTGGAGCTGGCCGGTCACGTGCAATTCGTACGGCAGCGCACGCGCCGGCCGCGTGCCGGGCTCCTGTGCCGTCACGACCTGCTGCGCGGTGCTGGCCGGTGCGGTCTGCGACGACGCGCGCGAACACTGCAGGTCCGCCTGCGCGACATACGCCTGCGTGCTCGGCAGGGTCGGCAGCGTCGCATCCGATTTCGAGAAGTCGAGCGCCGACGTCAGGTCGCCGCAGATCGCGCGGCGCCACGGCGAGATGTTCGTTTCCATCACGCCGAAGCGCTTCTCGATGAATTGCAGCACCGACGTGTGATCGAAGACCTGCGAGCACACGAAGCCGCCCTTCGACCACGGCGAGACCACGAACATCGGCACGCGCGGGCCGAGGCCGTACGGCAGGTTGTCGGCCGTGTACGTACCCGTCTGCGTCGAGGTCACGACGTTGTGCCGCTCGAGCGACACGTCCACGGTGCTCATACCGGAGCCCGGCAGCGTCGGTGCCGACGGCGGCACGACGTGATCGAAGAAGCCGTCGTTCTCGTCGTACATGACGAGCAGGACGGTCTTGCTCCACACGTCCGGATTGGACGTCAGCGCATCGAGAATGGTCGACAGGTAGTACGCGCCGTAGAGCGGCGTGAATTTCGGATGCTCCGAATACGCGGCGGGCGGCAGCAGCCACGATACCTGCGGCAGCGCGTTCGCCTGCACGTCGGCCTTCAGCTGCGTGATCGGGCGCGTGCTCATCCCGCGCGTCTGCAGCGACGAACCGGCCGGCGCATTCACGAAGTTGTTGAAGCACGCGAGCATGTTCGTGCCGTAGTTGCCGGTGAAGTTGTCGAACCCGGTGCCCTGCTGGTAGATCTGCCACGAGATGCCCGCTTTCTCGAGGCGCTCCGGATAAGTCGTCCAGCTGAAGGGCGGCAACTTGATCTTGTCGAACTGGTTGTCGATGTAGTCGGTGTTGTCGAGCAGCGGGCCGCCGCCCGTGCCGAGCGGGTCGACCATGCCCGTCATCAGGTACATGCGGTTCGGGTGCGTGTTGCCCGGGATCGAGCAGAAGTAGTTGTCGCACACCGTGAACGCATCCGCGAGCGCGTAGTGGAACGGGATGTCGTCGCGGACGTGGTAGCCCATCGTCATGTTGGACTTCTGCACCGCCCACTGGTCGGCGCGGCCGTTGTCGATCGCGCCGTGCGTCGTCGCCCACGTATGCGGCAGGCCGCCGATGCACTGCGCGTTGACGCCCGGGTCGGTCGTGTCGTAGCGGAACGGCGCGATCACGCTCGTCTTGTCTTCCTGCCGCGGCTGGAACCACACCGGCTTGCCGTTCGGCAGCGTGACCGGGAAGCGGTCGTTGTAGCCGCGCACGCCGCTCAGGTGACCGAGGTAGTGGTCGAACGAGCGGTTTTCCTGCATGAACACGACGATGTGCTGCACATCCTGGATCGTGCCCGTCACGGTATTCGGCTCGATCGCCAGCGCCTTGCGGATCGATTCGGGAAGCAGTGCGGTGGCGGCGGTCGCGCCGGCGAGGCCGGCGGAGAACTTCAGAAAATCGCGTCGCGAATGGGTGGCCATGCTGGTTGCTCTTGATTGGATTTCTGGTGGAAACAGCCGGGATCAGGAAGCGGGCGAGGAAGCAGGCGCGGTGAAACCGGGCGGGCAGTGCATCTGCGCGGTGGCGACCACGCCGCCGCCGCATGCGGCCTTCTGCTGCGCCACAGGTGCGGCGGGTGCGATCAGGTCGTCGTTGCAGGCACCGAGGAGTGCGGTCAGCGCGATCAGGCCAACGACCGCGAAAGGCCGTAGGGCCGACTTTCGCATAACGTCTCTCCGTGGATGTGACGACCTGACACAGGCGCGGGTGCGCACCGGTCGTGTCGACGGCGAGATGCTAATTATCACGTGTTACACGATGGTGTCGTGCAAGGAGGCGCGCCGCGTGCACGCAAGGGGCGCACATGCCGCGGCGGAGGGGATAACGAGAGGTTGACGTAATGCAATCGAAAGATTCGCATTGCTTCGTTTTTGCCGAAGCGATCGAAGCGAATCTGTCGCGGTGTCGGTCGAGCAACGCACCACGACGCCTGTCTTACAGGCCGGCAGCCGCGGCAGCCGGCCCGCATACCGCGAAACCGGCGCCGCTCAGCCTTCCGCCATCATCAGCAACTGCGCGCCATCCGAAACCTGGTCGCCGACGCCGTACAGCACTTCCGCGACGACACCCGCGCTCGGCGCGCCGATCGTGTGCTCCATCTTCATCGCTTCCATCACGATCAGCGGCGTGCCCGCTTCGACCTTCTGGCCCGGCTCGACCAGCACCGCGATCACCTTGCCGGGCATCGGCGCGGTCAGGCGGCCGCCGCCCTGCTCCGCATCACCCGCATGCGCGAGCAGGTTGCGCCATTCGAACGTCTCGGCCGCGCCTTGCGAGAACACGTGGAAGGTGTCGCCGTCCGCATACACGCGGCCGCTGCTGCGCACGCCGCCGAGCGTCACGTCGAAATCGAGCGGCGTGGCGCCACGCGTCCACGCGAACGGTTGCGCGGCCGCGCCGCCGGTCGCGAGGCGCGCGACAGCGCCGTCGTCCTCGTACGTGACCGTCACGTCCGCTTCGCGCTCGGCCGCATGCCAGTCGAGCGTGCGGCGATAGCCGCCGTTCAGCCGCCAGTCCGGCAGCGCGCCCCACGGCGACGAACCCTGCGCGGCCGCGCCGCGTTCGCGCGCGAGCAGCGCCGCGCATGCGAGCGCGAGCATCGCGCGCGGCGGCTCTTGCGGCGCGAACAGCGCATCGTGATTGCGCTCGATCAGGCCCGTGTCGAGATCGGCCGTCGCGAACGGCTCGCACGCGACGATCCGCTGCAGGAACGCGGCATTCGTGTGCAGGCCGACCACTTCGCATGCACGCAGCGCGCGCAGCATCAGCCCCAGCGCTTCCGCACGGTCCGCGCCGTGGACGATCAGCTTCGCGATCATCGGATCGTAGAACGGCGTGATCGCATCGCCTTCGCGCACGCCGCTGTCGACGCGCACCGATGCGCCGATCGCGAACTCGACGCCTGCCGGCAGCCGCAGGTGCTTCAGCGTGCCCGTGGACGGCAGGAAGCCGCGCGCCGGGTTCTCCGCATAAAGGCGCGCCTCGAGCGCGTGACCCTGCACGCGCAGTTCGTCCTGCTGAAGCGGCAGCGGCTCGCCGGATGCGACACGCAGTTGCCATTCGACGAGATCGAGCCCGGTGACCATCTCGGTGACCGGATGCTCGACCTGCAGGCGCGTGTTCATTTCCATGAAGTAGAACGCGTCGCCCGTCATGATGAATTCGACAGTGCCCGCGCCGACATAACCGACCGCGCGCGCGGCCGCGACGGCCGCTTCGCCCATCGCACGGCGCACGTCGTCGGGCAGGCCCGGCGCCGGCGCTTCCTCGAGCACCTTCTGGTGACGGCGCTGCACCGAGCAGTCGCGGTCGAACAGGTACACGGTATTGCCGTGCGTGTCGCCGAACACCTGCACCTCGACGTGACGCGGGCGCGTCAGGTATTTCTCGATCAGCACGCGGTCGTTGCCGAAGCTGCTCGCGGCTTCGCGCTGGCACGACGCGAGCGCCGCGGGGAAATCGTCGGAGCGCTCGACCACGCGCATCCCCTTGCCGCCGCCGCCCGCGCTCGCCTTCAGCAGCACCGGGTAGCCGATCGCGTCGGCTTCGCGATGCAGGTTGGCCGCGCCCTGGTCGTCGCCGTGATAGCCGGGCACGAGCGGCACGGCGGCCGCGTGCATCAGCGCCTTCGCGGCGGCCTTCGAGCCCATTGCCGCAATCGCGTCGACCGGCGGCCCGATGAAGACGATGCCGGCCGCTTCGCACGCATGCGCGAAATCTTCGTTCTCCGACAGGAATCCGTAGCCGGGGTGGATCGCCTGCGCGCCGGTTGCACGCGCGGCTTCGATGATGCGCTCGATGCGCAGGTAGCTGTCCGCGGCGGCCGAGCCGCCGATGTGCACGGCTTCGTCGCACGCGGCCACGTGTTTCGCGTTCGCGTCCGCGTCGGAATAGACGGCGACGCTCGCGATCCCGAGACGTTTGCACGTCGCGGCGACGCGGCACGCGATTTCGCCGCGGTTGGCGATCAGAATCTTGTCGAACATGGCTTCGGTGTCGTCCGGAAAGTTAGGGGCACGCCGTCATTCACGCCACGAAGGCGTGCGTTTCTCGAGAAAGGACGCAATCCCTTCGCGCGCTTCCGCGCCGGCCCGGGTTCGCGCGATCCAGTCGGCGGTCTGTTCGATCAACGTCGCGTCGAGCGCGCGGCCGGCCACGTCGGCGACGAGCCGCTTGCACGCGCGCACCGCGTCGGGCCCGTTCGCGACGAGCGTCGCGGCCAGCTTCGCGACGGTTTCGTCGAGCGCATCGGCCGGCACCGCTTCGTGAATGAAGCCGAGCGACGCCGCGCGCGCGCTGTCGAACACCTCGGCCGTCGTGAAGTAACGGCGCGCCGCGCGCTCGCCCATCGCGCGCACCACGTACGGCGCGATCGTCGCGGGGATCAGCCCGAGCCGCGCTTCCGACAGGCAGAACTTCACGCCGTCGGCGGCAATCGCGATATCGGCCGCGGCCACCAGGCCCACTCCGCCCGCGTAGGCATCGCCGTGCACGCGGGCGATCACCGGCTTGCCGCAGCGATGGATCGCCTCGAGCATGCGCGCGAGCTTGCGCGCATCGGCGCGGTTCTCGTCGTCCGAGTAGCCGGCCATCTTCTTCATCCAGTTCAGGTCCGCGCCCGCGCAGAACGCGGCGCCTTCGGCGGCGAGCACGATCGCGCGCACGCCTTCATGCGCGTCGAGCCATTCGAACGCGGTGGTCAGCTCGGCGATCGTCGTCTCGTTGAACGCATTGCGCACGTCGGGGCGCGCGAGCGTGACGGTCGCCACGCGGCCGGCTTCGCTTACCTTGATCGTTTCGTATCGCATCGGTCAGCCCTCCCGGCCGTTACATGCGGAACACGCCGAAGCGCGTGTCTTCGATCGGCGCGTTCATCGATGCGGCCAGGCCGAGCCCGAGCACGTCGCGCGTCTGCGCCGGGTCGATCACGCCGTCGTCCCACAGCCGCGCGCTCGCGTAATACGGATGGCCCTGGCGCTCGTACTGGTCGCGGATCGGCTGCTTGAACGCGTCCTCTTCCTCGGCGGACCACGAACCGCCCTTCGCCTCGATGCCGTCGCGGCGCACCGTCGCGAGCACCGACGCGGCCTGCTCGCCACCCATCACCGAGATCCGCGCGTTCGGCCACATCCACAGGAAGCGCGGGCCGAATGCGCGGCCGCACATCCCGTAGTTGCCGGCGCCGAACGAGCCGCCGATGATCACCGTGAACTTCGGCACCTTCGCGTTCGACACGGCGGTCACCATCTTCGCGCCGTGCCGCGCGATGCCTTCGTTCTCATACTTGCGGCCGACCATGAAGCCCGTGATGTTCTGCAGGAACACGAGCGGAATCTTGCGCTGGCAGCACAGCTCGATGAAATGCGCGCCCTTCACCGCCGATTCGGAGAACAGGATGCCGTTGTTCGCGACGATCCCGACCGGGTGGCCCCAGATGTGCGCGAAACCGGTAACGAGCGTCGTGCCGTAGCGCGCCTTGAATTCGTCGAACTCCGAATCGTCGACGATGCGCGCGATCACCTCGCGCACGTCGAACGGCTTGCGCGTATCGACCGGGATCACGCCGTACAGGCTCTTCGCGTCGTAGCGCGGCGGCTTCGGCTCGCGCAGCGCGACCGGCGCCGCGATCTTCGGCGCGAGATGATCGACGATGTTGCGCGCGATCGACAGCGCATGCGCGTCGTTCTGCGCGAGATGGTCGGCCACGCCCGACAGGCGCGTATGCACGTCGCCGCCGCCGAGATCCTCGGCGCTCACTTCCTCGCCGGTCGCGGCCTTCACGAGCGGCGGGCCGCCCAGGAAAATCGTGCCTTGCTCCTTCACGATGATCGACTCGTCGCTCATCGCCGGCACGTACGCGCCGCCCGCCGTGCACGAGCCCATCACGACGGCGATCTGCGCGATCCCCGCGGCCGACATCGTCGCCTGGTTGAAGAAGATGCGGCCGAAGTGGTCGCGGTCGGGAAACACGTCGTCCTGGTTCGGCAGGTTCGCACCGCCCGAATCGACGAGGTACACGCACGGCAGCCGGTTTTCCGCGGCGATCTCCTGCGCGCGCACGTGCTTCTTCACGGTGACCGGGTAATAGGTGCCGCCCTTGACCGTCGCGTCGTTGCACACGATCACGCACTCGCGGCCGGCGATCCGGCCGATCCCGGTGATGACGCCCGCGCCCGGTGCGTCGTCGTTGTACATGCCGTTCGCCGCGAGCTGCGAGAACTCGAGGAACGGCGCACCCGGATCGAGCAGTTGCGCGATGCGGTCGCGCGGCAGCAGCTTGCCGCGCGCCAGGTGCTTGTCGCGCGCGGCCTGGCCGCCGCCCTGCGCGAGCTGTTCGATCTTCGCGCGCAGATCGGCGACGACCGCCTCGAGCGCGGCGGCATTCGCGCGGAAGTCTTCCGAGCGCGGGTTCAGTTTCGATTCGATGATCGGCATCGACGGGGCTCCGTTCGCGTGACGTGGGGCGTTACATCGTTTCCGCGAACAGCTCGCGGCCGATCAGCATCCGGCGGATCTCGCTCGTGCCGGCGCCGATCTCGTACAGCTTCGCATCGCGCCACAGGCGGCCGACCGGGTATTCGTTGATGTAGCCGTTGCCGCCGAGGATCTGGATCGCCTCGCCGGCCATCCACGTCGCCTTCTCGGCCGTATAGAGGATCACGCCTGCGCAGTCCTTGCGCACCTGGCGGATGTGGTCGCTGCCGGCCGAATCGAGGTGGCGGCCGACCGCGTACAGATACGCGCGGCACGCCTGGAACGTGGTGTACATGTCGGCGACCTTGCCCTGGATCAGCTGGAATTCGCCGATCGCCTGGCCGAACTGCTTGCGGTCGTGGATGTACGGCACCACCGCGTCGAGACACGCGGCCATGATGCCCGTCGGGCCGCCCGACAGCACGGCGCGCTCGTAGTCGAGGCCGCTCATCAGCACCTTCACGCCGCCGTTGAGCTGGCCGAGGATGTTTTCCTCCGGCACTTCGACGTCCTGGAACACCAGCTCGCCCGTGTGCGAGCCGCGCATGCCGAGCTTGTCGAGCTTCTGCGCGACCGAGAAGCCCTTCATCCCCTTCTCGACGATGAACGCGGTAATGCCGCGCGGGCCGGCTTCGAGGTCGGTCTTCGCGTAGACGACCAGCGTGTCGCAATCGGGGCCGTTGGTGATCCACATCTTCGTGCCGTTCAGCACGTAGCGATCGCCGCGCTTGTCGGCGCGCAGCTTCATGCTGACGACGTCCGAGCCGGCATTCGGCTCGCTCATCGCGAGCGCGCCGATGTGTTCGCCCGACACGAGCTTCGGCAGGTATTTCTGCTTTTGAGCCTCGGTGCCGTTGCGGTGGATCTGGTTCACGCACAGGTTCGAGTGCGCGCCGTACGACAGGCCGATCGACGCCGAGGCGCGCGAGATCTCCTCCATCGCGATCATGTGCGCGGTGTAGCCCATGTTCGCGCCGCCGTATTCCTCGGCCACCGTCATGCCCAGCACGCCGAGATCGCCGAACTTCTTCCACAGATCCATCGGAAACTGGTCGGTGCGGTCGACCTCCGCCGCGCGCGGCGTGATTTCCTTCGCCGCGAACGTCGCGACGGCGTCGCGCAGCATCTCGATGTCTTCACCGAGCATGAATTGCACACCGGGCAGGTTGATCATGTCTCCTCCGTCTCCAGAAAGTGTGTGGCATCCACTAATTTCTGAGTTTCGCTCAAATCGAATGAATGCACCGATTCATTGACCAATACAGCGTAAATTTTGCACAGTTTCGCGCCTCGCCGGGTTCGGCGTCAATAGTTTTTTGAGTGACACTCAGATATCATGCCGAGATGACAGCCGCTACCGCCGACACCATGACCGCCACCGTCAAAGCCGATCGCGCCGACACGTCGCGCGCGCCCGCCGGGCGCAAATCCCAGCAACGCGTGCAGGACATTCTGCGCGCCGGCCGGGAAGTGTTCGCCGAAAAGGGTTACGAGCATGCGACGGCCGCCGAGATCGCGCAGCGCGTGGGCGTATCGGAGGCGACGGTGTTCAGTTACTTCCGCGGCAAGCGCGAGCTGTGCGCGCGCGTCATCGCGGATTGGTACGACGAAAACATCGCCGCGTTCGAACAGGGGATGCCGCAGGATGCGTCGGTGCAGCAGCAGTTCGCGTTCATCGTGCGCACCCACCTGCGGCTGATGCTGGTGAACGGCACGGGGCTGTGCGCGCTGGTGCTGTCGGAAGGCCGCGCGAAGCAGCATGCGCTGAGCGACGAACTCACCGCGCTGCAGCGCCGCTACACCGCGCCGCTGATGGACGTGCTCGCGCGCGGCCAGGCAGCCGGGCAGGTACGTACCGACCTGCCGCTGAGCCTGCTGCGCTCGATGGTGTTCGGGCCGATCGAGCACGTGCTGTGGGATGCGATCCTCGGGCACCGCAAGCTCGACACGGAAACGACGGCCACGCAGCTCGTCGACATGCTGTGGGCCGCCGTGCAGCCGCCGGCGCCGGAACAGGCGGCGCTCGTGCGGTTCAGGAATGAAGTGGCGGAAGCCGTGCGCCGGCTGGAAGGGGAAGCGTCACGCCCGTGACGCAAGGGCGCGGCCCGGCGCACGTCGCATCGTGCGCCGCGCGTAACCGACCGCTACGAATCTTCGCCGACGCGCAGCGGCGCGCGGCTCTGCTCGTTATTCAAATGAACGAACTTGCGCAACAGGCGTACGAGTTCCTGCGAATCTTCCTCGCCCATCCCGTCGAACAGGCCGGCACGCAGCTCCTGCACTGACGGAATCAGGCGCGTGAGCAGTTCGACGCCCGTCGGTGTCAGCAGCAGGCGCCGCTGACGCCGCGGCAGCACTTCGCGAACGATCAATCCTTTCGCTTCGAGCCGGACCGCGAGGTCGGCCGTCGTCGACGTGTCGAGCGCCACCCGCTGCGCCAGCGTCACCTGATCGAGCCCCGGACACTCGTAGAGCATCCGCAGGACGGCGTACTGCACCGGCGTCACGTCCCGGCCCAGCTTCTCGTAGAACATCGCGACGGCAATCTGGTGCGCGCGCCGGATCAGGTGCCCCGGCTCGTCGTACAGGTCGAGCGGGAAAGCCGGCGCGTCGGCGGGATTCGTTTTTTCCATGAATGAGTCGATGACATAGGCGGCGCGCACCGGTTGCGCGCGCCGACGGCATGGCGCTGCCTCGCGCCATTTCGCGGGAAAACCAGTATACCGCTCGCCTTGCCCCGGCCAATCTCAATGCGTACACTGAATCTCATTCAGTACACGGAATGAAGAACTGCCGCGTGTCAGCGGCACCGCCCCGAAGGAGACGACGAACGTGTTTCTCAAGAACGCTTGGTATGTGGCATGCACGCCCGATGAAATCGACGGCAAGCCGCTGGGCCGCAAGATCTGCAACGAGTCGATGGTGTTTTACCGCGCGGCGGACGGCCGGGTCGCCGCGCTCGAGGACTTCTGCCCGCACCGCGGCGCGCCGCTGTCGCTGGGATTCGTGCGCGACGGCGTGCTCGTGTGCGGTTATCACGGGCTGGAAATGGGCTGCGACGGCAAGGCGTCCGGCATGCCGGGCCAGCGCGTCGGCGGCTTCCCGCCGATTCGCAGCTTCCCGGTGATCGAGCGGTACGGATTCGTCTGGGTGTGGCCCGGCAATGCGTCGGAAGCCGATCCCGCCAAACTGCCCGCGCTGGCCTGGGCTGAAGACCCGGCCTGGGCGCACGGTGGCGGCCTCTATCACATCCGTTGCGATTACCGGCTGATGATCGACAACCTGATGGACCTCACGCACGAAACCTACGTGCATGCGTCGAGCATCGGCCAGAAGGAAATCGACGAAGCGCCGCCGAAGACGGTCAGCCGCGGCGACGAAGTCGTCACGAGCCGCTTCATGGAGAACGTGATGCCGCCGCCGTTCTGGCGGATGGCGCTGCGCGGCAACGGGCTCGCCGACGACGTGCCGGTCGACCGCTGGCAGATCTGCCGCTTCACGCCGCCGAGCCACGTGATGATCGAAGTGGGCGTCGCCCATGCGGGCCACGGCGGCTACGACGCGCCGGCCGAGTTGAAGGCGTCGTCGATCGTGGTCGACTTCATCACGCCCGAGACGGACACCTCGATCTGGTATTTCTGGGGCATGGCGCGCAACTTCCGGCCCGACGATCACGCGCTGACCGCCGAGATCCGCGAAGGCCAGGGCAAGATCTTCGCCGAGGATCTCGAGATGCTCGAACGCCAGCAGCTCAACCTCGAGCAGTGGCCGGACCGCAAGCTGCTCAAACTCAACATCGACGCCGGCGGCGTGCTGTCGCGCAAGGTGATCGAACGACTGCTCGCCGAAGAAAACGCGGCGAGCCCGCAGCGGCCCGTGATTCCGGTCGCGCAGATCAAGGAGGCGTCATGAGCGCCGCGACATTGACGGTCCGGGTGGCCCGCAAGTGGCAGGAAGCGCGCGACATCTGCGGTTTCGAATTCGTCAGCGACGACGGTTCGCCGTTGCCGGGCTTTGAAGCCGGCGCCCATATCGACGTGCATTTGCCGGGCGGGCTCGTGCGCCAGTACTCGCTGTGCAATCACCCGGAACACGCCGATCGTTATCAGATCGCCGTGCTGCGCGATGCTGATGGCCGCGGCGGGTCGCGCGCGATCCACGACGAAGTCCGGCAGGGCGATACCGTGCGGATCGGCATGCCGCGCAACCAGTTTCCGCTTGCCCCCGACGCCCCGCACCACCTGTTGCTCGCGGGCGGGATCGGCGTCACGCCGATCCTCAGCATGGCGGAACGGCTGTTCTCGTCCGGCATGCCGTTCGACATGCACTACTGCGCACGCTCGACCGATCGCATGGCCTTCGTCGAGCGGATCAACGCGGCCGGGTTTCACGATCGCGCCCGCCTCCACGTCGACGACGGCGCCCCTGGGCAACGCTTCGACCTCGCCGCCGTGCTCGCCGCCGCGCCCGCCGGCACGCACCTGTACGTATGCGGCCCGCGCGGCTTCATGGACGCAGTGCTGAACGCCGCGCGCGAGCGCAACTGGGCCGAAGCGCGGCTGCACTACGAGTTCTTCGGCGGCGCGGTTGCGTCGTCCGGCGCGGACCGTGCGTTCCAGGTTCGGATCGCGAGCAGCGGCAGGGTGATCGACGTGCCGGCCGAATGCACGGTCATCGCGGCGCTGGCGGCGAACGGCGTCGACGTGCTGACGTCGTGCGAGCAAGGCGTATGCGGCACCTGCGCGACGCGTGTGCTCGAAGGCGAGCCCGATCATCGCGACTCGTATCTGACGGAAGCGGAACAGGCAGCCGGCGACCAGTTCATGCCGTGCTGCTCGCGATCGCGAAGCGACCTGCTGGTCCTCGATCTGTAGGTCTGCAAATCGGTAGACGGACCGCACGACTCGCGGCGGCCAACCACAATACTGGAGACGATCAATGGAGCAACATGCCCGGGCACCGATCAATACTACTCAGTTCCCGGTCGACCGATGGTGGGTCGCCGCGCTGTCATCCGAACTGACGGACAAACCCGTCGCCCGCACGCTCCTCGGCCGCCCGGTCGTCCTGTTCCGGTTGCCGTCCGGGGAAGTCGGCGCGCTGGAGGATCGCTGCTGCCACAAGTCGCTGCCGTTGTCGTGCGGCTCGCTCGAATCGCGCGGCCTGCGCTGCGGCTATCACGGCCTGTTGTTCGACCGAGACGGCACGTGCGTGGAGATTCCCGGCCAGGACCGGATTCCGGCGAAGGCGTGCGTGTCGTCGTATCCGGTACGGGAACAGGACGCCATCGTGTGGATCTGGATCGGCGCCGACGCGCACGCTCAACCGACAAGCGCGCCGCCACGCTATGCGTTCCATGCCGATCCGCAATACCGGTTCGGCGGCGGCCACTACCACTACGACGCACCGTATCAACTGATTCACGACAACCTGATGGACCTGAGCCACCTCGGCTATGTCCATCTGAAAACGATCGGCGGCAACGCGGCGCTGCACATGGGTGCGGAAACCCGCGTCAGCAGCGACGGCGATACCGTGACGCTGGTTCGCCGGATGCCGGATTCCGCCCCGCCGCCAACCTATACCGCCGCGTGGCCGTTCGCGGGCCGCGTCGATCGCTGGCAGGAAATCGAATTCCACGTGTCGCACATCCGGATCTGGACGGGCGCGATGGACGCCGGCACCGGCGATCTGCACGATCCGGCACGCGGCGGCTTTCACATGCGCGGCTTCCACGGCATCACGCCCGAGACGGAAACGACGACGCACTACTTCTGGACCGTCGCGACCAATCCGCAACACGACGTCGAGCGCGTCGCGCAAACGGTCATCGAGCAATCCGCGGCGACGTTCGACGAGGACAAGACCGTGATCGAAGCGCAGTACCGGAACCAGCTGCGGTTCCCCGGCGGCCGCCAGATCGACATTCACGTCGACGCGGGCCCCAATCGCGCGCGGCGCGTGATCGAGCGGCTGCTGCTCGAACCCGCTTAAGCATCGCGCCGCCCCGCCGACAACACCCGCCGGTCGCGACGGGCGCTCGCGGGATGCCCCGTCGGCCCGTTCAATCGCTTTCGTCCCATTCGCCATCACCGGCTTCGATTTCATCCCATTTAATTAGTCATACTATTTACAAGGATCTTTGACGTGAGCGCAAACATCCGCAATACGATCGATGAATCCCCGATGAGCACGTTCCAGACGATGGCGGTCACCGCCTGCGTCGTGCTGAACATGCTCGACGGCTTCGACGTGCTGGCCATCGCGTTCGCCGCGCCGCACCTGGCGGCCGAGTGGAAACTGAGCGGCAAGGAAATCGGCCTGCTGCTGAGCGCCGGGCTGGCGGGCATGGGCATCGGCTCGGTGCTGATCGCGCCGCTCGCCGACCGCGTCGGCCGCCGCCGCATCATCCTGCTCTGCCTCGCGGTGATCTCGACCGGGATGCTGGCCTGCGCGGCCACGCACAGCACGCTTCAACTTGCCGTCACGCGTGCGTATACGGGGCTCGGCATCGGCGGCATGCTGGCGAGCCTGACCGTCATCAGCGGCGAATACGCATCGAACAAATGGCGCAGCGCCGCGATCGGCATGCAGTCGACCGGCTACGCGATCGGCGCGACCGGCGGCGGCGTCATCGCCGGCTACCTGCTGTCGACGTGGGGATGGCGCAGCGTGTTCGCGTTCGGCGGCATCCTGACCTTGCTGTCGATCCCGATGGTGCTCGCGCTGCTGCCGGAATCGCTCGACTTCCTGCTGGCTCGACGTCCGGACAACGCGCTGCAGAAAATCAACCGCATCCTCGCGAGAATGAAGCGCGCGCCGATCGACATGCTGCCGGCGGCGACCGCGTCCATCGGCTCGCCGAACGCCACGTCGAGCTGGACGGCCGTGCTGCGCGCGCCGCTGACGCGCCGCACGATCGCGCTGTGGATCGCATTCTTTCTCGTGATGGGCAGCTTCTACTTCGTCGTGAGCTGGACACCGAAGCTGCTGGTTCAGGCCGGGTTGTCGGCATCGCAGGGGGTCACCGGGGGCGTGCTGCTCAATCTCGGCGGCATTGCGGGCGCGTCGCTCTTCAGCCTGCTGTCGACACGGTTCGGCCTCCGTAACCTGCTCGGCGCGACGCTGCTGCTCGGCGGCGTACTGATGGTCGTGTTCGGCGCGAACACCGGCTCGCTCGGGATCGGGATGACGGTCGGGGTATTCCTCGGCGCCGTGATCAATGCATGCGTGGCCGGCATGTATGCCCTGTCGCCGACACCGTATCCCGCCGAAATCCGCACGACCGGCATCGGCCTCGCGGTCGGCATCGGCCGCCTCGGCGCGATCCTGTCGCCGATGACGGTCGGTGCGCTGCTGGACGACGGCTGGTCCGTGTCCCATCTGTATCTCGCGTTCCTCGTGCCGATGGCCGGCGCGGCGATCGCCGTCGCCGTGGCGGGTACGCGCGCCGCGACACCGCGCAGGCAACGCGACCCGGCGATGTCGTAACGCACGACGCCCGCAGCCTTGCCGATACCCGTCGGCACCCCGGATCGGCTCGGGTCATAAAAATATCGATAAGCATATCTACATACTGTTTGGAGACAGCCATGAAAACGAAACTGGGCGCCGCACTCGCGACGGCGATGGCACTGACGCTGGCGCTGGCCAGACCGGCCTGCGCACAAAGCAGCATCACGCTGTACGGGATCATCGATACCGGCGTGTCCTACTACAACAACGCCGCACATGGCGGATCGTTCACGGGTATGCCGACACTGACCGGCGAAGTGCCGTCACGCTGGGGGTTGAGGGGCACGGAGGATCTCGGCGGCGGCTACCAGGCTTTCTTCTTGCTCGAGAACGGCTTCCAGCCCGGCACGGGCGCACTGAACTACGGCGGGCGCCTGTTCGGGCGACAGGCGAACGTAGGCGTGAACAGTCCGTTCGGCGCGCTGACCCTCGGCCGCCAGATGAACATGTCGATGATCGTGCTGACCAATGCGGACGTGATCGGCCCGTCGATTCACTCGATGGCGGATTTCGATTCCTATCTGCCGAACGCGCGCAGCGACAATGCGATCGGCTACAAGGGCACGTTCCACGGGGTGACGCTCGGCGCCACCTACAGCTTCGGCCGCGACGCGGCCGGACCGGCCGGGCCGTCGGCGACGGGCTGCGCCGGACAGGTGCCCGGCGACATCGTCGCTTGCCGCCAATACACGGCGATGCTCGCCTATGACGCGAGCAATTTCGGGCTCGCCGCGTCGCACGACGTGATGCGCGGCGGCGGCGGTGCGCTCGCGCCGCTGAACAATCCGGCGTACACCGACACGCGCGACATCGTCGCCGGCTACGTGAAGATCGGCCCCGCGAAACTGGGCGCCGGGTGGATCCGCCGCAACCTCGCGGCGGCCGAGCACCTGCAGGCCGATATCGTGTTCGCCGGCGGCACGTACTACGCGACGCCCTACCTCGCGCTCGACCTTCAGGGCGTCCGCTACCTGCAACGCCGGGAAAACAGCGAAGGCGGCACGAATGCGACGCTGCTCGTCGGCCGCGCGAACTATTTCCTGTCGAAGCGGACGACCGTCTATACGTCGGTGGGCTACATGTTCAACAGCACGCTGGCCGCGAACGCGGTCGCCGCGGGCGGGACGGTCGGCACCGGGATGAACCAGCTCGGCGTGATGGCCGGCATCCAGCAGAAGTTCTGAACGCCGGATGCGCGTGCGCCGGTCAGTTGGCGAGACGGCAGTGGGCCAGCTTCAGGCCCGGCAACACGGGCGCATCGATATAGCCTTCGTTCACGCAGCTGAAGCGGAAAGCCGTCGACGTGACGAACGGCTTGATTTCGCCGCCGGGAAATTTCGGCTTCAGCGCATCCTGGTCGGCCACGTCGAAATGCGTATCGAACTGCTCGCCATCGGCCGTCAGCGCGCCAAAGTAAGTGCCGCCCGGATCGCTGCCCATCCGGATCACGGCGCCGACGAACGCGAGGCGCTTGCCGTCGTACTTCGACTTCGCCGCGGTCGCGTCCTGCGTGTAGGCCTCGATCACGGCGCCGTAGTGCGCGTCGATCGCCGGGTCGGCATCGGAAGCCGCGCAAGCAGCCTGGTGAATGCCTGCCAGCAGCGCGCAGGCCGCAAGCGCGGCCGCCGCAAACGGCGCGGAAATCTTCTTCATGGGTGGTCTCCCGTCTAGCGTGGTGGTTGAAGTGATTGAAGCCCGGCGCAACGCCGGATGAACTCGCTTCCGTTGCTTTAATCGTTCGAATGGCGGATGACGGCTGCGATCACTTCATCGCCCGCGTGGTCGTGCGCGGTGCGTGGCGTCGCGCGGAACGCGACGTGACAGGAAGATGACATGGTGCGGCCCCCGGCTCTCTCGTTGAATTTCACTGCGTCTGATTTTGGCCGCTACGGTAGCAGACGGCCGCCAGCCCGGCAACCGACGCCCGAGCCCCGGCAATCATGTCATTACAATTGCAAATGATTATCATTACATATATCATGCACGCCTTGGCCGTAACGAAACGCTGCGGCCCGCGACACGATCCTTAGCATTCCCTCCTGTATCGATTCATGCCATCCCGTCGAACGCCCCGCCGCGTCCGGACCCCGCGTCCGTGGCGCTCGAGCCTGCCTGCCCTGATTACCCTTTGCGTCGCAAGCGGCGCGCATGCGGCCAACACCGAAGCCGGTGCAACTGCATCGGCACCCGCAACGCCGGCCGGGAAAGAACTCCCCGCCATCAACGTCAACGCATCGTCGACCGTCGACCCGACCATCGGCTACCAGCCGCGCACCAGCAGCATCGCGGGCGGCAACGACCGTCCGTTGAAAGAGATTCCGCAATCGGTCGCGGTGGTCAGCAGCAGCGTGATGCAGGACCAGCAGGCGCGTTCGCTCGACGACGTGCTCGGCAACATCAGCGGCGTGACGCAAACCAACACGCTCGGCGGCACGCGCGACGCGTTCATCAAGCGCGGCTTCGGGTCGAACAACGACGGCTCCGTGCTGGTCGACGGCGTGCGCACGCCGGTGCTGCACAGCTATCTCGCGACGATCGACCGCGTCGAGGTGCTGAAGGGCCCCGCTTCGCTGCTGTACGGGATGCAGGATCCCGGCGGCGTGATCAACCTCGTCACGCGCAAGCCGGAAGACACGTTCGGCGGCTCGATCTCCGCATCGCGCACGAGCCACGGCGGCAGCAACGCGCAGTTCGATCTCACGGGGCCGCTCGGCAAGCCGGGCCAGGTCGCGGGCGGCACGCTCGCGTTCCGGCTGACCGGCGAATACGACACGAGCCGCTACTGGCGCAGCTTCGGCCGCGAGCGCAACGCGCTGATGGCACCCGCGCTGTCGTGGCACGACGCGAACACGTCGATCGACGTCAGCTATCAGTACGTCGACTACACGATGCCGTTCGATCGCGGCACCGTGCTCGTGAACGGCCAGCTCGACGATGCGTTGCGCTATCGCCGCTACGAAGAAGCATGGTCGCAAAGCAGCGGCATCCAGGAAACGCTGCGTACGCGCATCGAGCACCGCTTCTCCGACGCATGGCGCGTGCGCGCGACCTACGGCTGGGGCCGCGACCGCTACGACCAAACCATCACGCGCGCCACCGCGTTCAACAGCAAGACCGGTGCGATGACGCGCTCGTCCGATGCGAACCTCGGACGCAACGACTCCGACCAGATCGCGACGCTCGGCCTGCTCGGCAACGTGACGCTCGCCGGGATGAACCACGCGATCTACATCGGCGGCGAATACGAACGTCAGCGCAGCTTCCGCGGCGACACGATCCGCGGCAAGGCGACGACGGGCTTCAATCTCTACGATCCCGTGTACGGCCTGCTCGCGGCGGGCGGCACGCCCAACGCGAAGCAAAGCGATTCGCGCTCGGTCGTGCATGCGTATTCGACGATCGTGCAGGACTCGGTGAAGATCACCGACCGCCTCACCGCGGTGGGCGGGCTGCGCTGGGAAAACTGGCAGCAGGAATCGGGGATGGGCCGGCCGTTCGTGTTTGCCGACCGCTCGCGCGGCAGCGTCTGGCTGCCGCAGTTCGGGCTCGCCTACGCGCTCACGCCGGCGCTGACCGCCTACGCGAACGTGAGCCGCTCGTTCAAGCCGAACGTCGCATCGAACGTCGCCGCGCCGCTCGCGCCGGAATACGGCCGCGTGCTCGAGGCCGGGCTGAAGTTCAGCCTGAAGCCCGCGATCACCGGCACGCTCGCGGTCTACCAGATCGACAAGCGCAACGTCGCGGTCACGGTCGGCGACATCACGTCGACGATCGGCACCGCGCGCTCGCGCGGGATCGAGCTCGACGTTGCCGGGCAGATCACGCGCCACCTGAGCGTGATCGGCAGCTATGCGTATACGAACGCGACCGATCGCGACAGCAACACCCCGCTCACGAACGTCGCGCGCCACACGGGCAGCCTGTTCGCCGTGTACGACACGGCCATCGCGAATCTGCCCGGCCGCTGGCGCTTCGGCGGCGGCGCGCGTCTCGTCGGCGCACGCTCCGGCGACACGGCGAACAGCTTCACGCTGCCCGGCTATGTGACCGTCGATGCATTCGCGGCCTACGAAACGACGATCGGCAAGTTCCCGACGCGCTTCCAGCTCAACGTGAAGAACCTGCTCGACAAGACCTACTACCCGTCGAGCAACAGCAACCTGATCGTCGCGGTCGGCGAGCCGCGGCTCGTCACGCTGACGACGACGGTGTCGTTCTGATGGTCTGACGTTCCGATCATCTGATGCGTGCATGGGCCGGCCCAAACACGGCGGCCCATGCACCACGCCCGCATTCGCAGCCGCTCGCGACGCGTAGCGGCTCGCCCCTTGCTCCAAGTGAAGCATCCCTGTCGCTTCGCAAGCGGTCACCGCGACTCCGCGCGCGTTGTGCCGGACAACCACCAACAACGCGGCGACCGAACATCGTCCGATCCGCCGGCGAAGCAGGAACGACAGCGAATCACCCCGTTGCTTGCCGCCCACACCAGCGCCGGATTCCGCTTGACTGCCGTTCCGCGCGGCGCCCGACGCCACCATTCACACGCCTCCCCGGCACTCGCTTCACCGCCCGCAAAAATGCATCCGTGCGATGCAATTCCGCCGGCTCCCTTACCGCATCGCGCGCCGTATGATCGCCCCGGCTTTTTTCCACGGCGGCCCGATGCGCGTCTACCTCTCCATTCGCTCAAGCGCTCCGCTCCAACCACCTGCGAACATGTCCAACCTCTCACTCATCCTCGTCGTCTCCATGCTGAGCGCCTTCGGCCTGATCGCGTCCGACGTCTACCTGCCCGCGATGCCGTCGATGGCCCGCGCGTTTTCGATCGGCGCATGGCAGATGCCCCAGACGGTATCGGCTTACCTGATCGCGCTCGCCTGTGCGCAACTGGTCTACGGCCCCCTCTCCGATCGATGGGGGCGCAAACCCGTGCTGACGGCCGGCATCGTCCTGTACATCCTTGGCTCGATCGGCTGCGCGAGCGCCGGCGGCTTCGCGAGCTTTCTCGGATGGCGCGTGCTCGAAGCGCTCGGCGCGGCGTCCGGCCTCGTCATCGGTCGCGCGATCATCGCCGACACCTGCGACAAGAACGCATCCGCGAAGATCTACAGCATCGTGTATCCGCTCGTGTCGCTGTCTCCGGCAATCGCCCCCGCAATCGGCGGATATCTGGCTGCGTGGTTCGGGTGGCGAAGCGATTTCATTTTCGTCGCCGCATTCGGCGTCGTCGCGCTCGCGCTCGTTCAGTTGCGCCTGAAGGAAACCCGGCCGCCGGTCGCACCGGGGCAACATCGCGCCGCACCGCTGGCCGGCTTCACCGGCGTGCTCGCGGACCGGGCCTTCATCCGCTACACGCTCGTCGTCTGCGCGATCTATTGCGCGTGGTTCGTCTACCTGACGCAGTCGCCGTTCATCTTCTCCGGCCTCGGTCTTTCGGAACGGCAAAGCGGCTGGCTCTATCTGCCGCTGACCGCCGGCATCGTTTCCGCCAACCTGATTGCGCGCCGCATGCTCGACCGGATGTCCTACGACTCGATCGTCGTGGCCGGCGTGGGCTGCTTCGTTGCCGGCGGCGTGGCGTTCGCCCTGTGCGAATCGTGGCACGTCAAAGGGGTCGTCGCGATCGTGATGCCGATGGTGCTCGTCAGCCTGTCGAATGGATCGTCGCTGTCGCTCGCGGTCTCGGGCGCCATCGCGAGCGAACACGGGCGCGCGGCAACGGCGTCGGGGCTGGTCGGCTTCTTCCAGATCGGCAGTGCGTCGCTCGCCGCCACCGTGTCCGGCGGCCTGCTCGGCACCGGAAGCCACGTGCTGGCGACGGCCATCCCGTTCTTCGCGATCGTCGCGGGCATCGCGATCGTGCCGCGCTGGTGTGCCGCGCGGCGCACGCTCTCGATGCGCGACACGCTCCCCCGTTGAGCCCGTGGCCCTGCGCGGGCGAGGCCCCGGCCGCTATCGATAACGGTCGAACGTCGCCGCGATCTCCGCGGTGACCGCCCGAACGCGCGCCGTCCGGTTCAGGTCGGTATGCGATACGAGCCAGACCTGATACGGCACGGCTCGCGTCCGGTCGGGCCAGATTCGCACGAGCGAATCGTCGTCTTGCGCCATATACGCGGGGAGTTCGCCGATGCCGATACCCGAGCGGATCGACGCCGCCAGCATCAGGCTCGAACTCACCTGCGCCACGATGCGCCCGCGTTCCATCGACTCGCCACACAGCGCGTGCCCCTGGTTCGACGTCGTGCCGGGCTGGTAGACGACCAGGTCATGCCCTTCGAACGCGGCTCCGATCGCGGGCTCGCCATGCGCATCCAGATACTCACGGCTCGCGAACAGCCCGACCTCCCATTCGGCGAGCTTCCGGCGCACGAGGTCGGGATTTTCCGGCATCACGGTGCGAATCGCGAGATCCGCATCGCGTCGCGTCAGGTTGAGCACCTGCACCGACGTCGTCAGGATCACGTGTATCGCCGGACATTTCCGGCGCAGTTCCCGTATCGCGGGAACGACGAAATCCATCGCGAGGGAATCGGTCGTCGTGACCCGGACCTCGCCTTCGAGGCGATCGTCCGAGCCCTGGACGCGACGCTCGAATTCGCACGCCGCCTGCTCCATCGCTTCCGCGGCCTGCAGCGAATGCTCGCCGACCTGCGTCACGACATAACCGGACGATGTCTTGAGAAACAGCTTCGCACCGAGCGCCTTCTCGAGTGCGGTCAACCGTCGCCCCACGGTGGCCTGATCGACGTCGAGAACGGCCGCGGCCTCGCGCAGCGTCCCGGTGCGATGAACGGCCAGAAAAACGCGGGCATCGTCCCAATTCATGAGTAACGTTCTCTCTCTCGGTAAGGCATGTGTGCATTCGCAGGAGGCGATTATACAAGTCGATCCTGTGCAGCCCGTTCCGGATAATCAGCCATCCGTATCAAAAGGACGATCGATTCGCCGATCAAAACCGGAACCGGAACCGTCCGCAGGAAGCCCCTCAACGACGGGCTCGCCGACCGAAGCCGAGTGCAATGACCGAACCGATGGTCGTTTCACCGATCGCCCCAACCCCGGCCGCCCAATCATCAGCCTCCCGAATATCTCCCATCCGATACCGCGATTTTCCGTACCGGACGCGCGCCGCTAGACTGGCTACGCATTCGCGACGCCGCAGCGCCGTACCGCAACGCGGCACGCCCCCACAAAAACGATTCCGGGAGATACCCCATGTCCGACCGGCACGCGCGCCGAGGCGCGCTCAAGACACTCGGCCTCGCGGCCGGCACCGCGCTGCTCGCCGCCGCGCGCCCCGCTCGCGCCGCCGCGCCCGAAACCGGCGCGCTGCTGCCCGGCGGCGCCACGCACCTCGCCGACCTCACGCGCCGCCTCGCGGCCGCGCCGCGGCGGCGCGACCTCAGGACGGTGCCGATGATCCTCGAACGCCCCGACCAGTGGGATCACGCGGCGCTCGCCGAACTGACCGGCTACCGCGGCGGCCCGAAGCAGGTGTGGGACAACACCGAGCTCGGCGGCCCGTGGCTGAACCTGATGCGCAATTCGCTGAACGCGCAGATCTGGTCGTACCGCCATCCGGATTTCCTCGTCGTATCGGCCACGCACGGCAGCGCGCATCTCGCGCTGTTCGACCAGGCCGCGTGGGACAAATACGGCCTCGCGAAATTCGCCGGCGCCGCCTTTCCGGCCAACACGCTGCTCGACGCGAAAGCCGCGCAATCGAAGGGCGCACAAAACCACGAGTCGCCTGACGGCGCGTTCTCGTCGCACGACAACAGCATCGCCGCGCTGCAGCAGCGCGGCGTCGTGTTCCTGTCGTGCCACAACGCGATCTGGGAACTGGCGGAGCGGCTCGACGGCGCGAACGCGAATCCCGACAAGCTGCCGCTCGATGCGCTCGCGGCCGACCTGACCAACCACGTGATCCCGTCGGCAATCGTCACGCCGGGCGCGGTCGGCACGCTGCCCGAACTGCAGCAGGCCGGCTTCACGTACGCGAAATGAGCACCGCGATGACATCGATCTCCATGCAATCGCCGTCACCGTTGCTCCGCCGTCGGCGCACGCTGCGCGCCGTGCTGGCCGCCTGGCTCTGCTGCGCGTCGGCGCTGTCGCTCGCCGCGCCGGCCGGCCCCGCCGCGAACGTCTTCCCGCCCTGGCAGGACGGCCGCAACAACGACGCGACGCATCGCGGCCTCGAATTCACGGTGCCGCAGGTCGACGTGCTCGCCGATTTCCACGGCGACCTCACCGCGCCGAAGCTCGTGCTGTTCGTCGGCGGCAACTATTTCTTCGCAATGGCGCCGCTCGTCGCGAAGTTCGAGGAAGACCATCCCGAGTATCGCGGCCGCATCTACTGGGAGACGATCCCGCCCGGCCTGCTCGTGAAGCAGATCCAGGCGGGCGGCACGATCACCGTCGGCAACATGACGTGGACGGTCAAGCCGGACGCGTATTTCGCGGGGCTCGGCAAGATCGACGGCTTGATCGCAGACGGCACGCTCGTCGGCCCGGCCGTGCCCTACGTGACGAACCAGTTGACGATCATGGTGCGCGCCGGCAATCCGAAGCGCATCGCGTCGCTGAACGACCTCGCGCGGCCCGACGTGCAGCTTGCGATGCCCAATCCTGCATTCGAAGGCGTCGCGCGGCAGATCCGCGCGTCGCTCGTGAAGGCCGGCGGCAACGCGCTCGCGCGTACCGTCTACGACGACAAGGTGCGCGCCGGCACGACCGAGCTCACGCACATCCACCATCGGGAAACCGCGCTGTTCCTGATGCAGGGGCGCGCGGACGCGGGCGTGCTGTGGCAATCCGAGGCGGCGTTCCAGGAACAGGTCGGGCATCCGCTGATGCACATCGACATTCCGGCCGAGCAGAATACGACTGCGATCTATGCGGGCGCGATGGTGAAGGACGCACCGCATCCGGAAGCCGCGCGCGCATGGCTCGCGTTCATCCGGTCGCCGGCAGCGTTCGGAATCTTCCAGCACTACGGCTTCGGCCGATACGATGCGGCGACACCGCCGCGGCACCTCGCGCCGACGCAGCAGGAGAAGCAGCCCGACGCAGGCTGACCGCGCGGCCGCGCCGGCTGCCCGGCGGCGCGCTCGCGGCCTACAACAAGGAGGGGACACGTGAACGATACGGTGCATACACCGCGACGCCGGTTCGCGCCGCTGCTGCTCGCCGCGGCGACGCTGCTGGCCGGCCACGCGCGCGCGGACGACGCGACGCTCGGCAAGACGCTCGCGACACAGGGTTCGACGACGGGCGTCGCCGCCTGCATCGGCTGCCACGGCGGCCAGGGCGAAGGCAACGCGGCGGCCGGCTTCCCGCGCCTCGCGGGCACGAGCGCCGCGTATCTGTCCGCGCAGCTTGCCGCGTTCGCGGACGGCAGCCGCCAGAATCCCGTCATGCAGCCGCTCTCGAAACTGCTGACGCCGCATGAGCGCGATGCGGTATCCGCGTACTTCGCGAGCCTGCCCGCGCCGGCCGGCATCGTCGCCGCCGACGACACGTCGATCTATCCGGCGAACACCGGCGCGTGGCTCGCGACGCGCGGACGCTGGTCGCAAGGCCTGCCCGCATGCGCCCAGTGTCACGGCCCCGGCGGCCTCGGCGTGGGCAGCGCGTTTCCGCCGCTCGCGGGCCAGCCCGCCGCCTATATCGCCGGCCAGTTGAACGGCTGGAAACACGGCACGCGCCCGCCCGGGCCGATGGCGCTGATGCCGGCGATCGCCGGCAAGCTGTCCGACGCCGACATCGACGCAGTGGCCGCCTACTACGCACGCGGCGGCGCCGCGCAGGGAGACAAGCGATGATCGACCGCACGACGCTGATCCGCCGCACCCGCACGGCATTGCTCGGCGCGGCCTGGTTGCCCGCGCTCGCGTTCGCGGCCGCACCGCAGGATGCACCACCGGCCAACGCTTCCGCATCCGCGCCTTCCGCCGTTGCGGCGGCAGCCAGGCCGTTCGCGCCGCCCGCCGAATCCGCGATCCCCGCCGACGAGTTCGGCAAGACCGTGAAGCTCGGCGAGCAGATCTTTTTGCACACGCCCGAGTTCGCGGGCAAGTACGTCGGCAACAAGCTGACCTGCGCGAGCTGCCACCTCGACGCGGGCCGGCGGCCCGATTCGAGCCCGATGTGGGCTGCGTACCTGCTGTATCCGGCGTACCGCAGCAAGAACGGCCACGTGAACACGTTCGCCGAGCGCCTGCAGGGATGCTTCCGCTACAGCATGAACGGCAAGGCGCCGCCAGCCGGCGACCCGATTCTCGTCGCGCTTGAAACCTATTCGTACTGGCTCGCGAAGGGCGCGCCGGTCGGCACGAAGCTGCCGGGGCAGGGGTTCCTGAAACTGCCGCCGCCCGCGCAGAAGGCCGACTATGCGCGCGGCGCCGCCGTCTACACGCAGCACTGCGCGCTGTGCCACGGTGCGGACGGCCAGGGGCAGTCGAGCGGCGGCAAGGCGGTCTTCCCGGCGCTGTGGGGCGCGCGTTCGTTCAACTGGGGCGCGGGGATGGGCGACATCCGCAATGCGGCCGGCTTCATCAAGGCCAACATGCCGCTCGGGCTCGGCGGCACGCTGACCGATCAGGAAGCGTGGGACGTCGCGACCTTCATGGACAGCCACGAACGTCCGCAGGACCCGCGCTTCACGGGCTCGGTGCACGACACGCGCGCGAAATTCCACGATTCGCCCGATTCGATGTACGGGCTCAGCGTGAACGGCCGCGTGCTCGGCGCGCCGTGACGCGGGCGCCGAGCCGGCCGTGCAGACCGCGCGGCCTGCTCCGCCCGCGCGTTCACGGACGCCAGCGATACACGATCATGCTGGTGCCGTTGTAGTTGTCCTTCGTGATCACGTATTCGCCGGTCGAGCGCAGGTACGCGCGGATCCCGTACATCGAGTCGACGTCGTTGCCGACATCCATCGCCGACGTGTTCGAGTTGGTCAGCGTCGTGACGAGGGCGCCCGTATTGAGATCGAACACGTCGACGTTCGGCACCGTGTGCACGTAGCCGACGAACAGGTAGTGGCCGGCCGCCGCGATCGATTTCGGGTTCGCGCTCGTCAGGTTGATCACCGGGTTCGGCGCGCTCGTGTTGCCGTTCTTCCAGCCGTGATAGACCTCGATATGCCCGTTCATCGCGGTCCAGTCCCAGTTGCCCGCGAGGCCCTGCGCGAGGATCATCGTGTCGCTGTCCGCCTGGTAGATGATGCGCGTGACCGGCGCCACGGTGCCCGGCACGGCCGTCGTCGTCGGCTTGCCCCACGACGGCTTGCCGGTCGCGTCGAAACCCGTCATCGGGTAGCGGGTAATCACGTTGGAGCCGTTCAACCCGGCCCACACGTCGCCGTTGCCGTCGATGTCGAAACCGGCCGTGACCTGCATCGTCGTGTTGAACGGCTTGCCCGGCAGCGAGCCGGCCGGATTCGCGATATAGCCGGTCGCCGGCGTGAAGTAGTAGAAGTTGAAGTTGCCGGGGTTCTGGCCCGACGCGACGAGGATCCGGTTGCCGCCGACCGTCACGAGCTGGCCGAAGTGCTGGCCGCGCTGGTAGTCGTTCATGTCGAGGCGCGGGTCCTTCGGGTAGCTGAACGGATCGACCGTGTTCGCGACGAACGTGCCGCCCGCCGAGCCCGTGTACACGTTGTTGCCGCTATAGAAGAACGCGCCGTCGGTCGCCGGGTCGGGCGCGGCGATCGCCTCGAAGTTCAGCGCCTGCAGCTTCCATTGCAGCGCGCCCGTCGGGCCGTATGAATGCAGGTCGGTGCTGCCGTTGCGCCCGAGATCCCAGCCCCCGCCCCACGCATTGTTGAGCACGTACAGGTTGCCGCCGGCATCCTTGCCGATGCCGACCACGCGCGTGAAGCGCTTGTCGCCGACCTGCCCCTTGATGCCCGATGTCGTGTCGAGATAACCGCCCTGCACGCCGAACGTGCCGACCTGCTGCGGCGAACCGGCGAGGCTGTAGAGCTTGATGTTCATGTCCGGGCCCTGGTCGCCCACCAGCAACTGCCCCGTCGACGCGTCGAAATACAGCGCCGACGGCCGTGCGCCGGCCGCCATCTGGATCGTGTTCATCAGCGTGCCGGTCGCGCTGTACTGCGCGACCACGCCCGCGCTCATGCGCGCCACCCACAGGTTGCCCGCCGCATCGAGCGCCAGCGCACCGGGCCCGGTCACGCCGATGTCGCGCTGCCAGACACCGTCGGTCGTATAGACGCGCACGCGGTTGCCGTAGAAATCGCTCGCATACAGCAGGTTGCCGGCGGTCGCGAGGCCGGTGATCACGTCCGGATTCGGCAGGCCCGTCCACGTGCTGACCGGGATGCGCAGGTCGCGCTGGTTCGTGCCGCGGTTGTAGCGGCCCACCGAGCCGCTGCCGAAGTTGCGGTTGTAGCCGAGCGCGACGAAGATCGACGTCGCGTTGCCGGTGATCGCGCCACCCTGGAATTCGTCGTGGATGCCGATCGTGCCCATCGGCTGGCCGTTCTGGTAGAGCGCGACACCGCCCGCGTTCTCGTCCCAGCGCGACGCCGTGTAGATCACGCCCTCGGGGGCGACCCACATCGAGCGCGCGGCGTTGCCCACGTGCTGGGCCAGCGTGCCGTACGTGTTCGCGAGCCAGTCGGTCGAGTACGACACCTGCGCGTGACTCGCCGGCGCCAGCATCGCCATGCACATTCCCAGCAATGCCGCCCGAATTTGTTTCATTGACATGAATAATGCTCCCGAACGTTCAATTGTCGACACTGTAAATCGCGGCGCATGAAATATTGGTGATTCCGGCTAAAGCGCATTCGCCTTCATCCCGAATTATTCACGCCATTCTTTTTGCCGTCCGGCGCTTTTCCTTCAACGATGGTCAAACCCGCCCATCACGCCGCAACGGCTTGCGGGCCGCACGGTTTCGGCGCTTTTCCCCGGCATTTTCTTCCGGATTGTTCAATGCAAATACGTCATTTTTTCTGAATTACCCGCATTGCCTTTTTCATTCCCCCGGAAATGGGTTCGATGATTACAAATCGAAATTGAAATGAAAGGGAAAAAATATTGTCCGGCTCGATCGCGTCGGTGCGATTCAGCGCGGCGGCATGCGGCGGGAGGAAGGAAGGAGAAAGCGGGATACGGCGGAGAGAACCGCGCGCCGGCCATGCCGGCACGCAGCCGCGATCGTTCAGTTCGCGTCGTCGAGGGTCGGGCCGTCCCAGCCGTCGAGGAATTTCGGCAGCGCGTCCACGACGTCGATCACGCGGTGCCGGTAGAACAGGTGCATCGTCGGCTGCAGGTCCCCGGGCAGTTGCCCGCCGTGCGCACGCGCGGCCAGGCTGTTCGGTACGACGCGCATGCCGAACCGGTTGGTGCCGCACACGATCTCGCCGCAGGACGCGCAATACGTGCGCGACATCGACTTCGCCGGATGCGGGAACGTCGCATGGTCGCCCTCGACGGCCACCTGCTCCGGCGGCCACGCGGTCGCGGACAGCACCGGCGTGCCGTAGAAATCGCGGCAGGTCGCGCAATGGCAGTTCGCGCGCGCCGCCGGCTCGCCGCGCAACGTCACGGTGACGGTTCCGCACAGGCAACTCGCGGAATGCGTTCGGGTCATGTCGTCTCCTCGAAAAACGGAGGCGACAGTATAGGGGCATGCCTGCAACGTCGCCCGCATCGGCTGCGGGCAACGTTGCGGGCACAACGATCGCGGCGCGTCAGAACTTCTGGCGCAGGCCGAGGCTGACGATGGCCTGCGACCGCGAATCGGACGAGTGGCCGTTCGCCTTGTCGGACACCGACGCGGTCGCGGCCACCGGCCGGCCGAGCGCGTCGAGCGTCATGCCCGATGCGTGCTGGTACGCGCCGAGCAGATACACGCTGGTGCGCTTCGACAGGTCGTAGGTGGCGCCGAGCGTGACGTTGTGATACTGCGCGCGGTCGTCCACGCCATCGACATCGCTGCCGCGCGTGTAGCTGTAGCCCGCGAACAGTTGCGTCTGCGGGCGCACGTTCCAGCGCGTGAACACGCCCGCGACGTTGAACGTCGCGTGGCCCGTGAACCGCGACTGGTCGCCGCTGCGGTACTGCACGTTGCTGTAGTTCACCCCGACGACGGCCGGGCCGAAATCGTAGGTCGCGCCGGTCGCGATGATCTGCTGCGACTGCGCGCTCGCATAGCCTTCGTTGATCGACGAGTTGAACAGCCCGTCGTCGGTGCTCTGCCACTTGCCGGCCGTCGGGTCGGTCGCGCCCGTCTTGCTGTTGTCCGATCGCTCGTAGCCGACGCCGACGCGCAGCGGGCCCGCCGCGTACGCCGCGCCGACGCTCCACGTGTTGCGCTGCTTCATGCTGCCCGGCTGGCTGCCGAAACCGTACAGCGCGCCGAACGTGAAGCCCGAGTAGTTGGCGCTCGTGTACTTGATCGAGCTGTTGACGCGCGCCGTCTGGTCGAGGTCGTCGATATCGCCCGGGTGCGCGCCGAAGCCGCCGATGAACGAAGACGGGCCGACCGGGCTCACGAAGTCGTCGAGCGACGTGTACTGGCGGCCGAGCGTGACCGTGCCGTAGCGGTCGCTGCCGAGGCCGACGAACGCCTGGCGGCCGAACTGGCGGCCGCCCTGGCCCGACGTGCCGTTCGTGATGTCGAAGCCGTTCTCGAGGACGAACAGCGCGCGCATCCCGCCGCCCAGATCCTCGGAACCCTTGATGCCCCAGCGGCTGCCGGACAGGTTGCCGGTCGTGAGCCCGACGTTCGAATGGCCGGTGTACGCGCCCGCGGAGCCGACCCGTTCGTTGCTGCGATAGGTCACGCCCGCGTCGACGATGCCGTACAGCGTGACGGAGCTTTGCGCGGCGGCGACGCCCGCGAGCGAGAGCAGCAGCGGGGCTGCGATCAGTTGCTTGTTCATGATTGTCGTGTCTCCGGGCGGTGAACCCGTTGTTCTGGCTGTCAGTTGCGAGTAGCGCGCGGGCGGCGAGATCCGCCGGCGGTGCGAGGCCGGCATCGTCCGCGCGCGACAACGCGGCGGGCATGCCCGCTGCGGCCGCCATGGTAGATGGAACCGGTTTCAATCTGAAGCGGAATAATGAAAAATGTTTATTGCCAAAATCGAGATAGTCGACCGGGCGGCCGTGTGCGCGGCGCGCCGTCCCTGTACAGCCCGGGCGGGCGCAGCCGATAATCGAGCGCGCCCCTTCCCTCGGGAGTTCCGTCATGCATGAAACGACCCTGCTGGTCTTCGCCGCCGTCGCCTTCGTCGGCATCGCGACACCCGGCCCGACCGTGCTGCTCGCGCTGACCAACGGCTCGCGCTACGGCGTGCGACGCGCGGCCTACGGCTTCGCGGGCGCGATGCTGTCCGATTTCGTGCTGATCGTCGCGGTCGCGCTCGGCCTCGGCGCGCTGCTGATGGCGTCGGCGTTCTGGTTCTCGGTCGTGAAGTGGCTCGGCGCCGCTTACCTCGCGTACGTCGGCATCCGGCTGCTGATGTCGAAGGGTTCGCTCGACGTCGCCGCCGCGCACGGTGAAGCGGTATCCGGGCGCAACGCGTCGATCTTCGCGAAGAGTTTCCTCACGGCGGTGACGAACCCGAAGGGCTACCTGTTCTTCTCCGCGTTCCTGCCGCAGTTCCTCGATCCGTCCGCGCCGCTCGCGCCGCAATACGTCGCGCTCGCGGTCACCTTCGCGCTGCTCGACGGCGCGGTGATGTTCGGCTACGCGCTGCTCGGCGCACGCGCGGTGCGGCTGCTGAAGCGCGCGGGCGCGCTGTGGCTCGAACGCACGTGCGGCGCGATGCTGCTCGCGCTCGCCGGGTCGCTGGCGCTGTACCGGCGTCATGCGGCGTAGGGGCGGACACCGATGAAAATCGCCGCACCGCCCCGCTCCGGCTTTCCGGGCCTGTCGCTCCGCCAGCTCGAACGCGCCGACCTCGACGCGTGGTATGCGTACCTGTCGATGCCCGACGTCTTCCGCCACACGAGCTGGAACCTGCGCTCGCCCGACGATCTGCTGCCGCTGTTCGACACCATCGAATCGACCGACCCCGATTCGGTCCGGCGTCTCGCCGTGATCGACGACGCATCGGGCGCGCTCGCCGGGACGATCGGCCTGCATACCGTCTCCACCGTGAACCGCTCGGCCGAGATCGCATACGATCTCGCGCCGTCGCACTGGGGGCGCGGGGTCGCGAGCGCGCTGTGCGCGGCCGTCACCGCGTGGGCCTTCGCGGACGGCGGCTTCATGCGCATGCAGGGCGTGGTGCTGACCGGCAACGCGGGCTCCGCGCGCGTGCTGCAGAAGTGCGGCTACCGCTACGAAGGGCTGTTGCGCGCGTACAGGATGGTGCGCGGCACACCGGGCGATTTCGCGATGTACGCACGCCTCGCGACCGACTGACGCGCCACCCGCGGCTTCACGCCAAACCGCTCACGGCCTGCGGAATCGCACGTGCCTGCCATTGGACGGCCTGCGCCGAATTGGCGACAATCGCCGTTCCCTTCCCCGACGATCCGCCATGAAAATCGCCGCGCTGTCCGACATCCACGGCAACCTCGCCGCGCTCGACGCGGTGCTCGACGACGTCCGCCGCCGCGGCGCCGACGTGATCGTCAACCTCGGCGACATCCTGTCGGGGGCGCTCCATCCGCCCGAAACGGCCGACCGCCTGATCGCGCTCGACCTGCCGACCATCAGGGGCAATCACGAACGGCAAATGCTCGACGGCGATCGCGAGTCGATGCGGCTGTCGGATCGCTGGGCGCACGACACGCTGCGCGCCGACCATCTCGAATGGATCGCCGCGCTGCCCGAGCGCGCGATGCTCGACGGCGACGTGTTGATGGTGCACGGCACGCCCGGCAGCGACCTCGCCTATTTCCTCGAAACCGTCACGCCCGACGGCTGCCGCGCGGCGACGCCCGCGGAAATCGCGCAACGCGCGGGCGACGAACCGGCATCGCTGATCCTGTGTGGCCACACGCACATCCCGCGTACGGCCAGACTCGACGACGGCCGGCTGGTCGTCAACCCGGGCAGCGTCGGGCTGCAGGCGTACGCGGACGACCTGCCGCACCCGCACCGCATCGAGACGGGTTCGCCGCATGCGCGCTACGCGATGGTGTCGCGCACGGCGGCCGGCTGGAACGTCGAATTTCATGCGGTCGAATACGACTGGCACACGGCGGCCGCCACCGCGGCATCGCGCGGGCGCGACGACTGGACCGTCGCGCTGCGCACCGGCCGGTGCTGACACGCGCCGCCCGCCGCACGCTGTTACTTCATTCACAGGAAAACCGCGCCACCATGCCCGTTCCGTCGCAACTGCTCTTCCTGCCCGGCGCATCGGGCAGCACCGCCTTCTGGCAACCGCTCGCCGGCAGCCTGACGCATCCGGCCGAGCGCCGGATCGTCGGCTATCCGGGTTTCGGCGACACGCCGCGCGATCCGGCCGTCGACGATTTCGACAGCCTCGTGCGTCATGTCCTGGAAACGATCGACCGGCCGACCGCCGTGATCGCGCAATCGATGGGCGGCGTGATCGCGATGCGCGCGGCGCTCGACAAGCCCGGCCTGGTCACGCACCTCGTACTGACGGTCACGTCCGGCGGGCTCGACATGGCAGGGCTCGGCGCGCAGGACTGGCGGGCCGGGTTCGCGCAAGCCAACCCGCAGCTGCCCGACTGGTTCCTGACGTTCCGTGCCGACCTGTCGCGGGAAATCGGCCGCATCGCGCAGCCGACGCTGCTGCTGTGGGGCGACGACGATCCGCTCAGCCCCGTCGCGGCCGGCCGGCGCCTGCTCGAGCGGCTGCCCGACGCGCAGCTGCACGTCGTGCCGGGCGGCCGGCACGATCTCGCGGCCGTGCATGCGGCGACGCTCGCGCCGCTCGTCGATGCGCATCTGCGGCGCGTGTGATGTCGCGCGCGTCGGCTTCGGCTTCGGCGTCGGCTTCGGCTTCGGCGTCGGCTTCGGCTTCGGCTTCGGCTTCGGCGTCGGCTTCGGCTTCGGCTTCGGCGTCGGCTTCGGCTTCGGCTTCGGCTTCGGCTTCGGCTTCGGCTTCGGCTTCGGCTTCGGCTTCGGCTTCGGCTTCGGCTTCGGCTTCGGCTTCGGCTTCGGCTTCGGCTTCGGCTTCGGCGTCAGTTTCCGCTACGGCTTCAGCACGAACCTGAAACCCCGCGGCTCACGCGCCGCCCCCCGTCACCCCGCATTGCGCAGCGTGAGCCGCGCCTCCAGCCCGCCGCCGTCCGCGCGGTTGTTCAGCGTGAGCGTGCCGCCCATCGCAAGCGCGAGTTGCCGCGCGATCGCGAGGCCGAGCCCCGTGCCGCCCGTCTCCCGGTTGCGCGACGTCTCCACGCGCCGGAACGGCTCGAACACCGCGTCGAGCTGATCGTCCGGAATGCCGGGCCCGCGGTCGAGCACGGCGATCACCGCGCCGCCGTCCGGCGCGGCGTGCACGTCGATCTCGGCCGCGCCCGCGAACTTCAGCGCGTTGTCGACGAGGTTGCCGACGATGCGGCGCAGCGCCTTCGGCCGCGTGACGAGCGCGAGCGGCGCGCGGCTGTGCAGCGCGACGTCCTGCCCCGCATCCGTGTAATCGCACACGATGCTGTCGAGCAGCGCATCGAGATCGATGCGGCGCGCGGCCTCCTCGGTGCCGTGCAGCGTCCGCGCATACGCCACGCCCTCCTTCACCAGATGCTCCATCTCGAGCAGGTCCTGGCGCAGCTTCGCGCCCTGCGTGTCGTCGTCCATCACGTCGACCCGCAAGCGCATTCGCGTGATCGGCGTCTGCAGGTCGTGCGAGATCGACGCGAGGATCTGCATACGCTCGGCCATGTACTGCGCGATGCGGTCCTGCATCGCGTTGAACGCCCGGGCGGCGCGCGCGACTTCCGACGGCCCGCCCTCGTTCAGCCGCTCGCCCTTCAAGTCGGGGCCGAGCGCATCGGCGGCCTGCGCGAGCTGCTTGAGCGGCCGCGTCGCGAGCCGCACCGCGAGCCAGCAGCACGCGGCCAGCACCGCGAGCTGCAGCAAGAGCACAACCGGCAGCCAGCCCGACAGCGGCACCGTCGACATCGGATGGATGTCGATCGTGAGCGGCGACCCGTCGGTCAGGCGCAGATGCACCTGCAGATGTTCGCGGTCACCGGGGATCGCGTTCGCGGTCAGCGGGTAGTCGCCGCCGATGCCGTCGGAAATCGACCGCTCGACGCGCGCCGACAGCCGCGCTTCCGGCGGCGTGCCGGTCTCGCCGGGCCCGAGGATGAACGCATAGCTGCGCCGCGCAAGGCGCGGCAGCCAGGCGGCCCGCTCGGCCGGTGGCAGGTGGTCGAGCAGCGCGACGGAGCTGGCGACCTCGCGCTCGATGTAGCCCATCATCAGGTTGGTGGTCGCCTGGTCGCGCTCGGTCACCGTGAGCCAGAACGACAGCGTCTGCGCGAGCGCGAGGCCCACGCACAGGATCAACGCGAGCCGCGCGAACAGCGAGCGCGGCCAGTGCCACGACGTCAACGTGCGCGCGCTCATGGCGCACCGTCGACGGCGGTCACGGCCGACGAGAACACGTAGCCCTCGTTGCGCAGCGTCTTGATGTAGCGCGGCTCGCGCGCGCCGTCGCGCAGGCGCTGGCGCAGCCGGCTCACGAGCAGGTCGATCGACCGGTCGAACGGGTCGGACTGCCGCCCCTGCGTGAGATTGAGCAACTGGTCGCGCGTCAGCACGCGCTGCGGGTTGTCGAGGAACACGCGCAGCAGCCGGTATTCGGCGCCGCTCAGCGCGACCAGCGTGCCGTCGGTATCGAGCAGGTGGCGTCCGGTCGTGTCGAGACGCCATTCGCCGAACGCGAGCATCGCGGCCGTTTCCGTCACCTGCATGCCGGGCGGCAGCATGCGTGCGCGCCGCAGCACCGAGCGGATCCGCGCGAGCAGTTCGCGCACCGCGAACGGCTTGGCGAGGTAGTCGTCGGCGCCCATCTCGAGGCCGATGATGCGGTCGGTTTCCTCGCCGCGCGCGGTCAGCATCAGCACGGGCACCGTGCGGAACTTGCCCGCGCGCAGGTCGCGGCACAGCGTGAGGCCGTCCTCGCCCGGCATCATCAGGTCGAGCACGATCAGGTCGGGCGCGCCGTCGTCCAGCACGTTGCGCATCTCGCGGCCGTTCGCGGCCAGCGATACGCGCATGCCGTTCTTCTCCAGATAATCCGCGATCAGTTCGCGGATCGCGCGATCGTCGTCGACGATCAGCACGTGGTCGATCTTGTCCATGGGTCGTTTCGGTATCGAGGTATCGATGAGTCGAGGCAGGCGATGTCCGCTTTTATACCGCACGGCGGGCGCGCGTTTGTATCCCAATGTATCGCGCCGCCGTGACGACACACAACATTGCACACGCGCGGCTTGCCGGACACATCGCAGATACGTCGGCGCCGCCTAATGGGGCCTGTCGAAACCCGTCCGGCCGCCGCCTCCGAGCGGCGGCCTCCCGCTCAGGAGAACGCCATGCTGCCCCGACTCAAGACCGCCGCCCTCGTCATCGCCCTCGCCGCCACGGCCGGGCTCGCCGCGTTCGCCGGCACCCGCGACGATGCGAGCATGCCGGCCTCGCAGGCCGGGACGGCGGCACCGGATTTCACGGGCATCGACCGCTGGCACAACAGCGCGCCGCTGACGCTCGGCCAGTTGCGCGGCAAGGTCGTGCTCGTCGATTTCTGGACGTACTCGTGCATCAACTGCATTCATACGATTCCGTACGTGAAGGAATGGGACCGCAAGTATCGCGACCAGGGGCTCGTGGTGGTCGGCGTGCATACGCCCGAGTATCCGTTCGAGCGCGACGCGGGCAACGTCGCCGATGCGATCAGGCGCTTCGGCATCCGGTACCCGGTCGCGCAGGACAACCGCTACGACACGTGGCGCGCGTACGGCAACCAGTACTGGCCCGCGCTGTACCTGATCGACGCGAGCGGAAAGGTCGTCTATACGCGCTATGGCGAAGGCGCGTACGACAAGACCGAGGCCGCGATTCGCGATGCGCTCGCGCAGGCGGGAGAAGGCACGAAGGGCGCGACGCGCACGCAATGACGGGCGCCGGTGCGCGGGCGTGGCACGCGCCCGCGCGCGCCGCCGGGGTCACGGCGTGCACGCCGCTTGCGCGTCACGCGCGTCACGCGCGTTTCGCGTCGGCCGCCGCGAGCATCGCCTCCCCGATCGCGAGGCTGCCCTCCGCGACCAGCGCTTCGCCCGCGCCGCGGATATCGGCTTCGTCCTTGTTCTGCCCGAGCTTGCGCTTGCCGACGAGCCGCGTGATCTCGATCTGCAGCCCGACGATCGACGCCAGCATCCTGTCGATGTAGTCCTTCGGCGCGTCGCCCATCTTCCACGGCACCGGCTGCGACGCCTCGTGCGTGCGCGTCAGCCGCGCGACCACGCCGCGCACGAACTTCTCGTCGTCGCGCACCGTGATGCGGCCGTGCGCGTGCACGACCACGTAGTTCCAGGTCGGCACCTGCCGGTGCGCCACGTGCTTGCTCGGATACCAGGTCGGCGAGATGTAGGCGTCGCCCGCGCGGAAGATCGCGAGCACCTCGTCGCCGTTCGCGACGTCCTGCCAGACCGGATTCGCGCGCGAGACGTGCGCGTGCAGCTCGCCGAGCCCGCCGTCGTCGGGCAGCAGTTCGAACGGAATGTGGTTCGCGTCGAGTCCGTTCCTGCCGTGCGTGATCAGGCTGCCGAACGGATGCTGCACGATCAGCTCGCGCATCGCGTCGGGGTCGGGCTCGTTGAATTCGGCGGGGACGTACATGTCGGCTCCACGGTCATGCGGGGTTGGAAACGGCGCGGGCGCGAGCCCGTCACCCGCCGATTGTGACTTCAAACTGGTTTATGCTGTAGAGCCGGTTTGGAACAATTTCAGCAGACCAGAATCATGACAAGAACGACCCGGATCGTCGAAATCCCGTCGCTCGGCGCGCTCGACCGCGCGGCCGGCGACCTGAGCCGCCAGCTCGCGCAGGCGCTGCGCGAAGCCGTGCGTCGCGGCGACGTCCGGCCGGGCGACGCGCTCCCGTCCACGCGGCTGCTCGCCACGTCGCTGCAGGTTGCCCGCGGCACCGTCGTCGATGCGTATGCGCAGCTCATCGCCGAAGGCTTTCTCGAATCGCGCGGCGGCGCGGGCACGCGGGTCGCGAACGCGCTCGCGGAACCGCCGCCCGGCCCCGAACCCGCGCCGCCCGCGCCACGACGGCGCGCGGCCCACGCCGGGCTGCCCGAGCCGGCCGCCGCCTTCGCGCGGATCGCCCGCGAATTCCGCCCGCTGCCGGCGATGCCGTTCGCGATCTCGGTGCCGATCGGCCTCACCGCGCCCGACGACATCTGGCGCCGGCTCGGCAACCGCCTGCGCGCGCGCGGCGCCGGCGCGCCGTCCGGCTATGCCGATCCGCAAGGCGCGCTGCCGCTGCGCGAAGCGATCGCCGACTACGTGCGCCGTTCGCGCTCGGTGCGCTGCGAGGCCGGCCAGGTCGTGATCACGAGCGGCACGCAGCAGGGGCTGCACCTCGCGAGCCAGCTGCTGCTCGGCGCGGGCGACCGCGCCTGGGTCGAGAACCCGGCCTATCGCGGCATCACCGCGCTGCTCGAGAGCACCGGGCGACACGACGCGATGGTGCGCGTGCCGGTCGACGCCGACGGCCTCGACGTCGACGCCGGCATCCGCCTCGCGCCCGATGCGCGCGCCGCGTTCGTCACGCCGTCGCACCAGTATCCGCTCGGCATGCCGCTCAGCATGGCGCGGCGCAACGCGCTGCTCGCGTGGGCACGTGCACGCCACGCGTGGGTAGTCGAGGACGACTACGACAGCGAGCTGCGCTACGAAGGCTATCCGTTCCCGTCGCTGCAGGGTCTCGACCCCGATCGCGTGATCTATCTCGGCACGTTCAGCAAGATCCTGTTTCCGTCGCTGCGGCTCGGCTACGTGATCGCCCCCCACGATCTCGTGCCCGCGTTCTGCGGCGCGCGCGCACTGATGGATCGCCATGTGCCGACCGCCGACCAGCACGTGCTGGCCGCGTTCATCGCGGAAGGCCATCTCGACCGTCACATCCGCCGCGTGCGCGGCGTGTATGCGGAGCAGCGTGCGCTGCTGATCGACACGCTCGGTGCACGGCTGCCGCGCGAACGCGCGTGGGTGCAGCCGGGCGATCAGGGGATGCACGTCGTGCTGTGGCTCGCGGACGGCATCGACGATCTCGACGTGGTCGAGCGCGCCGCGCAAGCCGGCGTGGCGGTGCGCGCGGTGTCGCCGATGTTCGCGCCGGGCACGGCCCGCCCGGGGCTCGTGCTGGGCTTCGGCGGGTTCGGCCGCGCGCAGATGGAAGCGGCCGCGCAGCGGCTCGCGGACGTCGTATCGTCAGCGGAATCGCGGCGGCGGGTGCCGCAAAAGGTTGTCGACGGGCAACAAACGTAATCGTCTGTAAATCCTGCAAGCAAACGGCCGTTTTAGCGGGCGTCGCACGTGGGTCGTTTGCTAGGATCGCGCCTCCTTCATTCGCGCTCCTGCCGCCTTGAACCGCTTCGTGCCGCTTCTTCGAGACGCGTGGCTCCGTTGCCGCGCCCGCGTCGCACCGCTGGCCGCCGCCAGCCGCGCGCGCATCCGCGCGCTGTGCGCCGGCGCATGGCATCGCCTGCGCCATCCGACGCGCCGCGGCGTCGCGCTGACGCTCGCCGCGATCCCGCTGGTCGGCCTGCTGGTGCTGCTCGCGTTCGTGCCGTTCACGCCGAGCATCGGCGACATCCGCAAGGCCCGCATCGACCGCCCCGCGCGCGTGCTGTCGGCCGACGGCCAGGTCATCGCCGAATTCCGGCCCGTCAACCGTGAATGGGTGCCGCTCAAGCAGATCTCGCCGCATATGGTCAACGCGCTGATCGCGACCGAGGACCACCGCTTCTACGCGCATCACGGCATCGACTGGCGCCGCACGCTCGCGGCCGGGCTGCATACGTTCTCGGGCAGCCGCCAGGGCGGCTCGACGATCACGCAGCAACTCGCGCGCAACCTGTACCCGGACGAAGTCGGCCGCGCACCGACGCTCACGCGCAAGGTGAAGGAGCTGATCACCGCGTTCAAGATCGAGACGGTGTACAGCAAGGACGAGATTCTCGAGACCTACCTGAACACCGTGCCGTTCCTGTACAACGCGTACGGCGTCGAGATGGCCGCGCGTACCTACTTCGGCAAATCGGCCGACCAGCTCGACATCGTCGAAAGCGCGACGCTCGTCGGGATGCTGAAGGGCAACAGCTACTACAACCCGGTACTGAATCCGGAACGCGCGGTCCAGCGCCGCAACATCGTGCTCGCGCGGATGGCGGCGATGGGCATGCTGTCGCCGCGGCAGCTCGCGCAATTGCAGCGCCGGCCGCTGCGCGTCGACTTCGAGCCGCAGACCGCTCAGCCGGGCCCGGCGCCGCACTTCGCGGTGCAGCTGCGCAAGTGGCTGATCGCCTGGGCCGACCGCAACAACTACGACCTCTACTCGGACGGCCTCGTCGTGCGCACGACACTCGATGCGCAACTGCAGGACATGGCGACGCAAGCGCTGACGCAGCAAACCGATCGCCTGCAGGCAGTCGCCGACAGCGCATGGCGCGGCCCGTCCGGCTGCGGGCTGCGCAACGACCTGTTCCGCGGCTTCATCCGGCAGACGCCCGACTATCGCGACGCGCGCGCCGCTGGGCTCGCCGATGTCGCCGCGCTGAAGCAGCTCGGCGCGAATCGCGCGTTCATGCATGCGTTGTGCGAACGCAAGACGCAGGTGCAGGCCGGCTTCGTCGCGATCGACCCGCGCAACGGCGCGATTCGCGCATGGGTCGGCAGCCCCGACTTCGGCAGCGAGCCGTTCGATCACGTGGTGCAGGCACGGCGCCAGCCGGGTTCGACGTTCAAGCCGTTCGTCTATGGCGCCGCGTTCGCGGACGGCATGCGGCCGGGCGACACGTTCGTCGATCGCCCCGTCGCGATCCCGATCGGCACGCACGCGGTGTGGCGTCCGACCGATGCCGAGCCGCCGACCGACGCACCGATGACGCTGCGCGACGCGCTCGCGCTGTCGCGCAACCGCATCACCGCGCAGGTGATGCAGCGCGAAGGCGCGGCCAGGGTCGCGCAGCTCGCGCGCGCGATGGGCGTGCGCGAAAGCCCGCTCGACGCGGTGCCGTCGCTCGCGCTCGGCACGAGCCCCGTCACGCTGAAGGAAATGGTGTCCGCCTACGGGACGATCGCGAATCGGGGCGTGTACGTCGCGCCGCAGATGATCACGCGCATCGAGGATCGCGACGGCAAGGTGCTCGCCGCATTCAACAGCGCACCGCCCGAACGCGCGTTGCCGGTGGCCGCCGCGCAGACGCTGGTCGACGTGATGCGCGGCGTCGTCGATTACGGGACCGGCGAGGACATCCGTTCGCGCTACGGGATCCGCGTCGACGTCGCCGGCAAGACCGGCACGACGCAGGACAACACGGACGGCTGGTTCATCCTGATGCATCCGCAACTGGTAGCCGGTGCGTGGGTCGGCTTCGACGACGGCAACGTGACGCTGCGCAGCGACTACTGGGGCGCGGGCGCGCACAGCGCGTTGCCGATCGTCGGGGCGTTCTACGATGCGGCACTGCGTACGCGTGCGATCGATCCGCGTGCGCAGTTCTCGCCCGACTTCCGGCCGCGCAGCGCACCGGCGCCGGCGCCGAAACGGCGTCCGCACCCCGGCCTGTTCGACTGGCTGAGGTTCTTCCGCTGATCGTCGTGCCGGCACGCCACGCCGGCATGGACGACAGCGGCCCGGCTACCGCCGCGTCGTCGTCGCGTGCCCGTCCGCGTACAGCCATACCGGTACGCCGTCGTCGCGCAACGCGGCGACCGGTTCGCCCATGCTCCAGTTCTGCGCGACCTCGACACGACGGACATACCACGGCATCAACGTCGTGTGCCCGGCAGCGGCGTCGGGATCGTCGTCGAACAGCGCGTCGTCGCCGATCCGCGTGTAACGCGCCGGATGCAGCACGGTGCCGTCCGCGCGAAACACCGTCGCCCGCACGTCGTCACCGCTCTCGTCCTGCACGCAGGCCAGCCAGCCGTGATCGGCGCCCCAGAACAGGCCGGCCATGTCGTCGTAGCGCCCCTGCACGACCGTCGCGCCCGTCTCGAGATCGCAGATCGCAAACTTCGCCGGCTCGCCCGGCAGCACGCCGATCGCGTAACGCGTGAACAGTTCGCCCGGCACGGCTTCGTCATCGGGCAACCACGGCAGCGCCCCCATGTTGACGAAATCGAACGGCGTCAGCACGTGGCCCTGCCCGTCGACGATCGCGCAACGCCCGTCGTCGCGCCGCACGACATGGCGGATCGCGCCAAGCTCGGACAGCATGTCCGTCCGTTCGTCGTCGGTCAGCGTGGCGATTTCCGCGTAATGCGGCTCGACGACGCCCCGGCCTTTCGCATCGACCAGGCCGACATGGCCGTTGCGCCACGCGAGGAAGGCGCCGCATTCGGACGACCATTCGAGCGCGGCCCACTCGGGCGGCGCGCGCCATTGCCCGTCGCGCCCGATCAGCCCCCACTGCTCGCCTTCGGATACCGCCGCGACGGCGCCGTTCACGAATTCGTGTGCATCGTCGAAGCGCGGCGGAATCACCCACGCACCGTGCGTGTCGACGAAGCCCCAGCGGCCGTCCAGGCTCGCGGACGCAACCCCGCCGGTGAATTCGCCGAAATCGTCGAGCGACGGTTCGAGCACCCACGTGCCGTCCGTGCCCACGAGCCCGAACCGCTCGCCGACGCGCACGCACGCGACGTCGCCGCTGAAATCCCACACGGCGTCGAACGCCGGTTCGCGCACGATCCGCATCTCGTCGCCGTCGCCGTCGCCATCGGCATCGGCATCGGCATCGGCGAACAGCAGGCCGACCTTCCCGTCGCGCGCGGCCCACAGCAACCGGCGATCGCGTGCGCCGCTCGTCCACAGGTTCGTCCACGCGGGCGGCACGATCACGCGCCACGCGTCGTCGACTTCCCGCCGCACGCCCCACAGGCCGTTGCGCGCGCGAAAGCTGAACGTGCCGTAGCCGAGCCAGTTGCCGTGCACTTCGCCGGCGTCGAACATCTCGGCAAACGCCACGCCGCGCGGCGGCTCCTGTCGCTGGAAATAGTGATGCGACACGCCGCCGAACCCGAAGCCCCACGCCCAGTCGCGCCAGTCGGCGGGCGTATCGATCTCGAGCACGTCGCGCACGCCGCGCACGTCGCGAAAATCCATGCAGTTCGCGACCCGCCACCACAGGCGCGTGCAGTTGTCGCGCTCCTCGCGGATGTATTCGTCCGGATCGCCGCCGTCGAGCCATGACAGTTCGTCGAGATTCGCGGACAGCCGCGGTGCGCCATGCGCATCGCCGAACGCATCGATCGACTCGCCGAGGTGACGCACGAGCGCATCGAACTGGCGCGCGAGCGCCGGATCGTCGCCGGGCAGCGGATACGCGACGACGAACGACGCGAGCCGGCTGAGTCGCGCATGCGCCGCGCGTGCATCGCTGGCGAGGTTCGGCGTGCCGGCGTCGCCGAACACGCGCTGATCCGTTATCGCGTCGCCCGCGCCGCCGTCGGCCAGCAGCACGCGCCACAGCAGCGGAAAGTGATTGTTGGATTCCGCGAACTCGATCGTTCGCGCGTCGTCGCCGTCACCCGCCTGGAGATAAAGCCATGCTCGATTGCCCATCGGAAGGGTCGCCCTCGTCGTGTCGTCGTGTATCGCGGTACGTCGGCTCGCACGCCGTCAGCGTGCCGCGGCCGGCGGCGAATCGCCGCGGCGCGCGACCCGATACAGCTCGGTGCCGTCGACCTGGAAGCCCTGCACCGTGCGCAGCAGGACGCCCGTGGTCGAATGCTTCGTGGTGAAGCTGTTGCCCGTGATCGACGTGACCTGATACGGCGAGCCGATCGGCATCTTGATCAGCTCGCCGCCCGGCACCTCGAGCACACAGGCGCCCGGCGGCGCCTTGTCAGGGCCGTCGGTTTCCAGCTCGGCCTCTTGCGTCGGTGCCGTTTCGACACTCCATTGGCCGGCGTCGCGCCCGCGCAGCACGATCTTGCCGCCCACTTTCTCGACGCGCAGCGTCGCCGGTTTGCCGGCGGCCGGCGCGTAATCGCCGAGCAGCCCGTCGCAGGCACTGCCGGCTCGCGCGGACATCGAGACGAACAACATCAGACAGAAAACAGGAATACGCACGGCGGGCCTCTCAGGATTCGAATAGTTGTCGGAATGCCGGCGCGGGCGCGCACGGCGGCAGCGACACGACCGGGTGCCGCCGGACGCCAATATAGCGAACGCGACCGACGTACGCCAGCCCGCAAGGCTGCCTTTCCACCTGAACGAAGTACCGGCCGGCCGATGTGGCAGGCAATGCGCTCAACCGGCTGCGAGCGTCGCGGCCAGCGTGTCGAACTCCGGCGCCCACGCCGCGCGCCACGCGGCCTTCGTCGCGTCGTCGACCCACGCGCCGTCGATCCCGTTCAGCATGAATTGCTTGAGATCGGCGACCGTAAAGCCGAAATGGCTGAACATCAGCTCCCACGCCTCCGACGGGTTGACCTTGTGCAGCGTCGGATCGTCGGTGTTCGGATGGATCTTCAGCCCGAGGCCCGGCATCTTGCGCATCGGATGCCGTTCCGCCCATTGCTCCGGCGGCAGCGTGCGCAGGTAGTACGAATTCGTCGGCACGACGGTGAAGACGACCCCGCGCTCCGCGTAGCGCGCACACAGCTCGGGGTTGTCGACGATCGTATAGCCGTGATCGACGCGATCGACCTGCAGCAGATCCACGGCCGTCTCGACGTTGCGCCACGGCATCCCGAACTCGCCCGCATGCGCGGTCGTGCGGAAACCGGCCGCGCGCGCATTGCGGTAAGCCTTCCAGAACAGCTCCGGCGGCCGGTCGTTCTCGCGATAGTCGATCCCGAGCCCCGCCACTTCGTCCGCGCGATGCGCCTTCATCCATTCGACGATCGCCACAGCCTCGTCCGGATCCTGCTCGCGGTCGATGCTCGGGATCAGGCGCGCGCCGATTCCGAAGTCGCGCGCGGCGTCGCGGATCGCCGTCACGATCGCGGCCTGCGCGTCCGCATACGCGATCCCCGACACCCGTACCGTGCCCGTCGGATTCCAGAAATATTCCGCATGCCGCACGTTGTGCGCGGCCGCATCCTCCAGATACTCGTAAGCGATGCGCCGCAGGTCGTCGGGCCGCGTGAGCAGATACTTGTCGAGCGCGCGCAGCACGTGCAGCACGCCGACCGGCTTCTCGCCGCGCGCATAGAACGCGTCGATCTCCGCGCGCTCGATCGGCGCGCCGCTGCGTTCCGCGAGCGCGACGAACGTGTCGTGCCGCACCGCGCCGAGCAGGTGGCAATGCAGCTCGACCTTCGGCAGCGCGTGGAAGAAGGCCCGATGGGCCGGCGTGATCTCGATGCCCGTGCGCGCGGCCGGGACGTTACCTGGTGTTGCCTTCATTGCAGTCTCGTTTTGGGTAGTGCCGATACGTCGCGAAAGCCGTCTCTCAGTGCGGCTTCACGACGGTCCAGAAGTAATAGCCGAGCGGCAGCGCGAGCACGACGAGCCCCCACGACACGTCGCGCCGGCGGCCGGCCAGCAGCTTGACGAGCACGTAGCACAGCAGCCCGCCCGCGATGCCGGTGCCGAAGCTGTTCGACATCAGCGTGAGCAGCACCATCGACATCACGGGCAGCGCATCGGTGAAGTCGTCGAAATGCGTATGGCGGATCGTTGCGAACATCGACAGCCCGATCAGGATCAGCGCCGGCGCGGTCGCCTCTTTCGGGATCGCGAGCGCGACCGGCACGAACAGCAGCATCGCGGCGAACAGCACGGCCGCGGCCAGCGACGACAGCCCGCTGCGGCCGCCGGCCTCGACGCCTGCCGCCGATTCGATCAGCGCGGTCAGCGCGGGAATGCCGAACACGGGCCCGATCGTCGCCGCGAGCGAATCGACGAGGAACGGCCGGTTGATGTTCGGCAGGTTGCCCTGTTCGTCGAGCAGGTTCGCCTTCGCGCCGACCGCGAGCGCGGTGCCGAGCGTCGAGAAGAATTCCGCCGCGAAGAACGCGAACAGGTACGGCGCGGCCGCGAGGCTCAACGCGCTGCCGATGTCGAGCTTGAACGCGATCGGCGCGATGCTGTGCGGCAGCGACACGAACGACGCGGGCAGGTGCGTGACGCCGAGCGGCACGCCCGCCGCTGCCGCGACGAGGATCGCGATCAGGATCGCGCCGGGCACCTTGCGTGCCTGCAGCACGATCGCGACCGCCAGGCCGATCAGCGCGACGAGCGCACCCGGCCGCGAGAAATCGCCGAGCGCGAACGCGTTGGTCTTCGCGTTCGCGACGACCATCCCCGCATTGCGCAGCCCGAGCATCGTCACGAACAGCCCGATCGACGCGCCGAGCCCGAGCTTGATCTGCACCGGTATCAGCTTCATCACGACGCCGCGCGCGCCGAGAATCGTCAGCAGGAAGAACAGGATGCCCGACACGCACGCGATGCCGAGGCCCGTCTGCCAGCCCACATGCTCCGTCGTCGCGAGCGTCACGCCGATGATCACCGAGCCGCCGATGCCGGGGCCGACCAGGAACGGCAGGTTCGCGTAGAGCCCCATCAGCGTCGTGAACAGCACGAACACGACGATCGTCGCGGTCGTCGCCGCGCCGCGCTCCATGCCGCCCGTCGCGAGCAGCGACGGGATCACGACGAGCAGGTACGCGGCCGCGAGAAACGACGTGACGCCCGCGATCGTCTCGGTGCGCACGCTCGTGCCGCGCGCGGCGAGCGCGAAGCGGCGTTCGAGCCAGTTGGCCGGCGCGCGCGCCGGCATCGTGTCAGTCGCTGACATGGTGGTTCTCCTGTGATTCCGAATATTGTCCTGTGTCGATGCACGCAGCGCGGTCTTATACTGCCGCGTACCGTATCCCGACCGTTATTGCCCGATGTCGTCCGACCGCTCGTCGCTGCTGCCCGCGCTCACGCTGCGGCAGGTCCAGCACTTCGTCGTGCTCGCCCACGCACGCAGCTTCACGCAGGCCGCGCAGGCGCTGTCGCTCACGCAGCCCGCGCTCACCGCGTCGATCCGCCAGATCGAGTTCCTGCTCGGCGGGCGCCTGTTCGCGCGTTCCGCGCACCGGCTCACGCTCACCACCGCTGGCGAAGCCGTGCTGCCGCTCGCCGAACGCCTGCTCAACCAGGCGCGCGGCACCTTCGACGACATGACGCGGCTCATCGGCGAACGCATCCAGACCGTGCGCATCGCGTTCATCCCGTCGGTCGCCGGCCGCCTGCTGCCCGCGCTCAACGCACTGCGCGACGCCCACCCGACGCTGCGCTTCACGCTCACCGACCTGCCCAACAGCGCACTCGTCGAGGCCGTGCGCGACAGCGTCGCGGATCTCGGCATCGGCGTACGCGAACCCGACAGCGACGACGGCACGCTGCGCTACCGGCAGCTGTTCGAGGACGAGATCGTGATCGTCGTGCGGCACGACGATCCGCTCGCCCGCGCGAAGAGCGTCACGTGGGCGAAGCTCGTCGATCGCGAGCTCGCGGTGTTCGTGCGCGGCAGCGTCAGCGAATCGCTGCATCGCACCGGCGGCGCCGAGAAGCTGCGCCTGAACGTCACGTACCGGATGGAATACACCGAGCCGCTCTACGCGCTCGCGCGCAACGGCCTCGCGACCGCCGTGCTGCCGAGCCTCTATACGATGCATCTGCACGATCCCGAACTCGTTGCGTTGCGCGTCGACAAGCCGCGCGTCACGCGGGCGATCTCGCTGATCTCGCTCGCCGGCGACGATCGCGGCCCGCATGTCCGTACGTGCCGCGAGTGGATTGCGAAGCACATCTGATGGCGTCGACCGAGTGCGGTTCGCCGTTCGCCGCACGAGCGTCCGCGCTCAGGGCAGCTTCGCGATACGCTCGACGAGCGTCGCATAGAAGCGGTCCGCGTCGACCTCGTTGATCCACGTCGCGTTCGCCGCGCGGCCGCTGCGCCCGTTCCAGTCGACGACGGTCTCGCCGAGCGTCCACTGCCCGGTCGTCTCGACCATCACGTTCACCTTGCGCCCGCCGAACAGCGTCGGATCGACGAGGTAGCCGACCGCGGTCGGGTCGTACATCGGCGCGTCTTCAGCGCCGCGCCGCTTCTTGTTGTACGCGAGTTCGGCATCCATGATGTCCGCGACGACCGCGCCGCAGCGGTTGCCGAGCGCACGGAACGGCGCGACGCGCGCCGGCGTGATCGGCGCCTTCACCGCGACATCGCGCGGCAGCACGACGATCGGCACGCCGCTGCCGAACACGACTTCGGCCGCCTGCGGATCGACATAGATGTTGAACTCGGCGGCCGGCGTGATGTTGCCGCGCTCGAAGAACGCGCCGCCCATCAGCACGATCTCGCGCAGCGCCCCGCGAATCTGCGGCGCCTCGACCAGCGCGGTCGCGATGTTCGTCAGCGGGCCGAGTGCGCACAGCGTCACGCTGTTCGGCGCCGCGCGGCTCAGCGTATCGACGAGATACGACACCGCGTGGCCGGCGGCAAGCGGCGCGCGCGGCGCGGGCAGCTCGACGCCTTCGAGCCCCGTCTTGCCGTGCACGTTCGCGGCCGTCACGAGCTCGCGCACGAGCGGCCGCGGGCAGCCCGCGTAGACCGGCAGCGTTTTCGTGCGGCCGGCCCAGTCGCGGATGATCCGCGCATTGCGCTCGGTCAGGTCGAGCGGCACGTTGCCCGCGACGGCGGTCAGCGCGCGCACGTCGAGGCGGTCCTGCGCGCCCAGCGCGAACAGAATCGCGATGGCGTCGTCCTGCCCCGGGTCGGTATCGATGATCACCGTGCGGCGCGCGGCATCGCCGCCGGCGGCGAACGCGCCCGTTTCGGGCAGCAGCGCGGTGCCGGCCAGCGCGGCGGACAGTTTCAGGAAGGTGCGGCGGGATGCAATCGGATGGGTCATGGTCGGGCGCTCAGAAAACGTGCCGGACGCCGAGCGTCGCCATCATCTGGCGCGTGCCGGTCGAGCGCGCATACGCGAAGATCTGCGCATGGTCCGCGTCGCCGGCCGCCTGCTGCGCGATCACCGTCAGCGCGACGTCGGTGCGTTTCGACAGGTAGTAATCGGCCTGCAGGTTCACCTGGTGCCATTTCGGCCGCTTGTCGATCACGTCGTACTTGCCGTTCGTGAACGCATACGCGGCGCCGAGAAAGAGCTGCGGCGTCATCGTGTAGACGATGTTCACGCCGAGGTTCTGCAGGTGCAGGTGCGAATTGTCGAGGTAATCGTAGCGCACGTCGGTAAACATCGCGGCGAACTGCGCGCGGCCGATCGTGTAGAAACCGCCGGTGCCCGCGATCCGCTGCCGGCTGGCGTAAGCCGCGGGCGTCATCGCGCTCTTGCTGAAGATCAGCAGCGGCGACGCGTAGTCGTTCGCGATCGCGCCGTCCTGGTTCGTCGCGCTGTAAGGGTGGTTGTACTGCGCGTAGACCACGCTCCAGCGCAGCGGGCCCTGCTCGTAGCCGAGCCCGAAGCTGTAGGCGCTGTTGTTCGCGAAGCCCGTCGCATTGCTGAAGCCGTACAGCGCGGTGAATTTCAGGCCGTGGTACACCGGGCTCACGTACTTCACCGAATTCTGCACGCGGATGTCGTTGTAGCCGTTGTCGTTGTCGCCGATGTTCACGCCGTTGCTCGCGATGATCACCGGCCCGATGTAGTCGTGGATCGCATCGTACTGGCGGCCGAACGTCAGCGAGCCGTAGGTGCGGTCGGCAAGGCCGACGTAGGCCATCCGCCCGAACTCGCGGCCGTTCTGCGCGGCCGTGCCCGTCATCACGTTGAAGCCGTTCTCCAGCTGGAAGATCGCGGACAGCCCCTGCCCAAGATCCTCCTTGCCCTTCAGCCCCCAGCGCGGGTTCTGGTTCGTGCCGGACAGCGCCTGCCAGGCGTTCTTGCCGCCCTGGTTGGTCGCGAACCCGACACCGGCCGAGATGAGACCGTACAGCGTGATGCTGCTTTGCGCACTGGCATGCGTCGCGAAGGCGCCGAGCATCGCGAGCGGGGCGAGCTTGTAGAGAGTTTTCATGCGGGTCGTGTGATCGGTGGTGGTCCAGGCGCGGCGGGGTTCCGCGAAACTGGCCTCGACTATACGAACCCGGATCGGATAATAAAAGTTTGCTTTTCTTATGTATCAATAAAACGGATTTATTCTCATCGTGGTATCGCCAGCAGCCGTCAGCCCCGCGGACCGGCGGTCAATCCGCCGTGTCGCCGCCCTTCGGCACCTTCGACCACGCATTGCGCCCCGGCATCGGCGACCAGGCCGGGCGGGTCTTGCGCGCGCTGTCGACCACGACCAGATAACGGCCCGCGATCGGCGTGATGTCGCGGTCGCGACGCAGCACCCACAGCGACTTGCCGGCCTCGACACGCGCCTGATAATCGTCGTCGAGCAGGCCGTGGCGATCGAAAAACGTGTTCAGCGACGCGGGAATCCGCACGCAGCCCTTCGAGTGCCGGATGCCGAGCAGCGCTTCGAGCCGGTCGGGATCGGTCGCATGCATCTGGAAGCGCATCGGCGACACGCCGCCCTTGCCCCAGCCGCGCTCGCCGTCCACCCAGCCGAAGTCGTAGATGCGCATGTCGCGGCGGCCGTAGCCGCGAATGCCGTTCTCGTTCGTCGTGCCTTCCGCGCGGAAATCCATGTTGTCGGGCGAGTGATGGAACACGCCGAGCGGCGTCAGGAAATGGTCGTACTTGCCCGGCAGCCCGGTGCCGACCGGCGATGCGCCGATCATCAGCCACGCGTTGGCCGGCGTTGCACGGAAGTAGATGAAGAGCGCCTGCACGTTCGGCGCGCGGTCGACCATCGCGACGTATTCGCCGGCGAGGTCGCCGAGATCCGCATCGGCGAGCGCCTCCTGGAGCCGCTGGCTGTAGGCGCGCTGCTCGCTTGCGGGCACGTTCAGGCGCCGCGTGACTTCCTGCGTGAAGCGCTTGCGCATGTCGACCGCGCGCGCCGTCGCATTTTTCGCCTCTTCGGCCGATAGCGGCGGATGACGGCGTGGCGGTGTCGGCGCGGGTGCTTCGGCCTCGCTCGCGGCGGTGGCGGAAGCGGCGGAAGCGGGCGCGGCGGCGGAAGCGGCTGAGGCGACGTCGGCAGCGGAAGTGCCGGAAGCAGTCGATGCACCCGATACCGCGCTGGCAGGCTCCGCATGACGCTCGTGCGACGCTGCAGACGCGGGCTGTACGGCCGACGCCCCCGACGACGCATGCGCAGGCAAGCCACGATGCGCATGAGACGCCGCCGACGCGGGCGGTGCAACTGATGAGGATGACGGAGCAACGGACGACGAAACGTCGGACGCGGCAAACGCGGGCTGCCCGGCAAGCACGGGAACGATCAGTGCAACAGCGAGCGACACATACGCGGCGACTGTGCGGGTGCGGCAACGCGACTTCGACATGCGCCGCGTCAGGCTGAAAAGCATCATACGTTCGAAGCCATCGGCCGATCCGGCCGCCGCATGCTGCAATTGCGGGCGGCGCATCTTCCGCGCGAGCCATCGACACGTCCGGCGCATCGTGTGCGCCCGGCGCCGACGCCTCTTCGCGGCGGAGCCGTTCGCCGATGCAACGCGTACGGTCCGATGGCGGCTAATGAGTCGTCAGGCCCTTCATTCTACGCGTCCGAACAGGAATCTTCAGCGACGCAAGTCGCAGTTTCACGGCGAATTTGCGCTTCGTCACGCTTTGTTTCAACTCGTTGCCGCCTGCATCTTTCGATGCATGGCAATCTTGCTGATTGGACATTCGAGTCCGACAAAGGGCGCTGCTTTTTCGCCGCGGTGCGAGGGCTTCGCCGAATCGATTCGGAAACCGGATCATTCCCGACGAGCCGTACGCACCGGCCGCGCAGCGCGATGCCATCGCATGGCACGCATGCAGCACGAAGCGTGCGACACGCGTGCACGATCGCCGGTCACTTCGAGATGGCTTCGAGCGCGATGCCCTTCGTGCGCGGCCCCATGAACCCGATCGCGGCCATCACGATCACCATCGCGCCCGCGATGAACGCGAACACGCCGAAGGTGCCGAAGCCCTTCAGCACGGCCGCGATCACGAACGACGAGAAGATCGCCGAGAAGCGGCTCCACGAATAGACGAAGCCGACGGCCCGTGCGCGGATCGACGTCGGGAACAGCTCGGCCTGATACGCGTGGAAGCTGTACGACATGATGTTGCTGGCGAGCGTGAGGCCGATGCCGAGCACGATCAGGAATGCGCCGACCGTCGTCTGGCTGAACAGCAGCCCGCAGACGACGATCGCCGCCGCCATCGCGACGATCACCGACTTGCGCTCGAAGCGGTCGGCGATCACGAGGCCGATCAGCGGGCCGACCGGTGCGGCGAGCGCGATCACGCTCGAATACATCAGGCTCGACGTGATCGTGATGCCCTGCTTGATCAGCAGCGTCGGCACCCAGTTCGCGAAGCCGTAGAAGCCGACCGTCTGGAACACGTTGAAGATCGTCATCATGATCGTGCGGTTGCGATACGGCTGCACCCACATGTCGCGGAAACTGCCGCGCGGCGGCACGGGCTCGGCGGGCGCCGGCGGCGGCAGCGGCCGTCCGTATTCGGCTTCGACCTTCGCCTCGAGCGCGCGCATGATGCGGTCGGCTTCGTCGACCCGGCCCTGCTGCGCGAGCCAGCGCGGGCTTTCTGGCAGTTCGCGGCGAATCCACCACACGAACAGCGCACCGTGCGCGCCGATCAGCACGACCCAGCGCCAGCCATCGAGGCCGAACGGTGCGTGCGGCACGAGCAGGTAGGCGAGGAACGCGACCACCGGCACCGCGACGAACCCGACCGCCTGCTCGCACGCGAATGCGCGCCCGCGGATCTGCTTCGGTACGAGCTCGGAGATGTATGTGCCGATCGTCACCATCTCTACGCCGAGGCCGAGACCGACGACGAAGCGCCAGAAGTTCAGCCCGGCCGCGGTGTCCTGGAACGCCATCACGACGTTCGCGGCCGTGTACCACAGCAGCGACCACGTGAAGATCGCGCGGCGGCCGAAGCGGTCGGCGAGGAAACCGCATGCGATCGTGCCGATGAAGAGGCCCGAGAACAGCGCGGCGATGAAGCTCGCGACGCCCGTGGTGCCGAACAGGCCATGCGTCGTCGCGGAGAGGATGCCGCTTTTCACGAGGCCGGGCGCGACGTAGCCGCTGTAGAGCAGGTCGTAGAGCTCGAAGAAGAAGCCGAGGCTCAGCAGGACGACGAGCTTCCAGACGGTACGCGTGGGCGGCAGGCGGTCGAGGCGGGCCGAGATGGAGCCGGGGTCGACGGGTGGGGATTGGGCGGGTGCCTGCGAAAGGCTGTCCGTTGAGGCCATCGTGGGCGCGTCTCCTGTTCGTGTCGTGTAGTTGTCCGGCGACCTTCGAGCCGCCGTCGGGCGAATCGCTGCATTGTACCGGCACGTCCGTCCGACGCGAGCGCACCCCGGCCCCGATATCCGGAGCGCGACGACGGGCCGGCTGCACGCCGTACGTCGAACCGATTCGGGCGCCCCATTTTTGGGCGGACCAACGTGTAACTTTCGTAACCGTCTGTCGGGTACGGAAAACGCGCAGGAACGGCGACGCGGCGACGCATCGCGGCGGCGCCGGCCCCACCGTCCGGGCCTGATGCGCCGTTTCGCTCGGCCGCACGCCGCCGGAATCTCCACAAACGGGGCACGCAATCAGTACAACCACGCGTTCCACACCCCGGTAACATGCTACCGGGCCAACCACCGGCTTCCGGGCACCTTTCGGCGCCCGGCCTTGTCGGCAAATCGTAAGCATTCCATGTCCATACAACGACTATCCACGTACGCTCGCCGGATCGCGCTGATCGCGTTGCTGCAGTTCGCTGCGATCGCAACCGCGTCGGCGTTTCCGGAGGCCGCTTCCGCCCCGGGCGCAAGCGGCGTCGGCGCGCCCGTGCCCGCCATCTCGCTGAACGACGCCGTCGCGCAGCTCAAGCAGATGCAGGTCGAGCTCGACCGCATCAAGCAGCAGACTTCGACCGCGTCGAGCAGCAAGGAGCTGGACGCGCTCGACGACTCGGCGCAGGAGCTGAGTGCCGACGTCGTGAAACTGCAAAGCGATCTCACGCCGCAACGCGCGCAGATTCAGGCACAGCTCGACGTGCTCGGGCCGCCGCCCGCCGAGGGCGCCGCGCCGGAAACGGCAGCCGTCGCGAAGCAACGGGCCACGCTCGACGCGCGCAAGACGCAGCTCGATGCGGCGCTGAAGCAGGCCGCCGACCAGAAGACCAACCTCACGAACCTCGCCGAACAGTTCGCGAAGCTGCATCGCAGCCTGCTGAAGAACCAGCTCGCGTTCCGTTCAGGCGGCATTTTCAGCGCGCAGTTCTGGCTGCCGCTGTTCCATCTTTCGCCGGACGATACCCAGCGGCTCGGGGACTTCGACGAAGAAATCCACGACATGCTGCGCTCGTCGTGGGTGCCCGGACAAAAGGCGATCACCGCGCTGCTGCTGATTGCCGCGATCGCGGCCTGGCTCGGCGGCCGCCGGCTCCTCGAGCGCGGGCTCGCTTGGTTCTGCGTGAACCGCCTGCCGGCCACCCGCTTGCGCCGCAGCGCGCTGGCGCTGTCCATCGCGCTGTCGACCCTGCTGGCCACCGCCGTTGCCGTTCAGATCCTTTACCTCGCCGTCGCGCGCCGTTACGACCTCACGCCGGGGCTGACCGATCTGTGGGACCAGTTCGCGAAGCTCGCCGCGACCTGCGCACTGATCGCCGGGCTCGGCCGCGCACTGCTCTGCACGAAGCATCCGTCGTGGCGCCTCCCCGCGCTCGCCGATCCCGTCGCGCTCGCAATGAAGCCGTTCCCCGGCATCCTGGCCGCGCTGCTGCTCGTGTCCGGCACGCTCGAATCGATCAACCGGATCGTCGACACCAGCCTGTCGGTCACGCTGTTCGGTCGCGGCATCGTGTCGCTCGTCGTCACGCTGACGGTCGGCGCGTCGTTGTTGCGCGCCAACCGCGCGCGCGCCGCGCTCGCGGCGGCGGGCGAGGCACCCGAGCAGCGCTCGACGCTCGCGGGGTTGATCCATGCCTGCGTCACGCTGGCGATCGTCGCATCGCTGATCGCACTCCTGATCGGTTACGTCACGGTCGCGCGCTTCATCACGTACGAACTCGTGTGGTTCGAGATCGTGCTGTGCACGACCTACATCCTGATCCAGTTGACGCGCGACGCGAGCGAAAGCCTGTTCTCGTCGAGCCTGTCGACGGGGCAGCAGATCAAGCACCTGTTCGCGCTCGAGGACCGCCACCTCGACCAGGCGCGCACGGTGCTGTCCGGCTTCGGTACGAGCCTGCTGATGCTGATCGCGGCCATCGCGCTGGTGACGGGCGGCTTCGGCACGACCCCGGGCGATCTCCTCGACAGCGCGGTCGCGATGATCGGCAGCCAGCGGCTGCAGAGCCTGAACATCATGCCCGACCGGATCCTGAACGCCGTAATCGGGTTCGCGATCGGCTTCTACCTGTTGCGCTCGCTGCGACGCTGGCTCGACAGCGAGTTCATGCCCGCGCTGGGCATGGATACCGGGATGCGCGTATCGCTGATCACGCTGTTCACCAACGTCGGCTACGTACTGCTGGTGCTGATGACACTCGGGCTGCTCGGCGTGCGGTGGAACAACCTCGCGTGGATCGTCAGCGCGTTGTCGGTGGGTATCGGCTTCGGCCTGCAGGAGATCGTGAAGAACTTCGTGTCGGGGCTGATCCTGCTGACCGAGCGCCCGGTGAAGGTCGGCGACATGGTCAGCATCGCGGGCGTCGAAGGCGACATCCGCCGCATCAACGTCCGCGCGACCGAGATCCAGCTCAGCGACCGCTCGACCGTGATCGTGCCGAACTCGCAGCTGATATCGCAGAACGTGCGCAACGTGACGATGGGCAACAGCACGCAGGGCGTCGCGACGCTGGTGCTGACGTTCCCGCTGAACACCGATCCCGAGCAGGTGCGCGACCTGCTGCTCGACGCGTACCGCGAGCACCAGGCGATCCTCGAGAAGCCGGCGCCGTCGGTCACGTTCAGCCAGCTCACGCCGGACGGGATCACGCTGAGCGTGACGGGCTACGTGTCGAGCCCGCGGATCGCGAGCTCGACGAAGAGCGATCTGCTGTTCGAGATCCTCAAGCAGTTGCGCGCGGCGGGGATCACGCTGTCGAGCCCGCAGATGCTGGTCGTGCAGAACATGCCGGCAATCGGAGAGGCAGGCAACGCATAGCGACGCATGGAGACGCATCGCGCGCTCCACCGTCCGCACCGGAAGAAACGAAGGGCCGGTACCGCAACGCGGTAACCGGCCCTTCTCGTTTACGCACGGCGCCCGATTTCGGGCGCCCCGCCTCACACGTCGAACTTCACCCCCTGCGCCAGCGGCAGCTGCCGGCTGTAGTTGATCGTATTCGTCGCGCGGCGCATATACGCCTTCCACGCATCCGAACCCGACTCGCGGCCGCCGCCCGTTTCCTTCTCGCCGCCGAACGCGCCGCCGATCTCCGCGCCGCTCGTGCCGATGTTCACGTTGACGATCCCGCAGTCGCTGCCCGCTGCCGACATGAACTGCTCGGCCTCGCGCATGTCGTTCGTGAAGATCGCCGACGACAGCCCTTGCGGCACCGCGTTGTGCAGTTCGATCGCGTCGTCGAAGTTGTCGTAGACCATCACGTACAGGATCGGTGCGAACGTCTCGCGCTCGACCACGGCCGATTGCTTCGGCATCCGCACGATGGCCGGACGCACGTAGTACGCATCCGCGTGACCGACGTCGACGCGCTCGCCGCCCTTCACCTCGCCGCCCTGTTCGCGTGCGTCGCCCAGCGCCTTCTGCATCGCATCGAACGATGCGCGATCGACCAGCGGGCCGACCAGCGTGCCTTCTTCAAGCGGGTTGCCGACCTTCACCGACGCGTAGGCCTTCTCGATGCGCGGCAGCAGTTGCTCGACCAGGCTGCGATGCACGATCAGGCGGCGCAGCGTCGTGCAGCGCTGGCCGGCCGTGCCGACCGCCGCGAACGTGACCGCGCGCACCACGAGATCCAGGTCCGCGCTCGGCGCGACGATCATCCCGTTGTTGCCGCCGAGTTCGAGGATGCCGCGCGCGAGACGCTGGCTCAGCACCTTCGCGACTTCCTGGCCCATCCGCACGCTGCCGGTCGCGCTGACGACCGGCACCTTCTTCGACGCCGTCAGCACCTCGCCGACATCGCGCATGCCCAGCACCAGTTGGCTCAGGCCCTTCGGCGCGACGCCCGGATGCGTCTTCTCGAACTCGCGGAGCGCCTTCTCGAGCAGCACATGGCACGCGATCGCGGTGAGCGGCGTCTTCTCGGACGGCTTCCACACGACCGAATCGCCGCACACGAACGCGAGCGCCGCGTTCCAGGCCCACACCGCGACCGGGAAGTTGAACGCCGAGATCACGCCGCACACGCCGATCGGGTGCCACGTTTCCATCATCCGGTGGCCCGGGCGCTCGGATGCGATCGTCAGGCCGTAGAGCTGGCGCGACAGGCCGACCGCGAAATCGCAGATGTCGATCATTTCCTGCACTTCGCCGAGGCCTTCCGACGTGATCTTGCCGGCTTCGAGCGTGACGAGGCGGCCAAGTTCGGCCTTGTGCTCACGGAGCACGTTGCCGAACACGCGCACGAACTCGCCGCGCACCGGCGCCGGCACCGTGCGCCACTTGAGGAATGCGTCGTGCGCGGCGTCGATCTTGCGCTCGGCGTCGGCGGGCGTGTCGACGGCCAGCGTCGCGAGCGTCGCGCCGTCGAGCGGCGAACGCGCGGTCAGCGCATTGCCTTTCCACTGGGCGAGATCGATATCGAGCGCGGCAAGAATGTCGTTGAATTGCATCACTTCCTCTTCAGGGACAGATTGATCGGTGCGGCGGCAGCGCCGCCCGCGTGATTCGATTGGAGCGCGTTCGCGCGCCCTGTGCAAGCGGATGCGCCGCGCGGCAGGCCCGGTGCGCCGCACGGCGCATCGCGCCGCGCCACCGCCGGAAGCCCGGCCGGACGGCGCGCTCCCGCCTCGCAAGGCACGATCCATGAAACACATTGTCGGTGGCCACAAGTCGGGCCGCTATTGATATTAACTCACGACTTCATTCCGAAAACGCAACAACTCGGCACGCCGATCCGATGCGCTTGCGCGCCGATATGGGACGTTTCCAAAGCCTGCAGACGGGCACGAGGACGCGTCGCAACTCGACGCAAGTTGATGACAATCCTGCATCACCCTGTGCGGAAATATCGTTTGCCGGCCGTGCATCGGGCACACACAATCGTTGCGACGTCGAGGTGCAACGCACCCGGCGCGCCGCCGGCCGCCACAACGGCAGCCGGACGCCTGACGAAGGCGACACGCATCGCGCCCCGGCTCACCGGCGCGCTTTCGCACCGCATCACCGCTGCCCGGCCCGCAGCCGGCAACGCGTCGCCCTTCGTCACCGAAAAATAATCCCGGAGACAGCGCCCAGCGCCCGCCATGCATTCAGATGCCCGCCCCGATTCACCCCGTCCGTCCGGCTCGCCGCCCGCGAAGCCGTCCCTCCACCGTGCGCTGCAGGCACGCCATCTGCGGATGATCGCGATCGGCGGCTCGATCGGCACGGGCCTGTTCGTCGCGTCCGGCGCGTCGATCTCGCAGGCCGGCCCCGGCGGCGCGATGCTCGCGTACATGGTGATCGGCCTGATGGTCTATTTCCTGATGACGAGCCTCGGCGAAATGGCCGCGTTCATGCCGGTGTCGGGCTCGTTCGCGACCTACGGCGCGAAGTTCGTCGACGAAGGCTTCGGCTTCGCGCTCGGCTGGAACTACTGGTACAGCTGGGCCGTGACGCTGGCGGTGGAACTCGTCGCCGCGCAGCTCGTGATGCATTACTGGTTCCCGCACGTGCCGGGCGTCTGGTGGAGCGCGCTGTTCCTGACGTTGATCTTCGCGCTCAACGCGCTGTCGGTGCGCGGCTTCGGGGAAGCCGAATACTGGTTCGCGCTGATCAAGGTGCTGACGGTGCTCGCGTTCGTCGGCGTCGGCCTGCTGATGATCTTCGGGATCATGCAGGGCGGCCCGAGCGCGGGCTGGGGCAACTTCACGATCGGCGACGCGCCGTTCGCCGGCGGCTGGGCGACGATGCTCGGCGTCGCGATGATCGCGGGCTTCTCGTTCCAGGGCACCGAAATGATCGGCGTCGCGGCCGGCGAATCGGAAAACCCGCGCACGACGATCCCGCGCGCGGTGAAGCAGATCTTCTGGCGCATCCTGCTGTTCTACGTGTTCGCGATCTTCGTGATCGGCGTGCTGATTCCCTATACCGACCCGAACCTGCTGAAGAGCGACGTGACCGACATCGGCGTGAGCCCGTTCACGCTCGTGTTCCGCCACGCGGGCCTCGCGTTCGCGGCCGGCGTGATGAACGCGGTGATCCTGACGGCCGTGCTGTCGGCCGGCAACTCGGGCATGTACGCGTCGACGCGGATGCTCTACAACCTCGCGGTCGAAGGCCGCGCGCCGAAGATCTTCGCGAAGCTGTCGCGCGGCGGCGTGCCGCGCAACGCGCTGTACGCGACGACGGCCGTCGGCGCGCTGTGTTTCCTCACGTCGCTGTATGGCGACAAGACGGTCTACCTGTGGCTGCTGAACACGTCGGGCATGGCCGGCTTCATCACGTGGCTCGGCATTGCGGTCAGCCACTACCGGTTCCGCAAGGGGTTCCTGAAGCAGGGCTACCGGCTCGACCAGCTGCCGTACCGGTCGAAGTGGTTCCCGTTCGGCCCGCTGTTCGCATTCGCGTTGTGCGCGGTCGTCGCGCTCGGCCAGGATTACCAGGCGTTCCTCTCCGACAAGATCGACTGGGTGGGCGTCGCCGCGACCTACATCGGCCTGCCGTTCTTCCTCGCGATCTGGCTCGGCTATGCACTCGTGCGCAAATGCCGCCTCGTGCGCTACGAAGACATGGAAATCGCGCCGTGGATCGAACGCAACGCGACACCCGAAACCGCGCCGCAGGCCGAAACCGGCTACGCGGGCTACATCGCCCGTCCGGCCAACCCGACACCGGGCACCTGACCGCGCGAGTCGGCCCGCATCGGCCCGCACCCGCCCACTTCGCACCGGCCGCCGCCCAGTCGCGACGGCCGGTGCCCTGCGCCCCCATTCGACGCGGCGCGCGCGTTCAGGCAAGATCGACGCGCGCCGCCTGTTTTTCCGCCGTTATGAGTTAACGAAATCGCATGCAGAACTTCTACGAAGCCACCGTTACCCGCCAGCCCTACCCGCAACTGACCGGCACGATCGACACGCAGGTCTGCATCGTCGGCGGCGGCCTCGCCGGCCTGTGCACGGCGCTCGGCCTCGTCGAGCGCGGCGTGCATGACGTCGTCGTGCTCGACAGCGAACGGGTCGGCTTCGGCGCATCGGGCCGCAATGGCGGCTTCGTCTTCGGCGGCTACAGCCTCGACAACGCCGACCTGCTGCGCACGCTCGGCCGCGACGAGGGGCGTCGGCTGTACCGGCTCACCGTCGATGCAGTCGACCTGATCCGCGCGCGGATCGCGCGCTACGGCATCGACTGCGACATCGTCGACCAGGGCGTGATGCTCGCGAACTGGTTCGACGATCCTTCGAGGCTCGACAGCGTGCGCACGCTGATGAAGGACGAACTCGGCGTCGACTGGGAACCCGTTTCGACGGACGCGCTGCGCAAGCGGCTGAAGACGCAGCGCTATTACGGCGGCCTGTTCGAGCCGAACGCGTTCCACTTCCATCCGCTCAAGTACGTGCTCAGCGTCGCGGCGGCCGCATCGCGCGGCGGCGCGCGCGTGTACGAACGCTCGGCCGCGCTCGGCATCGCGCGCGAAGGCGCCGGGTACGTCGTACGCACCGCACAGGGCACGGTGCGCGCGAAGGACGTCGTATTCGCTGGCGGCGGCTATGCACGCGGCGTGTCGCCGCGCATCGAGCGCGCGGTGCTGCCGATCGCGACCTACGTGATCGCGACCGAGCCGCTCGGCACGCGCCTGCCCGACGCGATCGACGCACCGTACGCGATCTACGACACGCGTTTCGCATTCGACTATTACCGCCCGCTGAAAGACACGCGCATCCTGTGGGGCGGCCGGATCTCCGTGCTCGACCGCGGCCCCGACGCGATCGCCCGCCTGCTGCGGCGCGACCTGCTGCGCGTGTATCCGCAACTGGAAGACGTGAAGGTCGACTACGCGTGGGGCGGGCTGATGAGCTACGCGCGGCACAAGATGCCGCAGATCGGCCGCGACGCGGACGGCGTGTGGCACGCGATCGCGTTCGGCGGCCACGGGATGGCGCCGACCACGGTCGCCGGCGAAGCGCTCGCGGCCGCACTGGCCGAAGGCCGGCCGGTGCCGGAAGGCTTCAACGCGTTCGGGCTCACGCGCACGTTCGGGCTGGCGGGCCTCGCGGCCGCGCAGCTCACGTACACGGCGTACCAGGCCCGCGACGCGCTCGCGTCCTGCCGCCGCTGAGCGGCCGCGGCGGCCGGAACCGCCCTGCCGATTAGAGCGGAAGGTCGGCCGGGCGGGGATTTCCCGCATGCTAGAATGCCTTTTCCACGCCGCCGAAGCCACAATAAAGTCACATGAAAGCAGGAAGCAAGGCCGCCACGTCCGATACCCGCGCGCTTCCGTCCGATGCGCGGCGCAAATACGATCCCGAGCAAACCAAGCGCAACATCCTCGATGTCGCCACGCAGGAATTCTCCGCGATGGGGCTCGCCGGCGCGCGCGTCGACGCAATCGCCGAGCGTACCAACACGACGAAGCGGATGCTCTACTACTACTTCGAAAGCAAGGAAGGCCTGTACGAGGCCGTGCTGGAGAAGGTGTACGGCGACATCCGCGCACTCGAGCAGGAGCTGCACGTCGGCGACATGGAGCCGCGCGAAGGCATGCGCCGCCTCGTCGAATTCACGTTCGACTATCACGACAAGCATCGCGACTTCGTCCGCCTCGTGTCGATCGAGAACATCCACGGCGCGAAGTATCTCGAACAGCTCAAGTCGTTCAAGAACCGCAACGTCAGCATCATCAAGACGCTCGAGGAACTGGTCGAGCGCGGCGCGGCGAGCGGCGCGTTCCGCAAGGATATCGACGCATTCGACCTGCACCTGCTGATCAGCTCGTTCTGCTTCCACCGCGTGTCGAACCGCTACACGTTCGGCGCCGCGTTCGGACGCGACCCATCGGCGCCGCGCCTGCGCGCCCGGCATCGCGACACGATCGCCGACGCCGTGCTGCGCTACGTCGCCGCATAAGCGACGACGGCGGCCGGTTTCCCGGCCGGCCTCATACCGGGCGCGCGACATCCGCGCCCGTCGCCCTCTCTCAGTTCAGTCCGTCGGCGCGGCCGACGCCAGTGCGATCCGCGCCTTCTCTTCCGGGCTTCCCGCCACGTAGTACTTCTTCGCCCAGCTCGAATCGGGCGCAAGCGCGAGCCGCGCATGCGCGCCCTTACCCGTACCCGTGCCGTGCTGCTTCGCATCGATCGCCAGCGCCCGTGCACGATAGTGCTCGTAAAGCCGCAGGAATTCCGCGAGATAGATCGCCGCGATCCGCTTGTCGCGGATCTCGAGCAGGTTCTCGTCGTTGTACTGCTCGGAATTGCGGCTCATGTTCGCCGAGCCCGTATAGACGACCGGATTCGCGCCTTCCGCATCGATCACGATGAACTTGTGATGGATCACGACCGGCGGAAAGGCCGGCGCCGGCTCGCCCGGAAAGAGGCGCAGCTCCGGCTCGAAACCCTGCGGCACGGTGGCCGGCGAGAAATACGCGGCATCGATCACGTCGCGGTTGTCGCGGCTGCGGTGATACAGCTCGAGGTTCGCGAGCGTCGCCGCATCGAGCGTCTGGCCGGCCTGCCGCGCGGCATCGGCCTTCGTCGCGCTGCCGGCGTTGATCCTGTTCACCAGCCCGAACATCATCAGCCCGCGGTCGCCGGCCGCGAAGCACGCGTCGCGCAGCGCCGCGTCGGTCGGCATGAACAGGCAGAACGACACCGAATGCTTCGCGGCCGCGATCGCGGCGACGATCGTGTCGATCTCGGTGCGCTGCCCCGCCGGTTCCGGCGAAAACGCGAGCCGCACCTGTGCGCTGCCGATCGTCATCGGTTCAGACCAGCCCGGCGACAGCCGCGCGGTCGCCGCGATCGGCGGATTCCCGGCCAGCGCATGCGCACGCGCGTTGTAGAGCGCGGCAAGCTCGGGCGAATCGAACGCGTGCAGCACGTTCGCCTGCTCCGTGAGCCCCTCGGTCGTGAAGTTCGCGGAGCCGGTCAGCACGCGCGCGGGGGCCGGGTTCGACGCCGCATCGGTCACGATGAACTTGTCGTGCATGATGTGCGTCCGGTCGCGCGGCGCGAGCGTCGCGAGCCCCTGCAGCGCATCGACGGCCGGCTGGTTCGGCGACGGTAGCTGCGGCTTGCCCTTGCGCGCCGTCGTGTGCGCGTCGTAGACGATCGCGAGCGACGCTTCGCCGTGGGTCCGCCCGAACGCTTCGAACGCGGGCAGCGCCCACAGCGTGTCGGTCAGGTGATAGACGGCCGACGCCGCGCGCGATGCCGGATCGAGCATCTCCGCGAACACCTGCTCCATGTCGTTCGCGAGCCAGGTGCGCAGCTTCAGCGCCTGCGCGTCGCTCGGCGCCGCATTCGGCGCGAGGCCCAGCGCCGCCACCTGCTTCGCGAACGCCTGCGAACTGACCACCGCGCGGTTGAACCACGTGCCGATGCCGTCCTCGACATGGGCGGGCAGCACGACGTCGCACACGCCGGCTTGCGCGTCGAGTACCTGCAGGTTCGCCGGCGTGCCGACGACCGGATACACGTCGTAGCGAAACGATGCGCCGCGATCCTGCGGATCGATGCGCGCATCCCACCACATGAATTTCTGGATCGGCGCCTGGTCGGTCGGCGCGTCGCCCTGCGTGTGCGCGGCCGGGCCGTCGAACGTCAGGCGGTTCGGCAGCCAGCTGTCCGGCGCGCGCGTCTTGCCGTCGGCCGACCAGAAGCCCGGCGTGCGCCGGATCGCGAAACCGAGGAAATCGGCACGCGACGCCGCATCGGGCCAGTCGAAGGCCAGCAGGACCAAGGTGGGGGAAAGATAGCTGCGCACGCTGACGGTCATTCGTTGCTCCCTGGCCTGGCGGCCGGTCGAGGTGAATGAGTCAGTGTTGACGGCGGTTCTTCCCGCGGAATGACGGTTCGATGAACCTTGTATGTCCGGCGCGCGTCAGTCGCACACGAGCAGCTCGATCCCGCGCGCGGTCAGCGCGCGGCGCACGGCCTTGTCGGGCGCGCGCTCGGTGACGAGATAGCGGGCGGCGGCCGTGCCGTTGATCCGCACCGGCGTCACGCGGCCGAATTTCGAATGATCGGCGACGATCATCGCCGTGCCGGCCGCCGCGATCATCCGGCTGCGCACCTCGGCCGCGAGCCGCGAGTAGTCGGTGAATTCGCCGTCGGGCGTGATGCCGCCGGCGCCGATGAACGCGAAATCGACGTGGTACTGCGCGAGCTGCTGGATCGTGTCGAGCCCGAAGGTGGCGTCCTCGTCGTCGGACAGCTCGCCGCCGAGCAACGTCACGCGATTGCCGTTGCGTCGCGCGAGCACGAACGCGGTGCGCCAGTCGTTCGTGTAGATCGACAGCCGGTGCCGGTCGGCGAGCGCGAGCGCAACCGCATGCGGCGTGCTGCCCGAATCGATCAGCACCGAGGCATCGTCGGGCACGAACTCGGCGGCGCGCCGCCCGATCGTGCGCTTCGCTTCGGCATTCGCGGCTTCGCGCTCCGACAGGCTCGGCTCACGGCGATCCGCGGCCAGCGCGCCGCCGTGCGTCATCACGAGCAGGCCGCGTGCGGCCAGTGCGTTCAGGTCGCGCCGCACGGTCTCGCGCGACACGTCGAGCGAGCGGACGAGTTCCGCGACCGACAATGCGCCCGACCGCCCGAGCTCCGACAGGATGAATTGATGACGTTGTTCCGCCAGCATCGCGTGTGCGCCCGAGGCGACTGGTAATGGGTAAGCCGCCCATTGTATTACGGCCGTTTGACCGGCATTTGACGGCGGCGGGACGCCGGGCGGGCCGCGTTTCCCGAAAGCGAAATTCTGTATTGCCCGACGCGCGCGAATCGGCGCGGCGCCGGTTGCTACACTTTGCGCTTCGCAGAACGACAGACCAAGCAAAGGGGCTCACGCCATGTATCGCAAAGGCAGTGTGATCGAAATCCAGTTTCCGCCCGAACGACTCAACGACGCGGCCGGCGATCCGTACTGGATCGACCTGACGCTCGACGAGGCCCGCCGGCTCTACGAACAGCTCGCCGCGCGCTTCGCGACCGACGCCCGCGCCAATCAGCCGCTCGACACGTTCTCGATCGACTGATCTCCGCTGCTTCACGCCCGCCCGCTGCGCATGCCGGGCGGCGCCCATCCCGTACCCGCGGCACCGCCCGGCCCGCACCGACGGCCGCACGTGGTGCACATTCGGCACGCAGCATGAGTGCAGGATTCGACAAGACGCCGGCATCGCTTCCCCCGATACTGGCCGACTTCACGATTCTGTCCGGCCGCATCGCGGCCCGCCATGCATGCTGACCTCGCTCGTCGCCGCCGCTTTCGTCGCACTCTGGTCCACCGGCTTCATCGTTGCGCGGGCCATCAAGCCCTACGCCGATCCCAACCTGTTCCTGCTCGCGCGTTTCGCGGGCACGGCCGCGCTGTTCGGCGCGGTGGCGCTCGTCGCGCGCGCGCCGTGGCCGGCCCGGCGCGAATGGCCGCGCCACCTGATCGCGGGCGCGCTGCTGCAGGGCGTCTATCTCGGCGCCAGCTACTGGGCCGTCGCGCAAGGACTGAACGCAGGTGTCATGGCGCTGCTCGGCGCACTGCAGCCGCTCGCCACCGCCGTGCTCGCCGTGCCGCTGTTCAACGAGCGCCTGCCCGCGCGCGGCTGGCTCGGGATGGCGCTCGGGCTCGCCGGCGTCGCGCTCGTGCTGGCGCCGAAGGTGACGGGCGGTGTCGCGCCGGCGCCGGGCGCCGCGCCTGCGTGGCTCGTCGTCGCCGTCTCGGTGCTCGCGGTCGGGTCGATCACCGCCGGCTCGCTGTACCAGAAGGGCAAGCTCGCGCAAAGCGACCTGCGCACGGCGGTTGCCGTGCAGAATTTCGGCGCGGCGATCGTCGCGGCCGTCTTCGTCGCGCTGCTTCACGAAACCCGCTGGATCGGCGCGCCGGCGTTGTGGGTATCGCTGGTGTGGGGCGTCGTGTTCCTGTCCGGCGGCGCGGTCACGATGCTGATGTGGATGCTGCGCCGCGGCAACGCCGCGCGCGCGACGTCGCTGCTGTTCCTCGCGCCGCCGCTGGCCGCGCTGCAGGGCTACTGGCTGTTCGGCGAAACGCTCGCGGCGATCCAGCTCGCCGGCTTCGCGCTCGCGCTGGTGGGCGTCGTGCTCGCGCGGCGCTGACGCGCGCCGCCGGGCCGGTACCCGCGTCGGCGCCGGGCGCAGGGATGCCCGTCACGCGTCACGCTGCACCCGCCCGGCGCACCGTGCACCACGGCGATGCAGCCCGTCTCGCCGATGCAACGCAAAACCGCCGGAACGCACGCCCGGCGCGGCACCGCGCCGCGATTGCGCTTATGATGGGCGCCTTGCATTTCGTTCCGGAACTTCCTTCATGACATCCGCCGATTACGCCAGCCGCCAGCGCGCGATCATTGCCGAACTGAACGTTGCCCCGCACTTCGACGCCGAGGCCGAGATCGACCGCCGCATCGATTTCCTCGCGCAATATCTTCGTTCGACCGGCCTGCGGACCTACGTGCTCGGCATCAGCGGCGGCGTCGATTCGTCGACGGCCGGCCGGCTCGCACAACTGGCGGTCGAGCGCCTGCGCGCCGACGACTACGATGCGCGTTTCATCGCGATGCGCTTGCCGAACGGCGTGCAGAACGACGAAGCCGATGCCCAGCGCGCGCTCGCGTTCGTGCGCGCGGACGAGGTGCTGACGGTTGACGTGAAGCCGGCCGCCGACGCGATGCTCCGCTCGCTGGTCGCCTCCGGCCACGCATTCGACACGCCGGCGCAGCAGGATTTCGTGCACGGCAACATCAAGGCGCGCGAGCGCATGATCGCGCAGTATGCGGTGGCCGGCGCACGGCGCGGCATCGTGATCGGTACCGACCATGCGGCCGAATCGCTGATGGGTTTCTTCACGAAGTTCGGCGACGGCGGCGCGGACATCCTGCCGCTCGCGGGCCTGAGCAAGCGGCGCGTCCGCGCGGTCGCGCGCGCGCTCGGCGGCGAGGAGCTGATCGTGATGAAGGTGCCGACGGCCGACCTCGAGGAGCTGCGCCCGCTGCGGCCCGACGAGCACGCATACGGCGTGACCTACGACGAGATCGACGATTTCCTCGAAGGCAAGCCGGTCGAAGACCGCGTGTACGAAACGGTGCTGCGCTTCTTCGACGCTTCGCGCCACAAGCGCGCGCTGCCGTACACGCCGTTCGACTGGCCGGCCGCGTAAGTCTCGACCGCGGCACAACGACTGCCGCGTCGCCATCCTGCGCTACGGGGCCCGGCGACCGGCCGGCAGCGTCGGAGCCCAACCGCCGCGCGCGGCCGTGACGGCTACGCGCGGCCACCCGGCGGCGGGCAACCCTATGCGTGCCCGCCCGTCTTCGACGCCTGCAGCGCGCGAATCCGCATCCGCGCCCCCGTATCGCTCACCGTCGCGTCGTACATCGCCGCGAGATCGCGCTTGAGCGCGGTACGCGAGCCGCCGTCGAGATACACCATGTGCCCCGACGGATAAAAACGCGCGGACAGGTTCTGCCGCACCTTCTGGTCCTCGAGCGGCATCTGCTGCAGGTCGATCACGGTCTGGTAGAACGGCGTGACGAAATCGTAGAAACCGTTCGCCGACAGCACCTTCAGGTCGACGTTCAGCGCCATCACCGCGGCGAGATCGCCGGCCGTATAGAGGATCACGTTCCCCTGCGCATCGATACCCTGCTGCGCGCCGGTCGGATCGATGTGGCTGAAATCCCAGTTCTGGAACGCCTGGTCGTTCAGGTCGGTGAACGCGGAATTCGACGTGAACTTCAGCTGCTCGTTCAGGTAGCTGTTCCACATCGCCGTATAGACGCCCGTCACGGCCGTCATCGTCGGATCGTTGCCGCCCGAGTTCGGGTCGATCTTGCCGGCGATGCCCGACGAGATCCCGGTCACGCGGCCGTCGTACGAGCCGAGCGCGAGCCCCTGCGCATGCAGCAGCGTCGTCAGGAACAGCGAATTGCCGCGCGCGTCGTAGCCGGCGATGTCGAGGCTCCACGATTGCAGCGTCGCCGTATCGATGCCCGTGTATTGCGACAGCTTCTGCACGGCGGCCGGGTTCGCATGCGGGACCGTGCGCAACGCGTTCAGGTAGTCGGTGCGCGCGAACTGCGCGACTTCCTCGACGAACGCGCCGAGATCGGTCGGCGCCGGCGTGACGCCGAGCTTCTTGTGATACCACGCATCGGCCGCCGCGGTCGGCAGCGCGCCGACCGGGTTGCCGGCCTGCCGGTAGTCGAGGATCGACGATTGCAGCGTGACGCCGTTCAGGTCGACGCCGTCCTCGTGCAGCTTGTACGCGAGCACGCAGCTGCGTGCGGTGCCGTACGATTCGCCGAACAGGTATTTCGGCGAATTCCAGCGGTTGTTCTTCGTCAGGTAGCGCTTGATGAACTGCTTCAGCGAATCCGCATCCTGGTCGACGCCCCAGAAGTTGCGGTTCTTGTTCGGCGCGACGGCCGCCGAATAGCCGGTGCCGACCGGGTTGATGAACACCAGGTCGCTGTGGTCGATCATGCTGTCCGGGTTGTCTTCCATCTGGTACGGCGCGGGCGGCGTGAACCCCGGCATCGACGTCTTGATGCGCTTCGGCGCGAACGAGCCCAGCAGCACGAACACCGACGACGAGCCGGGCCCGCCGTTGTAGAAGAACGTCACGGGCCGCGTTTCTTCCTTCGCGCCGTCGGCCGTGAACGCGACGTAGAAGAGCTTCGCGGCCGGCAGCGAACTGCTCGGGTCGACCGTCACGAGATGGCCGGCCGTCGCCGTGTAGGCGATGCGCTTCCCGTCGATCAGGATCGTGTGATGCGTGATCGCGGCCGCCTCGGTGGTGTCGGTCACCGAATCGTCGGGGCCGTTGCCGTACGCGACCGGATCGAAGAACGGCTGGTCACGGCCGTGGCTCAACGCGACCGGGTTGACGGTCGGCGGCACGCCATGCGAATTGTGGTCGCCGTGATGCAGCGGATACACGCCGCCGGAAGATGCGGAATCGATGCCCATCGTGCTGCTCCTGGAGGTGAGAAAAAGGCGCGGGCAGGCAGCCCGCGCCATGCGGAAAGACGTGTACCGCGGCCGTCAGCTCGACGGCTTGCGCGTCAGGATCGCGGCGAGCTGCGCACCGTTCGGGCTGCCGAGGCCCGTGCAGGCATCCCAGCCCTGCGCGGCCGCGTAGGTCCCGTTCGAGCCGTGCGTGATGTCGCGCAGCGCCCCCGGATTCCTGTAGAGCACCGGATTGACCCAGCCGGCGGACGCACCGCCCGCCGCACTCGCCGCCGCACTAGCCGCCGCGTTGATCCGCGCGATCAGCGCGGCCCACAGCGGCGCGACCGCACTCGTGCCGCCCATCACCGTGGCCGTGCCCGCGATCGACACTTCGTAGCCGGTCTGCGGCGATGCATCGCCGGCGACGTCCGGCACGCCGCGCTTCGCGAGCGGCACGCGGCTGCCGTCGGCCAGCGTCGCGGCAAGCCCCTGCTGCCACACCGGCAGGTCGAACAGCGTGCTGACGCCGCCCCCGCCCGCGCCGCCGCCGGCCGCCTCGTCGTTCCACGTGACCTCGCTGCGAATGCCCTGCCCGGGCAGCGCGTCGAGCTGCGTGCCGCCGCAGCCGAGCACATATGGGCTCGATGCGGGGAAGTCGACATGATCGGCGCCGTCCTGCAACCCGTCGCCCGAGCCGCTGTCGCCGGAGGCCGCGCACACCGTGATGCCCTGCGCGGCCGCCGCCTGCAGCACGCGGTTGAACGCCTGCGCGGACTGCGCCTGCCAGATGGCCTCCGGGCCGCCCCAGCTGATCGAGATCACCGACGGTTTGTTGGTCCTGTCGCTGACGGCCGCGTTGACGGCCTGGATGAAGCCCGCGTCGCTGTTTGGCGCGAAATAGACGGCGATCTTCGCGGCCGGCGCGATCGCGCCGGCGATCTCGATGTCGAGCGCAACTTCACCGTCCGGGCCGCTCGGATCGCCGGTCGGCGTGTTGCGGCCGGTGCCGACGTTGACGTCGACGAGCGTCGGCGGCTTCGTGATGCCGAGCCCGCGGAAATACTGCTGGATGTCCGCCGCGCGATAGCCGCCGCCGAGCTCGATGATCGCGATGCACTGCCCGGCGCCGTCCCCGGCCGGGAAGCCGTACAGCGATGCGAGCTGAACCGGGGTGAACGTGACGCCCGCCGCGCCGCCGCGCGCGGGCGTGAACGGCGGCCGCAGCCGGAAGTGCGGCCGCGCCTGCGGACGGCTGTCGAGGCCGAGCACGGCCGTGACGGCGTCGCCGAGATCGTCGGGCAGCGCGATCGGGCCGGAGCGGCCGCGATACTGGCCGATCGACCGATGCTCGAAGCGCTCGAGCTTGACGCCGAACGCGGCTTCGAACTGCTGGATCGTGCCGGACACCACGACGACGCTTTCGACCGGATCGACGCGATCGACCGTCAGCTGGTGGCGACGCGCGAAGTCCTCGGCCTTGCGAATGTCGTCGGGATTGGCGGAAAAACGTTGCGCGAAGGTTTCGCGCGACACCGGTTTCGCTTGCGCGTCGCCGGTGGCGAGCTGGTGAAGCAGCGTATCGAGTTGCCCTTCTTCCTGCCGCCGCAACATGATCGTGACGTGGATGCGTTCTGCCGGATCGCACGGCCCGAGGCACTTGGACTCGGCGACGATTCGGGGTTCACGGTCGGCGTGAAGATGCCTTGCCATGTTCAGACCCTCCTTGGTACCGCGTTGCACGGAACAGCCAGGAAATCGGACAGGGCCGGCGGGAGACGGTTCCGTTCGGTCGTTCGGGTTCGCGACAGCGCGAAGTAACAGGGAGTTTAGATCAGTCAGACGATTTGCGCGCACGCCCTTCTGCGGCGGGCGCACGCGCGGGCCGGCATTGCGCGCGGCCCTCGTCGGATGCGGCGACGCGCCGCGCGACCTGCGCCGGCGCGACGCCGCGGCGCCACTCAGTCCATCGACAGGCGCAGCGCAAAGCCGATCAGCGCCGCGGAAAACGTCCAGCGCTGCACCGTCTGCGCGAGCGGATGCGCACGCATCCACGCGGCGATCCGCGACGCGCCGAACACGCACGCGAGGTCGAAGCACACGCCGGCCGCCACCAGCAACGCGCCCAGTTCGAACATCTGCAACACCACCGGCCCGGCCTCGGGGCGCACGAACTGCGGCAGCAGCACCGAGCAGAACAACAGCGCCTTCGGGTTCAGCAGGTTGGTGAGCAGGCCCTTCACGAACGACTGCCGCAACTCGCCCGCCGTGGCCGCCGCGTCGCCGTCGCCGAGCGCGAACACGGGCGAACGGAACACCTGGATCGCGACATACGCGAGATACAGCGCGCCGCCGTAGCGGATCACTTCGTACAGCCACGGCGCGCTGCGGATCAGCGCCGCGACACCGCAGGCGGACAGCGTCACGTGCGCGGTGCGCGCGAGCGACAGACCCGCGGCGGCGGCCATTCCCGGCCGCACGCCGCGGCCGATGCTGGTCTGCAGCACGAGCGCCATGTCCGGCCCCGGCACCGCGTAGATGGCCGCCAGCGCGGCGAGATAAATCAACAGCAAATGCGTGGAAATCATGGTCTGCCCCTCTCCTCTTACGGCGATATGTTGCCGCTGGAGCGCGAGGGATTATTGGCCATCTTTGGCTCAGGATTGGCGATCCGTAGGGGAATCCGCCACAATCGTCGAATCCGCATCAGGAATCCGCCATCATGACCGAACTCGACAAGACCGACCGCGCCATCCTTGCCGCGGTGCAGCGCGACGGCCGCCTGCCGATCGCCCGCCTCGCCGACACCGTGGGCCTCTCCGAGACCCCTTGCGCGCGCCGCCTGAAGCGCCTCGAAAACGACGGCTACATCGAGCGATACCGCGCGCAGCTGTCGCGCCAGGCGCTCGGCTACGGCGTCGTTGCGTTCGTGCTCGTGCGGTTCGCGACGCACGACCGCAAGACCGCTGACCGCTTCGAACGGGAAGTGCTCGGCATCGAGCGGATCCTGGCGTGCCACAACGTGGCGGGCACCGCCGATTATCTGCTGCAGGTCGTGGCACGCGATCTCGACGATTACGGCACGTTCCTGCGCGAATCGCTGCGGATGCTGCCGGGCGTGACGTCGATCGAATCGGCGCTGTCGCTGCGCGAGGTCAAGCACGACGCGGGGCTGCCGGTGCCGTGATGCCGGCGCGTGCACGGTTCACGCAAGCCGGACCCGACACCCGTTTCATCACTTCGACGCCCGTCGATGTGGGCCGCGTCGGGCCGCGCCGCCGCAACACTCGTTCACATTGTCGATGCCGGCCGGCTACGCGATGTCGGTCGGCTGGTGCGCGCGTTCCAGATCCTCGAGAAACGCTTCCACGAGCGGATTGCCGCGCCCGTTGCGGGCGACGACCATGTGGAACGTGACGTCGTAGCGCAGTTGCTCCGGATTGAGCGGCGCGAGCAGCCCCTGCGCGACGTAGGGCGCCGCGAAATGCTGCGGCAGGTAGCCGAGGTGGTGGCCGGACAGGATCAGCAGCGCGACGGCCTCCATGTTGTCGGCCGTCGCGGTCACACGGTCGGGCGTCGTCGACATCTGGGCTTCGGGCAGCGGATACGAGCGCCACGCCCATTCGAAACCCGCGACGTCGGCCGGCGTCAGCGCGCCGGCGCCGGCGAACAGCGGATGGCCGCGGCCGCAGTACGCGACCTGGCGCTCGATGAACAGCGGCGTGTAGTGCAGCGACGGCACCCGGTGCCAGAAGTAGCCGACCGCGATCTGGATCTCGTCGCTCAGCAGCTTCTCCTCGAGATCGCCCGGCGCGCGCACGGAAATCGAGAAGCGCACGGCCTCGTCGCGCGTGCGGAACGCGGCGATCGCCTCGGCGATCCGCGCGTTCTGGCTCACCGGCGTATGACCGATCAGGCCGATGTGCAGCGTGCCGACCAGCTGGCGGTCCATGTGCCGCGCGGCCATCCCGAATTCGTCGAGCGCCGCGAGCAGCTTGCGGCTCATCGCGTGGAACCGCTCGCCCTTCGGCGTGAGCCGGAAACCGCTGCGGCCGCGCTCGCAGAGCCGGTAGCCGAGCCGCGTCTCCAGCGATGAAAGCTGCGCGCTGATCGTCGACTGCCCGACGTTCAGCACGGCCTGCGCGGCCGACACGCCGCCCGCATCCGTGACCGCGAGAAACACGCGGATCAACCGCAGATCGAGGGTCGACAGATTCCCCAGCACGTTCATCCCCTTCCATACATCGATGAAAATCGATGTTTACGTCGATATCTTCGCATTCTTCTTTCCCGGCGGAGCGCGTAAAACTGTGCGCCAGGCCGCGTCGCATGATACGGCAACCCCACATCGGAAGAGACAGCCCATGAACGACCACATCCATTTCCAGCCGCTCGGCGGCAATGAAATGCCGCGCTGCGGCGGCATCGCGACGATGATGCGCCTGCCGCACGTGGCGAGCGCCGAAGGCCTCGACGCCTGCTTCGTCGGCGTGCCGTTCGACCTCGGCACCTCCAACCGCACCGGCGCACGCTTCGGCCCGCGCCAGATCCGCACCGAATCCGTGCTGCTGCGCCCGTACAACATGGCCACGCGCGCCGCGCCGTTCGATTCGCTGCAGATCGCCGACATCGGCGACGTCGCGATCAATCCGTACAACCTGCACGATTCCATCGCGCGCATCGAAGCCGCGTACGACGCGATCCTCGAGCATGACTGCAAGCCGATCACGCTGGGCGGCGACCACACGATCGCGCTGCCGATCCTGCGCGCGATCCACCGCAAGCACGGCAAGGTTGCATTGATCCACGTCGATGCACACGCCGACGTGAACGACACGATGATGGGCGAAAAGATCGCGCACGGCACGCCGTTCCGCCGCGCGGTCGAGGAAGGCCTGCTGCACGGCGACAAGGTCACGCAGATCGGCCTGCGCGGCACCGGCTACGCGGCCGAGGATTTCGACTGGTGCCGCGAGCAGGGCTTCCGCGTCGTCCAGGCCGAGGAATGCTGGAACAAGTCGCTCGCGCCGCTGATGGAAGAAGTGCGCGCGCGCGTCGGCGATACGCCCGTCTACATCAGCTTCGACATCGACGGCATCGACCCGGCCTACGCGCCGGGCACCGGCACGCCGGAAATCGCGGGCCTCACGGTGCCGCAGGCGCTCGAGATCATCCGCGGCGCGAAGGGGCTGAACATCGTCGGTTGCGATCTCGTCGAAGTCGCGCCGCCGTACGATCCGTTCGGCACCACGGCGCTGCTCGGCGCGAACCTCGCATACGAGCTGCTGTGCGTGCTGCCGGGCGTCGCGTATCGCGACTGATTCCCGCCCCCCCTATTCCAAAATCAAAGGATTCCAGAGGAGCACATATCAAGATGGGGACTTCCGTCAAGCAACCCAAGCGGGCGGCGCTCGCGTCGTTCGTCGGCACCACGATCGAGTGGTACGACTTCTATAGCTACGCGACCGCCGCCGCCATCGTGTTCGGGCCGCTGTTCTTTCCCGGCGAAAACCGCTTCATCAGCCTCCTCGCATCGTTCGGCTCGTTCGCGGTGGGCTTCTTCGCACGGCCGCTCGGCGGCGTGATGTTCGGCTATCTCGGCGACCGCTTCGGCCGCAAGCGCTCGCTGCTCGCGACGCTGATGCTGATGGCGGTGTCGACGGTCGCGATCGGCCTGCTGCCGACCCACGCGCAAGCCGGTGTGATTGCACCGGTCCTGCTCGTGCTGATGCGGGTGCTGCAAGGCATCGCGGTCGGCGGCGAATGGGGCGGCGCGGTGCTGCTCGCCGGCGAGCATGCGCCGGAAGGCAAACGCACGTTCTTCGCGTCGTTCGCGCAGCTCGGCAGCGCGAGCGGCCTGATCCTGTCGATGCTCGCGTTCGGCGCGATCAGCACGCTGTCGAAGGAAGACATGATGAGCTGGGGCTGGCGCGTGCCGTTCCTCGCGAGTTCCGTGCTGCTGATCGTCGGCTTCGTGATCCGCGCGAGCGTGTCCGAATCGCCCGAGTTCGAGGAAGTCAGGAAGAGCGGCAACATCGCGCAAAAACCGCTGCGTGAAGCGCTCAAGTACTGGCCGCTGCTGCTGCTCGCGATCGGCGCGAACGTGTACGGCATCGCCGGCGTGTATTTCAGCAACATCTTCATGATCAGCTACGCGACGCAGTTCCTGTCGCTCGACCGGTCGATGGTGCTGCATTGCATGACGATCGTCGCGGTGCTGCAGTTCGTCGTGCAGCTCGCGGCCGCGTTCCTCGCGCAGCGCTTCGGCACCACGCGCGTGCTGCTGATCACCGGCGCATGGGCCGCGATCGTCCCGTTCGTGATGCTGCCGCTCGTGCACATGGGCACGCCGCTGTCGATCACGGTCGGCGTCGGCCTCGCGACGCTCGCGGAGTCGGGCTACTACTCGGTGGTCGCGGGCTTCGTCAGCGGCATCTTCGTCGCACGCATCCGCTACACGGCGATCTCGATCGCGTACCAGGTGTGCGGCGCGCTCGCCGGCGGCCTCACGCCGCTCGTCGCGACCATCATCGCGCAGAACACCGCGCCGCAATGGTGGCCGCTCGCGCTCCAGTACACGAGCGCCGCGCTCCTGTCGTCGCTGTGCGTGTGGCTGATCTCGCGCCGCGTCAGCATCGACGATGCCGGCGCGCCCGGCAAGACGAACGAGCCGCTGCCGCGCGGCGCACGCACGGCATAACGCAAGTGCTCGCATGACGCAAAACGGCCCGCTTCCGCGGGCCGTTTTTTTGCCGTCCGATCTTCGACCGCAACGGCGGCGTGCAGCGCTCGCTGCGTTATTGCACCTGGCTGCGCAGCGTCTTCGCGGCAGCGACCATGTTCGTCAGCGCCGGAATCACTTCCGCCCACTGGCGCGTCTTCAGCCCGCAGTCCGGATTGACCCACAGACGCTCCGCCGGAATGCGTTCCGCCGCCTTCCTCATCAGGCCGACGATATGTTCCTGCGTCGGGATGTTCGGCGAGTGAATGTCGTACACGCCCGGCCCGATCTCGTTCGGATACTTGAAGTCGTCGAACGCGTCGAGCAGCTCCATGTCCGAGCGCGAGGTCTCGATCGTGATCACGTCCGCATCCATATCGGCGATCGACGCAATGATGTCGTTGAACTCCGAATAGCACATGTGCGTATGGATCTGCGTGTCGTCCTGCACGCCGTTCGCGGTGATGCGGAACGACTCGACCGCCCACTTCAGGTACGCGCCCCATTGCGCGCGGCGCAGCGGCAGCCCTTCGCGCAGGGCAGCCTCGTCGATCTGGATCACGCGCACGCCGGCCTTCTCGAGATCGAGCACTTCCTCGCGGATCGCCAGCGCGAGCTGGTAGCACGAAACCGAGCGCGGCTGGTCGTCGCGCACGAACGACCAGTTCAGGATCGTCACGGGGCCGGTCAGCATGCCCTTCATCGGCTTGTTCGTCAGCGACTGCGCATACGTGATCCATTCGACCGTCATCGCCTTCGGGCGGCTGATGTCGCCGAACAGGATCGGCGGCTTCACGCAGCGCGAGCCGTACGACTGCACCCAGCCGAACTGGCTGAACGCGTAGCCGTCGAGCTGCTCGCCGAAGTATTCGACCATGTCGTTGCGCTCGGCTTCGCCGTGCACCAGCACGTCGAGTTCCAGTGCTTCCTGCTCGCGCACGCTGCGTTCGATTTCAGCTTGCATCGCGGCCCGGTAGCCCACATCGTCCAGCGCACCGGCCTTGAACTGGCTGCGCGCGTGACGGATTTCGCCGGTCTGCGGGAACGAGCCGATCGTCGTCGTCGGGAACGCCGGCAGCTTCAGGCGTGCCGACTGCTTCGACGCACGCTGCGTGTAGGGGCTCACGCGGTTGCCCAGCTGCGCGTCGATGCGGGCGATCGCGGCCTTCACCGCCGGGTTGTGCACGCGCGGCGAGTGGCGGCGCGAATGGATCGCGGCAGCGTTCGCGGCCAGTGCATCGGCCACCTTGTCGCGGCCTTCGTTCAGCGCGATCGCGAGCACCTTCAGCTCGTCGAGCTTCTGCAGCGCAAACGCGAGCCACGAGCGGATTTCCGCATCGAGCTTCTCCTCGCTCGCGAGATCGACCGGCACGTGCAACAGCGAGCACGACGGGGCGAGCCACAGGCGATCACCCAGTTGCTTCGCGAGCGGTTCGAGCCAGTCGAGCGTCGCGTTCAGGTCCGTCTTCCAGATGTTGCGGCCGTTGATCGCGCCAACCGACAGCACGCGCCCGGCCGGCAGTTCACGCACCAGCGCGTCGACTTCGTCGCGTGCGTTGATCGCATCGACATGCAGGCCGTCGACCGGCAGCGAACTCGCGAGCGCCAGGTTGTCCTGAAGCTGGCCGAAGTAGGTGGCGAGCAGCAGCTTGATGCGGCGCGTTTCCAGCGCCGCATAGGCGGTGCGCAATGCCTGACGCCACTCGGCGTCGAGTTCGGTGACGAGAATCGGTTCGTCGATCTGCACCCATTCGACGCCCTGCGCGGTCAGCGTGTCGAGCAGCGCGCCGTATACGGGCAGCAGCTTCGGCAGCAGCGCGAGGCGGTCGGAATCGTCCTTCGCCTTGCCGAGCCACAGGTACGTGACGGGGCCGAGGATGACCGGCTTCACGGCCACGCCCTGCGCCTGCGCTTCCGCCAGTTGCTGGAGCAGGCGCGACGGGTCGAGCGAGAAGTTCGTGTCCGCGTGGAATTCCGGCACGATGTAGTGGTAGTTCGTATCGAACCACTTCGTCATTTCACCGGCGGAGACCCCACCGCAGCACGCTGCATGCTCGTCCGCCGACTGCGCCGAACGGCCGCGCGCGACGCGGAAATAGTTGTCGAGCACATCGCCGTGGAAACCCTGCACGCGCTTCGGCAGGTTGCCGAGCGTGAAGCTCATGTCGAGCACCTGATCGTAGAACGCGAAGTCGCCGATCGGGGCCAGGTCCAGGTCGCGCTGGTCGTTCCAGTGACGCTTGCGCAGCTCGGCGCCGAGCGCCTTCAGCTCGTCGCGCGACGATTCGCCCTTCCAGTAGCGTTCGAGACCGAACTTGAGTTCGCGCTTCGCACCGATGCGCGGGAAACCGAGGTTGTGTGTCGTGACCATGAGCTGCCGTCCAGAAGAAGTGAAGATCCGGCAGCCATCATAGGGATTTCATCCCATGAAATAAAATGGCATTATTTCATTCATCCATTAAATCTGTTCATGTATCCGTTGCACGAGCGATATCCATGCTGGAACGATTCCATCTCGTCGTGATCCGTGAAGTCGAGCGCCAGGGCTCACTGACCGCGGCCGCCCACGCGCTGCACCTCACGCAATCGGCACTCAGCCATACCGTCCGGAAAATCGAGCAGCAGCTCGGCACGCCGATCTGGGATCGGGAGGGCCGCGGCCTGCGGCTCACCCAGGGCGGGCAGTATCTGCTGAAGCTGGCGAACCGGCTGCTGCCGCAGTTCGAGCTCGCCGAGGAGCGGATGAAGCAGTACGCGAAGGGCGAGCGCGGCACGCTGCGCATCGGGATGGAGTGCCACCCGTGCTACCAGTGGCTGCTGAAGGTCGTGTCGCCGTACCTGTCGCGCTGGCCCGACGTCGACGTGGACGTGAAGCAGCGCTTCCAGTTCGGCGGCATCGGCGCCCTGTTCGGCCATGACATCGACGTGCTCGTGACGCCCGATCCGCTGAACAAGCCGGGCCTGCGCTTCGACCCCGTGTTCGACTACGAGCAGGTGCTGGTGGTCGCCGATTCGCACCGGTTCGCGAACGCCGATTACGTGACGCCCGAACAGCTGACCGACGAGATCCTGATCACCTATCCGGTCGAAACCGACCGGCTCGACATCTACAACCAGTTCCTGACGCCGGCCGGCATCGTGCCGAGGCGGCACAAGTCGATCGAGACGACCGACATCATGCTGCAGATGGTGGCGAGCGAGCGCGGCGTGGCCGCGCTGCCGAGATGGCTTGCCGACGAATACGCCGACCGGATGCCGGTCGTGCCGGTCAAGCTCGGCAAGAAGGGGATCGCGAAGCAGATCTTCCTCGGCATCCGCGAAGCGGACGCATCGATCGACTATCTGGCCGCGTTCGTCGCGCTGGCGCGCGAATCGACGGGGAGCGCGCCACGCATGCTGCGCTAGGCGTGCCCCGTTGCCGTGCGCGTCAGGCGGCGCGCATGCCGATGCGCTCGCCGCGCTCGACCCATGCGCCGAACAGCAGGCCGATCGTCGTCCACATGATCACCTGCATGCCGATGGCCGCCACGCGGAACTTCCACAGCAAGGCCGCCGGGAAATCGGCCGGCAACTCGCTGACAGACGGCAACCCGATCTGCACGGCCGCGATGATCGCGACGAACACGAGCCCGGCGACGATCGACGCGTTCCACTGGCCGAGCTTCGCCAGCAGATGGCGGCGCACGCTGACCGAGAACACCATCGTCGCGACGGAGATCGCGATCATCAGGAAGAACAGGCCCGTGCGATAGCCGATCGTGTCGGGGTCGCCGACCGACGGCGGATTGGCCGGGTACTTGAGGTTCGGCACGATCACGAGCGCGATGAACGCCGCCAGCGCGAGCCACGCGGCCAGCGGACGGGCCGGGAGGCGGCTGCCTCGCCCGTAGGCATACGCGAAGACCAGCGAGAACAGCCCGCCGAATGCCGCGCCATAGGTCACGACGCCCGTCAGCAAGCCGAGGCCGGCCTGCGTGTGGCGGCTGACCAGCTCCGGCTCCGGTGCGTCGCCCTTGGCGGCGTCGGCTTTTTCTTCAAAGGAGATTGCCTGATCGACTTGCGGTTCGCCGACGACCTTCGCGAAACCGAACGTGAGGAGGCCTGCGGCGATGCCTGCGAGCATCCCGCGCATGAGCAGCTTTCCGACCATCGTGAACTCCGCGTCAGTGGCAGGGGAAGCCGAGCAGGTGGCGGCCGTCGTGGACGAATTCGTGGACGTACATGCCCGGCACGAGCGACGTCGCACCTTGTTCCGCGCCGACGAAATAAAGCGCGAGCAACAGGATCAGGCCGACGAACACGGCCCACGGCAACAGTTCACGGACGGGGATGGGCGCCGGCACGACCGCCGGCTTCAGCACTGCTTCGCTCATGGATGCACCTCAGGGGAATCGCGCCCCGACAAATGTTGGATGGGTACGAAGGCAGGTCTGGCTTCCGGGATCATCGATCACCGGTTACAGTGGCGCGACCGCGCCGGGCTTGCACCGGCTTCCGCGCTTCGTATCGGGCGAATTGTACGCGCGAACGTTCGCGTATTGAAGCGGTGTCAGGCGGACACGTGCGCCCGTCCCGGATCATCCGAAAACCGACATGAACATGCCTACCTCGCTGCGCCTGATCGCACACGCATCGACCCGGGCGATGCGCACCGGCGCGTTTCCCGACGACGATCCGCTCGATACGCGCGGGCTCGCCGAAGCCGCTGCGCTACGCGGCCGGTGGGCAGGTACCGCCGGCGCGCTCCTGCTGTGCAGCCCCGCATGCTGCGCGCGGCATACCGCCGATGCGCTCGGACTTCATGTCGACATCGACGACGCACTGCGCGACATCGATTACGGCAACTGGCGAGGCCAGCGCCTGCACGACCTCGCACGCGACTTGCCCGACGAACTGGATGCGTGGATCGCAGACCCGTCGGCGTCGCCGCACGGCGGTGAATCGTTCGAAGCCGCCATGCACCGCGTCTGCACGTGGTTGAACGGGCTGCGGCAAGATCGCGACATCGTCGCAATCACGCATGCGCCAATCGTCCGCGCGGCCATCGCCCATGTGCGGCGGATGGATTCGAAGGCAGCGGCCCGCATCGACGTCGCGCCGCTGTCCTGCACGACGCTTGTTGCGTCACCGAACGGATGGACGTTGAGCGCGGACGGCAACGCGTAGAACGCCATTGCGCTCACTATGTGGACGACGATGCGGGCTGGCACGTCACGTTGCGCATACACGCCTTCAATCGCCTTACACGTCGGCAAGACACGCCGTTCGTGGTCCCGACTGTCATCAAACTGACTGCTGGCCGCAGATAGGATCGGACGCGGTTCCCTCACGAGATGGCGTCATGAATCAACCTGCTTCGTCCGCACCGAACAACCCAGGCTCCGTCGAACGCACCAGACAGGTCGGCTATGCCGTCTTCCTGCTGGTGCTGGCGCTCGGCGCGCTCTATATCGCCACGCACCTGATCGACGATCTGTCGCCGATCCGCGAAGGCAAGCTGTTCCCGTACCTGCTGCTCGGCGCGGCGCTGCTGATCGCGCTCGGCTTCGAATTCGTCAATGGCTTCCACGACACCGCGAACGCGGTCGCCACCGTGATCTATACGCACTCGCTGACGCCGAACGTCGCGGTGATCTGGTCCGGCATGTGGAACTTCCTCGGCGTGATGGTCTCGAGCGGTGCCGTTGCCTTCGGCATCCTGCAGTTGCTGCCGGTCGAGCTGATCCTGCAGGTCGGCAGCGGCGCGGGCTTCGCGATGGTGTTCGCGCTGCTGATCGCCGCCATCGTGTGGAACCTCGCGACCTGGTATTTCGGGTTGCCGTCGTCGAGTTCGCATACGCTGATCGGTTCGATCATCGGCGTCGGGCTGATGAACCAGCTGATGCACGGGCCGTCCGGCACGAGCGGCGTCGACTGGGGCCAGGCGCTCGGTGTCGGCAAGTCGCTGCTGTTCTCGCCGATCGTCGGCTTTCTGTGCGCAGCGCTGCTGCTGCTCGTGCTGAAGACGCTCGTGCGGGTTCCGGAGTTGTACAAGGAGCCGCCGAAAGACCAGCCGCCGCCGTTCTGGATTCGCTGCCTGCTGATCCTGACCTGCACGGGCGTGTCGTTTGCGCACGGGTCGAACGACGGGCAGAAAGGGATGGGGCTCATCATGCTGATCCTGATCGGCACGGTGCCGACCGCCTATGCGCTGAACAAGGCCGTCACGCCGGCCGAGACGCAGACCTTCGTGGCGGTCGCGAACCAGGCGGCCGCGACGTTCGGGAAGTACACGAACGGCGTCGCGCCGTCCGCGAACCCGCGTGCCGACGTCGAGCGCTACGTGCAGCATCGCGAACTGACGCCCGCCGTGCTGCCGGCCGTCCAGCAGCTGTCGACGTCGCTCGCGACCGCGGTCGGCACGTCGGGCTCGATGGCAGCCGTGCCGCAGCGCGACGTCGACAACGTGCGCAACACGATGTATCTGGTATCCGAAGCAATCCGCCTGATCGAGAAGTCGGGTCAGCCCGCGTTCGCGGCCGACGACAAGCTGGCGATCGACAACTATCACAAGCAGCTCGACCACGCGACCAAATTCATTCCGACGTGGGTGAAGGTTGCCGTCGCGATCGCGCTGGGCCTCGGCACGATGGTCGGCTGGAAGCGGATCGTCGTGACCGTCGGCGAGAAAATCGGCAAGCAGCATCTGACGTACGGACAAGGCGCATCGGCCGAACTCGTCGCGATGCTGACGATCGGCGCCGCCGACGTGTACGGATTGCCCGTGTCGACGACACACGTGCTGTCGTCGGGGGTCGCGGGGACGATGGCGGCGAACGGCTCCGGGCTGCAGTGGAGCACGGTGCGCAGCCTCGTGCTCGCGTGGGTGCTGACGCTGCCGGCGTCGATCGCGCTTGCCGGCGGGCTCTACTGGTTGTTCCGGTCGGTGGCTTGATTCACGTTGCGACGGGTGGCCGGTGTGAGCCGGCCGCCTGTCGTGGAAGATTCGCCGCTCGCTTCTTCGCTTCTTCGCTTCTTCGCACTGATACGTCACCGCCTTCGATGTGTCCGTGCGCGTCCCGTGCCTTTCCCTCTAGCTTCCGGATTGAAGCGCAAGATCTGGAGCGCATCGGCAAACGAACGTCGCTAGACTGGGTTCATCGACTTTCTTCGTGGCTCCAACCGTGCACGCAATGCTTCCGGGCATTCCGCTCGACTCGGCGCCACATCGCTGACGAACCAAGGACGCCCGTGAACATCGCCGATCTGCAACCCGCCGTCGAATCGCCGGACATCGCACAACGCGTCGACGCCATCGACTGGCCGACTGTCGGCGCCGAGCTCGATCGTTATGGATGCGCGCGTGTGCCGGGCCTGATTTCGACGAACGAATGCGATGCGCTCGCGTCGCTCTATCCGCGGGATGCGCTTTATCGTTCACGCGTCGTGATGGCGCGGCACGGATTCGGCCGCGGCGAATACAAGTATTTCGCGTACCCGCTGCCCGCGGTCATTGCCGAGCTTCGCACGACGATCTACCCGCATCTCGCACCCATCGCGAATCGCTGGAACCAGGCACTCGGAATCGACGTCCGCTATCCGAACGACCACACGACATTCCTCGATCGCTGCCGGGCGGCGGGGCAGACGCGACCGACGCCGCTGATCCTGCAATACGGTCCCGACGACTACAACTGTCTCCATCAGGATCTTTATGGCGAGCACGTGTTTCCGCTGCAGGTCGCGATCCTGCTGTCGGCGCCGGGCCGCGATTTCACGGGCGGGGAATTCGTGTTGACGGAACAGCGGCCACGCATGCAATCACGGGCGGAAGTGGTGCCGCTGATGCAAGGCGACGCGGTGATCTTCGCCGTGCATGGCAGACCCGTGCAGGGGACGCGCGGCGTCTATCGCGTCAACCTGCGCCACGGCGTGAGCCGGATTCGCAGTGGCCACCGCCACACGGTCGGCATCATCTTTCATGACGCGCAGTGACGGCAGCGAGGACGAGCGTGGCGCCGTCCCGACGTTCGTCACGGGGATGATTTCCGGTTCGCGCTGGGAGCACCGCGCTACGCTACTGCCCGCACGCCCGCAGCAGTGACAAAGGGCCGACTGCGCTGACCGTCAGGCCATCGCAACCACCACAACGGATCGACGTTTCGGGTGAGCGACGAGAAACAGTCGCGCTCACCTGTCGCGGTGCAAATTGGATGCATCGTTCGACCTACCCTCGCGCCACACTCGCCCGCAGCCGGTCGCCTGCATCGGATGCCAGCCGCGCATAACCCGGCAACGTCAGCAGCGCGAGCACGCCGGCCGCGACGAACGCCCAGCGGAAATCGTCGAGCACGTAATGCATGCCGGCGGCATCGCCGCGCACCAACGCCGCGAGCCGCAGCGACAATGCACCGAACGCGATCCCCATCCCGATCGTCATCTGCTGTGCGGCACTCCACAGCGTGCTGGCTGCACTCGTCTGATGCGCCGGGATATCCGCATAGGCGAGTGTCGCGAGCGTCGTGAACTGCATCGACCGCGTGAGTCCGTAGACGAATACGACGAGCAGCGTGATTGCCAGCGGCGTCGACGCGGTCAGCCAGCCGCACGCAATCGTGAAGATGCCGACAATTGTCACGTCGACGAGCGCAACGCGCCGGAAACCATATCGGTCGAGAATCCACGACGTTCCCGCCTTCATCCCCAGATTGCCGAGCGCACTCGCGAGCAGCAACAGGCCGGACTGGAACGGCGACAACCCGAAGCCGATCTGGAACAACAGCGGCAGCAGGTACGGCACGGCGTTGATCGCCATCCGCGTGATCGAGCCGGAGATCACCGTCACCGAGAAGGTCGGCACCTTCAGCGTGGTGAAGTCGAGCAGCGGATGCGCGCAGCGTCGCGCATGCCACCACGCGGCCGCGCCGAACAGCACGCTCGCCCCCACCAGGACGCCCGCGCGCGTGAAGTCGACATCCTGCTGGCCGGCCGCTTCGGTACCGATCAACAGACAAGTCAATGCACCACCGGCCAGCACGAATCCAGCCCAGTCGAGCGGCCGCTGCTCGTCAGCCCGCGTGTTCCGGACGATCAGCCAAGTACAGACGAGCGCGGCAATACCGAACGGGACGTTCAGCAGGAAGATCCAGCGCCACGACGCATAGGTCGTGATGAAGCCGCCGATCGGCGGCCCGACGACCGGCGCGACGATGCCCGGCCACGTGATCGTCGCGATCGCTCGCATCAGCTTCGCCTTCTCGGTGCTGCGCACGACGATCATCCGTCCGACCGGCACCATCATCGCCCCGCCGACGCCCTGCAGCAGCCGTGCAGCCGTGAACGTCACGACACCTTCGGACAGCCCGCACAGCACCGACGCACCGGTAAAGACGACAATCGCACTCGCGAATACCGTACGCGATCCATAGCGGTCCGCGACCCAGCCGCTGATCGGGATGAACACCGCCAACGCGAGCATATAGGCGGTCATCCCGAGGCTCAGCGCGTTCGGACCGACACCGAACGAACGCGCCATTTGCGGCAATGCGGTCGCGATCACGGTCGTGTCGAGGTACTCCATGAAGAACGTTGCGGCGACGAGATACGGCAAGAAGTCGGTCGTCCGACTACCTTGGGCAGGGCTGTCAGTCATGAACTGTGCGAGAGACGGAATACGGAGGATACCGAACGCCAGCGGACGCCTGAAAGCACTGGGAATCGGGACGAATGGCGATATTACCCCGAAGGGCCTGCTCCCCGCTCTGCAGCGCATGCCGTGCGAACGGACTTTATGCGCATAGATTTTTATGACGATTTCGTGGTGCGTTCGCAGAAGGATGCACGCCGATCAGGTCGACAGGGCTCGTCGAAAGACCGGCGGATGAAGCAGGGCATTTTTGCCAGAAGGCGACATTTATCGACCATCTTCGACGAACGTCGCGCATCATCGATCATCAAAACATCGCCACTGGATGTATCGACATCGACCGGACGCTGACTGAAGGTGGATCGGCGTGGTCCGCAGAGAACGTACCGAGGATATCAACGATGCTTGGCGGCGGATTGCTCGGGGATGGCAGATCCTGATCCACGACCGTCGGCGGTCTCGGCTCCGGCCACAGTATTGCCTGGCCTGTGCCGTGCATTTCCGTCGCTGGAATGCAAAAACCCCCGCCTTTCGGGCGGGGGTTCTTGGCTTAGGGAGCCTGACGATTACCTACTTTCACACGGGAATCCGCACTATCATCGGCGTAGAGTCGTTTCACGGTCCTGTTCGGGATGGGAAGGGGTGGGACCGACTCGCTATGGTCA
>NZ_JBQEPY010000007.1:0-378253 GCF_052045915.1 Burkholderia sp. 22088
CTGATCGGCGGGATCAACAAGGCGATGCACTTCGACGCAGCAATCGCGGAGCAGGCGCATTTCGGTTTGCACCCGCCCGCGTTGTGGGCTGCACTGGCGGTCGTCGTCGAGATCGGCGGTTCGCTGTGCATCGTGTTTCGCCGCTTCACGTGGCTCGGCGCCGGCGGCCTCGGCATGCTGACGCTCGTCGCGATGGCGGTGGCGAACGACTTCTGGAACCAGACGGGTGCCGCGCGTTTCATGGCGCTCAACAGCTTCTTCGAGCATCTCGGGCTGATCGCCGCGCTCATCCTCGTCACGATGCTCGGCGACGTGCGAAGCGGGGAAGGGGACGGACGAAGCTGATCGTCTGCTGTCCGGACGATTGCAGCAGGAAGGAGCGGCGATCACGAAGCACGTTCGCTCGACATGCCCGGCGCCGATGTGGGCGGGCGGTTTCCGCGCCGCACGCACGGCGTTCGCGGCGTGGCCGAAATCCGTCGCCATACCGGCGCCGCCGCTCGCGGTCGGGCCGCATGACGACACGGCGCACGTGCACGCAGCGCCCACCCGAGAAATTCGACCGTTTCACCGACAGCTTCGTCGCCACGTACGGTGGCAGCAAGTCGAAGCGGGGGCGTTTTCCAGGTGACGCCGACGTATGGTCAGACCATTTCCCGGCTCGCCTTCGCGCCGTGCCGCGCGATTTCGGTACTTGCCAATATGTGGGAAACGTCGTGCATCCGGCACTGACGTCAGCAACGGGGCACGCCCCCACCCGAACACCGGCCCATCGGCCGCACTGATCCCATTGCAGGCTGCGCAAGCGGCCACGATCCAGGCCTGCCTTCCTGATGACCGACAGCGCAAGCGGCGCCACGGTTCATCGATCCCGGCCAAACCCGCGCCCGAAACAATCGATCGAGCATGAACCGGCGTTCCGGTCAGCGCCCCGATTTGCGCGAGGTCGAGTTGCCCGCCGCCGCATGTCGCGTGGCAGGTGTCGAGTGATCGAATTCAAAATTTGTCTAGTCATCCTGGCGATTTGTCCATTCATCCTGCACCAAACGTGTGCCCGAATTCCCCGCGAAGAGGCACGTCAGAGCCCCGTATTTAGGGGATTTCCCGCGTTTACGCGGTTTTTTTTGATCAACGCTTGTCCGGCCGTTTTTCTTCTTGCATGCTTGTATAGACAAATTCCTGAGGCGTCTTGCAGACCGAAGGGATGACGAACTTCAACGCAAGGAGAAATCTCGTGAACGGCAAGCGCATCAAGTGGGCAATCAGGACGATCGGCGCGATCGCGGCGGCTGCGGCAACCCTCGCCGCGCCGGTGCAGGCAAAGGAATGGAAGACGGTGACGGTGGCGCTCGAAGGCGGCTACGCGCCGTGGAACCTCACGCTGCCGGGCGGCAAGCTCGGCGGCTTCGAACCGGAGCTGCTCGCCAACGTGTGCGAGCGGATCAAGGTCCAGTGCAACATGGTCGCGCAGGACTGGGACGGGATGATTCCGGGCCTGCAGGCCGGCAAGTTCGACATCCTGATGGATGCGATCTCGATCACGCCGGAGCGCGAGAAGATCCTGCTGTTCTCGCGTCCGTATGCGGCCACGCCCGCGACGTTCGCCGTCACCGATACGAAGATCCTGCCGAAGGCCGCGCCCGGCGCGCCGATCGTCAAGCTGACCGGCGACGCGAATGCGGACAAGGCAACCGTCGATGCGCTGCGCAAGCAGTTGAAGGGCAAGACGATCGGCATCCAGTCGGGCACCGTCTATACGAAGTTCATCAACGACGGCTTCAAGGACATCGCGTCGATCCGCGTATACAAGACGTCGCCCGAGCGCGATCTCGACCTCGTCGCCGGTCGCATCGACGCATCGTTCGACGACGTCACGTACTACGCGGCGAACACCGGGAAGAAGGAGAACGCGTCGATCGTGCTCGCGGGCCCGAAGCTCGGCGGCCCGATCTGGGGGCCGGGCGAGGGCCTCGCGTTCCGCAAGCAGGATGCTGACCTGAAGACGAAGTTTGACGCGGCGATCGGCGCGGCACTCGCGGACGGCACCGTGAAGAAACTCGCCGACAAGTGGTTCAAGACCGACGTCACGCCGTAAGCACACGCGCGGCCGCCGCTGCATGAGCGACCCGACGGTCGCGCAGCGGCGCGCATCCTGCCGATCCACTCAACGCTTGCCGGGAGGCACGCATGGCCATCCTTGAAATGCTGGGCTTCGGAACCGACGGCTGGGGCGGCGTCCTGCTGCTCGCGGCGCTGATGACGATCGCGCTGACGCTCGCCGCGCTCGCGGTCGGCGCCGTGATCGGCGCCGGCATCGCAGCCGCGAAACTGTCACGCCACCGCAGCGCGCGCGTGCTCGGCGACCTCTACACGACGGTGTTTCGCGGCGTGCCCGAACTGCTCGTGATCTACCTGTTCTATTTCGGCGGCTCGACGCTCGTCACGACCGTCGGCCAGTGGTTCGGCGCGGAAGGCTTCATCGGCGTGCCGCCGTTCGTGATCGGCGCGCTGGCGGTCGGGATGATCTCGGGCGCGTACCAGGCCGAGGTATATCGCGCGGCCGTGCTGGCCGTGTCGAAGGGCGAGCTCGAAGCGGCGCGCTCGATCGGCATGCCGCGAAGCATGGTGCTGCGCCGCATCCTGATTCCGCAGGTGCTGCGTTTCGCGCTGCCCGGCATCGGCAACGTGTGGCAACTGAGCCTCAAGGATTCCGCGCTGATCTCGGTCACCGGGCTCGCCGAGCTGCTGCGCACCAGCCAGATCGCCGCGAACTCGACGCACCAGTATTTCGTGTTCTTCGTCGCGGGCGGGGCGCTCTATCTCGTGATGACGGGCCTGTCGAACCGCGTGTTCAACCGGGCGGAAGCGATCGTCGGCCGCTCGTTCCGCCGCAATTTCGCACGCAACTGACGGAGCGATCGCATGTCCATCGATTTCGACTTTCTCCTCGACACGCTGCGCCAGCTGCTCGCGGCCGTGCCGACCACGCTCGGCCTGTTCTTCGCATCGCTCGTGCTCGGCGGCCTGCTGTCGCTCGTCATCGTCACGATGCGCGTGTCGCCGCACTGGCTGCCGAACCGCTTCGCGCGTGCGTACATCCTCGTGTTTCGCGGCTCGCCGCTGCTGATCCAGATGTTCCTCGTGTACTACGGGCTCGGCCAGTTCGGCGTGATCCGCGAGAGCTTCATGTGGCCGCTGCTGCGCGAACCGTATGTGTGCGCGGTGCTGTCCCTCGCGCTGTGCACGGCCGGCTATACGGCCGAAATCCTGCGCGGCGGCTTGATGGCCGTGCCGGTCGGGCAGATCGAGGCCGGTTATTCGATCGGCCTGTCGGGCTTCGCGCTGCTGCGTCGCGTGATCGGCCCGATCGCGCTGCGCCAATGCCTGCCCGCGTATTCGACCGAAGCCGTGCTGCTCGTCAAGTCGACCGCGCTGGCGAGCCTCGTCACCGTGTGGGAAGTGACGGGCGTCGCGCAGCAGATCATTCAACAGACCTACCGGACGACCGAGGTGTTCGTGTGCGCGGCCCTCATCTACCTGGGCCTGAACTTCATTGTCGTGCGCGTGCTCGGCGCGCTCGAATGGCGGCTGTCGGGCCACCTGCGCGCGCCGAAGCAGACCGGCGCGCCGGCCGCGGCCGCGCGCGACGCCCGACGCGTCGCGTCCTGAGCGCATCCATCCTTCCAGGAGAATCCGATGAACACCGCTGCTCCCGTTGCCCTGTCGGTCAGGAACATCCACAAGTCGTTCGGCGATCACCACGTGCTGAAGGGCATTTCGCTCGACGCGCACGAAGGCGACGTGATCTCGATCCTCGGCGCGAGCGGCTCGGGCAAGAGCACGTTCCTGCGCTGCCTGAACCTGCTCGAAACGCCCGACGACGGCACTGTCGCGCTCGCCGGCGAGGAGCTGAAGATGAAGCGCGCGCGCGACGGCAAGCTGCAGCCGGGCGACCGGCGCCAGGTCGACCGGATCCGCTCGCAGCTCGGGATGGTGTTCCAGAACTTCAACCTGTGGTCGCACATGACGGTGCTCGACAACCTCGTCGAAGGTCCGCTGCGCGTGCAGAAGCGCAGTCGCGCCGAAGCGGTCGAGGAAGCCGAGGCGCTCCTCGCGCGCGTCGGCCTCGCGGACAAGCGCGGCTACTATCCGGCGCACCTGTCGGGCGGCCAGCAGCAGCGTGTCGCGATCGCCCGTGCGCTCGCGATGCATCCGAAGGTGATGCTGTTCGACGAACCGACGTCGGCGCTCGATCCGGAACTGGTCGGCGAGGTGCTGCGCGTGATGCGTTCGCTCGCCGAGGAAGGGCGCACGATGCTGGTCGTCACGCATGAAATGGGTTTCGCACGGCACGTGTCGAACCGCGTGATGTTCCTGCATCAGGGCGAGGTCGACTCCGACGGCACGCCCGGCGACCTGTTCGGCGGCCAGTGCTCGGAGCGCTTCCGGCAGTTCGTGTCGAGCCATCACGACCGCGCCGCGAACTGAGGCCATCATGACCGTATTCCGTTCGGCAAGGCCGCTCGACTGGCGGCAGATCGCGGAGGTGGCCGCCGGCGAACCGCTGGCGCTCACGGACGAAGCGCGCGTGCGTGTCGCCGCGGCACGCGAGCTCGTCGATGAAATCGTCGCGCGCGGCATCCGCGCGTACGGCGTCAACACCGGCGTCGGCGCGCTGTGCAACGTGATCGTATCGCCGGCGCAGCAGAGCACGCTGTCGCGCAACATCCTGATGAGCCACGCGGTCGGCGTCGGCGCGCCGCTCGGCGCGGCGGAAACGCGCGCGATCATCGCGGCGGCGATCAACAATTACGCGCACGGGCATTCCGGCGTACGCGCCGACGTCGTCGACCAGCTCGTCGCACTGCTCGAACACGATTGCCTGCCGGAGGTGCCGGCGCACGGGTCGGTCGGGTATCTGACGCATATGGCGCACGTCGCGCTCGTCTGCATCGGTCACGGCCATGCGCGCCATCGCGGCGAGCGGATGCGCGGCGACGAAGCGTTGCGCCGCATCGGCCGCGAGCCGCTGGTGCTCGGTGCGAAGGAGGGGCTGAGCCTCGTCAACGGCACGCCGTGCGTGACGGGGCTGGCCGCGCTCGCGCTCGCCCGCGCGGAGCGGCTGCTCGACTGGGCCGACTGGGTCGCGGCGATGAGCTTCGAGAACCTCGGCGGACAGCTGGCATCCTTCGATCCGGCATCGCTCGCGCTACGCGTTTCGCCCGGCATCGGGCAGGTCGGCGCGCGGCTGCGCGCGCTGCTCGCCGACAGCGGGATGCTCGGCGCGGCGAGCGGCCGGCATACGCAGGATCCGCTCAGCCTGCGCACGATTCCGCATGTGCACGGCGCGGCACGCGACGTGTTCGCCGTGACGGCGGAAGTGGTCGATCGCGAACTGGCGTCCGTCACCGACAACCCGATCGTCGCCGGCACGCGCGCCGAACCGGCCGTCCATTCGCAAGCGCATGCGGTCGGCGCCGGCATTGCGCTCGCGATGGACAGCCTCGCGGCCGCGATGGCCCAGGTCGCGGCGATCGCCGAACGGCGTCTCGACCGTCTCGTCAATCCGCTCGTCAGCGGGCTGCCGGCGTTTCTCGCGACGCCGGGCGGCACATGCTCCGGCTTCATGATCGCGCAGTACACGGCAGTCGCCCTCGTCGCGCAGAACCAGCGGCTCGCGGCGCCCGCGAGCCTCGACGGCGGCATCACGTCGGGGCTGCAGGAAGATCACCTGTGCCATGCAACGCCGGCGGCGCTGAAGGCGCTCGACATCATCGAGAACACGACGCGCGTGCTCGCGATCGAGATGCTGGCGGCCGCACAGGCGTACGATCTGCAGGCGAACGGCGCGGCGCGGGCCGCGCCCACCGATACGTTGTGGCGCCACGTGCGCGAACGCGTGCCCGCGTACCAGGACGACCGGCCGCTCGCGGACGACATCGCGATCGCGACCGGCATCGTCGCGGGGATGCCGCCGCCGGTGCTGTGACGTCGGGTGACGGGGGCGGTGGCGGGTTATCTGGACATCTAATAATCATTCGGGCGAGGGCGCATGAACCATACGGAACGACACCTTTCCGCCGGGCTGGCGGTCGCGTCGGGCGACGACGTGCCGGCGCGCGCGCTGCCGGCCTACCAGCAGATCAAGCGCTACGTCGTCGAGCGGATCGCGAAAGGCGACTGGAAACCCGGCGGGGCGATTCCGACCGAAGCCGAACTGGTCAAGGAGTTCGGCGTCGCGCGGATGACGGTGTCGCGTGCGCTGCGCGAGCTGACCGCCGAGCGCGTGCTGACCCGCATCCAGGGCGCGGGCACGTTCGTCGAACGGCGGCATTACGAATCGACGGTGCTGGAAATCCGCAACATCGCGGACGAGATCGCGGAGCGCGGCCATCGGCACAGCGGGCGCGTGCTGCTGCTCGAAAACAGCGACGATACGGAGGCGATCGAAGCGCTCGGGCTGCGCTCGGGGCCGGTGTTCCATTCGCGTATCGTGCATTACGAGGACGACGAGCCGATCCAGTTCGAGGATCGCTACGTGAACCCGGCGCTGTTTCCCGCGTATCTGGAGCAGGACTTCACGGTCGAGACGCCGAATCACTATATGGTGCGGCTCGCGCCGATCCAGCGTGCGGAGTTCCGGATCTATGCGCAGAAGCCCGATGCGCAGGTGCGCCGGCATCTGGTGATGGAAATCGGCGAGCCGTGCTTGTTGCTCCGGCGGCGGACCTGGGTCGGTGAACAGGTTGCGACGTCGGTGCGGTTGTGGCATCCGGCTTCGCGGTTTCATTTGGCGGGGAGGGTGTAGGGGGCGACCGGGGTTGGCCGGAAAGTGTGCCGGTTACCAAACCGTATCGTTGGCAGACTCACGCGGCAACCCGCTGAACCGCGGGCGATCCGGAACGACCGTCACCTTTCTGTTTGTCGATGTCGAGGCCGACGGTACGCCCGCGGTTTCGCGAACCTGCGTCAGCGCATGCCGCCACTGGCGACGATGTGCTCGCCCGTCAGCCACTTTGCGTCGTCGGAAGCGAGGAAAACCGCAATCGATGCGACGTCGTCCGGTCTGCCCACGCGCCCGAGCGGCGTCTGGCTGACCGCCGAATGCTCGAACTCCGATCCGATCACCCCGGCGCTTTGCGCGCCTTCGGTCACGATCACGCCCGGATTGATCGTGTTCACGCGAATTCCTCGTGGCCCGAGTTCACGTGCGAGCGCGCCAGTGATGGAATCCACCGCGCCTTTCGTGCCGCTGTAGACGGCGGTCGTCGCCGGTGTGAGCGTCGAGACGACCGAGCTGACATTGATGATGCTGGCGCCTTCGCTGAGGTGCTGGACGGCGGCCTGTGTCGTGAGCAGGACCCCGAGCACGTTGATGTCGAACTGCCTGCGGTATTGCGCTTCCGTGAATGCTTCGATCGGCGCGAACTCGTAGACGCCCGAGTTGTTGACGAGGATGTCGAGGCGGCCGTACGTTTCGATCGCCGCATCGACGATGCCTTTCGCGTCGGCCGCCTTCGACACGTCGCCGCCCACGGCAACGGCTTTCCCACCGGCCGTGGTGATGGCGGACACGACGTCGTCCGCGCCGGCCTTGCTGCTTGCGTAGTTCACGACGACCGACGCGCCCTCTGCCGCGAGCGCCTTGGCGATGGCGGCGCCGATACCCTTCGACGCACCGGTTACAACGGCCACTTTCCCTGCAAGCTTGCCCATGATGTTCACCTCAGTGTGAATGATTCCGTTGATGGACACCGGCCTGCCGTCTCGCACGATGCGATCGCCGGTGTTTTCTGCCTATGCGGACCTGCATGCGGTCGCGATCGGTTGGCGCGGCGCGACTGGCCGGGCATCGATGCGCGAGACACGGCATCGTCAACCCGGCCATGCCGAATTGCGGATGACGGAACAGAAGTTCCCCCGATGAAAATGAGGCTCCTTGTCGGCGATCACGTCGGCTTTCACGTTGCCGAACGTGGTCTCCGGTTTGTGCTTGATGCCGTTGTAGAACGCCTGAATGATCTCTTCCTTGAAGTGCGGCGGGCGCGGATGCGCACGCGTGACGGCTTCGCGTTCCTCGTGCGAGAACGCGTGGTACGAAAGTCCGAGCACATCCATCTCGACCCCGGCGGTCACCAGTGCGACAACCGGGTGCATATGGCGCGGAATGCCGGGCGTGGTATGCAGCGCAATGGCCGTCCAGACGAGATCGATGTCGGCCGCGGTGATGCCCCGGCCCGAGAGAAACTCGCGGGCCGCATTGGCTCCGTCGACTTCGAAGCGCTCGGTGGCGCTGCTGTACGCGCCGGTGAGGCCGATGTCATGGAACATGGCGCCCGCGTACAACAGTTCCGGATCGAATTTCAGGCCGCGGCGCGCGCCCTCCAGGGCGCCGAACAAATAGACGCGGCTCGAATGATGAAAGAGCAGCGGGGTGGACGTGTCGCGCACGAACTCGGTGATTTCCCGCGCAAGCTGACTGTCGGGCACGGCGACATCCTGAATGACCTGCGACATGACGGTTCTCCATCGAAATGTGAGCGGACGCTGGCGTCGTGGCGGACGCCGCACGCGATTGGCCGGCTACTTCGTGGCAGTCGTTGCCCCGATTCTTGCCAGCGCCTCGCGAACGCCCGCGCCGTACTCGGGGTCGGCCTTCGCGCAATTGAGGATGTGGCGCTCCTGGATATGCGCGTGGACGGAGGCCATCTGGCGAGCGGTGTTGTCGAACAGCAAGTGTTGTTGCGCCTGACTCATCAGGCGAAACAGATTCCCGGGCTGCGCGAAGTGATCGACGTCCACGCGGTGGTCCCAATGTGCGGCGTCGCCTTCGATCCGCAGCGGCGGCTCGTGAAGGTCGGGCCGTACTTCCCACTCGCCGGAACTGTTCGGGTAGTAGGACGGTGTGCCGCCGAGGTTGTCGTCGGTGCGCATGGCGCCATCGCGGTGGTAGCTGTGGAAGGGGCACTTCGGCGCATTGACGGGAATGTGATTGAAGTTCACGCCCAGCCGATAACGTTGCGTGTCGCCATAAGAGAACAGCCGCGCCTGCAGCATCTTGTCCGGCGAAAAGCCGATGCCGGGCACGACGTTCGCGGGCGAAAACGCCGCCTGCTCGACCTCGGCGAAGTAGTTGCCCGGGTTGCGGTTCAATTCGAGCACGCCTGCCTCGATCAACGGGAAATCGCTTTTCGGCCAGACCTTGGTCAGGTCGAACGGGTTGAACGGCAGTGCCCTGGCCTCGTCGTCGTTCATCACCTGAATGAAGAGGGTCCAGCGCGGGAAGTCGCCGCGTTCGATGCTTTCGTAAAGGTCGCGGCCATGCGTTTCGCGATCCTTGCCCACGAGCTGTTCGGCTTCGCCGTCGGTCAGATTCGCGATGCCTTGCTGCGTACGGAAGTGGAATTTCACCCACGTCCGCCGATTGTCGGCATCGACGAGGCTGAACGTATGGCTGCCGAATCCATGCATGTGCCGATAGCTGCGCGGTATGCCCCTGTCGCTCATGACGATCGTGACCTGGTGAAGCGCTTCCGGCAGGAGCGTCCAGAAGTCCCAGTTGCTGTTTGCGCTGCGCAGTCCCGTGCGCGGGTCGCGCTTGATCGCGTGGTTGAGATCGGGAAAACGCAGCGGGTCACGGAAAAAGAACACGGGCGTGTTGTTGCCCACGATGTCCCAGTTCCCTTCTTCCGTATAGAACTTCACCGCGAAGCCGCGGATGTCGCGCTCGGCATCCGCGGCGCCGCGCTCGCCGGCGACGGTCGAAAAGCGCATGAATACCGGCGTTGCCTTGCCGATTTCCGAAAAGAGTTTCGCCTTGGTGTAGCGCGTGATGTCGTGCGTCACCGTGAATACGCCGTGCGCGCCCGATCCTTTGGCGTGCATGCGTCGTTCGGGAATGACCTCGCGGTCGAAGTGCGCGAGTTTCTCGATCAGCCAGATATCCTGCAGCAGCGCGGGACCGCGCGGGCCGGCCGTTTCGATGTTCAGATTGTCGGCAACGGGTGCACCCGTTGCGTGATCAAGACGCGTAGACGTATCGCGATTCTTCATGCGTCGACTCCAGGAGGGTTGGGCGGACCGGCGCAGCGCCATGCCGTTTCGGGCAGGCGGCCGCGCGAGGCTTGACGGGCAAATCAACGTGCTATCTCGGCAGGTGCGCCGAAATGAAACGGCCGGACCGCGATGGCCACCCGTTCACCGAGTGACGAGCCACGGAGGCATCGACGAGTCGATGTGAGAGAAGCGTACCTGCGGGGTGACCGCGCGATCTTGTATAAAACAACGATTCGTTGGACGATTCGCGGGCGACCGTCGCATACCGGGGGGCAGTGGCTGAATTCGGATCAGGAGGCGGCGGATCGAGCTGACACACATGCGCCGCCCGTGACGTTTGCACCTGTCCGGTGCTATCGGTTCCGCTGCGCCCAGTCTTTCGGCCCGCATCCCTCGAGACGCGAGAACACGCGCGAAAAATGACTCTGGTCGAAAAATCCGCAGTCCGATGCGATGCTGGCCAGGCTTGCATCGGTTGCCCGCAACAGCGATTTCGCGCGCTCGATACGGCGCTTGAGCAGCCACTGATGAGGCGTGCTGCCGGTGGTCTGCTTGAAGGCTTCGCCGAAGTAGCTGGTGGAGAGATTGCACTCGCGTGCGAGATCGGCGATCGACGGATTGTCGTGCAGGTGGGACGCGAAATAATCCTCGATGCGCCGCATCTGCCAAGGAGCGAGTCCGGAGCGGCGTGGCCGGAGCACCGGATCGGCTCGGCCATAGCGTGTGACGACGTGTTCGCAAAACGCCAGCGCGAGGTAATCGATGAACAACGCGCTCGTCAGGTCGGGCTGCTGCAGGACTGTCTGCAGCGTATGCGACAGACTGAACAGCACCGGGTCGCTGGCGCCGAGATGCGGCTGCACGAGTCCTCCTATGCGCCGGCGCCGCTTTTGATCGGTGAACTCCTCGATCGCACCCTGGGCCAGATAGAGCCGCATGGTATCGAACGGCATGTCGAGACGGCGCGTCGGGCTCGCGCGCAGGTCGAGCAGATAACAGCTGCCGGGGCTGCTCGATGCGGAAGCATCGAGGTTGCCGCTTGAATAACGGAGGCCGGGATCGGGGCCGAGTATCAGCGGCATCTGGAAGACGAAGGCTTCCTCCGGTTGCGGCGTGAGCGAGCGCCCCGGTTGGGGCCGCGGGTTGATCAACCGGGTGAACGAGATCGGTTGCCCGTGGGAGAAAACGCCGGCCCGTACGGTGGGCGCATCTCGCAGGAGAAACCGTCTGGCAAGCGTGTCGTCTGCAACGGGTTGCCCGAAATCGACAGGATCCTTGTCGTTCATTCATCGCGCCCTGAAGTGCGCCCGTTCGGGCGTGGTGTGCCTTTACCCGACGGCGTGTTCAAACGAAATCTGGCCCAATTTAGCGCAATTCGATGACGGCCGCGCAATGGGTGTTGTGACGCGCGAGACGCTGTCCGATTGCGGGCGCGACGCGCACTGCAATGGCGCGGTACGCACTCGCGCGAACCCGGAAAGTGCGCGGGTTTCGTTGCGCGCGCCAATGCTGGGCGGCTTCGTCAGCGTGAAGTCAGCGACGTCTGCCCGACGTGCGATGCCGGATCCCAGCCGCCGCCGAGTGCCTTGAACGTCGAGATCGCCGCACGCGCGGATTCCGTTTGTGCTTGCGCACGGGCGTCGGCGGCCTGGAGCAGCGTCTCGTTGGCGTGCAATACGTCGATGAAACTCGCCGCACCGCTGCGGTACGCGGTCATCGACGCATCCTTGGCGCGGGAAAACGACGACTCGGCATGCGACAGCGTGGCCGCCTGCGCCTGTCGGTTCACCAATGACGAGAGCGAGTTTTCGACGTCCTCGGACGCGCGGAGTACGGCCTGCCGATAGGCCGCGAGCGCTTGCGCGTCGGCGCCTTTCGCCGCTTCGACATCGGCACCGATGCGCACGAAATCGAACAGGCGCCAGCGCAGCCCGACGAGGCCGGCCGCCTGGTTGGCGCCGCCCGAGAACAACGTACCGGTGGCGGCGGAGGTCGCGCTGCCGAGGAAGGCGTTCAGCGAGACCGTCGGGTAGTACTCGCCGATCGCGGCGCCAATGCGCGCATTGGCCGCAGCGAGGTGACGTTCGGCGGCGATCAGGTCGGGACGTCTTTGCAGCAGATCGGCCGGCGTGCCCATTTCCGCGAGCGACGGCGCAACGGGGATCAGGGACGGCGGGCTCAGCTCCGCGCGGTGCGTGCCGGGAGGGGAGCCGAGCATCACGTCGAGGGCGTTCGACGCTGCATCGAGCGCCGCGAGCAGGACGGGCACGCCGGCCTGAACCTGGTCGAGCGCACCCTGCGCCTGCTGAACCTGATAGTCGGCCGCCGCGCCTTTCGAATACAGGAGTTTCACGTCCGAGAGCAGCGCCTGCTGCGTCTGCACCTGCCGGGTCGCGATGTCCAGACGGGCCTGGAGCCCCCGGATCGTGACGTAAATGTCCGCGGTCTGGGCCGCGACGGCAAGGCGAGTGGCGACCGCCGCCGCCTGCGTCGCCGAGTAATCGGCGAGCGCGGCTTCACGCTGACGGCGCAGACCGCCAAAGATGTCGATCTCCCAACCGGCCTCCAGGTTGGTTTCGTACTCGGTGCCCCAGCGCGAGTAACCCGGCGTGGCATTGAGCAATTGTCCCAGCGGCGTGTCGACGGACTGATAGGCGCGTGCGGCCGACGCGGAAACCGAGGCCGACGGAAGAAGCGCCGCGTTGGCCGTGCCGAGGCGCGCACGCGCCTGAGTAATTTGCGCAACGGCCTGGGCCAGGTCCAGGTTCTGCGCCAGCGCCAGCGATACGTAACGCGTGAGCAGCGGGTCGTTGAAGCTTTCCCACCACGCGGACAGATCGGCAACCGGAGCCTTTGCCGTGCCGGCGGGCGGCTGGGTCATGTAGTGCTGCGCCAGCGGCGCATCCGGGCGGTGGTAGTCGGGACCCACGGCGCACGCCGAGAGGGCGGCGACGCTGGTCAGGAGAACAAGTGAACGGTGCAGGGGCATGATCATTTCGGGAGCGCAACGGTGAGCGGATGTTGTGACCAATATACAATATGGTCACACGTTGTCAACTCGCGAGTGAGGGGCTAAGCTTGAGACATGAACAAACCGACTCCCTCCGCCTCCCCGTCCCGCGGCCCCTCGGACCACGAAGTTCGCGCCCAGATCGTCGACGCCGCAACGGAATACTTCAGCCGCTACGGCTACGAAAAGACCACCGTTTCCGACCTTGCGAAGGAAATCGGGTTTTCAAAAGCCTATATCTACAAATTCTTCGATTCCAAACAGGCGATCGGTCAGGTCATCTGCGCGAATCGCCTCGCCGCGATGATCACCGCCGTCAGGGAAAACATCGACGGCGTACACAGTGCGACGGAAAAATTTCGCCGTATGTTCAAGACCTTGCTTTCATCCGGAAGCGAGCTCTTCTTCCAGGATCGCAAGCTTTACGACATCGCCGCCGTGTCGGCCGCATCACCCTGGCCATCGGTCCAGGGTTATGAGGACCAGATCCGGCAACTCGTCGCCGAGATCCTGCGGCTCGGGCGCGAAACCGGCGAATTCGAACGCAAGACCCCGCAGGACGAGGCGGTGAACGCGATCTTCCTGGTGATGAAGCCCTATTTCAATCCGCTGCTGCTCCAGTACAACCTCGAGGGCGCGGAAGAGGCGACGACCCAACTTGCGAACCTGGTACTCAGAAGTCTCGCTCCATGAATCTTGTTGTGACTGTTGACTGAATTGGTCACCGGTATCAGAATGAGGGCTCCTGTTCTTTGCGAGAGGGGACCTCATGTTCCGGCGCCATCATTTTGTCTACACATTGGGCGTGGCTTCGCTTGCGCTCGCGGCATGCGGCGAGCATCCGGCCGCTGATCCGCGTACCGAGGCGCCACTTGTGCGTACGAGCGCCGTTCACGGCGCGGCGGGGGCGAGCCGGTCGTTTTCGGGTGTCGTGGGCGCCCGCGTTCAGAGCGATCTCGGTTTCCGGGTTCAGGGCAAGGTCATCGAGCGGCTGGTCGACGCGGGCCAGACGGTCAAGCGCGGCCAACCGCTGATGCGCATCGATCCGATCGATCTGGGGCTGCAGGCCCGTGCACAGCAGAAGCTCGTGGATGCCGCGCAGGCGCGCGCGACGCAGACGGCCGCTGACGAGGCGCGCTATCGGGATCTCGTCGCGGCAGGCGCGGTTTCGGCATCGACCTATGACCAGCTCAAGGCGGCCGCGGACTCCGCCAAGGCCCAGCTCGTCGCGGCGCAGGCGCAGGCCGTGCTCGCCAACAATGCGTCCGGCTATGCTGTCGTCATGGCGGACGCCGACGGCGTGGTGGTCGAGACGCTGGCGGAGCCCGGCCAGGTCGTCGCGCCGGGACAAATCGTCGTGCGGCTCGCGCATGCCGGCCCCCGCGAAGCCGTCGTCCAGCTTCCCGAGACGCTGCGTCCCGCATCCGGCTCGATCGCCGAGGCGACGCTGTACGGCGCGGCCCAGAAGCCTGTTCCCGCCGTCCTGCGCCAGCTCTCCGACTCCGCCGATCGGCTGACACGGACCTACGAGGCGCGGTACGTCCTCCAGGGCGCGCTGTCGAATGCGCCGCTCGGCGCGACCGTCACGCTCGATCTCGCCGGCGATGCCGGCCACGCACCCGCCGGCATGGTGGTCCCGGTCGGCGCCGTGTTCGATCCGGGCACGGGCACCGGGGTCTGGACGGTCGACCGGGCCCAGTCGCGCGTGACCTGGCGCAAGGTGCGTGTCACCGCATTGAGCGACGACAGTGCGACGGTAACGGGCGACCTTCGCGACGGCGACCAGGTCGTCGCGCTCGGTGCCCAGTTGTTGCACGACGGAGAGCATGTGCGCCTCGCCAACGACAAGATGATCGCGGCATCCGTCTCCGCGCAAGGAGCGGCGCAATGAGCGGCTTCAACTTGTCGGCGCTCGCGGTGCGGGAGCGCTCGGTCACGCTGTTTCTGATCATCCTGATCTCGATCGCCGGTGTGGTTGCCTTCCTGAAACTGGGGCGGGCCGAAGATCCGCCCTTTACCGTCAAGTCGATGACGGTCATTACGGCATGGCCCGGTGCGACCGCGCAGGAAATGCAGGACCAGGTGGCCGAGCCGCTCGAAAAGCGCATGCAGGAACTGCGCTGGTACGACCGGACGGAGACCTATACGCGTCCGGGGTTGGCCTTCACCACGGTGACCTTGCTCGACAGTACGCCGCCCGCGGACGTGCCCGAGGAGTTCTATCAGGCGCGCAAGAAGCTGCATGACGAAGCGGGCAACCTGCCGCCCGGCGTGATCGGCCCGCTCGTCAACGATGAGTACTCCGACGTAACGTTCGCGCTGTTCGCGCTCAAGGCAAAAGGCGAGCCGCAACGAGTGCTGGTGCGCGACGCCGAGGGATTGCGCCAGCGGCTTCTTCATGTCCCGGGCGTCAAGAAGGTGAACATCATCGGCGAGCAGGCGGAACGGATCTATGTCTCGTTTTCGCACGACCGGCTCGCGACGCTCGGCGTGACGCCCCAGGAGATCTTTGCCGCGTTGAACAACCAGAACGTTCTGACGCCGGCCGGTTCGATCGATACGGCGGGCGCGCAGGTCTTCATTCGTGTCGAAGGCGCGTTCGACAAGCTGCAGACCATTCGTGACACGCCGATCGTCGTTCAGGGCCGCACGTTGAAGCTCTCCGACGTGGCGACCGTCGAACGCGGTTACGAAGACCCGGCCACGTTCCAGATTCGCAACAACGGCGAACCGGCGTTGCTGCTCGGCGTCGTGATGCGGGACGGCTGGAACGGGCTCAACCTCGGCAACGCGCTCGACGCGGAGGTCGCATCGATCAATGCCGGGATGCCGCTGGGCATGAGCCTCACGAAGGTGACCGACCAGGCCGTCAATATCCATTCGGCCGTCGACGAATTCATGGTCAAGTTCTTCGTCGCGCTGCTCGTGGTGATGGTCGTGAGCTTCGCGAGCATGGGATGGCGCGTCGGCATCGTCGTGTCGGCGGCGGTGCCGCTGACGCTCGCGGGGGTCTTCGTCGTGATGGCCGCCACGGGCAAGAGCTTCGACCGCATCACGCTCGGTTCGCTGATTCTCGCGCTGGGCCTGCTCGTCGACGACGCGATCATCGCCATCGAAATGATGGTCGTGAAAATGGAGGAGGGCTACAACCGCGTCCAGGCGTCGGCTTACGCGTGGAGCCATACGGCCGCGCCGATGCTGTCGGGCACGCTGGTCACGGCGGTCGGCTTCATGCCGAACGGCTTCGCGCGATCGACGGCCGGCGAATACACGAGCAACATGTTCTGGATCGTCGGCATCGCGCTGATCACGTCGTGGGTCGTGGCCGTCGTCTTCACGCCGTACCTCGGCGTCAAGCTGTTACCCGACATTGCCGTGATCGAAGGCGGCCACGAAGCGATCTACAACACGCGGAACTACCAGCGTTTTCGCCGTTTCCTCGGGCGCGTGATCGGCCGCAAGTGGATGGTCGCCGGGATCGTGGTGGCATCGTTCGTGGTTGCCGTGATGGGCATGGGACTGGTGAAGAAGCAGTTCTTCCCGACGTCCGATCGCCCGGAAGTGCTCGTCGAAGTGCAGATGCCCTATGGGACGTCGATCGAGCAGACCGCGTCGGCAACGGAAAAGGTCGAGGCGTGGCTCGCGAAGCAGCCGGAAGCGCAGATCGTGACCTCGTACATCGGGCAGGGCGCGCCGCGCTTCTATCTGGCCATGTCTCCGGAGCTGCCGGATTCGTCCTTCTCGAAGATCGTGATCCGCACGAGCGACGAGCACCAGCGGGAAGCGCTCAAATTCCGTCTGCGCAAGGTCGTCGCCGAAGGATTGGTGCCCGGGGCGCAGGTTCGCGTCACGCAGCTGGTGTTCGGCCCTTACTCGCCTTACCCCGTTGCGTTCAGGGTCATGGGCCCGGACGCGGGGACATTGCGCACCATCGCCGCGCAGGTCGAGCGGACCATGAAGGCCAGCCCGATGATGCGAACGGTGAACGCCGACTGGGGGCCGCGCGTTCCCACCGTGCATTTCACGCTCGATCAAAATCGTCTCGGGTCGTTCGGGCTGACGTCCAGCTCGGTCGCGCAGCAACTGCAATTCCTGCTGACCGGAATTCCCGTCACGCACGTGCGCGAGGACATTCGTTCGGTGGAGCTGGTCGCGCGTTCGGCGGGAGACACCCGGCTCGACCCGCAACGGATCGAGGGATTCACGCTGATCGGTAACGCAGGGCAGCGGGTGCCGCTCTCGCAGGTCGGCAAGGTCGACATCCGCATGGAGGATCCGATCCTGCGCCGTCGCGATCGAACGCCGACGATTACCGTGCGTGGCGATATCGCCGAAGGATTGCAACCGCCCGACGTGTCGACCGCGATGCTCGCGCAATTGCAGCCCATCATCGCGAAGCTGCCGGGCGGCTACCGGATCGAGGAGGCCGGCTCCATCGAGGAGGCCAACAAGGCGACCAATGCGCTCGCGCCGCTGTTCCCGATCATGATTGCGCTGACGCTGCTCATCATCATTTTCCAGACGCGCTCGATTGCCGCGACCATGATGGTGTTCGCGACCAGTCCACTGGGTTTGATCGGCGTGGTGCCGACACTCCTGCTGTTCAATCAGCCCTTCGGCATCAACGCATTGGTGGGGCTCATTGCGCTCTCCGGCATCCTGATGCGCAACACGCTGATCCTGATCGGCCAGATCGAAGAGAACACGCGTGCGGGCATGGCGCCGTTCGATGCGGTAGTGGAGGCCACCCTGCAGCGCTCGAGGCCCGTGATCCTGACTGCGGTTGCCGCGATGCTTGCGTTCATTCCGCTGACCCATTCCGTGTTCTGGGGCACGCTGGCCTATACGCTGATCGGAGGAACTTTCGCAGGAACGATACTGACGTTGGTGTTTCTGCCAGCTATGTACTCGATCTGGTTCAAGATCCGGCCCGGGGCAGAGGAAAGCCACTCTGCGCTCGAACCCAGCGCCAGCGTGACTTCGTAGACATGTGGGCTTTGTCACGTTACGGAGGGTGATCGCGTAGGATGCCGGAATGACGAATCCCAAATCGCTTTACCACGGCCATCGTTTCCCAGCTGCGATCATCAGCCTGGCAGTCCGATGGTACTTCCGGTTCCAGCTCAGTCTGCGCAACATTGAGGAACTGCTGTTCGAACGCGGTGTCATCGTCAGCCACGAAACCATCCGTCGCTGGTGCGACAAATTCGGTGCAGTCTTCGCGGGCTGCGCGAAGACTGTACGACGCAAGACCGGCAGCACCTGGCACCTCGGCGAGATGTTCGTGACTCTGCGCGGCGAGCCTTATGTGCTGTGGCGCGCCGTCGACGAGCATGGTGCCGAACTCGACATCCTGCTGCAGAAGCGGCGTGATAAAGCTGCCGCCAAACGTTTCTTCCAGCGAGTGCTGCATTCCTTTCCGGCGCCGCGAAAGATCGTTACCGATCAGCTGCGCAGTTATCCTGCTGCGAAGGCGGAGTTACCGGAACTGGCGAACGTGAAGCACGTGTTCGTGAAGGCCTGTGCGCGCGTGAACAACCGTGTTGAGAACAGCCATCAACCCACCCGCGAACGCGAGCGACGCATGCGAGGGTTTCGCGACCCGAAGCGAACTCAGGCCTTCCTCGCGAGCTTCGGACCGATCCGTCAGCATTTCGCCTTGAAGCGACATCTACTGCGCGCCTCTCTTTATCGCAAACACCTTGCCGCACGTTTCTCGACGTGGCATGAATTCACCGAAGTCCCCCCCATTCCGTCTGCAGCATGACGCAGCGGGTCACTCTTACGCTCGCTCCGTACTTACTCGGCTAACTTGACAAAGCCGTTGCGCGCGCACCAGGCTCGCGCGACTCGGACCGCTTTGCGCGAGCGTCGTGTCAGCCAGTTGCACGAGGCGTTCGATCAGCGCGTCGTGCGCCAGGGTGACGTCGGTCGCGAGCGCCTTGACCGCCGTCGCGAAATCGCGTAGCTGCGCTTTCAGGTCGGGCCGCTTCGCGTCGACCTTGCTGCCCGCTTCGTTGACCATCTTGCGTTGCCAGCGGGCAAGCATCCACAGCAACTGATCGGTGGCGACGCAGAGCGCATAACGCATGAAACACGCAGCCTCCAGTCGGCGAATCGGCTGTCGGACGCGCTTGCTGACGGACGGCGGGCGGTTGGCGCAGCGTCGCGCGTAGTGCCGCACCACGGCCTCGTTGCATTCGGCCGGCCAATCGCGATGCACGCCGAGCTTAGTCAGGCGCTCAATCTTGCGAAACAACTCGCCCATCTGATTCGTCGAGTTCCGCAGCGGCACGGACCAGAGCCACTGCTGCAGGCTGGCGCCGCCCGATTCCGGCCGCGGCAACAGCATGCCCCACTGATCAAGGGCAGCGGCGCCGAACGCAGCCTCGAGCCGGTGAGTTAGCGCCGTTTCGACGTCCTGCACCGCCTGCACGATTAGGTGTCGCAGCGCACGGTCGTGGACAATCAGGACCCGATGCTCGTACAGCCACTGCTTGAGATCAAACAGCGCGGTGCTGCGATCCTGTCGGCCCGACAGCCGCTCCTTGAGCCAGCGAATGACGTAGCGTCGCTGGTGCTCGGCCATGGGTTGAAATCCGAGCGCCTCGTAGGTGAGCTTCTGGTGGTCGGCTAGCGTGTCAGTACGGTCGTCGTACAGCGCGCGCAACGTCCCCAAGTCGGGCGGGTCGATGCCGAGTTGCTCACCCAAGTGCTGCCACAGCCGTTTTGGAATTTGTTTGTAAGCGTCGAGCGTGCGGCCGGTCATCCGCACGAAGCCCAAGTGCAGCGCGACCGCCAAGCGGTAGAGGTGCGAACGGCGGCCGTCGATCAAGGTGCGCTCGCGGGCGGAGAACGTAAAGAAGGTATTGAGCTCGAATTCGGTCAGCTCATGCGGGAAGTGTCGCATGCCGAGATACGCCAGCCGCCAGTGGTCCATCGCTCGCACTCCCGCACGAAAAACGGACTATGCAGCGTAGCGGGAAAAAATCCGTGAAGCAATCGGGCGCACGAAAGACAAAGAGTATTTGGGCACTTCGGCAATTGCCGATGTCTTACAAAAACGTCATGCACCAGGACGTGCACTCGAACCGCGACTGTGCTTCGTGGTTGAGCGCGAGCCGTGTGATAGCGATTTACGCTTTGGCACGCAGCCTCAATCAGCAGGACGCCAGCGATTTCGCACAATCCCGCCCCTCATGGATCAATTCCCGCGCGACGTTGGACAAAACGCCATAACGCTCGATCGTCGAGAAGCCGGCATCGAGTCGGGCATGGTACAGCCCGAGCATCTCCTTGATCGTGACCCGATCGGCATCAGATAGCGCCGCACGCTCAAGAATGCGCGTAAACGCAACCAGCAGGCGTTGGATGACAAACGTCGCGTGATAGATCGCAAGCATGTCGCGGGCATCCCGACGCAGCGGAGACGCATACTTTATTTCCGGGCTGTTTTGAACGAGTTCCTCGCGCAAATTGATGCCATATAGGTAGGTGTGCGCCGCCTCATGAACCAGCTTGTCGAGCAGGAAGATCCAACTCAGGTCGATCTCCCCGTTCACGAGAATCATCGATTGAAGCTTATCACCCGTTAGCGATAACGCACGCTCGCTAGTCGCACCCGCCGATTCAAAAAAGACGATCGAGCCGACGAGGATCTCGATCTCCGCGGCGAGTTCCGCATACGCGGCTTCAAGCACCCGAACGCCGTGTGTCATAGCCGCTTCCGCGAGTTGCTCCTTTTCCCGGGGCAGCGGCCGTAAGACAATCTCCGTATAGGATGTGCCACCCGAGATTTCGTCCAGCACCTCGCGTAGCAACTTGCAATCGATGCGCGATGCCGGCGTGAATCGAGGCAGCGTCTCGTATCGGTCGCGCGCGATGACCGTGAGCAGGCGCGACGCTTCCGGCAGCTTGTTCTGCTCCGCCAAGCGGATCACATAGTGGTAGGCGAAGCTGTGAAATCCATTGAATCCGGCGGGCTGCAAGGTTGCGAAGTGCGCGTGGACGCTGTCGGGAAACAGCGCCGGCGCATGTGCCGCGAGTTGTTCGAGCAGATCCTCATACGCGGACTTCAGTTGGGATTTGAACCCCGTTGACAGCGACGAAGCCACACTTGCCACCGGAAGAAAGGGATAGGTCATGACAGTGATTGAAGGTCGAACAGTTCTCGGTTAGTCTGGAGATAGTGAGGCAAGCCACTATCTCCGGAATTGAGCATGAGCCTCAACGGCCTGGAAAAGACGATACAAAGGAGTGCAAGCACGAAAAGTTCGCTGCCGTAGATGATGACGGTGTCGGGCGACAGTGTCTTGAGGGCCACGCCCGATATCCAGATGCCCAAAGGAGCGGCGGCCGTGCAAAGAAACATCAGGCTCGATTCCATGCCGGTGCGATGCCCTTCCGGAATCGCCATCGCTCGTTTCGAATTGACTGTGACGTTGAACGTCGTCAACCCGACACCCAATGCGAAACCCAGCACGCACCAAGTGAGGAGATGGTGCGTGCAACCGAACGCAAAGATGGAGGCGCCGATCATTCCGATGCCGACGCTCGAAACTGCATGATCGGAAGCGATGCGCCGGGCTTGCTGGATCAGCAGGGCAGAAGCCCCCAATACGCCCGCGCCCAACGACAGCTCGATGCTGGCCACGTTCAGCATGGTGCCGCCCTCCGCGAGAACCTTGGCTGGCAACAGGAAGAATATGAACGGGACGAACAGCATGTTGGCGAGCAGCGACGCTGTCGCGATCGCCCGCTCGGCTCGAATACCGAGTACCCGTTGCATCCCGTGGCGCAGGTCCCGGAAAAACGACGGTGCTGGCCCGGCGCGCGTTCGCACCGATTGCACCGCACTGAACGACATGTGGAAGGCGAGCGAGGCCACGACGCCGAGACAACTGCTCGCGGCACTCAGCCAAAGCGCGGACTCGCCGCCAAATGCCCCGATCATGAAGCCCGCCAACGTCGGGCCGAACAGGATGTTCAGGATGAAACCCGACGCCTTCAGGCGCAAACCTCTGCGAACCTCGTCGGCATCGGGCGAAATCTCGGGTATCAGCGGTGTGCTCAGCGGCATCAGGGCCGCCACGGCGACGCTCGAGGTCACGCTTGCGATGACGATAACGACAACAAGCCAATTCGAGTGGGTGACGTGAAGCGTACGTGCAACGACGACGACCGGTATCACCGATGCAAGTGCGAGCAGCGACGCGCACAGCAACACGGTGCTCTTGCGGATTCGCTCGGCGACAACGCCGACAAATGGAAGGAATAGCAAGGTCGTCGCCCACGTCGCGATTAGCGTCAGCGTGAGTGCCGACGGGCTTGCGATGTCCTTCAGCAAAAGCCAGGTGGCATAGAATTGCAGGATGCGCGACGAAACCGTCACGGCTGCGTCGGCTAACACATAAGTCACGATCAGCTGCCATCGGGTCGAGTGCATCACGCTATTCGCTCTTCTGAAACTCGTCGGCAACGGATTTGAAAATGGCTGCCGCGTTGAACGCCCGTGCGTTCCCGGCAAAAACTTGCACCTGAATAAATACCTCGCGAATTTGTTCGATCGGTATGCCGAGGTGCAGGGCAGCGCCAAGTTGAAAACGCAATTGATTCTCGCAGCCGCCCATGGCGCTGATTACCCCGAGCGTGACGAGGTGCCGTGTCTTCAGATCAATGCCGGGTCGGCGATACGCGTATCCATAAATGTCAGAAGCCAGTTTATCGACGAGATCGGGAAATACCGGCCGCACGGTCTCGTTGGCCAGCCGGACGCCGTCTGGATTGAACATCTGAAGCAGGTCGCCGTTCTGTTCGATGGGATTCATCGGTCGCCTCTGTCCGATATGGCGGATCCCGGGATCCGCCATTGACAATTCACTACGCTGCTGTCACTTCAGGGCAGCGGTAATTGCGTGGACGATTTTGCTTTGTGCACCTTTCATGACCATCTTGTTTTCGATCTTCATCTGAAGCTCCACGTATTAAAAATTAAAGCAATCCGAAAGAAACGTTCGGGCTCGATGCAGTTCGTTACGAACCGCAGGGCAATACTTGCAGGTAAACAAATTTAGGTAAAGCAAAAAAATATTAGATGCATTGCCGAGAATTTGATGGATTCAATTCGCGTCTCTTAGCCAAGAGCGATTTTTGGGCTAGCAATCATCATCCAATTGATTATAAAGAATATTTTTTAGGGGGCGGAGCGCAAACTCTTGTCGCAGCTAGATCGACTTACACCGGTAAACTGCACCGAAATCAAGGGGATCCCGGAACCAGTGACTCGATGAGGAAAATGATGACGAAAGCGTATGACGAACAGCGGATCCTAGAGCAGCAGGTTCGCGATTGGACCGCAGAACTCAAGCGCCTAGCCGGCCAGATCGCTGCGGCAAGAGGTATGCCGAGTGCAATCGTGATGATCACACCGACCGATGAAGACTACTGGGACGTCATACCCGAGTTGATCGCGGAGGACGCGCTGCAGGTCCGTACGTACGGCTGGCCCGCCGGTTTCAATGTTGAGATCCTCAACCAGGCTGATTAGGAGTGACCTGATGACTCACAAGACCAACAAAAGGGTACTCGCCAGGCCGGAGCCCCTGCGCGTCGATGGAATCGTGTTCCACGTCGCGCTGCATGAAGATCGCTGGATCGAAACAATCGGTGTCCCGTTCGAACATCGTGGTCGCACTTGGGCCGTGCATCGCAGCACGCTCTCCGATCCGTACACGCCGGCGCTGTTCTCGGTGTCGGACGTGGAAACGGGACGAAGCATTGGAAGGATCATGGAAGGGTCGATCGACGCCGCGCGCACCGTGGCGATTGAGAAGATCGACCGAGCCACACCTGAGCAATGGGAGGCGTTTTGCTCTGCAGAGCGATCGGCGAATCCACGCGGGCGCCTGCGTGCTACAGCTGCTTGATCCATGTCGAACCACCTCAGCAGGAGGCGCTGCCCCAGCGCACTTACGTTCGAATTGAATTCACCAAGCCGCGTGCGGCTGAAGGGCCCGTCGATCGTTACGATCGCGTGTTTCGACATCGACAGCATGGAGACGCTGGAGGTCGGATGCCTATTGAGTACCAGGGGCGACGACGTGGTCGAGTGTGCCCGTGTAGGGGGGCGACCTTGCTTTTCGCCCGCAGGCAAGCGTCGATCTCGAAGTGCGGTGAGCCGCGTGTACCGCCGTGCCCTGGCAGATAAATGAGCTGGGCGGCCGGCCCCAGTTCGTGCCGACGTGGTGCCGGTCGAGGCATCGATGGATGCCAGTCTTGCTAGACGCGGCGCGTCGACTGAACCGCAGATTGCGGCAGGAGTTCCCGTCGCCATGCAAGCAATCACACTTGAAATGGGGTTCGAGTGATCCACCCTGGCTACCAAAACTCCACACCTCGCGCGGCGGCTCGTTTGTACGCCGCTGCGTGAAAATCCCGTAGGTCGAACGCTCGGCGATCGGTGTTCAAAGGACAGATCGCCGCGGCCTCGACCACAAATAGAGCGGGCGCAAACCGATCTTGATCGGTCGGGTTGCGTCGCACCCATCCGTGTGTGCCCCACGCGTCAATTAGACCTCTATTCGCGAGCAGACGGTCGAACGCATCGACCCTCTCAAGGAAACAGGCGCGTGTGTTTTCGTCTGAGAACACGTCTGTCGCCACGGCCGCGAGAGCGACCTCGTAAGGGCCAGGATCCGCTCCATAGAACGCAATCAGCATCCCACGAATCTTCGAAACCCGGCGCGTATCGACCAACACCTCGCCATCGTGGATCGCGCCGGCCAGCACGAAGGCCGAACAGAACAGGCGTGGCATCAACAGCGGGACGTTCACGATGACCTCCGGTGTCGTGTCGAGTACGATATAAGCGAGGGAACCTCGCACGGCAAGCAGTCCCGATTTATTCTCGGACCTCGTGCGACGCCCCCAAGCGTGCTCTTTACCTCGCGTGTGGCGTCGTCGATCGTAACGAAAGTTTGCGCTATGCTGCTGCAGTGATCGTGTGACCCAGACAATCCCCATGCTGATTCGCAAACAGGGACGCGTAGTCAAGTTGGTGCGCCTCGAACCGTCGAGAGGATCTGCCGCGGTCGGGCGATCGCGTGAGGGCGCTCGTTGTGTCCGTCGTGTAGTCGGGTCGTTTCGCGTCGACGAACCGGTGCCACGGATGCTACTCCAGGTGTTGAGCCGCGCCGAACGCCAGACGCTCTCGTGTTGGATGGCTGTCTATCGCGAAGAGCAGGCCCGTGCGCGAGCCCTACCGGTTCTTGCATCGGCAGCCCAGCAATTCGACATGATCGTTGCCGCATTAGATGCTGCTGCAGATACTCTATCGGTCGCGGACGCCGAGCACCTGTGGGCGCAATTGCAGGCGATCTCGCGCGCGCTGAAGCGGGCAGGGCATGCGCGACCGCGAGCTGCACGTCGGCCGGCTCGACCGGCACCTGGTCAACGAGATTTCTTTTGTGAAACCGACGAACTTGTGCAGCCTGCCAGACAGTAAGTGATCGTCGGCATCGTGACCTTGTCACGTCTCAATCCGCGGCCGGTGTCTCTGATGGGTATTTCCGCTGCTAGTCGTAGCGCTTGATGAAGCGATCGAACACGGAAGGCGGGTTCAATACCTTGGCCGATCTGTTCTCTAGATCCACGGATCCGTCGTCGTCACTGATCGTGACGAACAGCGTGATTTTCTCGCGCTCCGCACCGGTTCCGAACAATCCTTCCTGATCGAGAAGTCGCAGCGCCTCGATCATGTCGCTCTGGAGATCTTCAAAAAAGACGTCAAACTTCGCTTCCGGAAAGTTCGGACCAAGTACCGTGTCGGCCAACCTTTTGCATAAGGGATTGAACGAGTCCGACTCGGCTGCTTCATACGCCCATTCGCCGGTCGCCCACGTGAACTCCGGAGCATCCTCGTCGTCATCGATTTCCATCTGTTCGCGGACCCGCTTCAACCCCTCCTCAGTATTGGCGGCCGGCACGACGGTCATCGCGCCACTGTCGGTGTAGAGAGCAAAAGCATAAAAATGTTCGTCGGGATGTGCCGCAAGAAGGGCGCGGTAAGTCACTCGCGCCGCGTCGGCAATCTCCCGCGCGAAATCAGGAAACACGCTCATATTGACCCTCGCTGTATGACCTAGTCGTTGTTACCTAGAAAAACTTCTCGACCGATTCGTTGTAGTTCGGCCCGCATTGCTGCTTGTCCTTCAGCGCGCGGCAGATCGAAGGTTGCCCATCCATCCGTGACGATCATCTCCGCGCACGGAAATACGTCGCGATGTCCGTTTGCCGTTGCTGCGACGATCGTACGCTCACGACACGTTGCCGAGTATCTCCCATCGGACAGAGGCCGAGCAACGTGATCAACTGTCAACTCGGCTCACTGTTCGATCAGAAAACGATCGCGATTCTTGGCTTTCGCAATCCACTGCGGCGCCTTACCGCGGCCACTCCACGTCGCGCCGGTTTTCGGATCGCGATACTTCGGTGCAATCGGAGCGCGTGGGTGCGCTGCAACGGCGCGACGCCGACCGAAAATTTGCAAACGCTTACGACGCCGGCTTGTCCATCCAATCCGGCTCAGCCTTCATTGGCATATGGCCATGGTGATATGCGTAACAGTCCAACCATGCTTGGGCTTGCGACTTTCGGAACGGCTGCCGGTCCGTATAGTGGCTTTGCGATGCGGTAGAACTTGGGTGCATCCAGCCGTACAGCACCGGGTCTTGGTCGACAACCGTGTGGACGGTGTATCCTGCCTTCTTCAGGTCGTCGATTTCTGCAGCGCTCAGTTCAAGTGTGTGGTTTTTAGTTGACATAATGCTGATGATCATTTTTTTATTTTGTAGCGGCTAGATTGAAATGTCCGCTTTTAGCCAAGTTCAAATGTCTGCTTTTCGGCTTCAGCCGTGGCGCGCGCTTCGTGCGGATGCGTCACCAGATTCGCGGCACCTACCGGGCCACGCGCCAGACCTGGCGGAACGTGGTCGATTTCGTGGTCGCCAACGAGGCGCGCCTCGCTCGGCTCATCTCCCATCGATTGCCGCTGCACGAGGCGCTCCAGTCGTTCGAGCTCGCGAAATCCAAGGTCAGCGGAAAAGTCATGCTGATTCCATGATGGCCGTGCCGCAGCCAGGGGCATCGAATTTGATTCGATAATCCGTGCGATTTTCGGGCATCGCGAAATATTCGCAAAACTCGGTGTTAATGCGTAGCCCGCGGTGTTTACCGCAAGCATGCATCTGCTATCCGGCTGACGTCATTTTTCCATGACAGGGAACGCGGGTTCCCGGAAAGATGTAACGGTTCGGTCGATTATTCTGGATTTCGTGTTCGATCGGCGCGATTGCTTCTAAAAATCGCTTGAAAATCGACGACGGCTCATCCGCTGATCGAACAGTTGGCTGCGGCAAATTGTTGCATTGTTCGAATTCCCGCTTCACCCGATCGGCCGCAGCGTTTGTTACTGCGCGGTTCCCGCCATTTGTCACGGCGATAGTTCGCGCGATCGCAATAACGAATGCAATCGTGAATGCATGGTTCGCATGCGGCAAAGTTTTAGCCCATGGCCAGTTCCTGATCACGACGGCGATCGATTATCCTATTCAGGATCCGCCACGCGCACGATCCGCAATCGAGATGCGCGAAACCCTCGTGGACAAACCCGCCCGCGCTCGCTCGCCTGCCGCTGCGTGCTACTCTCGCAACCGGCACCGGCCAGGACAGTACAGTGGTGCGCGACCAGTGAACATTGTGGATTCACGCATCATGTACTCGATCTTGCCCGCGTTCGTCTCTGCGTTGTTTCTCGGGTTCGGCCTCTACGTGCTGGCCACCAAGGGCCTCACGCGGGTATCCGTCCCGTTCGCCTTGATGTGCGCGGCGACCTTCGTCTGGCAGGGAACGTGGGCCTTCCTGTTCCAGACGACCGACGCGGACGTCGCCAACTTGCTGGTCAAGGCAGGTTATCTGTTCATCCTGTTCCTGCCGACGACCTTCTATCATTTCGTGACGGAGATCGTGTCGCGTCGGGACGAGCGGCCGTTCATGTTCGCCTCCTACGGCCTTTGCGTGCTGCTGGCCGTATTGCTGGTCACGGGCAATGGGGTCGTCGATGGATTCCGCCTGCATTTCTTCGGCCCGTATCCCAAGGCGGGCCCACTGCATCCGCTGCACGTCGTGCAGACCGTCCTCCTGGTCGGCCGCAGCTGCTGGCTCCTGATCGAGGCACGACGACAGACGCGCGCGCGGGATGTCCGGCAGCTGCTTACGCAATGTCTCGTCAGCCTGGGCCTCTACTCGCTCGCGGCCACCGACTATGCGGTGAACTACGGCGTCGAGTTCTATCCGGTGGGGGTATTGTTCATTGCGATGAGTCTCGGGATTCTCGCGACGTCGATCGTCCGCTATGGCCTGATGGGCCCCTATCTCCTGGCCGCGACGGTCGCGCACGAAGTGGCCACGCCGCTGGCGGCGATCGGCCTGCATGCGGACGAGCTGCGCAACGTCCTGCCGGCGCTGCTGCGCGGGTATCGGCTGGCGGTGGAGCACCGGTTGTGCACCGACAGCTTGTATCCGGGGCAGCTGGACCGGCTGCCGACGCTCGCATCGTCGATCCGGCGCCAGGTCGACACCACGAGCACCGTGGTCGAAATGTCGCTGGCGTCCTTTACGCTGGACCGCCTCGATCGCCACGGCTTCGCGGCCTATCCGATACGAGCCTGTGTCGACGCCGCGGTGGATCGCTTTCCCTTCCGTCCGGGTGAACGCGACCGCGTGTCGGTCGGCGCGATCGATCCGGACCTCCGGTTCTCCGGAACCGACTCGCTCGTGATCTTCGTCATCTTCAACCTGCTGAAAAACGCCCTGTATGCGATCGACGCAAGCGGCCGTGGGCAGATCGAGATCGACGCTCATCGCAGCAACGGTTACTGCGTGGTGCGTTTCAGCGACACGGGCCCGGGCATCGCTCCCGAGGTGCTCCCTCAAATCTTCGACGCCTTCTTCTCGACCAAGTCGCACGGGTGCGGCGCCGGCATGGGCTTGAGCTTCTGTCGCCGCGCATGCGAAGCGCTCGGCGGCGCCATCGCGTGTGAATCCATCCCCGGCGTGCGGACCACGTTCACGATTCGGCTGCCGGAGCCCGGTTCGCCGGCGGACCAGGCATTGCGCGATCCGCCGGCACCCACCCGGCACTATCGCATCGGGTAAGGCAGTCTCACCTTCAGTTCGCGGCGGACGGCAGGATCAGTTCATACGCCTTGACGCGCTCGATGATGCCCGCCGGAAACCGGCTGATCCGCTTGTCGGGACCGGCAAACACGATCTGCTGGTACCCCAGCGACACCTGTCGCCCGTCGACGTAGAAGCGAAACAGCAGATACGCCGAACACTGCCGAACCTCGAACGTATTGAGGAAGCAGTCGACCCGCTGGAACGGAAACGTCTCCTGGACGTATTCCTGATGCGCGCGCTTCGTCACGAACGACCCGCCGGCCGCCAGCAGGTTGTTGTGGATGCATTCGTGAAACCAGCGTTCACGGCACACGCCCTGCCATTCGAAGTAGCGTGCGAAATAGGTATTCATGAAGGCATTGGAATCCTTGAGGTAAATGTCGACCACGTGGTGGAAGGTTTTTTCGGACTGGTGTGCCGTTTCGTTGGAAAGGACGTGAAGAATCGCGTCTTGCGTCAACATGGATAACTCCTTGAATCGCTACTGGCGGTAGCGGCGCATTCCTTCAACGAGAAGGAATGGCCAGATTCTCGCCGTGCAATTCTGTTGAGCGCTTCGGTCAATACATGCCAAATTAGTGGTTGACAAATGGTTGATGTAAATACCACTTTCGCCCGATAATTGGCGCGGTCATGCAACGCGGCCGTCATTTGTGGAAACGCGTCTCCGTTATCGAATCTTTTTCTGCTGATTTATCGACTCTCGTATGCAAACCTTCGTCAGGCAGCCGGTGCTCTATCCCGTGTCCGTGGTGTTTGTCGACGACAATCCGGATTTCCTGCAGGCACTGCGGGGCGCATTTCCGGACGAACACCTGAACCGCTTTTTCACGCAACCCCGGGTGGCGCTCGACTTCGTGTCGTCGCGTGACGTGGAGATGCCGCCAACGGCCGCCGACTATTTCGGTGCGGAGAAAAAAGGCGGGAATGCGATCGGCGAGGATGCGCTCACCGATCCCGCCCGATTCGAGGCGGTGGGCGCGGTGGTCGTGGACTTTTCAATGCCGGAGGTCGACGGCATCCAGCTTCTTTCCTCCATCCGCAACGCAAACTGCATGAAAATCCTGCTCACCGGCGTTGCCGACGAGCGCGAGGCGGTGGACGCGTTCAACGCGGGACTGATCGATTGCTTTCTGAAGAAAACCGACGTCGAGATGCCACGCAAGCTGGCAACCGTGCTGGACAACGCGAAACGCAAGCACTGCGCGGCTCGCGGGCACATCAGCCTGCATGAAGCAGGGTCGACCTACCGCGATCCGAGGATCGTCAAACTGATCGACGAGGTGGCCGCGCGGGAAGGCATCGTCGAATACTACTGGCGCCCCAATCAGGACGCGGTGCTGATGTTCGACGCCGCGGGCGCGCCGAGTGTATTTCTCGCCTGGAACGAAGAGGATTGGTCGTTTCACTGCGATATCGTGGCCGACGCGAACGGTCCGGCCGAATTGCGCCAAGGCATGGAGGCGCGCAGCATCATGCCGCTGTTCTGGCCATCGCAGGCCTATCGGCCCGGCTTCGCCGACGTCAAATGCGCGGCGCCCCTGCCCGTTCCGGGATGGAACGGCACGTTTTACAGCTGGACCCGTCTGGACGATACGGCCACCGAACGCGAACTGCCCACGTTGGCGAAATGGCGTCACGCTTGAGGAATCATCTGCCTGTCTTCAATCAGGTGGTGCTGTCGTCGAGCCGGCAAGAACTCGAATTGAAGCAATCCCTGTCAATGTTGACAGTTATCGGCGGCACGGACTTTTGTTTTAATAGCGCCCTATTCCGAGGGCCACCCACTATTCCAATCAGGCGGCACATTCATTCAGGGCAGGTATCAGAAGTGCGGAAGGGCCATTCAGCAAGCGACTGATACCGCTGAGTATTGTTTCAGGTGCCGCGTGGTAAGCCTTGGCGGATCTGGTTCGATCTACGCCGATAAAACGCAGCAAAATCAAGGCTCCCTGATATCCCCGCGCGACCTCGATGGGTCGGCAGCACGTTTCCGGCCGGCGCCCATCGCGGTCGATCGTGATTCCGTGACGCGCGTGTCGCCGCGCGGCGCTTGCACGACGAGACCGGGTGAATTCTGCCCCAGACATTTCGATGTGCTCGATCTGCGCGTGCGTATTGCACGTGTCGTCGCCCGCGAGAACGTGATCCGCTCAGGACCTGCTGTATGAGGGCGATATCTGATCCAGAATGTCGTTGAACGCCCCTTCCGATACCGAGACGAAGGACTCGAAATGCAGATCGTCTGCGCGTCCAAACGCTCAATAACGGGTTCGTTCCTTATAAATTCTTCTGAAACCAGTTCATATTTGATTACGGCCGAAAACCCGGCGACGGCGGAGCCGTATCCGGTGCGGGTGTATGACGCAGCCCGAGCACGTCGAGATATGTGTCAAGCGAGCGTTGTGCAGATTCGGCAACCAGTCGCGTAATGTCGCCGTAATCGCCACTAACACATGCTTTGTCGAGCGCGTCGTAGTAGGCAAGCCGATCCTCTTTGCGGATGATCGCGGGCGGATAGCCCGCCTTCATCAACTCGAAGTTGAGCAGCAGCCGCCCCGTCCGCCCGTTGCCATCAATGAACGGATGGATCTTCACGAATCGCGTGTGCAGTTCCGCCGCCCGCTCGACCGGATGCCTGTCTCCGGCCGCCTCATACCAGTCGATCAGCGCGGCCATTTCAGCAGGCAGATGCATGAAATCCGGCGGGGTTGTACTCGCACCCGCGATCACCACGTTTTCGCGGCGATACCGGCCCGCTTCTTCAGCATCGATGCCCTTCAACACGAGACTGTGGAGGTTGCGAATCTGCCATTCCGACAGTGCCTCCGCTTTCGCCACGATGTCCTCGACATAGACGATCGCGTCACGATGGTTTGTCGCCTCGAAGTGCTCGCGAAGGGATTTTCCGCCGACCGTGATGCCTTCGAGCACCACCTTGGTTTCTCGCAGCGTCAGCGTGTTGCCCTCGATCGCGTTCGAGTGATACGTCCACTCGAGCAACAACTTTTCGCGCAGCGAGGCAACGGTGTGCTGTGGCAGCGGACGCGCGGCGTCGAGTGTCGCCTTGTCGGCGTCGATCGTGTTCAGCAGCGCGGAAGTTTGATTCGGCATTTGCTTCTCAAGGCGAGGTTCACTATTCGTCAGTATATATCCCCAATGGGGACAATCAAGCGGGTTTCCGCATTTTCTGCCACTGCAGGATTTCCAGCACGTATGATCGGCCCATATCGGGCATGGTGCGCGAGTCTGGCGAGTCTGCCGGCAGAAGCCACTTGTCCAGCGTCCGCACGGCAATGCTCAAGCGCGCGGCAAACTCCGCTCGCGTCATACCCAGTCGATCCATCGCTACGCGCAGCAGTTCCTGCTGGGGAAGTGCTGCGAGATCTTCCTTCGTAGTCATGCGTCAATTCAACGGTCAAAGTCACTTCCGGACTTATATCCCCAACGGGGATGACAATCAAGCATCAGCGAAAAATCCGTCGAGATCGGCCATCGCCTTGCGCCTCGCCTTCTTCGAGATCTTGAGATATGGAGCGAAATGATCAAGATGGATGTGGCCGAGAAGTGACTGCACCGTTTCGATTGAGTGACGCTGTGCAATAAGGCGATTCGCGAAGGTCCGGCATCTTGGGTGGCTTGAAATCCCTCGACCGAAACCAGCGGCGCGGTACAGTCCGGTTACATCGTGCTGAAGGCTGTCCACCGCGAGATGTTTGAACGTTTCGCCGTCGTCGTTGACGGGACGCTTCACGTTCAACTCGTGGCGTGTACGCTTGTGCGTCAAGATGAGCGGCACGGCAGGCATAGTCCCCGCCACTTGCTCCGGTCGGGCGTCGTTACTTTGCTGCGCTTCCAGCGCCATTCGATGTATCGGTTCATGGTCGCGACGGTTTTCGGGTGACTCAGGGAGACGCATTGGTGATCACACCTCGAAGGCCCACTTCCTCGCAGCGCCCACCGCCATCGCACGACATGGCCGATTTTCGGTGGATCCTCGGGCAGCGTTAGAATAGCGCCCCTTCTCATGGGAGACGAAAATGTCCTGGTTCGTTTACGAAGTACCCGAATACCACGAAGACGCTGCGCGCATCGAGCCCTTCAGCGACCTGCGCAACCGTGTGTTGAAAGTCGGTGACCCGGCCATGGCTGAAGAACTGGAAAGCGTTCGCGAGAATGCCGCGGCGACCGCCGACACGCCCGAGCGCCCCCTGCGGACTCCGGAAAATCCGCACGTCTTTCCGATTCCTTACGCCGAATCCATGATCCTGGTCGGGTTCATCTTCGATCTGAAACGCGAATTCCGGCAACTGGTCGTATCACCCGTGGAAATGCCCTGGCTGAAAGACGCGTAAGAGGCGGTGGGAACGGAAGCGCGACCTCGCGCTCGCGTGCGCGCTACCCGTTGACGTTTGGTCAGGCCCGGCACTCACTCGCGGAAGAAACCGGTGCCGGCGTCGGGCATCGACTCGGGAGCGAACGTCGGCGGCAACGCGAAGGCGCGACAGGCGCAAGGTGCCCGTGATCGGCGGTTCTCTACAACAACGACAACTGAGCCGGCATGCTTGTGCGACCTGCCTGATCGCTTTCCCTTACCGCCAGGTCCTGCCGGTCCGTTGACTGCGCATCGCCGTCGTCCTGTCGATATTTCCGCGCCCAATCGACGCCAAGCACATCAGATGAGAACACGACGCCGGGCGCAATCTGAACAAGCTGGCTCATGTGCGGATTTTCCTAAGCAGTCTGAACGTCGAAGTGTGCGGCTGCATAGCGTGCACTGCAGTTCCACACTTCGACGCCGTCACGGGTAAAGGTAGCCCATCCGTCCTTGACGATCACCTCTGCACCGGGAAAGACGTCACCATATCCATTTGCCGTGGCAGCGAAAACCGTTCGCTCGCGACACGTCGCCCAGTATTTCCCGTTTTCCAGGGTTAGCGGCTTTGTGCTCAATCGTCGACTCGACTCATTGTTTGATCAAAAAACGATCGCGGCTCTTTGCTCCCGCAATCCATTGAGGCGCCCTGTCAGGGGCATGAGCAAGGTAAGCGCAATTCCCTATCATAAGCCGTGACGTCATGACATCTCTTGTTATCGCCCGGTATTGACCCTACCCTTTCCCGTCGCTTGTATTCACGGTCGCTAACCGGCCGTAGCCATCGGAACCGGGAGCGAATCGCCCATCAATTCCGCAGGCGCCTGCTTCGCGCCCGGCCCTCGGCTTTCGACCGGCACGCTAGATCCGCCGGACATACCGCTCTGAAACGACCGAGCGTTGCTGGATCCATGCGACGGCAAGCTCCAGCGCTTCATCGCGAGCCTCCTGGGCGTTGGCGAAATCGCCATCGACGCCGAGCGTGCGTGTCTCGCCGGCCCGGTCGGTGACAATGGCCGCCGCCGCGTAGCGGCTGTTTCCGGTGACGGTTACCACCGGCCGGACCTCGCAGCCGTGATACTCCATGACGTTGTCCGTTTGCATATGACACCTCCTGCAGCGTGTTGCACCCGAAGCGGGCCCGGCGATGCGGGATCTTGGCGTGCTTGCCCTAGCCGATATCGATCGAGCGACTGGCGGACTGCACCGGTTCCGATTTCGGCACGGTCAACGTGAGTACACCGTTATCAAACTTTGCCAGGGTGTGGTCGGGGTCGGCGTTTTCCGGCATCGGGATCGTGCGCATGAAGCTTCCATGGGCGCGCTCCAGCCGGTAGCAGCCGTTTTCCTCGCTGCGCACATCCTGCTTTTTCTCTCCACGCAGCACGATTGCTCCATCCTCGACGCTCAACTTCAGATCTTCGCGCTCCATTCCGGGCAGTTCGGCGGTCACGCGCAGCACCTGCCCCTCATCGACGACGTCGATGCGCGGCTGGAAGCGCGACGAGCTGAAGTCGCCAAACCAGCGTTCGAGCGCGCCACCGCCTGCAAACGGGTCGTGAAAGAACGCCTCCATTGCACGCCACGGGTCACGTGAGAACAATCGCGGGATGTCGGGCCACGAAGCCCGCCACTGTTCGCCTGTCGGCGTGCTTTCCGCGCCTTCCGCATCGGATTTGCGGGCAGTTCCGCGAAGGAACTTGAAGGGGTTCCACTTTTTCAAATCGGTATTCATGGCGTCCTCCGATTCAGCTTCAATCTGATTTCACCGCGTACTCGACCGCATCGCGCCGCGCTTCGCCCGCGCTTGTCCAGCGTTTGCTGAAACGCGGCAGATGCCGGTCGGCCAACACCTCATCGTTCCGTTCGATCCGGACGATAGCGATGTAGCCCTCCAGTGCGGACAGGCGGGTCACGATCCGTCGCACGGGAATGGCGCGGAGATCGATCGCGTGTCCTTTCCAGGACTCCTGCGTAACCTCAGACACCCGCCCCCCGCTGCTCCTGGTCCGCGCAGGCGGCAGCGCGATCGCTGCCGCCCTGGTTGCCGACCTGCCGTTGCCGAAGGATCAGCTGCTCCTGACTTCAACGCGCCGTGGGCGCGCCTCGTCGCGGCGCGGGATTGTCAGCTTCAGCACCCCGTCGTGAAGGCTCGCCTCTATCCGTGACGTATCGAAGTCCGGTGACAGCGTGAACGTCCGGGCGAAGTGCGGTTCGCGGACCTCGGCATGCTGCAGCCGCAGATTTTCCGGCGTCGGCACCGCCGCCTCGGCCTCGATCGAGAGGCTGTTGTCGTGAACCTTGACGTCCAGCTTGTCCCTCGTCACGCCGGGCAGATCCGCCCATAGCGTGACGACCTGGCTGTCCTCGTATATGTCGACGGCCGGGACGAGCGTGATCCGGCGCTTGGGCTGTTCCGTGTCGCGACGTGCCACGGTGGACGGGCCGCGTTCGGCCAGTTGGGTCGTGTCATTCATGATCGGCTCCTCGGATTACCGGATAGTGATGGCGCGCGGCTTGGACGATTCGCGCCTGCCTACACTGATCGACAGACAGCCATTTTCGTAGCGCGCCTGGACCTTGTCGGGATCGGCGGTGTCGGGCAGCTCGATGACGCGCCTGAAGGCGCCGGCAAAGCGCTCCTGTGCATACGTACGCGTCTCGCTGCCAGTGCCGGGCTGTGTCGATTTGCGTTCGCCGCTGATGGTCAGCAAGCCCTTGTCGATCGATACGTCGAGTTCGGCGGCATTGATGCCCGGGGCGAAGGCGACGATCTCGATCGACTCGTCGGTCGCACCGATATTGATCTGAGGAAACGCGCCAAGCCGGCCAGCGCGGATGCTGGACGGGAAGCCGCCGAGGAGTTGCGCCATCTGCTGCTGCAGGCGGTCGAACTCGCTGAAGAGGTCGGTTCCGAAGTAAAGATCGCTCATGATCGTATCCTCCTTGAATGCAGCCGGGAGGCGAACGGGCCTACGCGCTCCAGTTCGCCTGCCAGACTGTCGGCAAACAAATCGAAACACGCAGCGCGCGGGATCCGGAGGCCCGCGCATCTGCCTGAGCGAAACCTAAGATAGGCACTCCGCGAAAAATTTCAAGGTGCGTCGGCAGATTTTTGCACTTGAAATTCCGGTGCTGGAACCTATCATCGCAGCGGCTTGGAACTGCATGCGGAGGACGCCATGGAATTCGACACGGACTGGCTTACGCTGGGCAGGCATCGTATCCGGCTGCGCTCGACGAAGGGCTTTCCGACCGAGACGATGCGCACTGTGACCGAGGTCGTCAGGCTCGCGATCGACAACAACATGAGCGCGCGGGCGCGACTCGTCGAGGTCGTCTGCCGGCACGAACAGACCTACGACGTGCTGGTCGGCACGACGATGGCGGAGGACAAGGTTTGTGCACCGCAACTTGAAGCCGCGGTTGCGGTTGTGCTGGGCCTGTTGCCCGACCAGATCAACATCACGGTCACCCCGGTCACGCAAAAGGAGGTCGATCTGCACTTTGGCGTGTACGAGCGGATGCTGTCGGAGAGGCTGAGTACGGCTGCGCCGCCCCGCTGACCGATCGGCCCAGCGCTCCGCCATGCGTCGACGGGGTCGTGACCGACTTTCAGCTCGGCCAGGCGAGCAGCACCGTGCACGTGCTGTTGTTGCCGTAGCTTAACCAGCGGGTCGCGGTGAAAGGACGTATTACCTGGCCGGATTCCGGAACCCGGTTTGCACCGACGCCGGATCTCGCATTTCCGATCGGCTGCCCCGGCGGGAGCGCTTCCAGGGCGCATGCACTACCGTGCGCGGCGTCCATTTCATCCGCATCATCGCCTCCGATCCGGATCATGCGACCGATGACATGCGAGTCGTCCGATGCACGGATGAATGGCGCCGCTGATCGGCCGGCGTCGCGTGTACGCCATGGCCCCTGAAATACGCCGGCGTGCCGACCACCGCCATCTCCAGTGACAGCGTGATGGAGACGGCAATCATGTGCGGCGCGCGGCTCTCGCCGATCCGGATGCCGACATCGCATCCGTCCGCCACGATGTTGGCCAGGCTGTCGTCCATGACCAGTTCTAGGCCGAGCGCGAAAAAACGCGTGCCGAACTCCTCCAGGTGCGGCTCGATCAAGATCGAGGCCGCGACGCGGGCGGCCAAGACCAGACGCGCCAGACCTGTGCCGTCGGCTACGACTACCGACGTGGACGGAGCCCGAACACGTCGCCTCCGGCACGCGCCCGACCGCGCCCGTGCCGATCGCCCGGCCGTTCCCCGTCCCGGTCTACTCGACGTTGTCCGACACGTCCGTCATCCGGATCATGTGCGGCTTCACACCGTCGTCGTCATCGGCAGGCGCGGCCTCCTTCGGATGAATCAGCGCTTCGAGCCGCGCCTTCGTCGCGACGAACGCCGGCGAATTGACCTGCGAATAATCGCGCGGCCGTGGCACCGGCACCTCGATCAACTCCTGCACCGCCCCCGGATTCGCCTTGAGAACGAGAATGCGATCCGCCAGGAAAATCGCCTCGTCGAGATCGTGCGTGATGAACAGGATCGTCACGTCGATATTGCGCCAGATGTCGAGCAGATGCGTCTGCATCCGCGCGCGCGTCTGCGCGTCGAGCGCACCGAACGGCTCGTCCATCAGCAGGATGCGCGGGCGGTTCGCCAGCGCACGGGCGATCGCCACGCGCTGCTTCATCCCGCCGGACAACTGGTGCGGATACACGTCGGCGAAGCGCGTCAGCCCGACGAGATCGAGCCACTGCAGCGCTTCGCGTTCGGCCTCGCCGCTGCTGCTCCCGTTCATCCGGAGACCGAACATCACGTTCTTCTTCACGGTGAGCCATGGAAACAGCGTGTAGCCCTGGAACACCATCCCGCGATCGGCGCCCGGCCCCTGCACGGGCTTGCCGTCCAGCAGCACTTCGCCGCTTGTCTGCGCTTCGAGCCCCGCCAGGATGCGGATCAGCGTCGACTTGCCGCAACCGGACGGGCCGATCACGCACACGAATTCGCGGCGGTGCGTACGGAAGCTGATGTCGTCGAGCGCGACGCACTCGCCCTGCGGCGTCGCGAAGCGCTTGCCGACGTGGCGCACGTCGAGTATCACGTCGCGGGTTTTCAGTCGTGCGAAGCGCTCGCGCACCGCGTCGGACTGCATCAGGTACTCGGGAACGGCTTGCGGATTCTGCATGATGCCCTCTGCGGAAATCGGTTGACGGTTGCGAATCGAAGGGCATCACGCTTTCAGCGTGCGGTCCCACGGAAACAGCTTGCGGCCGAGCACCCCGAGCACGATGTCGGTCCCGAGGCCGATGACCCCGATCATCAGGATCGCCGCATACACGTTGTCGAAATGCTGGTAGCGCGCCTGCTGGCTGATGTACCACGTGATGCCCGAACTCGTGCCGACGAGTTCGGCAACGATCAGGTAAGTCCACGCCCAGCCGAGCAGGATCCGCTGGTCGCGATACAGGTCCGGCAGCACACCGGGAATCACGACGTGGGTGAGCAGCTTGAGCTTCTTCGTGCCGAGCGTCATCGCGGCCTCGAACAGCCCGTATTCGAGCTTGCGTGTCGTGTTCGCGATGATCAGCACCTGCTGGAACAGCGTCCCGATCACGATGATCGCGATCTTCGGTGCGTCGTAGATGCCCAGGATCGCGACCATCAGCGCGCCGAAGGCCGGCGCGGGCAGGTAGCGGAAGAACTCCAGGAACGGCTCCTGAAGTCTCGCGAGCGCGCTGAAGGTGCCGCAGACGATGCCGAGCGGCACACCGATCGCGGACGAGATCACGAAGCCCCAAAAAATGATCCGGATGCTGTGCCACAGGCTCTCGTGCAGCCATACGCCGTCGCGAGATGCGGGCGGGGTCGTGAATGCGGTGTAGAACGCGCGCAACACCTGGTGCGGCGCGGGCAGGTAGACCGGATTCGCGCGCACGCCCTCCGGCACGGCCGCATGCATCTCCCGTGCATGCGCGAGCTCGTCGTCGAAGACGTCGCGATCGATCTGCATGCCGGTCTGGAAATAGTCGACGCTTCCCGGATTCGTGATGCGCATCTGCGGATGCCAGACGAACGGCACATAGCTGATCAGGCACCAGACGGCGAACGGCAGCAGGAAGGACGCCAGGCCGAGCGTCCATTTGCCGCGCGTCGTCAGTTCGCGGCGCACGGCCAGCCATCCGGTCGTGTTGCGGGTCATTGACATGGAAATCTCCGTATCGTTTCGGGTGCCGGTCGCGCGGCGCCCATGGCATCGCGCGACCGGACGTTCATTGCGAGGCGCTGCCCGCGGCGTGGGCGCGGTAAGCCCGCCAGCCGCCGAAGCGCGTGATGTCCGTGGCCTCGTCGAGCGCCGCGCTTTCGCACAGGAAGCCCTGCACGCGCGAGCCGTCGGCGAGCGTCAGCGTGCCGATGCCGAGCGGCGCCGCAATGCCCGCGACGAAGCTGCCGTAAGCGTCGACCGGCATCTCCCAGATCTCGACCGCGATCGGCGCACCGCCGTCCGGCACGCGCACGAGCCCCGGCTTGGCGACGCTGCCGCCGGATGCCGCGCCGGACAGCGCGTAGAGACGGTACGTGGCCGCCGTCGTCGTCGCCGCGACGAAACGCGCGCGTCGCTGCGTGAGTTGCCCGTTCAACGGCTCGCCTCGCAGATGCGCACCGACGACGGCCACGCGCACGACGCCGGTGGATTCCGTCGGCGCCGCGTCCGCCGTTGCAGCGTCCCCGGCCTCACGGACAGCCTGATCGCCGTCGACCCACGCCTGCGCGAGATCGAGCAGCCGCGCATCGTCGTGCGCGCGGCCGACGAACGTGATCCCGAACGGCAACCCCGCGTGCGACCCGGTCTTGCAGACGCCGGCAGGCACCGCGATCGCCGACAGGTCGAGCAGGTTGACGAAGTTCGTGTAGTAGCCGAAGCGCGAATTGATGCCGATCGGATCGGCTTCGAGCGCGTCCACGGTCGCGGTCGTGGCCGAGGTCGGCATCACGATCGCGTCGAGCCCGGCCCATGCGCGGCCCGCCTCGACGCGCAGCGTCGCGAGCCGGTCGAACGCGGCGAACGCGTCGGCCGCGCTGAAGCGCGACGCGCCGCCGACGATCGTGCGAATCACCGGATGGAGCGCATCGGGCTCCCGCGCGGCGAATGCGCCGAGTGCAGCAAGCCGCTCGGCAACCCACGGGCCCTCGTAGAGCAGCCGCGCGGCGGCCAGGAACGGGCTGAAATCGATCTCGACGATCCGCGCGCCCGTCGCCCGCAAGCGTTCGAGCGCCGCTTCCCAGGCCGCGCGATACGATTCGTCGCCGAAGAATTCGAGCTGATCGGCACGCGGTACGCCGAAACCCGACTGGCCGAGCGCACGCACCCGGTCGACATCCGGCAGCGGCTGCCATGCGCGCCCGTAAGGATCGCCTTCGGTCACGCCCTGCGCGACGGCGAACACCGACCGTGCGTCGGCCGGCGAGTGCGCGAACACCGACACACAATCGAGCGACCGGCAAGCCGGCACGACGCCGAGCGTACTCAGCACGCCGCGGGTCGGCTTGAGTCCGACGAGCCCGTGAAACGCTGCCGGCACGCGCCCGGAACCGGCCGTGTCGGTACCCAGCGAGAACGCCGCGACGCCGAGCGCGACCGCCACCGCCGACCCGGAACTCGATCCGCCCGACGCATAGCGCGGATCGAGCGCATTGCGGCACGCGCCGTAGGGCGAGCGCTGCCCCGACAGCCCGGTCGCGAACTGGTCGAGATTGGTCTTGCCGACCGGAATCGCGCCGGCTGCGATCAATCGCTCGACGACGGGCGCGCTGCGATCCGGCGTGTACGCATAGGCCGGACAGGCCGCCGTCGTCGGAATGCCCGCGAGGTCGATGTTGTCCTTGATCGCGAACGGCACGCCGTAGAGCGGCAGCGATGCGATGTCGCGTCCGGCCAGCGCGTCGGCATAGGTCGTCATCTCGGCGTGCGTCAGCGGCCGGATCCACGCATGATGCGGATCGCCCGCGTCGAAATGCGCGGCGATCGCGTCGACGAGCGCGTGCGGCGTCAGGGTGCCCGCCTCGTAGCGCGCGCGCAGCGCGGCGATCGAGCCCGGCCCGGGCAGCGGCGAACGTTGTGTCGTGCTCATGCCACCTCCTCGGCGGCGCCGGTCTTCTGCACCATCAGCCGCTGGCCGGCCACGACCGCCGCGCCCGGCGCGCAATCGATTGTCTCGATCGTGCCGTCTTCCATTGCCGTCACCGCCACCTCCATCTTCATCGATTCGACGATCACGACGACCTGCCCTTCGGTCACGCGCTCGCCGGGTTCGACCAGCACCTTCCACACGCTGCCCGACACGTCCGCGGCAATCGCGCGCTGCGTATCGTCGAGCGCGGCCGTTTCCCGCGCCGCCTGCGCGTCGCCCTGCTCCGCTTCGCCGACGTACTCCGCGTGCCCGGCCGCCCGCCACCGCTCGCGCTCGGCTTCGAACGCGGTTTGCTGCGCGGCCTTGAACGTCGCGATCGACTCCGCCTCGTCGCGCAGGAAGCGGTTGTACGCGCCCAGGTCGAACACGGATTCCTCGATCTTCAACGACGCGCGGCCCGCGATGAAATCCGCGCGCAGCGCAGCCAGCTCGGCCTCGCTGACTTCGTAGAAGCGGATCTCGTCGAAGAAGCGCAGCAGCCACGGCTTGCCGGCTTCGAACTCCCGCGTGGTGCGGTGACGGTTCCACATCTGGACGGTACGGCCGACGAACTGGTAGCCGCCAGGCCCTTCCATGCCGTACACGCACAGATACGCGCCGCCGATACCGACCGCGTTCTCGGGTGTCCAGGTACGCGCGGGGTTGTATTTGGTCGTCACGAGCCGGTGCCGCGGATCGATCGGCGTCGCGACCGGCGCACCGAGGTAGACATCGCCGAGCCCCATCACCAGATAACGCGCGTCGAACACGATGCGCTTCACGTCGTCGATGCTCGCCAGCCCGTTGATCCGCCGGATGAACTCGATATTGCTCGGACACCACGGCGCATCGGGCCGCACCGACTGCATGTAGCGCTCGATCGCGATGCGCGTCGACGGGTCGTCCCACGACAGCGGCAAGTGCACGATGCGGTTCGGCACGCGCATGTCGGCCACGTCGGAGAGTTCCCGCTCCGCAGTCTGCAGATGCGCGAGCAGTACATCGAGCGGCAGCACGCGTGCATCGAACTGCACCTGAAGCGAGCGGATGCCCGGCGTCAGGTCGAGCATGCCGGGCAACCGGTGCGCGTCGAGCCAGCACATGAGGGCGTGCACGCGAAAGCGCAGGTTCAGGTCGAGCACGAGCGGCCCGTATTCGACCAGCACGTTGCGATCGCCCGAGCGCCGGTAGACGACACCGATGCCGCCGCCCGCCGACGGGTCGCGATGCAGCACGCATTCGCCGGGCGCGGCAGAGGCAGCCGTGGCGACGTCGCGCGTCGGTTGCACGATCGCAGCAGCCGGCTTCCCGGCCGACGCGGCCGCGCGCACGAACTGCACCGTATCGCCCGGGCGCAACTGGCCGAGCTTCCACAGCTCGTCGCGCACGACCGTCACCGGGCACACGAAGCCGCCGAGGCTCGGACCGTCCGGGCCGAGGATCACCGGCATGTCGCCGGTGAAATCGACCGCGCCGATCGCATACGCGTTGTCGTGGATGTTCGACGGATGCAGGCCGGCCTCGCCGCCGTCCGCGCGTGCCCATTGCGGTTTCGGTCCGAGCAGCCGGACGCCGGTGCGGCTCGAGTTGTAGTGGACCGTCCACTGCGTGCCGTAGAGCATCGCGATGTCGTCCGGCGTGAAGAAGTCCGGCGCGCCGTGCGGCCCGTCCAGCACACCGAGCGTCCACGCATGCGTCAAGGCGGGAATGTCGTCTTCGGCCAGCGTCGCGCCGGCATCGCCGCGCCCCGCGTCCGCGTGCAGATGCAGCACGTCGCCCTTGCGCAGCGCGCGCCCCGCGTGACCGCCGAACTGGCCGAGCGTGAAGGTGGCCTTGCTGCCGAGATAGTCGGGCACCTGCAGCCCGCCTTTCACGGCCAGGCACGCGCGCACGCCCGCGCCCGTCACGCCGCCGAGCTTCAGTACCGTGCCCGGTCGAGCGCGCAGCACCTGCCAGAACGGCGCGGGCTCGCCGTCGAGCGTTGCCGCGAGCGGCGCACCGCCGAGCACGAACAGCGTCGCGGTGTTGAAGCGCAGCGTCGCGCCGACCATCGTGAATTCCAGCCCGGCCGCGTCTCGTGCGTTGCCGAGCAGCGCGTTGGCCAGATCGAACGCGCGATCGTCCATCGGACCGGACGGCGGCACGCCGACGCTCCAGTAACCGACGCGCCCGGGCGCCTGCTGCACGGTGGTCTGCACGCCGCCGTCGAACACGTCGATCGTGTGCGGCGCGAATGCGAAGCGCGACAGGAACGCCGTCGTCGGCGCGCCGCGCGCGAACGTGTCCGAGCCGGCAATCGCGCGCAGGTAGTCGAGGTTGGTTTCGATCCCGTACAGCTCGGTCCGCGCCAGCGCGGCCTGCAGTGCCGCCAGCGCGTCGCAGCGCGTATCGCCGCGCACGATCAGCTTCGCTAGCAACGGATCGTAATGCGCGCTGACCTCGGTGCCCGCGTCGATCCAGCCGTCGACGCGCACGTCGTCCGGAAAGGCGACATGCGTGAGCACGCCGGCGCTCGGCTGGAACTGCTTGTGCGGATCTTCCGCATAGAGCCGCACCTGGATGCTCGCGCCGCGCGGCGCGACGGCGAGCGTGTCGAGCGGCGGCAGGTCGCCTTCGGCCTGCAGGATCATCCATTCCACGAGATCGATGCCGGTGACTGCTTCGGTCACGCAATGTTCGACCTGCAACCGCGTGTTCACTTCCAGGAAATAGAAGCGGCGCGCGTTCGCGTCGAACACGAACTCGACCGTGCCGGCCGACGCGTAGCCGACCGCGCGGGCGAGCCGCACCGCGCTCGCGTGCAGCGTGTCGCGCTCGGCATCGGTCAGGTCCGGCGCGGGTGTCTCCTCGATCACCTTCTGGTTACGGCGCTGCACGGAGCAATCGCGTTCGCCGAGCGCGATCGCGCCGCCGCGGCCATCGCCGAAGATCTGCACTTCGATATGCCGCGCGTGCTCGACGAATTTCTCGAGATACACGCCCGCATGCGCGAAGTTCGCGTTGCCGAGCCGCACGACGGATTCGAAGGCCGCCTCGAGCTGCGCGGCGTCACGGCACAACGACATGCCGATCCCGCCACCGCCGGCCGTACTCTTCAGCATCACCGGATAGCCGATCGCACCGGCTTCGGCAAGCGCCGTCGCCACGTCGTCGAGCAGGCCCGTGCCCGGCAGCAGCGCGACACCCTGTGCGGCCGCGAGCGCGCGCGCGGTGTGCTTGAGGCCGAACGCGCGCATCTGGTCGCCGCGCGGCCCGATGAAGCGCACGCCGGCCGCTTCGCATGCATCGGCGAAACCGGCATGCTCGGACAGGAAGCCGTAGCCGGGATGCACGGCCTGCGCGCCCGTCTCGCGCGCGGCTGCGAGGATCGCCGCGACGTTCAGGTAGCTCTCCGCCGCCGGCGCGGGGCCGACCCGCACGGCTTCGTCGGCGAGCGTCACGTGACGCGCGTCGCGGTCGGCGTCCGAGTAGATCGCGACCGACGCGATGCCGAGCCGCTTCAACGTCCGGATCACGCGGCACGCGATTTCGCCGCGGTTCGCAACGAGGACTTTGGCGAATCTCATTCGGCCTCCCACACGGTGAGACGCACGGGCGTCGGGTTGTAGCCGTTGCACGGGTTGTTCAGCTGCGGGCAGTTCGAGATCAGCACGGTGATTTCCATCTCCGCGCGCATCTCGACGTACTTGCCGGGCGCGGAAATGCCGTCCTCGAACGTCAGCCCGCCGAGCGGTGTGACGGGTACGTTCATGAAGAAGTTGACGTTGCCGACGAGGTCGCGCTTGGTGAGCCGCGCGCCCGTGCCGCACGTGCAGTGCGCGATTGCATTGAGGAAGCTGTCGCGGCAGTTGTGCATGTGCCGCTTGTCGAGCGCATAGCGCACCGTGTTGCTCTCGGCCGCGCATGCGCCGCCGAGCGTGTCGTGACGCCCGCACGTATCGGCGATGATCGTCGCCATCGCGTTGCCCCGGCTCGACAGCAGCACGCTGCCGGCGCTCAGGTACAGGTTGCGCTGCGCGCGGATCGTGTCCTGCGCGCTGTAGCGCTCCTCGGGGTCGTCGGACCGGTAGAACAGCGTGTCGACGGCCTGGTTGCCCTCGAGGTCGAGGATGCGGAAGACCTGCCCGCGCTTCAGGTCGTGCAGCCACGGTTCGCCCGCGTTCAGCGTGATGTCGTGGATCGCGTCGCGCGGGTCGAGGCGGCTTTCGATGATCGGCATGGTGCGGCTCCTTACGCGAACAGGCGGTCGGTGTTGGTGAAGCCGCGCATGTTCTCGGCGCACGCGCGCCGGCACGGATCGTCTTCGGGTGCGGCGGCGTCCGCCGGATACGCGCGGTACGCGATCAGCTTCACCGGCTTCGGCGCATAGTCCGCACGCGGATCGAGCGGATGCGGCGCGGTCGAGAATGCCGCGAGCGTGTTCATCTCGAAGCGCAGGTCGACGGCACTGCCGGCCGTCGAATGGCCGGGGACGAAATCGAGCGTGCCGTCGTCCCCCGTCTCGAGCTTGCTGAAGAAATTGACGTTCGCGACGAGGTCGCGCGCCGACAGCCCGTACTTCGCGAGTTCGAGCACGAGGCTGTCGCGGCCGTTGCGGATCATCGCGTTGCGATCGGCCTGGTACGTCGTCGTGCCGTACTTGTGTGCGAACAGGCGCGCATCGCCGACGCCGCCGAGCGGGTCGTGCCAGCCGAGCGTGTCGGCCGTGATCGACGCGATCACGCGCCCCATGTCCGTGTACAGCGCATGGCCGCGCGTGAGATGCGCGGTGTGCTGCGCCTTCAGCGTATCGGCCATGTTGTAGCGTTCGAGCAGGTCTTCCTGGCGATGAAATACGGCGGACAGGTTCGCGCCGCCTTCGACATCGACGATGCGCAGCGCGAGGCCGCGGCGCAGGATGCCGGACCAGTGGGTGCCGGCGGGAATCAGCGTTTCCCACGCGACGTGCGGGGGTGGGGCGAGGACGGCTTGGGGGCTCGGCGACATGGCGGCTCCGTGGTCGGTTGGATAAAAGGCGTGAGAGGGCGACCGAACGACATCGCGACCTCCCGGGCTTTTATCCCTCCGTGGAGCCTCGCCGCTGCCTCGTATCGAGGCGAAGGCAAGACCGGATTGCTCTCGGACCAGGCATCGTGCGGCGCGAACGCCGCATGACCGGAACCCTAGCGATCCTGAAGATGATGCAAATTGCTTCGCACCTCTCGGGCAACGATCTAGCGAGTTGCGTGCCAGCCTCGATGAAACGGCTGCACAACGCGGTGCGGCGGCCCGCACGTGCGCCGCGTGCACGACATGGCGGCGGCCCCGTGCCCTCGCGGCGGGCGTGCCGCGCACCAGGCGAACGCGATCCCGCACCGGCGCAGTGCGTGTCGCATGCGCATGCACGGCACGATCCGCAATGGCATGGGCATTGCATCGATGGCGACACCTTCACTCGACATCCAACCGCTCATGAACAAGCTCGACCTGCTCCGGCGCGCGCTGACAGCCCTCTTCTCCGCCCGCTTCATCGAACTGCAACGCGCCGCACGCCGCCGCTGAGCCGCCCTCGTCGCACGTCGTTGGCACGGTTCTCGCTCGGCATGACGCCGAGAGGTGCGGCGGCGTCGCATCTTAGGGATGCTAGGGTTCCGGTTCATCGAACGTCTGGTCCGAGAGCAGCCCGGCACGGGTTCGTCCGATCGCGAGAGCGGACGCGCACGCGCTACACGGCGGGACAAAAGCCCGGGAGACTGGCGATGGCAACGGCCATCGCGCCTCTCCGTGGCCGCTTCGTTCGTTCCGCATCCGCAGGAACCGGCTACGCAGCCGGACTGTGCTCCTGCACGGTCCGTATCGACGATCCCGATCCCGGTCTCCTGGAGAAACACGATGACCCGTCCCGCCTCGGCATTCCGCCGCCTGCTGTCCTTCCGTTCCGCCCGTCGTGCATTGGGTGCCGCCGCCACGGCTGCGGCGCTGCTCGCGGCGCCCGCCGTTCACGCGGCGGCGCCGCTGAAGATCGGCTACAGCGACTGGCCCGGCTGGGTCGCGTTCCAGGTCGCGCTCGACAAGGGCTGGTTCAAGGAGGCCGGCGTCGACGTCGATTTCGAATGGTTCGATTACTCGGCGTCGCTCGACGCGTTTTCTGCGGGCAAGCTCGACGCGGTCGCGGCAACCAACGGCGATGCGCTCGTGACGGGCGCATCCGGCGCGAAGAACGTGATGATCCTGCTGACCGACTATTCCGCCGGTAACGACATGATCATCGCGAAGCCGCCGCTGCGCAGCGTCGAGGGGCTGAAGGGCAAGAAGGTCGGCGTCGAGCTCGGCCTCGTCGATCACCTGTTGCTCGAAACCGCGCTGCAGAAGCACGGATTGAAGGATGGCGACGTGACGCTGGTCAATGCGAAGACCAACGAACTGCCGCAGGTGCTCGGCTCGTCGACCGATGTCGCCGCCGTCGCCGCATGGCAGCCGAACGCGAACGAGGCGTTGAAGCGCGCACCGGGCGCACGCGCGATCTTCACGTCGGCCGACGCGCCGGGGCTGATCTACGATGCGATCACGGTCGCGCCCGCGAGCCTCGCCGCGCGCCGGGCCGACTGGGCCAAGGTGATCAAGGTCTGGTACCGCTGCGTCGCGTACATCAACGACCCGAAGACGCAGGCAGATGCGGTCAGGATCATGTCCGCGCGCGTCGGGCTCACGCCGGAGCAATACCTCCCGCTGCTGAAAGGCACGCACCTGCTCGACGAAGCCGCTGCGAAGCATGCGTTCCGCAAGGGCGACGGTCTCGATTCGATCTATGGCTCGACGCGCAACGCGAATGCGTTCAACGTGCGCAACGGCGTGTACAAGCAGTCGCAGAATATCGATGCGTATATCGATCCGCGATTCGGGATGTCGAACTGACCGTTGCGTGCGGTCGGACCTTTGACGGCTCTGTCAGGCTGGCGAGGCGCCTCCCCGATTCATCGAGCACGGGGAGGCGCATTTTCGAGGATGTCGAGGCAGGCGTCGCCCGTCGGCGGTGCTTGCGCAGCTGATCGCACGCTTCACCGGTCGCGTGTTCGGCAATCCGAAGATGATCGACGATTCGATCGGGATCCCGTGACGTTTACCGTCACGAAATCCCCCCTTCCCAAGCCCGCCTCTTTTCCATCATTTCGCTCATTCTCCTCGATCGTTTCTCAAACAAAAATTGATTGATTTGGCGAAACCGCATTCGCATACTGCGCAAGCTTCGTTCGCAATGCGTTGTCGTTGTCCTGAATCGGTCCCGACGCGCTGTGCCAGCGGCAAGCGGGATCGATATCGCGCGGTTTCCACTCTCTCGATGGAGAAACGTCATGGGCGTTACCGTCATTCCCCGCCTGCTCGGCCTGAAGGACGAGAAGAAGATTGCCACCACCGTTGGTGAAGCCCGGTTGAGCGGGATCAACTACCGGCATCCCGATTCCGCGCTGGTGTCCTATCCGGTCGCCGCCGCCGCGCCGTTGGGTACGCTGCCCGCCGGCAACTACAGGATCGCCATCGTCGGCGGCGGAGCAGGCGGCATCGCCGCACTCTACGAACTGGGCCGGCTCGCGGCGACGCTGCCGGCAGGAAGCGGCATCGACGTGCAGATCTACGAAGCCGATCCCGATTCGTTTCTTCATGACCGCCCGGGAATCAAGGCGATCAAGGTACGCGGGCTCAAGGCCGGACGAGTGTCGGCGGCACTCGTTCACAACGGCGATCCCGCCAGCGGCGACACCATTTACGAAGTAGGCGCGATGCGCTTTCCGGAAATCGCCGGATTGACCTGGCATTATGCGTCCGCCGCATTCGGGGACGCGGCACCGATCAAGGTATTTCCGAATCCCGGCAAGGTGCCGACCGAATTCGTGTTTGGCAATCGGGTCGATCGTTATGTCGGGAGCGATCCGAAAGACTGGGAAGATCCGGATTCGCCGACGTTGAAGGTACTGGGTGTCGTCGCCGGCGGGCTGGTGGGCAACCCGCAAGGCGAGAATGTCGCGATGTATCCGATCGCCAATGTGGATCCGGCCAAGATCGCGGCGATCCTGAATGCGGCTACGCCGCCGGCCGATGCCCTCGAGCGGATTCAGACGAAGTACTGGCCCGAGTTCATCGCGCAATACGATGGCCTGACGCTCGGCGCGGCCGTCCGCGAGATCGTGACGGTTGCATTCGAGAAGGGAACGCTGCCGCCGGTCGACGGTGTGCTCGACGTCGATGAATCGATCAGCTACTACGTCGAACTGTTCGGCCGCTTCGGCTTCGGCACCGGCGGCTTCAAGCCGCTGTACAACATCTCGCTGGTCGAGATGATGCGGCTGATCCTCTGGGACTATTCGAACGAATACACGCTGCCGGTCACGGAAAACGTCGAGTTCATCCGGAATCTGTTCCTCAAGGCCCAGGACGTCGGCGCCGGCAAGCTGGCCGTCCAGGTTCGTCAGGAACGTGTCGCGAACGCCTGTCATTCCGGCACCGCGTCGGCGCGCGCACAACTGCTGTCATACGACAGCCATAACGCCGTCCATTCCGAAGCCTACGATTTCGTGATCCTCGCCGTCCCGCACGATCAGTTGACACCGATCGTCAGCCGCAGCGGCTTCGAACATGCCGCCAGCCAGAATCTGGGGGACGCGGGCCTGGGCCTCGAAACGCATACGTACAACCAGGTCTATCCGCCGCTGCTGCTGAGCGATAGCAGCCCCGCCGCGAACGCCCGGATCGTCACGGCGATCGGCCAGCTTCACATGGCGCGCTCGTCGAAGGTGTTCGCCACCGTCAAGACCGCCGCGCTCGACCAGCCGTGGGTTCCGCAATGGCGCGGCGAACCGATCAAGGCCGTCGTCTCCGACAGCGGCCTCGCGGCGAGCTACGTGGTACCGAGCCCCATCGTCGAAGACGGCCAGGCGCCCGAGTATTCGAGCCTGCTCGCCAGCTACACGTGGGAGGACGATTCGACCCGGCTTCAGCACGATTTCGGGTTGTATCCGCAAAACCCGGCAACCGAGACCGGTACGGCGGACGGGATGTACCGGACGATGGTAAATCGCGCGTATCGGTACGTGAAGTATGCGGGCGCGTCGAACGCACAACCGTGGTGGTTCTATCAGCTGCTCGCGGAAGCACGCACGGCGGACCGCTTTGTCTTCGACTGGACGACCAACAAGACGGCCGGCGGCTTCAAGCTCGACATGACGGGCGACCATCACCAGAGCAACCTGTGCTTCCGGTATCACACGCATGCGCTCGCCGCGTCGCTCGACAACCGCTTCTTCATCGCCAGCGACAGCTACAGCCACCTCGGCGGCTGGCTCGAAGGCGCGTTCATGAGCGCACTGAATGCGGTGGCGGGCCTGATCGTGCGCGCCAATCGCGGCGACGTGAGCGCGCTGTCCACTGAGGCACGTCCGCTCGTGATCGGTCTGCGGCCCGTCGTGAAGGTCCCCGCAGCGGAGCTGGCCACCAGCCAGTAATTCGCGAACAAGGAGACGCGTGCGTCGCGCGTCATCATGCGCCCGCCGTCCGGCGGGCGCGTTTCACATCGATCGAAACAGGGCGCGCGGCCGGACGGCGGAATCGGTGTATCCGGATTACCGCTCGCTTACCTTCACGCGCGGCAGCCATTCCGCCTCGGCACCCTGCGTGCCTTTCAATTGGGCGGGAATCGCGTCTTGCACTTGCGCGTCGTAGCGGCGTACCGCCTCGGTGTCGAGATGACGGCCGTCGAACGTCGACTGGCGACGGGTAATCATGTTGATGCGAAGGCGTTTTGCCGCCATGGTCGGTCTTCCTTGAAAAATCGGCACCCGCCAACTGGCGAAGTGCAATAGATGTACGTGAGAAAGATGTCGCCAAGATGACGTGATGTGAAACGCACGTCTCCCGCCATCCTACGGCGGCTGCGCATGCACCGAAATGACCTCGAGCAAGCATCGCAGTTCACTTCTCCGCGATCCGCTTGCCGTCCGGCTTGATGGGTCGTTTCAAAGAAGGCACTCGAGGCGCGCCGCACGATCGACACGCTCCGCACTGGGTGCAGCGTCGAGGTACAACGGGTCGAAGGTCTGCCGGACGTGACGCCGTTCGACTTCGACCGCATCTGACCTCGCAGGCCGGACCGTGATCGGGCCGCCGTTATAATCGGTGCGACTCTACGGCGGCCGCGCGTGCCGGCTGCCGGCTGCACGCCGGGATGATTTCCCTTTCGGGCGCGACGCGCTCGAGGATTTCTTTCTCCCCGAGCGTGAAGCGCCTTGCGCCATTCCCCGCGCCTGCCACTCATGCTCGGCCGGGCAACGGATGGTGACTGCGCGAGTTGCTTCAAATATGACGGTTTCCCGTGCTGCCACCGGGTTCACGGGGATCCTCGACAGAAAGACAGAGGGCCTCGCCGATGCCGGTTTCCACTGGTTTTGACCGCAATGCATTCAGGGCGTATCCGCTGGACGGCGCGCTGCTGCGCTTTCACCCCGCGACAGGAACGCACGTCCGGATCGAGAACGCGGCGACCCGCCACTTGCGGCGCCTCGCACCCCGGGTCGTGATGTTCGGGATAACGAACAAGTGCAATCTGTCCTGCGAATTCTGCTCGCGTGATGTGCGGCGCGACAGCGCCTGGTCCGTCCAGTCGGCCGCCGGCGTCCTTCGCGGCCTCGCCGCGGCAGGCACGCTGGAAGTCGCCTTCGGCGGCGGAGAGCCGTTCGCGTTCCGTGGATTCGCCGAGCTGATCGACATCCTCCATCACACCACGCCGCTTGCGCTGAACGTCACGACCAATGGAACGCTGATCCGGCGCAACACGTTCGCGCCCTACGCGGGCCGCTTCGGCCAGGTCCGCGTCTCGCTCTACGACGACGTGCGCTGGCGCGACGCGGGCACGGTCCTGTCGGAATACGGGCAAAGGTGGGGCGCCAACCTGATCGTCGACGACGCCGTGCTGCCGGGCCTCCCCGCCCTGCTGGCCGAACTGGCCGCGCTGGGTTGTCAGGATGTCTCGTTGCTGTCCTACATCGGCCCCGATTTGCGCAGGCACCTTTCGCCGAGGGGGCGCGCGCAGCTCGCGGCCATCGTGCAGGATTCGCCGATCGCCTGCCGCCTGTCGGTGTGCTTCGGCGACGCGGTGCCCGTATCCAGATTGTTCGACGGAGCCGATGGCAGTGGCGACTGCGGCGCGGGGCTGGACTTCGTCTCCATCACGCCCGATCAACGCATGCAGGGCTGTTCGTTCCAGGACGGCGGCCTGCCTGCCGCCAGTGCGGAGGACATCCTGCACGGGTGGCGCAACGCGCGTGCGCATCTCGAGCAGCCCAGTGCGCGGCGCGGTTGTGCACGTCGCGGCGCAGATGCCGGTCGAACCCGGTCAACGCCGCCGGTCAGCGTGTGGCAGGCATTCTCCGGCAACAACAGCGGCGAGTGCGTGATGGTCGCGAAATTCGAGACCATCGCGGATGCGGACGCCTACCTCGCACAACTGCTGCCGTCATGGGCGCCCGACGCCGAGTATTCGTCCGAGTGGAAGCGCCTGTTCAAGGAAGAAGCGGTCGCGGGGCCGGGCTTGTCGGGCGGAGGGTCGCCCCGCGAGCTGGCGGCGATCGGCCGCTCGGTGATCGCGACGGGATACGAGGCGGACGACCTGTTTCCGGAATTGCGTGCGCTGGCCTGGAAGAAAGGCGCATACGTGGTGCCCGGCGGCATCCACGCCCACGACGTGTTCCTGCTGGCCGCGGTGCGTGCGTCAGGCGCGGATGACGCACGCGATCTGGCCGCCCGGAAGCCCCATCCCGCCGCCAGGACCTGGCTGCATGGAGAGGTCGTCCTCGTCACGCTCGAGCTGCAGGGTGACGGCGCGCCAGGTGAGCTCGTCGAGATCCGGCAACTGCTCACCGACTATTGCGCCGGTCGCCCGCTCGCCGCGGAACTCGTGTTCGACGACATCGACGACGCGGCCATGCTGTCGGTCAAGAAGCGGCTCGGCGCGGAAATCGGTAGAACGCCAAGGCTTGCGCTGCATTTCGGCTCGCGTGAGGATTCCGGCGAGCGGGCGGTTCGATTCGCGCAAATGATCGCGGAAGGCCAGACCAACGTCGCCGGCACGTGTGTCCTGGTATCGGGAATCGAGCGGCGCAAGCGGCTCGCGGTGCTCGCCTATCGGCAAGGTGCGCATGTCGGCGCCATCGACGGCCCGGAAGTGCGCGTCAGTGCCTATTTTTTCGTGCGTGATGTCACACCTCGGAAAGGCCGGCGCGCGGAACCCGGCGAGATCGATATCGGCCTGGTTCGCGAAGCGCTTCACCAACGGTTTCCGGGCGGCGTTCGCATCGATGTCAAGGCGGGATATCGCCGGGGTATGGCCTTCGTGACCATCGTCACCGCGGACCCCGGATACGCTTTCGGTCAACTCGAGCAGCTTGCGGCGTCGTTCGATGCAAGGCTCAGCATCGGGGTGCACGAGGTCGATCCGCTGGCGTTTGCCGTTCGACGCGTGATCGCGGACGTGCATTCCTGACCTTCAACGCAACCCGCCCGGCGCGCGCAATCGTCATCCCGGAATGCACGTTTTCGGCCGTCGATCGATCCGGGTATCGCGCAGTCCGGCCGCGTCGCCGTCGCTCACGCCCGCCTGCCCGTCGACTGCGCAGCCAGCGCGGCCCGCTCGATCCAGCGAATGGCCGGCGCATCGTGCTCGCCCGGCGCGGGCTTGCCGATCAGGAAGCCCTGCACCTCGCGGCAGCCGGCATCCGTGATGCACGCCAGTTGCTCCTCCGTCTCGACGCCTTCCGCGACGGTCGTCACGCCGAGGCGCTTGCCGAGATCGGCCACCGCGCACACGACGGCCGCGCAGTCCGGTCGCGAGATCGCATCGCGCACGAAGCTGCCGTCGATCTTGATCTTGTCGAACGGAAACGCGCGCAGATGCGCGAGCGACGAGAAGCCCGTGCCGAAATCGTCGAGGGCGACGCGCACGCCCATCGAACGCAGCGCGCGCAGGTCCGCGATCGCCTTGCCCTCGTCATGCAGCAGCGCGGTTTCCGTCACCTCGATTTCCAGCCGGTCGGGCGTGAGGCCCGCGCCGGCCAGCGCCGCCGCGAAGGCCGGCACGATCGTGCCGTGGCCGAGCTGCGCCGCCGACACGTTCACGGCGACGCGCGCGCCGTCCGGCCAGCGCGCCGCCTCCCGGCAGGCATGGTCGAGCACGAAGCGGCCGAGCCGGTCGATCAGGCCGCCGCGCTCGGCCACCGGAATGAAGTAGCCCGGCGAAATCCAGCCGGAGCGCGGGTGATGCCAGCGCAGCAGGGCCTCGCGCGTCGTCACCTTGCGAGTCAGGACATCGACGATCGGCTGGTAGAACACGTACAGCCCCTGGTTCTCGTCCAGCGCGACGCGCAGCTTCGATTCGAGCGCGATCCGCTCCTGCGCGCTCGTTTCCATGTCCGGCGAGAACATCCGGTACGTACCCTTTCCGGCTTTCTTGGCCGCATAGAGCGCCATGTCCGCGCGTGACAGCAGCACGCCGGCGTCGTTGCCGTGATGCGGCGCCAGCACGCAGCCGATCGATGCGCCGATGCGGAACTGCCGCTCGGGCGACGGCGCATAGGGCGCGACGAGCGTGTCGACGAGCCGCGCGGCCGCGCCCATCGCGCCGTCCGCGTCGGTGTCGCGCAGCAGCACCGCGAATTCGTCGCCGCCGATGCGCCCGAACATCGTCCTCGCTTCCGGGCACTGCCCGCGAAGGCGTTCCGCGACCTGGCGCAGCACCTCGTCGCCCGCCGAATGCCCGCACGCGTCGTTGATCAGCTTGAAGCCGTCGAGGTCGATGAAGAGCAGCCCGAGCGTCTTGTCCGAGCGGCGCAGGCTCGTGTCGAATTCGGCGAGGAAGGTCGCGCGGTTCGGCAGGCCGGTCAGCGAATCGTGATGCGCGAGCTGGTGGATACGCGCTTCCGCCTCGGCCTGCTGCGTGACGATCGACCACGACAGCATCGGGCCGATGTAGCGCCCCTCGGCATCGCGCACCGCCGAGACCTGGAGGTCGAGCACTTCCGGCCCGAGCCGCACGCGGCCGCGATGCGGCAGGTTCGCCGGATCGGCGAGCAGGCGGCGCTGGTGCTGCGGGTGCGGATGGAAGAAGTCGATCGACGCGCCGAGCGCATCGTCCGCGCGGATCGGCAGCAAATGCTCGATCGAGCGCAGCAGGTTTCGCGACGCCGTGTTCAGGTAGTTGATGCGGAACGTCTCCGGGTCGGCCGTCATCACGGCCACCGGCATGTCGTCGATCATCCGCATCAGCCGCGTCTGCGCCTGCTCGCGCATCCGCGATTCGGCCTGCGCGTCGACGGTGCGCACGAAGCCCCGGTAGTTGACCGAGATGACGGCGATCAGCGCGGCCGACACGAAAGCCATGTTGACCGCGGTGGCGACGAGCGTCGGCTGGCCCGTCGAGAGGAAGAACGCGATGAACGCGGCGTTGACGATCACGGCCACGATCAGCGCGGCCGTGCGCAGGTACATCAGGCTGAAGATGCAGCCGATCACCGTGATCGCCATGTAGAACGCGACCTGGGCCCTTTGCCACGCGTCGCCGTACGGGAACAGCAGCAGCGCCCAGAGGGTGAACGTCACCGCGATCGGGATCACCAGCCAGTTCGTCATCGTGAGCGCACGCGACACGGTGTCCGGCGTCGGCTCCACCAGCCGCGCGCGGCGCCAGTGCAGCAGCCGCGCGAGCGACACGAGCGTCATCGCGGCCGGCATCGCGACCGACAGCCACCACGGCGTGCTGCGCAGGTGCGTGACGGCGAGGCTCCAGGTGCTCGAGACGAGGATCAGGTACATCACCGGTAGCTGGCCGGCGAATACCCGGAATTGCGCCGCGAGCAGGTCCGGGTTCCGGGCCGGCGCCGCGATGCTTGCCAGTCTGACCATCCGTGCGTAGTGGGTTTTCATGTGAGCCTGCCTGCTGCAACCTGCGTTCGGATTGCCGTATCCGGCGTTGTCGCTTACCGGCGCGGGCCCGGATCCAGCTCGGCCGTGACGGCCGATCCGGACGCGGGAACCGTCGCGCTGGCGCGGTTGCTGCCGGTCAGCGCGATCTGCCCGCTGCCGACAATCTCGTTGAGTGGTGCGGGCCTGCCGAGCAGGAAGCCCTGCGCTTCGTCGCAGCCTTCGTCGGCCAGCAGCACGAGCTGGTCGCGCGTCTCGATGCCTTCGGCCAGGATCGGAATGCCCAGGCTCTTGCCGAGCGCGAGCACGGCGCGGATGATCGCGCGATCCTGCGGTTTCGCTTCCGCGTCCGCGACGAACGACTGGTCGAGCTTGATGCGGTCGAACGGGAACGAGCGCAGCGTGTCGAGCGACGAATAGCCGGTACCGAAATCGTCGAGCGCGATGCTCACGCCCAGCGCCTTGATCTGCCGCAGCGTATCCAGCGCGCGCTCGCGGCCGGCAAAGATCGTCGATTCGGTCAACTCCAGCTGCAGGCGCGATGCCGGCAGGCCGGTTGCATCGAGCACCTCCGCCACGAGCGCCGTCAGGTCCGCGTGCATGAACTGCACGGCCGATACGTTCACCGAGACCGTATAGGGCGGCTCCCACGTGGCCGCGCGCGCGCATGCCTCGCGCAGCACCCACGCGCCGATCTCCAGGATCACGCCGTTTTCCTCGGCGAGCGGAATGAACTCGGTGGGCGGTATCGTGCCGAGCGTCGCATGCTGCCAGCGCAGCAGCGCCTCGTAGCCGCGGATCTCGCCGGTCGTCAGCGACGTCTGCACCTGGTAGTGGATGCTCAGCTGGTTGTCGGCCACCGCGCGGCGCAGGTCGGCCGCGAGGCTGCGGCGCGCGCGGACGATCAGGTCCATCGCCGGCTCGTAGAAGCAGATCGATTGCGCGACGCTGCCCTTCGCACGGTACATCGCGAGGTCCGCGTTGTTGATGAGGATCGCCTTGGTGGTGGCGTCATCCGGGTAGATGGCCACACCGAAGCTCGCGCCCGGCACGACCTCGTAGTCGTCCAGCCTGACCGGCTTGTAGAGCGCGGGCTCGAGCCGTTCGAGCAGGTCCATCAGGCGTGAGTCGTCGCCCATCCGGCAAAGTGCCGCGAATTCGTCGCCGCCGATGCGGGCGACGAATTCGCCTTCGCGCAGCAGGTTCGACATGCGCCGCGCGAGGATGCGCAGCACCTCGTCGCCGGCGTGGTGGCCGCGCAGGTCGTTGATTTCCTTGAAGCGGTTCAGGTCGATGCCGATCAGCGCGAGCTTCGTGCCCTGCTCTTGCGCCAGCGCGATTTCGAGGTCCAGCCGCTCGTTGAAGCTCGCCCGGTTCGGCAGGCCGGTCAGCATGTCGCTCAGTGCCAGCCGGCGCAGGTGCTCGAGCGATTCGGCCCGCACGTTGCTGTCGATCACGTAGCTCACGAGCCCCGTGCAGACGATCACGAGCGACGTACCCGCGACCGCCAGCGCCAGCGGACGCAGCGTGTTCACGTCGGTCCACGCGCCGTCGAGCGTCAGCGGCGTGATGCGCAGCGCGGACATCCCGGTGAAATGCAGCGCGAGGATCGCGAGCGACAGCACGCCGGCCATCTGGTTGACCGCGTACGGCGACGGCCGCAGCGCGAGGTGCAGCGCGAGCGCCGCGAGGGTCATCGCCAGCAGCACCGACGCGACCAGGTAGCCGATGTCCCACGACACGATGCCCTCGACCCGCCACGCGAGCATGCCGGTGTAATGCATCAGCACGATCGCGACGCCGACGATCGCGCCGCCGAGCGCGGGCGCGATCCTGACGATGCGGCAGGTCGTCAGCACGAAGCCGATCGTGCTGCCGCCGACCGCGATGAGCAGCGACACGAGCGTGAGCGGCAGGTCGAATTGCACGGGCGCGCCGGCGTCGAAGCCGAGCATCGCGATGAAGTGCGTGCACCAGATCGCCACGCCGGCCGAAATGGCCGTCAGCACCTGCCAGCCGAACCGCTGCGTGCCGGAGGTGTTCACCGTGCGCTGGAACAGGCGCGCGGTGACCCACGAGCCGGCCCCGCACAACAGCGCGGCAAGCAGGACCAGCCAGTGATTGTGCCGTTGAACGATGCACCCTAAAACTGTCGCCAAAACCTTTCTTCCCCTATCCGTCGCATGCGTGGATGCCGTTCCCGATCGAAACCGCGGGGCGATGCCGCTTCGATCAGGCGCGCCTTCCGGATATCGGCATGCGATGAATAAACTGAACGCCGCGCGGCGGCACGCAAACGATTGCCCGGAAGATATTTTTTCTGGGAAAAGTGCCGGAACGAGACGGGGCGGGATATCGAAGGATCGGCCGATGGTTTGCCGATCGACCGACGGGTGTAGGCGATGGGTGATACGGCTGGATTCCGCCGCGCGTCACCGTCAGGTTTCTTCCGGGTTCGTCACGGATGGCCAGGGAACGCGGCGCGGTTATCGAGGAAGGTGCTGCAGGCTCGACCATGTCGGCACGCGGTGCCGAAGAACGGGATAGGTGGCAGACGGGATTAAAACCGGATTCCAGAGATCGACCGCCCGCAATTGCAGGCGGTCGATCAACACGCGTCCGTCATTTGCCCGGGCGTCGCGTGGGCTCGATCGGCTCTCCGTTCTCCGACACGAAATGCCGCCACGCGATCGATCCTCGGGCATTCAACGCACTGGCACACACGCCATCAATTCACCCCGACCGCGCTCCAAGCACGAGCGACCGTCGCGCTTTCGGCCGAATTCGCGCCGTACAGGTCGTTCGCCGCCTGGATCGACGCACGCCGCGCGTTCGGGTAGCTGGAGTTGGCGTTCAGATACACGGTCAGCGTCCGGTACCAGATCTTGCCGGCTTTCTCGCGGCCCAACCCGGTGAAGGTCGTGTCGCCGTTGCAGACCAGTTTCGCCTTCGTCAGGCCGGTATCGGTCGACGGCACCGTCGGGCCCTCCGCCAGCAGGTAGAAAAGGCGGTTGCCGACACCCGATGTGAAATGCGGATCGTGGCGCGGATTCGACCACGAGAATCCGCCGGACGGGTAACAGCTGAACGACCTGCCATCGAGATCCTGCTTGTACATCTTGCGCAGGCCGCCGCTCACCACGCGCGCACCGATCACGTAGTTGCCGGGATCGTTCGGGTTGTTCGCGTAGTACTTGACGAGCGTGCCGAAAATGTCGGAAGTCGCTTCGTTCAGCCCACCCGCGTCGCCCGAATAGTTCAGGTTGGCCGTGGCCTCGGTCACGCCGTGGCTCATCTCGTGTCCGGCCACGTCGACCGACACGACCGGCTTCGGCAGGCTCGTGCCCGGCTGGCCGTCGCCGTACACCATGATGTGCGACGGCATCCATGCCGCGTTCGCGCCGGTCGTGCCGCTGCCGGTGTCGAACACCACGTGCGCGAAACTCTTCACGCCGCGCCCGTCGTTGAAGATACCGTTGCGGTTGTGCGTCGTCTTGTAGTAATCCCAAGTTAACGCCAGACCGTAATCGATGTCGGCGGCGACGGTCTGCCGGTCGGTGGTCGCGTTGTTGCCCCACACGTTCGTGCTGCTCGTGAAGATCGGCAGGTCGGACGCCTGCTCGACGTCCTCCGCGATCAGTCCGCGGCCGTCGTATACGGAGCCGCCGCCGCGATTCGGATCGAGCATCCGGTACGCGTTCGTGCCGGTCTGGTCGGTGGTCAGCGTCAGGTTGCCGTAGTACAGCGAGCGGCCGGTGCCGGTCGCGGCGGCGGTCTTGATCAGGTCCTGCGCATCGAGCACGGCGCCCGTGCGTGCGTCGACGTAGTACAGCACCGCATCGCCGTGCACGTCGTTCGACTTGCCGTATACGCGCACTGCATAGGCCAGCGTCGGCGTGACGTCGCGTGCGAACACCACGAGTTCCGCGTCGTCGACGCGGCGCACGTCCGAGTTGAAGCGCGCGGTCGCGATGCGCTTGACCCTGGCGTTGCCGATGTCGGGCGCGTTGCGTATCACGGAGCGGTTTCCGACCTTGCCGATCGTGCCGGCGAGATTGATCGGCGCGAGCTGGGTCACGCTCGCCTGCTTCAACTGCCCCTTGCTCGAATGGACGACCACGTCACCGCCGATCACGGGCAGGCCCGCGTAGAAGCGGTCGAAACGCACGTGCTCGGTGCCGTCGGGATCGACGATCACGTCGCGCACCTCGAATTGATCGCCGTCCGTCGGCGCACTCGCCTGCGGCCCTGCGAACTTCAACGTGCGTGCTGCGCCGCCAGCGGCCAGACTGAAGGCGGACGGGTTCTGCTGGATCAGTTGCAGTGCCTTGTCGACCGTGGCCGACTGGTCGCCGGCCTGGGCAAAAGCACTGAGACTCGCGACGGTAATCGCGGTGATGGACAGCAGGCGAGACAGTTTCTTCATGTAATCCCCCGGTTATGTATGGGTGATGTTCGAGGAATGCATCAAGTACAGACTTTGATCCAGGACATGTCACGAACTGCAGAGGGATGCTAGAAGGTCATTTTTATAATTACAAGATATTTTCTGACAGGTTAATATTTTCTGTCGGCGATGTTAATCGAGTCATGATTTGGTGAGAAATCTGAAATGATCTCGTCGGCTGCGATGCCGGTTTCGGCAACGCCGCATCGGCGGAATGTGCGTGACGAGCCCGCCGTTACTGGGGAAAGGCGTGCGTGGCGCGGGTCGGGCGGGATGGAGGATGTGAAGCTCGAGGTAACGCGGCAGATGCTATTTGCTTTATTAAATATTGATTTTGATTATTGCCATTCCGGGCACGCCGCCGGGATTTTTAATGGCTTTCCGATTCTCGCCCTTGATGACACCGCCTTTTAATTCGTAGTAAAAGCCTCGCGAATGACGCGCGAGAACAAGTTTTCTACGAATCTTTTGTTTGAGCGGTACGGCTCAGCCGGCAGCATGAGTGCGTCACACTGCCTCTTGCATCGCCCTATCCGCGCAGCGTGACGCGGATGCGCGGCCGCACGCCGCTGTTTTCGCGAGAGATGCATACGGCCGATGGACCGTCCGTCGACGTCGGCCGCCTACCTGCCCCGCACCTTGACCTGCACCACCAGCCACGTCAGCGCCCCCAGCACGAATACGGCGAGCGTCCACGTGCCGCCATGGTGCTGCAGCACCGCGGCCGTCGCGGCGATGCCCGCCAGTCCCTGCTGCAGGAAGCCGCACAAGGCCATCGCATGCGCGCCGTGTTCATGCGCATCGCTGACGGCGGTCGCCATGCTGTTCGGAAACAGCACCGCCTGGCCGAAGATCGCCAGGCAATACAGCGCGATGAAGATCCACAGGCCGGTGAAATGGGTCAGCAGGCCGCTCAGCCACGACACCAGCATCAACGTGGTTGCGAACGCAAGCAACGCGGCGCCGGCATGCATCAGCCGGACGCCGCCATGCCGTCTCACGAGGCGGTTGACCAGCATCGCCCCGCTGAAATAGGCCACGCCGAGCAGCAGGCCGATACTGCCGAAGCTCGTCACGGCCAGCTGGAAATGCTCCTGGAACACGAACGGGCTCACCTCCTGCAAGGTGACGGTCGTCGCGAACCCCAATCCGCCCGCGCAGGCTGGCCACAGGAAGCCCGGGCGCCGCAGCAGGAGCCAGTAAGTACCGGCCAGGCCCGACGGTTTGGCGGCTCGGCTTCCCGCCTTCAACGGCAACGCGTACGACAGCGCGATCGCCAGCGCGGCGACGACGGCCATCAGCACGAAACCCGTTTGCCAATGACTGTATCGGCCGATGAGCCCGCCGATGAACTGGCCGCCGCCCAGGGCCGTGATGAAGGCGATCGACAACACGGAGAGGCGTCGCGCCAGTTCGTCGCCGCGCCAGTTGTCGCGGACGATGATTCGGGCGATGATCGCCGCGCCGCCGCCGCCGATGCCCTGGATGGCACGCAACACGAGCAGCACCGGTGCGACCGTGCAGCCGGCGAGCAGCAGGCTGCTGCCAATGAACAGCAGCAGCGAAATCAGCAGCGGGCCGCGCCGGCCCCAGCGTTCCGCGGCAGCGCCCCAGAATGGCACCGGCAGCGCGGCACCGATCACATAGGCGGAGATGGATAACTCGGCGCCGCCTTGCGTCATCTTCAACTCGCGCATGACGACAGGCAGCGACGGCAGGTACACCGTCGTCGCCATTTGGGCCATGAATACGACCAGGCACGCCAGCGCCATCAGCGAAGCAGCCGACGCCGCAGGTTCGCACGGCGCACCGGCGGCAAGAACGGGTTTGTCGCTCATGCCAGCCCTCGATCCGATCGGAACGCGCACCCGGTCGTTACCCATTCGAGCGCACATGACGGGCTCCCGTCGCGGGCGCTATTCGCGTACATGCGCGTCTGAAATCCGGGTTCGGTCGCCATCGTTTCTCTCACGTTATTTTTTTCGGGGTTTGCCGCGGCAGTGGGCGGCAGGACTGAAGCGGCTGATTGTACAAAGGTGCGGGAAACGAATGGTAGACGCCGAATTCAAATGACCGTTGCGGAGCGGCGAGGGGCTCCCGGCTCCGCCCGCCCCGACAATGCAGGAAGTGTGGTGGGGCAAGCAGGGCCATGGCCGATATTCAATGACGAACCGCAGTCGAGCGACCGCTTCGTGCATGAGGCACAATAGCCGGCTTCAACATTCAACCGCGATCAAACCCATGCGCTTCGTCGTCGTCGGAACCAGCGGAGCGGGGAAATCCACCTTTTCCAGCGCACTGGCGGTGGCAGCAGGCTGCCCGTACATCGAGCTGGATCGACTCTACTGGGGCCCCGACTGGACTGCCGTGCCGCCGGAACAGTTCGAGCGCGCCGTGCTGGCCGCGACGGCCGGCGACCGATGGGTCGCCGACGGGAACTACAGCGCCGTGCGCGACGTGCTCTGGTCGAGAGCCACTCACGTGATCTGGCTCAACTTCGGGCGGCGGACGGTGTTCTCCCGCGTGCTCTGGCGCACGTTGAGCCGCGGGCTCATGCGCACCGAACTTTCGCACGGCAACCGCGAGTCGCTGCGGATGGCATTTTCGCGAGAGTCGGTGCTGCTGTGGTCGTACACCACGTTCGCCAGGAATCGCGTCAAGTTCGCCGGCCTGCGTGACGACCCGAAATACGCGCATCTGCACTGGACTGAGATCACCCGGCCTTCGCGCACCCGCGCGGTCATCGACATGCTGGTTGGCGCCGGCGGTTGAGCGCGGCGCGACGCGCGTTTGCGGCGATGCGAATTCACTTCACGGCCGCATTGCCTCCGTCGGCGAACAGGGCCGAGCCGGTAACGAAACTGGCCATCGGGCTCGCCAGAAACAGCGCCGCGGATGCGATCTCGTCGGGGCGGGCGATGCGCTTCATCGCGTGGAGCCCGGCCGCCCATTCCTTCTGCTCACGGTCTCCCCCCATCGCGGTGTCCACACCGCCCGGCAACAGTGCGTTTGCCCGAATCCCCCGTGCCGCGTAGTCGGCGGTGATGCCCTTCACCAGTCCCATCAAGCCGGCCTTGGACGCACCATACGCGGACATGCCGGGTAGCCCGACGCTGGTTCCGACGAAGCTGGACGTGAAGACGATCGAGCCGCCTCCGCGTTCGAGCATCGCGGGAATCTGGTTGCTTGCGCCCAGGAAGGCGGCCGTCAGATTGGTAGACAGCGTGTGCTGCCAATCGTCGAGCGAGATGTCCGCGAGCGGTTTGAGCGGCCCGACGGTTCCCGCGTTGTTGATCGTGATGTCGAGACCGCCGAACTCGCGCAGGGCCGTCGCGACGAGCCTTCGATGCGTATCGACGTGACAGACGTCGCCTGCGCAGGCGAACGCCTGCCCGCCGTGACGACGAATCTCGCTGGCCACCTGATTCAACGTGGATTCGCTTCGCGCGCCCAATACGATTGACGCGCCATGCGCCGCGAACATCAGTGCGATCGCCCGGCCGATTCCGGTGGAGGCACCGGTGACGATGGCGACTTTCCCGTCGAGTAAGGTCATCTTCTTCACATCCCGTGAGTGAGGTCAGTCACGGCAATGTAGGCGACCGTTTGCAGGCAGACACTCCGTTTCTTGCTGTTGAAGTCCGGTGCAACGGCATCGCGGGTGGTGCGGCACGGCCATGTCGCGCGCTGCGGCGATCTGCACGTGATGGAGATGCGCAGCCTTCCCGACCTGCACGGTCATTGAAACGGCGGCCCGCGCCGGCACCCGAACGCGGTACGACGCTTGCCGGCGTCAGTCGTCGAACGTGCCGTGATATTCCGGCGCGGCATCCGCGCGCGTGTTCAGCTCGAACATCACGCCGCCCGGCGCGCGGCAGAAGAAACGCGAACCGCGCCCGTTGTTGAAGACGTCCGTCACCATCTCGACGCCCTCTTCCCTGAAGCGTTCGAACAACGTGCGAACGGCATCGAGGCTCGGCAGCTCGAACCCGACGTGGAAATTCGTCGGCCACGCGGTCTCATCGTCGCCGGCGTGATCGATCACTACGTCGAAGCCCGGGCGCTTGAGGATCCAGGATTTGTCCCAGCTTCCCGCGATCGTGAAGCCGAGATGCCGCTCGAAGAATCGGGCCGTCGCCAGTGTGTCGGCGGAGGGGAAGCTCAGGTGATTGAGCTTCATGGTTTGCGTCATGGCAGTCATTGCGAGTCTCCGTCATGCGTCGATCGGCGGAGGCCCCATGCCGTTCCGCCCGACGCACCCAGAATACGAGCCGCGGCTCGCATTCGACAATTCGCATTCGCCGCCTGGCTCGACAGCGCGCGAACCCGCGAGAAATCGCGGATCGGGACGTGGTTGCGAGCGCTGCGGATCGCGCCATTCGCATTTGTATTTGTCCGTGATTTGGCTGAACCACATCACTTCCGGCAGCCGCCCACCTTATTGCTCGAGAGAGCCATCTCCATTGGATCCTCTTTCTGGACAGGTGGAACCATCGTTGAAAGCGACACGCCCCATGCCGCCCTACGTCTTCGCCGCTTCGTAAACCTTCGTCTTCGGATTGAACCGGTATTCGACGACATCCGCGGCGCCGTCGGTCTTTTTCCGGCCGGCGTTGTCGATGCCCGTCCCGTTCATCGCCACGCGAAGGCGCGGCCAGTCCCGGCCGTCTGCCGGCAGGAACGTCAGCGTCGCCGAGCTTTCCACGCACGGTATCCGGTTGCCGGTACCCGCGGCATCGCATGCCGCGCCGCTGTCGTTGCCGCGAAATACGTTGCCGGCATAGGTCCAGTCGGTATCGTCAGGATTGCTGGACGCATCGGTGCGCCGATAGACGAACATGCCGAACGACTTGATCCGGGTACCGGAAGCCAGGTACCAGGTCGGCACGGCCAGCACGATCCGCCCGTCCGGCAGGGTCGTGCTCACGGTGGATTCCTTGTCGTCGATCGTGTCAGCCTTTTCGTAGCGGCCAAACTCGCCGATCGAGCGTTCCGACTCGATCATGTTCCAGCCGGCCACGCTGCCGTCCGAGATCCATTCGAAGGTCGCCTCCGTGATCGTCACCCTGGCATCGGGCGCCGGCTCGGCGGTGTTCTCCTGTTCGGCGTACTTGTTCGGCGTCTCGTACGCGAAGCCGGTGAAGTAGTGGCCGCCGTTCAGGTCGAACGCGTAGCCGTACCAATACGTGGCCTGGCTTCCGTTGGCAATCTCCATCGAGGCCTCGCCATGCGCGTCCTTCTGGTAAATGCCCTCGAGCACCTGGCCCGGCCTGGGCGGCACGGGCGAGTCGCGCCCTTCGCGCTGCGAGGTAACGGCCTGCGTCGCCGACGCGGCCGCCGGCTGCGCATTCGACGCGGTATCGGCCTGACCGGAACGATCCCCGCATGCCGCGACCAGAAGCGAAACGACGGACAGCCATGCAATTTTCCCGATCATGTGCCTTTACCCCGGATGCGTCTTCAAGTGACCCGATGCACGCTCACGGGTGCACCAATTGATATCGCCGTTCGATACCGGTTGCCCGGCCGATCGATTCGGGCGCCGGTTCTCTTGTCGAACCCATGGCGCGGATTGTCCGGGCGCTAGCGGCACCTGCCGCCGTAACCGGCCGGCAAAGCCGATGGCAACGCGGCGCTCGCCGCGAAGGCAGGCAGCCCAATGTGACGCGGCAACGCGACGCGCTGCGCGGGAAGCATCCTGTTCTCGGGTTTCATCGTTTTCATTTTGTCGTTGTCGGCGCCAATACGGGACTGGAAGACGTGCTCGGACACGCTCAATGCGGAGTGCATTGCGCCAGCGCCGATTATCTCCACAATCGGCGAATAAATCATCCATCGACGGCATCGGCTGCCGGACGAGCCCGACGTAGCCATACCGCTCTTCGCGACGCCTCAAGCGTCGATGGCCCGGGGTCGACAGACACACCCCGGGCCACGGATCGCCCGCCAGTGCCGGGCATCACGACCGCTGCCCGACACCACCGTTCGATCGATACTGCGCGGACAACGTCAGAACTGGTAACCCGCGCCCACCACCGCGCCGAAGTCCGAACGCGTGTTGCCCGTCACCGACGCCTTGACGACCCAGCGGTTGCTTTCCGTCACGTACGAGTACCCGGCGGCGAAACCCTGCTGGCCGTGATAGTTCGACGTCGCCGCCGAGACCATCGAGCGGCCCGCGCCCGTCGGTTGCGGCAGGCCGGCCACGGCCATTGCCGATGCCACGCCGCCGTACATGTCCTTCTTCAGGTCGTTGAACGAGTTGTACACCTGGCCGATGCGCTGGTCGGTGTAGCCCTTCGCCTGCGACGTGGCGGTCGACAGGTTGTCGTTCAGCTGCTGCACGTTCACCGCGTCGGTCGGCGCCGTGCCGGCCCCGACGTTCGTGACCTGGCGCTCGCTGCCCTTCGCACCGACCGAGAACGAATTGTCGCGATCGGCGACGGAGCCCTGGCCGACCGCCACCGCGTTCTTGCCGGTTGCGGTTGCCGTCGACCCGATCGAACCGGCATCGGCACGTGCGATCCACGTCGTGTTCGCATCGGTCGCCGCCGCACGGATCTGGTCGTTGGCCGCCGCGTTCTTCAGCGCGTTGTTGAACTGGCCCATGTTGACCGCGTCGTTGTCCTTCACGCCCGCCGCGACACCGGTCAGCACGCGGTCGCCCGACGTGCCGGAGAAGTTCACGCTGGTGCCGCCGGTGTCCTTCCCGACCGTGATCGCGCCGTTCGGATCCTGCTGCTGCACGAGCCCGGCCTTGCCGTTCGCGATGTTGTTCACGTTCCCCTGCAGGTTCGTGATGTCGGTCGTGTTCTTCGCGACCTGCTGGTTGGTCGCGTAGAGCTGCGAGCCGTTCACCGCATCCGTGCTGGTTGCGCTGAGCGTGCCTGCCTGCACGTTGGTGATGCGCGTGCCACCTGCACCACCGAGCGTGATCGAGCTCTTCGACGCGTCGTCGTACTGCACCGCGAGCGCACCGAGCTGGTTGAGGCTCGACTGCACGCCCTTCAGCTGCTTGACGTTCACCGCGTCGGTATCGGCGGTGCCCGCGGCGACGTTCTTCAGCACGACGGCCGCATTCGGGTCGCCGCCGATGAGCGATACCGAGTTCATCCGGCTGCCGTTCGCGTCGACGTCGTACTTGACGACGTTCTTCACGGCCTCGCCCGCCTGGTTGGACACCTGCGTGATCTGCTGTTCGAGCGACGACTTCACGCCCGACAACTGGCCGCCGTTCACCGCGTCCGTGCTGCCCGCGGCGACGTTGCCGTCGGCCACGTTCGTCAGCTTCGTCGGTGCACCGCCGCGCGCCGCGTTGTAGGCACCGAGCGTCGGGTCGAACTGCAGCGCGTCCTGCTGCAGCCCCGCGATCGCGGCCGTGTTGCCGGCGATGTTCGTTTCCGCATTGCCGAGGCGCGTTTCGTGATTCTCGAGCGTCGTCGTGTTGTTGAGAACGCGGCCGTCGAGATTCGTGAGCGCGTCGCCGACATTGTTGAACGAACCGCCGCCTACCTTATAGTCCGGCGCGCTGATCGAGCCGTCCGGATTCGCCGTCGCACCGCCGCCCAGCGCGGCCGCCGTGCCGTCGGTTGCACGGCGCAGTTGCGCGCCGTTCACCGCGTCCGTGCTGCCGGCCGCGACGTTGCCTTCCGCGACGTTGGTCAGGCGCACCGGGCTCCCGCCATTGCCCGCGCCGAGCGAAACCTGCTTCTTGCTCGCGTCGTCGTACTTCACGGCGAGTGCGTCGAGCTGGCTCGTGCCGTCCTGGATCGCCGCGTTCAACTGGTCGACGTTGACCGCGTCCGTGCCGTTCTTGCCGGCCGCGACGTTGCCGATGCGTTGCGGGCCGTTGCCGCCGTGGCTCGCGTCGTAGGTGCCGAGGTTCGCGTTCCACTGGAGCGCGTCCTGCTGGAGCGCCGCGATGTTGCCCGTGTTCGTCGTCACCTGGTTGCCGAGCGTCGTCACGTTGTTGCTGACGTTCGTAATCGACTGGTTCAGCGAGTCGGTTGCCTTGCCGAGCTGGCCGACGTTCACGGCGTCGCTCGCGGCAGTGCCGTCCGCCACGTTGTGCAGGCCGACCGGCGACTGGGCGCCCTTGCCGCCGAGCGTCACGCCGCTGTGCGCATCGTCGTCGTACTGCACCGCGTTCTTCGTCGCGTTGCCGATCTGGTTGTTGATCGACGTGCTCAGGTTGCCGAGCGTCGTATTGATGTTGTTCGTCACGCTCGTGCTGAGCGACGACAGGCCGCCGTTCAGTTGCCCGACGTTCACCGCGTCGGTGTTCGCGACACCGGCCGCGACATTGTGCAGCGTCGTGCCGTTCGTGCCGGCGAACGTCACCGAGTCGAAGCCGCTCTGGCCGTCGTACTTGACGTTGCGCGTGTCGGCCGCCTGCAGGTTGCTGATGTTGGTGGTCGCCGTGCTCAGCGATGCGTTGATGCCGGTGACGTTGCTCTGCAGGTTCGTGATGTTCGACGCGGCGGTCGAGATCGACGATTGCAGCGGCGCGACGCTGCCGTTCAGCTGACCGACGTTGACCGCGTCGGTGTCGGCGATGCCGGCCGCGACGTTGCCGATGCGTTGCGGGCCGTTGCCGCCGTGGCTGGCATCGTATGCGCCGAGGTTCGTGTTCCACAGAAGCGCGTCCTGCTGGAGCGCCGCGATGTTGCCCGTGTTCGTCGTCACCTGGTTGCCGACATTCGTAATCGACTGGTTCAGCGAGTCGGTTGCCTTGCCGAGCTGGCCGACGTTCACGGCATCGCTCGCGGCAACGCCGTCCGCCACGTTGTGCAGGCCGACCGGCGACTGTGCGCCCTTGCCGCCGAGCGTCACGCCGCTGTGCGCGTCATCGTCGTACTGCACCGCATTCTTCGTCGCGTCGCCGATCTGGTTGGTGATCGACGTGCTCAGGTTGCCGAGCGTCGTGCTGAGATTGTTCGTCACGCTCGTGCTGAGCGACGACAGGCCGCCGTTCAGTTGCCCGACGTTCACTGCGTCGGTATCGGCGACACCGGCCGCGACGTTGTGCAGCGTCGTGCCGTTCGTGCCGGCGAACGTCACCGAATCGAAGCCGCTCTGGCCGTCGTACTTGACGTTGCGTGCGTCGGCCGCCTGCAGGTTGCCGATATTCGTGGTTGCCGTGCTCAGCGATGTATTGATGTCCGTGACGCTGCTTTGCAGGTTCGTGATGTTCGACGCCGCCGTCGAAATGGACGTCTGCAGCGGGGCGACACTGCCCTTCAGCTGGCCGACGTTGACCGCATCGGTGTCGGCGACGCCGGCCGCGACGCCGCCGATCGTGGTGCCGTTGCTGCCGTCGAGCGCGATCGCCGCGTGCGAATCGTCGGTGTATTTCACGACGTTCTTCGTCGCCGTCACGATGCTGGTGCTGAGGCTGTTGCCCACGCTGGTCACACGCTGGTCGACGTTCGAAATCGTGGTCGACAGCGAATTGCCGACCGACGTCACGCGCGCGTCGACGTTGGCGATGCTCGTGCTGAGCGTGCCGTTCACGTTCTTCAGCTGCTGGACGTTGACGGCATCCGTATCGGCCGCGCCCGCCGCGACGTTCTTGAGCTGACGCTCGGCGCCGATGGCGCCGAACGACACCGCGCCGCCGACCGGCGCGGCCGTGCCGCCGAACACCGGCGTGCCGCCGTTGTTCGCGCCGACGCTGCCCGAGCCGATCGCCACCTGGTTGTTGTCGTTCGTCTGCGCGCCCGCACCGATCGCCACGGATTGCGTGCCGCCGGCGCGCGTCTGTGTCGCCGCGTCGTACGACGCGCCGGCCGACACGCCGTCGCTCGAGGTCGGGTTCGCACCGCCGATCGCAACCGAACGGTCGCCGCTTGCCAGCGCCGAGTGGCCAAGTGCGATCGAGCTCGTGCCGCGCGCATCGGCGACGTTGCCGAGCGCCATCGAGAAATCGCCGACCGCGGCCGACTGGCGGCCGACGGCCAGCGACGTATTGCCTTGCGCGACGGCTACCGTGCCGATCGCCGTGGCCGAGTTTGCCAGCGCCTGCGAACCGACGCCGATCGCAATCGCGCCCCCGCTGCTGGTGCCGCCCTTGCTGCTCGCATTCGACTGGTCGCCGATCGCGATCCCGCTGGTACCGGCCCTGGCGTTCGTCCCCATCGTGACGTTTGCCGTGCTCACCGCCACGTAACTTCCGCTCTTGGTCGACACGCACAGCGGGTTCGTCCCGTCGATGCACTGGCCGTTCAGCGCGTTGTCCGGGTTGCCGCGGTCGACGAAGTTGTCCGCATGCGCGGCCCCCGCGATCAGGACACCTGCACCCGTGAACATGGCGGCGGCGAGCGCCGAAATCTGCTTCCTCTTCATGGTCTTCTGCTCCGTTTTGTAGCGTCTGGTTTGTATACGGACTACTTAATTTGCTTGAAGGATTCAGCTGCGATTGCGACTGCGATTACGATTACGACTTCAGTGCGGAACCTGATTCCGATACCCGGCCCGAGCGTGCCGAAGGCGACACGCATCTCCCGCCCGTAGCGACGGGACGTTCGAAAGCCCGGGCACGCCGTTGGTGTGACGACCCGTTCCGTTAATCCGGTTAGTGCATTAGGAATGCATATCGTTTTATATGGGCGAATTCGCCCATCGACTGAATCCGGAGATTCAACCCGCCGTTATGGACACCCCTGATTTGATGTCGCGCCGACCGCGACCAACCCCGCTTCTTTTATTTCATCGACGGCAACCGGACGTGCGCCTGAGCGCTACGGACATGCGTTCGGACGAGCATCAATTGATGCCACGGCCCCGAATCACGCAACGTCCGTCACAACCCTCCGTGCCTTGTGCTGCCCCGTGCAACCCTGCGTTCAAAGTTCGGACGAATTATGAGACACGCACTTAAATTATTGAAGGCGACATTCTTTATAGATTGTAAAATCCAATATATTCAATAAGTTGCGTTAAAAATGCGCATCTCGCAAACGATTTCGCGGCGCCGAAATTAATCCAGATGTTTTGTCGAGCGGACAAATGCTTTGCCGAAGCGGATTAAAAACAAATTCCAGCGAAAATATTTCTGCAGAAAAAACCACCGAGCCGCGCGATCGCATGCGGGCAAGAATGAAAATGGCGGAAATGGACAGGTATCAGGGTGCCACACCGCCAACGCAAATCGCAATATCTGATTAAGAATCATAAAACTCGAATGAAGCAAATAGAGTCAATGCGTCTGGCAAGAATCGAAATATCCCCCTACAATTCGGCTCGCATCGACACGGTCAGCCGCACCCTTTTCCACGCGCGGCGACGGCAACGCTTCGCGTCCTTACCGGATCAGCGATCAATACAAGCAACGCCGGGTATTACGCCGACCGGTCGTCTGTCGCGCGGTTTGCGCGAAATCCGAATATCGATGCGCTTGTGCGTTGCCATAGAGCAGTTTCCAACGATTATCCGAGCCGGGCCGGCCACCCGCAGGAACGCAGCCAGCAGCCATTCCAGAACAGGTGCACGATGCATCCATCGACCTCCGCATTGGGCGACGCCCATATCCTGATCGTCGACGATCAGCCCGACCAGCTCCGCTTGCTGATCGACATCCTGCGCGGCACCGGGTGCCGGATCAGCATTGCATCCGACGGGCTGCAGGCGTGCCAGCGCGCGCAGGCGCTCATGCCCGACCTGATCCTGATGGATGTCCGGATGCCGCGCATGGACGGCTTCACCGCGTGCCGGCTGCTGGCCGCTGATCCGCTTACGTGCGCGATTCCTGTCATCTTCCTGACCGTGGCGGGCGCGTTGCACGAACGCCTCGAGGGGTTCGAGATCGGCTGCGTCGACTACGTGGTGAAGCCGTTCGAGCCGGCCGAAGTGCTCGCGCGGATTCGCGTGCAACTCGCGCGGGCGACGCGCGAGCGGCCCGTCGACACGGAAAGCGTGTTCGTGACCGGCAAGGACGACGACATCATCGTGCGCGCGGCCATCCGCCACCTGGCGCGGACGCTGAACGATCCGCCGACGGTGGAACAACTGGCACGCGCGGTCGGCACGCATGAAAAGCGGCTGTCGCGGGCGTTTCGCGACAATCTCGGCCAGACGGTGTTCGAGTATCTGCGGCACGAGCGGCTGCGGATCGCGCAGGATCTGCTGGATTCGACGTCGCTCAGCATTGCCAGCATCGCGAAGGAGATCGGTTTTTCCACGCCGGCGAATTTCGCGACCGCATTCCGCGAACGTTTCGGCCTCACGCCGACCGAGTGGCGGCGCCAGCGCCACGCCGGTGAACGCGCCGCGCGCCGGGAGCCGCAACGCGACGTGTAGGACGCGTTCCGCGCGCTCGCGCCTACCAGTTGTATTTCGCGCTGGCGAGCACGGTCCGCTCGTTGCCGAACACGCACACGTTGTACGACTGGCAACCGCTGACATAACGCCGGTCGAACAGGTTCGCGACGTTCAGCGCGAACCGCCAGTGCGGGATCTCGTAGTGCAGCGCCAGGTCGACCAGCGTCACGCTCGGCACCGTCAGCGAGTTGTCGGGCGCGCCCGCCGACGCGCTCTGGTAACGCACGCCGCCGCCGAGCCCGAGGCCCGACAGCGCGCCCGTGCGCCAGGTCCAGTCGGCCCACATCGAAGCCATCTGCCGCGGCAGCGGCACGGCCACCGGCCAGTGGTTCAGCGACGCGTCGTTCGCCTGCACGTTCTTGACGTCCTGATGGACGTACGACGCGACGACCGACAGCTCGCGGGTGGCCTTGCCGACCGCGCTCAGCTCGATCCCGCGCGAGCGGACCTTGCCGGTCTGCACGGACGTCGTGCCGGTCGGGTCGAGATTGACCGGCGTCGGCGTCACGACGTTGGTCTGGTCGATCTGGTAGAGGGCCGCACTCAGCATCAGGTTCCGGCCCGGCGGCTGCCAGCGCAACCCGGCTTCCGTCTGCGTGCCGCGTGTCGGCTTCGGCAGCCCGCCGCCATACAACCGCACGCCGATGACGGGATCGAACGACGTCGAATGGCTCACATACGGCGACAGCCCGGCGTCGCCCCGATAGGTGAGTCCGACGCGCCCGGAGAATGCACTGACGTCCTGCCGCGCCTGCTTGCCGGCCGTCCGGTCGTCGAACCGCGCATTGACGAAATCCTCGCGGCCGCCGAGCGTCAGCGTCCAGCGCTTCCAGCGGATCTGGTCTTGCGCGTATACACCGAACGTGTTCATCGCCGTGTACTGGTCGACGTGGCCGAGCGACGTCGGGCCGGAGAAAATCGCGTCCGTGACGGGCCGGTACACGGGGTGATACAGGTTGAGCGACGGCGCGATCGCAAGCCACACGCTGTTGGTCGTCGTCTGCCGGTCGTATTGCACGCCGAGCAGCAGCGTATGTTCGAGCGGCCCCGTGCCGAAGCGGGCCTGCGCGTGGTTGTCGATGTCGAGCCGGCTGTAGTTGAGCTGGAACAGCCCTGCGGTACGCATCATGTTGGTGGTGCTGCGGGGCGCGAAGCCGTTGCCGAACACCGTCGCGTCGTCGAGCGACAGGTGCGACCAGCGCACGTCCTGGTGCAGCGACCAGATCGCGTTCACGCGGTGCTCCAGCGCGTAGCCGAGCGACCACTGCTTCTTCCGGTAGTCGTTGAACCCGGGGTCGCCCATGTAGATGTCCTGCGACAGGCGGCCGTTCGGGTTCGGCAGCACCGTGCCCGACGCAGGCAGGAAGTTCGACGAAATATCGCCGCTGTCCTGCAGGAACGTCGCCGAGAGCGTCAGCGACGTGTCGGCGTTCGGCCGCCAGCGAAACGACGGCGCCAGCGCGACGCGACGGTCGCCGTTCGGGCCGGTTTCCGCGTTGCCGTCGCGCGCCACGCCGACGAAGCGATACGCGTACCGGCCGTCCGGGTCGAGCGTATCGCCGACATCGACCACGAATTGCTTGCGCGCGTCGTTGCCGATCTGCACGCCGGCTTCACGGACGCGTTCGCCGTCGGCGAGCTTCGTGTGCGCGTCGACGATCGCGCCGGGCTCGCCCGCGCCGTACAGCACCGACGTCGGCCCGCGCAGCACCGCGATCGAGTCGATCGTGTACGGGTCGACGCGCCAGTCCGCGATCACGGCCGTATGCGGCGCGGCCACGCCATCGACGTACAGCGTCGGCGTGAAGCCGCGCAGCGCCGCATACGAGTCGGTGCGGCTGTCGGCGCCGAACGTCGCGAACCCCGGCACGTAGCGCAGCGCCTGGTTCAGGTCGGTCGCGCCGGTCATCTCGATCTGCTGCGCGGTCACGATGTTGATCGTCTGCGGCACTTCAGCCACCGGCGTATCGGTTTTCGTGCCGGCCGTGGTGCGCAGCCCGACGAGCCCGCTCGACGAGCGGTCGCCCTTCCCCGTTACGTCGATTTCCGGCAGCACGGCCGCCGGCGGCGCTGCCGCACCCGATGCCTGCGCGTGCGCGCCGCCCGCTGCCGCCACGTACAACGCGCCTCCGGCGGCGATCGCCATCGCGCGTTTCGCCGCGCCCGTCCCCGTTACCATCGTTCCATGCTCCGTCGTGCTGGTGGCCGATTCGACCCGATCGCGGCCCGATCGCGGCGCGACGCACCGCCGGCGTCCGCCCCGTGTTGTCATGCCGGCGATGCTGGTTGCGCGCGAGTCGGCATGCAACGGCCAATGGCGTCGTTCGCGAGCGCAGCGATCATACCGGGCGAACGTAACGGAGTCTTTAAAAAAAGTGCGCCGGCGGGAAAAGCCGGCGTTTGGCGCGTTGGAGGCGGGGCCGGCGCGGGATCGATCCGTGCGGCGGCCCGCGAGGAAGGCAGATGAAAGACGGGAACGCCAGGCTGCATGCGCCCCGGGAACGGCCGTGGGCTGCCGTCGGCGGTACTAGGCGCGCACGCGCCGAATCCTGAGCGTCGCCGACGGCGACTCGCCGAACGCCCGCTTGTACTCGATCGCGAATCGCCCGAGATGCGCGAAGCCCCATTTCAGCGCGATGTCCGTCACCGATGCGAGCCCCGGCGACTCGTCGGCCAGCAGTTCCTCGCGCACACGTTGCAGCCGCAACTGCCGCACGAAGCCCATCGGCGTGATCCCGTGGCGATGGCGGAAGCCGGCGAACAGCGTGCTCGGGCTCACGCCGGCGAGGTCGGCGAGCCGCTCGATCGTCAGCGGCTCGTCGAGATGGGCGCGAATGTAATCCTCGACGCGCCGCACATAGAACGGCGCGAGCGCCACCGGCAGGTGCCGCGTGCCGTTGCGCGCGCTGTTCGGGTGGCCGTGCAGCAGCAGGTTGAGCAGCGTCGATTCGAGCGGCTCGAACGCGAGCGGATGACGCAGCGGATGCGCGTCCGTTGCGATCGCGCCGGCGAGGACCGGCAGCAACTGCGCGAGACACGCCCCTTGCGACGACGACAGGCTGAATGCCGGTTCGAATTCGACCGGTGCGCGCCGGTCGTCGCCGAAATGCCGCTGCGCATGGCGCTCCATCACTTCGCGCTCGATGCGCACGATGACCTGCGGACACGCGTCGCCCCAGCGCATCTTCAGCGGCAGCGTCGGCGAGATCAACGACGCGGTGCCCGGCGACGACACGAAACGCGCCGATCCGCACTCGATCTCCGCGTCGCCGCGCAGCGGGATCTGCAACAGGAAGAAGTGCTCGAGCGGCCCGGGCTCGATGCTGACCCCGCCGCCGTAATCGAGCAGGTTCAATGACAGGTTGCCCCAACGCGCATGATGCATGCAGCTGTGCAGCGCGCGCGATTCGCCTGTCGGCGTGAGCCGGTGCGGCTTGAAGACGTCGGCGACACGCGCGCGCACCTCGTCGACATCGTTCGACTGCAGCAGCAGATTGTCGTGATTGAAACAGGCGGTGTCGGCCAGCCAGCCCGTTCCGGAAAATTGCGCCATCGATGTTCTCCCGTCATGCTCGGTTGCACTCGCGCCGTGCATGCGTTCCCGGTGTGGGGGCATTCGCCGCACGATCCGGATAGCGCCCGGAGTATCCGGACAGCCCGGCCGCCAAAGCACGCAAGTCCCGCGCAAACGACGCAAGAAACGGACCGTTCGCGCATCGTAGAAAACTGTGCGGGCTTTCCGCATCCGCACATACCCGCAGTCGGCCGCGCGCCTGCCCACGCGCGGCGGCCGGTGCCGCAGGTTTCCGGAATTCGCGGATACCGGCCGAAGAAAGCGGATAGAAGCGCACGTTTCGTCCGCCAATACTGGGCTCGTCGCAGCAATGAATTCAACGGAGGGACAGATGAAAGGACGTCACATCGAGATTCCGTCGCCGGACGGCGGAACGTTTCGCGCCTACCTGAGCACGCCGGCCGGCGGCAAGGGGCCGGGCATCGTGCTGTGTCACGAGATCTTCGGCGCGAACGCGACGATGCGGGAGGCCGCCGACTACTACGCGGAGGAAGGCTATACGGTGCTCGTGCCCGACCTGTTCTGGCGCCAGGCGCCGGGGATCGAGCTCGGCCATGCGGCAGCCGATGTCGAGCGCGCGATGGCCCTGTATCGCGAGTTCGACGAGGACAAGGGCGTCGAGGACATCGGTGCCGCGCTGGACGCGCTCAGGCAGCAGCCGGAATGCACGGGCGAAGCCGGCGTGCTCGGCTACTGCCTCGGCGGCAAGCTCGCCTATCTCGCCGCGTGCCGGCTGCCGGGCGTGGCCGCGGCGGTCAGCTACTACGGCGTGGGCATCGAGCAGGCGCTGGACGAGGCCGCGCACCTGCAGGGCCGGCTCGTGCTGCAGATCGCGGGGCTGGACCGCTTCTGCCCGCCGGACGCGCAGCAGCGCATCGCCGACGCGCTGGCCGGCCGCGACGGCGTCGAAGTGTATGTGTATCCGGGCGTCGATCACGCGTTCGCCCGCGTCGGCGGCGATCATTTCGACAAGGCCGCCGCGGTGATGGCCCACCAGCGCGCGATCGCCGCGTTCCGCGCCGCGCTCGGCCCGCACTACGACCTGTCCACACTGTGGGAAGCGCATCTCGAACACGAATTCGCCACGCGCAACGTCGATGCCACGATGGCGACGATGGTCGCCGAGCCGTACGTCAACCACGTTCCGACGCTGACGGGCGGCGTCGGCCACGACGAGCTCAAGCGCTTCTACACGCATCACTTCGTGCATGCGAATCCGCCCGACACGACGATCACGCCGATCTCGCGCACGATCGGCGCGAGCCAGGTCGTCGACGAGCTGCTGTTCTGCTTCACGCACACCACCGAGATCGACTGGATGCTGCCGGGCGTCGCGCCCACCGGCAAGCGCGTCGAGATTCCACTCGTCGCGATCGTCAAGTTTCGCGGCGACAAGCTCTATCACGAGCATATCTACTGGGATCAGGCGAGCGTGCTCGTGCAGATCGGCCTGCTCGATCCGGCCGGCCTGCCGGTCGCGGGCGTCGAAACGGCCCGCAAGCTGCTCGACGAAACCGTGCCGTCGAACGGCCTGATGCGCCGCTGGCAGGACAGCGAGCCGTCGACGGGTGCGCACTGACGCGCCCCCTCCCTCACCTCACGATTCACGGAGACACCCCATGACTGCCCTTGCTGGCAAAGTCGCGATCGTCACCGGCGGCGCCACGCTGATCGGCGCCGCGGTCGCGCAGGACCTGAGCCGCGCCGGTGCATGCGTCGCGATCCTCGATCTCGATGCGGACAACGGCGCGCGCGTCGCCGGTTCGCTCGGCGACAAGGCCATGTTCGTCGCGCTCGACATCACCGACGATCGCGCGATCGAACGTGCGATATCGGCGATCGTCGAGCGGTTCGGCGCGATCGACGTGCTCGTCAACCTCGCGTGCAGCTACGTCGACAACGGCATCCAGGCGACCCGCAACGACTGGCTCGCCGCGATGGACGTCAACGTCGTGTCGGCCGCGATGCTCGCGAAGGCCGTGCATCCGCACATGGCCCGGCGCGGCGGCGGCGCGATCGTGAACTTCAGCTCGATCTCGGCCGAGTGCGCGCAGACCGGCCGCTGGCTGTACCCGACGTCCAAGGCGGCGATCCGCCAGCTCACGCGCAGCATGGCGATGGATCTCGCGCCCGAGCGCATTCGCGTCAACTCGGTATCGCCGGGATGGACGTGGTCGCGCGTGATGGACGAGCTGACGCACGGCGACCGCGCGAAGACCGATCGCGTCGCCGCGCCGTTCCACCTGCTCGGCCGCGTCGGCGATCCGTCCGAGGTCGCACAGGTCGTGACGTTCCTGTGCAGCGACGCGGCGAGCTTCGTGACGGGCGCCGACTACGCGGTCGATGGCGGCTATTCCGCGATGGGCCCCGAACAGGCGGTGCCGGCCATTCCGCGGCTCGCGGAGTGACCGTTCCCCGCCGCCGCTTCCCGCAATCATTCCGGCCGGCATCCGGCCAACCAAGGACATCCCCATGAGACGTATCGCCATCGTCGGCGCCGGCCAGTCCGGCCTGCAACTCGCCTTCGCCCTGCTCGGCCAGGGCTACCACGTGACGCTCGCGACCAATCGCGACGCCGAACAGATCCGCACGGGCAAGGTCATGTCGAGCCAGTGCATGTTCCATACCGCACTGCAGATCGAACGCGACCTCGGCCTGAACACCTGGGAGGAAGCGTGCCCGTCCGTCGAAGGGATCGGCATCGCGGTGCCGCATCCGGACGGCGGCGGCCGCAAGGCGATCGACTGGTCGTCGCGGCTGACCCGCTACGCGCAGTCGGTCGACCAGCGCGTGAAAATGGCCGACTGGCTCGACAGTGTGCGCCGCCGCGGCGCGGACGTGCGCATCGGCGACATCGGCGTGCCCGAACTCGAGGAACTGGCGCGCAGCCACGACCTCGTGCTGCTCGCGGCCGGCAAGGGCGAGATCGTCAACCTGCTCGGCCGCGACGACGCGCGCAGCGCGTTCGACCGCCCGCAACGCGCGCTGGCCCTCACCTATGTGAAAGGGATGACGCCGAGCCAGCCGTATTCGCGCGTGCGCTTCAACCTGCTGCCCGGCATCGGCGAGTATTTCGTGTTCCCCGCGCTGACCACGACGGGCCCGTGCGAAATCATGGTGTTCGAAGGCATTCCGGGTGGCCCGCTCGACTGCTGGGCCGACGTGAAGACGCCCGAGCAGCATCTGGACCGGAGCCTGTCGTTCTTGCGGCAATACGTGCCGTGGGAATTCGAGCGCTGTCGCGACGTCGAGCTCACCGATTCGAACGGCACGCTGGCCGGCCGCTTCGCGCCGACGGTGCGCAAGCCGTTCTTCCGGCTGCCGTCGGGCCGCACGGTGTTCGGGATGGCCGATGCGGTGGTCGTCAACGATCCGATCACCGGGCAAGGCTCGAACAACGCCGCGAAATGCGCGAACGCATATTTCGATGCGATCGTCGCGCGCGACGCCGCGCCGTTCAGTGAAGACTGGATGCAGCAGACGTTCGAAGGCTACTGGGCTTATGCGCAGCATGTCGTGCGCTGGACCAACTCGCTGCTCACCCCGCCGCCGCCGCACATCCTCGAACTGCTCGGCGCGGCCGGCCAGTTGCCGTCGCTCGCCGCGGCGATCGTCGACGGCTTCGACGATCCGCGCCGGTTCTCGCCGTGGTGGTTCGAGCCGTCGGCCTGCGCGGCGTTCATCCGCGAACACAGCGCGCGTTCGGAGTAACCGGCATGGAAACGATCGCTACCGACCGCCCGACCCTCGACCCGATGCAGCTGCGTGCCGCGTTCGGGCAGTTCCCGACCGGCGTCACCGTGATCACCACGTGCGCGGCCGACGGACGCAAGGTGGGCCTCACCGCCAATTCGTTCTCGTCGCTGTCGCTCGATCCGCCGCTCGTGCTGTGGAGCCTTCGCAAGGTCGCGCCGAGCCGCCCGGATTTCGTCGCGGCCACCCATTTCGCGATCAACATCCTCGCGCACGACCAGATCGACCTGTCGCGCCGCTTCGCGACGCCCAGCGCCGACAAGTTCGACGGCGTGCCGCACGCGGATTCGGACGTCGGCGGCGTGCCCTGCCTCGACGGCGCAAGCGCGCGCTTCGTGTGCCGCAACGTCGGCCATTACGAAGGCGGCGATCACCTGCTCTTCATCGGCCGGATCGAACAGTTCGACGCGTTCGGCAAGGCGCCGCTCGTGTTCCATGCCGGCCAGTATCGTGCGATCGCCGATCACCCCGATCTTTTTCGCACCGTTTGATTAGTTATACCGATAAACAACCAGGAGGTGGTGAACATGAAATTCGGCTCTCGCCTGCTCGTCGTCGCGGGCCTCTCGATCGCCGGCATGGCCGCAAGCGCGCCGGCCCGCGCAACCGACCTGCCGGCGGTCAATCTCGGCATGACCAGCTTCCTCGACGGCATGCCGCCGGCCGGCTCCGGCTGGTACGGCACGCAGTACCTGCAGTACTACACGGCCGGCCGCGTCAACGACAACGCGGGCAACAAGGTCGGGTTGCCGAAGCAGGACATCGACCTGTTCGCGGGGCTGAGCCAGCTCGTCTATCAGTCGCCGCTGACGTTCGCGGGCATGCATCCGGGCCTCGACGTGATCCTGCCGTGGGTCGCATCGGCGCGGACCGACGACGGCATCGGCAACGTCGCGCTGAATGCGCGCGCCGGCTTCGGCGACCTGCTGATCGGCCCGTTCGTCCAGTTCGATCCGGTGATGGGCGCGCAAGGCCCGCGCTTCGCGCAGCGCGTGGAATTCCAGTTCATCGCGCCGACCGGCGCGTACGATCCGTCGCGTGCGATCAACCCGGGCAGCCATGCCTGGTCGTTCGACCCGTACTGGGCGGCGACGCTGTGGCTCACGCCGAAATGGACCGTGTCGTGGCGGCTGCACTATCTGTGGAACACGACCAACCATCGGCCGGCCACGTCGCTCGGCCCGGACGTGACGTCGACGCAGGCCGGCCAGGCGATCCACGCGAACTTCGCGACCGAGTACGAGGTGCGCCCCGGCCTGCGGCTGGGGCTCAACGGCTACTGGCTGCGCCAGACCACCGACATGAAGGAAAACGGGCAGGACGTGCCGGGCACGCGGGAGGCCGTGTTCGCGATCGGCCCGGGGGCCATGTACAGCTTCTCGCAGCAGGATCACCTGATGTTCAACGCGTATTTCGAGACCTATGCGCGGAACCGGCCGCAGGGCACGCGGATGGTGCTGCGGTACGTGCATCACTTTCAGTGACGGCCGCGACCGGACGAACGAGCCCGGTCGGTTTCGTCGGACGAATGATGCATGCTGCCCGCACCGGCGCGCCTGTCCTATAGTTTTGGAGAAGACAACGCAGGCAATACGTCACGACCACGGAGGACCCGCGCGATGAATCCTTCAGCAACCTCCAAGTTCTTGTCGAACGTATCGCGGCGGCTGGCGCACGGCATGGTGGCCGTCGCACCGGCCGTGGTCATCGGCATCGCCGTTTCCGCGTGCGGCGGCGACAGTTCGCCGGGCTCGAGCGTGCCGGCGTTCGCGAACGCGGCGCGCCCGCAGATCAACGCCCTGCTCGCGGATACGCAGACACCCGGCGCAGTCGTCTATGTGCAATCGCCGCAAGGGAACTGGCTCGAATCGTTCGGCACGGCCGTGCGGGGCACGAACACGCCGATACCGACGAACGCACACTTTCGCGTCGGCAGCGTGACCAAGACATGGACCGGCACGGTGATCCTGCAACTCGTCCAGGAAGGCCGGCTGAGCCTCGGCGACACCGTCAGCAAGTTCGTCGCGAACGTGCCCAACGGCAATACGATCACGATCGAACAGTTGCTGACCATGCGCAGCGGCCTCTACAACTATTCGACGAATCTCGCGTTCAACCAGACGCTCGACGCGCAGCCGGACAAGGTGTGGACCACGTCGGAACTGCTGGGTATCGCCGAAGGCCAGCCGGTCTATTTCGCGCCCGGCGCGGATTTTCGCTACTCGAATACGAACACGGTGCTGCTCGGGCTCATCATCGAGCAACTGACCGGCATGAGCGCGGCCGATGCGATGAACGCGCGCCTGTTCGCGCCGCTCGGCCTGGTCAATACCTTGCTCCCGCCGCAGCAGGATACGTCGCTGCCGGCACCGGCGCCGCAGGGCTATCAATGGGGCACCAATGCCGAGACGACCGACAGCGACGCGCTGTCGCCCCAACGCCAGGCGGACGCGAAAAACGGCACGCTGCAACCGACGAACGTGACCCGCGTGAATACGTCGTGGGCGTGGACGGCGGGCTCCGGCATTTCAACCGTGACGGAACTGGCCGCATACGTGCAGCGGATGGTCGGCGGCGGCTACCTGAACGCCAACCTTCAGGCGCAACGGCTCGCCAGTTGCACGCCGATCGATTCGTCCGACCCGAGGTCGGCCAGCTACTGCTTGGGCCTGGCCAAATTCGGCACGTTCTACGGACATACGGGCGAGATCCCGGGCTTCAATACCTTCATGGGCTACGACCCGGTCACGAAGACGACGATCGTCACGTGGGCGAACACGGCGGCCGCGCCGGATGGGCGCGCACCGGCCAACGTGATCGCGCAGATCGTCATGGGCGAGCTCGGCAAGGCGGCCGAAGTGCCGAGCGAAGGGCGGCCGTGATGCCGCGCGAACACCGCTGCATCGCGTACAACGTGATGCCGGCAAACTTCGCCGGCATTCAGGTTAGCAGTAGGGGGCAGCCGATCAGGCGGTGGACTACGGCTAGTTCCATGGCCGACCATGGGTCCAGGATGCATTGACGCCGCTATGGTCAACCTGTCTCGCGGCGCCGCCTGGGGAGGGAGCCTCCATGAAGCCTGTCGCCGTGCCGGCCGGCGGGGGTGGCCGCCCGGCACGCTGAACCTTCAGTGTCGATTCCGGCGCAATTCCGGCTCGTCGTTCACTGTGCGATGCCAACGAATGTCGGCAGCAGCACGCGATAGACGTGGATCATGGCCGGTCCGAGCAGCACCACCATCAGCGCGGGGAAGATGCAGAAGATCAACGGGAACAGCAGCTTCAACGCGATCTTCGCGGCCCGCTCCTCCGCACGCATCCGGCGCCGCGTGCGCAGCATGTCGGACAACACGCGCAGCGATTCGCTGATGCTCGTGCCGAACCGGTCGGCCTGGATCAGCATCGCGCAGAACGCCTCTATGTCCTCCACGCCGGTACGCAGCGCGAGATTGCGCAGCGCCGTCTCCTTCGTGAAACCGGAGCGCATCTCGAGCAGCAGCAGGTCGAGTTCGCTCGCGACCACCTCGCTGCTGAACCGCAGCTCCTCGCTCACCTTCATCAGCGCCGCGTCGAGCCCGAGCCCCGCTTCGACGCAGACCGTCAGCAGGTCGAGCGCGTCCGGGAAATCCTCGAAGATCTTCTGCTGGCGCACCTTGACCCGCTGCGACAGCACGATGTTCGGGATGTAGTAGCCGATGCCGGCAAGCGCGACGAGGATGACCGACAGGATCTCGCGCTCGTCGCCGAGCCGGGTCGTGATCAGCGCCAGCAGCGCCGCGCACGGCAACCCGAGTGCCAATGCCGTCTTCGCGGTGAAATAAAGCGCGGCCGCACTCTGGTTGCGCCAGCCGGCATTCATGAGCCGGATGCGCAGCGGCGAATTCTCCCAGCCCTGCTTCGGCACCGACAGCCTCGAGATCGGGGTAGACAGCTCCACCAGCTTCGCAACCCAGCGCGACGCCAGGTCGTCGCCGTCGCCGGTGCCCGCAACGGCAGTCGCGCCCGCCCCGGTTCCACCGGCCTGCTGGATCCGGCGCTGGATGCTGCGTGGCGCGAACAGCAGCATCGCGACAAGCGCGCCGCCGGCCACGAAGATGAACAAGCCGCCCAGCATCACGGCCTGGACTACGCTCAGGTTTTGCATGACAGCCTCGCAACGGTTCGTTATACGATTCGCGCGTCAGACGCGAATGCGGACAATGCGGCGGATCCAGAACAGGCCGAACAACATCGACACCAGCATCGTGCCGACCATCCTGATCCCGGCCGGATCTTCCCAGAGCACCGACAGGAATTCTCGGTTCAGCACGGCCATCACCGCGGCTGTGCCGAACGGCAGCAGCCCGAGAATCCATGCCGACAGCCGCCCTTCCGCGGACAGCACGCGCACCTTGTCGAACAGCTTGAAGCGCTCCCGGATCAGCGCGGCGATGCTGTCGAGCAGCTCGGCCAGGTTGCCGCCCGTCTCGCGCTGGATCAGCACCGCGATCACGAAGTAACGCAGGTCCTGTACCGGCACGCGCGTGGCGAGGTTCATCAGCGCGTCGTGCAGCGGCACGCCGTAGTTGACCTCGTCGAAGGTGACCCGGAACTCGCCGCCCATCGGGTCGGGAAACTCGTCGCCGACCATCCCGAGCGTGCTCGTGAACGAGTGACCGGACCTCAACGCGCGCGCGATCATGTCGCAGATGTCCGGCAACTGCCGCTCGAGCTTGCGCATCCGGCGCCCGCGGCAGCGCAGCACGTACATGATCGGCGCGCATCCGGCGAACAGTGCGAGCGGCAGCACCGCGAGTTGCGGCAGCGTCGCGAAGCTCAGTACGAGCCACGCGAACGCCGTGAACACCGTGCTCAGCATGATCAGCTTCGGCAGCGTCCAGTCGAGCCCCGATTGCTGGATCACGAGATCGAGCCGGTGCACGCGCGGCACCCGCAGCAGCAGCCGGTCGAACGGCTTCGATTCGTCGAGCATCCGCTTCTTCAGGATCGACAGCCGTTCCTGCTGAACGTTGCCGCCGGCCGACATCGAGCGGATGCGCGATTCGATCCGGCGCGCGGCGGAGCCGTGCCGCGCGTTCCACCATTGATAGCCCCCTTCGATCGCGAGCACCACCGCGACGAAGGTGAGAATCACAAAACCGTAAAAGATCGTGTTCATGAAGCCTCCCCGGCAGCGAACAGCGCCCTGTCGTCAGTTCGTCTCGTACCGCTGAGACGGGTCGTACAGCGAATCCGGCAGGTTGATGCCGAATGCCTGCAGCCGCTCGACGAACTTCGGCCGCACGCCGGTCGCGCAGAAGTGGCCGCGTACCGAGCCGTCGCGATCCACGCCCGAGCGCTTGAACGTGAAGATCTCCTGCATGTTGATGATGTCGCCTTCCATCCCGGTCAGCTCCTGGATGCTGACGATCTTGCGCTTGCCGTCCGTCAGCCGCGCCGCCTGCACGACCACCGAGATCGCCGATGCGATCTGCTGGCGCATCGTCTTCGGCGGCAGCGTCAGGCCGGAGACGCTGATCATGTTCTCGAGCCGCGTCAGCGCGTCGCGCGGTGTGTTCGCGTGGATCGTCGCGAGCGAGCCTTCGTGGCCGGTGTTCATCGCGTTGAGCATGTCGAGCGCTTCGGCGCCGCGCACTTCGCCGAGGATGATCCGGTCGGGGCGCATCCGCAGCGCGTTGCGCACCAGCGTGCGCTGCGTGATCTCGCCCTTGCCCTCGATGTTCGGCGGGCGCGTTTCGAGCCGCAGCACATGCGGCTGCTGCAGTTGCAGCTCGGCGGCGTCCTCGATCGTCACGATCCGCTCGTTGCGCGGAATGTAGCCGGACAGGATGTTGAGCAGCGTCGTCTTGCCGCTGCCGGTGCCGCCCGACACCAGCACGTTCACCTTCGCGCGCGACAGCGCATCGAGCAGTTCGGCCATCGGCGGCGTCAGGCTGTGGTAGCGCACGAGGTCGTCCATCTTCAGCGGATTGACCGCGAAGCGCCGGATCGACATCAGCGGCCCGTCGATCGCGGACGGCGGGATGATCGCGTTCACGCGCGAGCCGTCCGGCAGGCGTGCATCGACCATCGGGCTCGATTCGTCGATGCGGCGCCCGACGCGCGACACGATCTTCTCGATCACCTTCATCAGGTGCGCATCGTCGTAGAACGTCACGTCGGTCAGTTCGAGCTGGCCGGCGCGCTCGACATAGACCTGCCGGTACGTGTTCACGAGGATGTCGGAAATGCCGGGGTCGCGCAGCAGCGCTTCGAGCGGGCCGAAGCCGAACATCTCGTCGTACACGTCGATCGCGAGCTGCCGCCGCTCGATGTCGTTCGCGGGCAGCCGCTCCTCGTCGAGGATGCGCGCGATCAGGGCGCCGATCTCCATGCGGACCGACTCTTGCTGCATCCGAGACAGGCGCTCGAGCTCGACGCGTTCGAGCACGGCCAGGTGGATTTCGCGGCGCAGCTTCTGGTATGCGTCGCGCACCGACGAATGCGCCGGGCCGGCCGGTTCGCTGCCCGCCGCGTGCGGCTGGGCCCGGTGCAACGACATCTGTTCGCGCAATGACATGATGGTTCCCCGAAAGATTTACATGGACTTGAGCTTCGGCGTGGCCCTGCGGCCGAAAAGCCGGGACATCAGCGGTTCGCTTTGCGTGGTGGAGTGCCCCGCGCGCACCTCCCCGTCGACGAGTTGCTTCGCGCAGCCTTGCAACGCGCGCACGACCGCCGTGCCGCGCGCGAGCCGCGACACCGGATGGCCCTGGTTGATCGCTTCGAGCACGGTGTCCGCATCGTCGGGGATCGTGCAGGCCGCCTGCAGGCCGAGCACTTCCTCGAGCGCAGTGCGGGTACGGTCGCTCGCGCGCGTCGCGCGGTTCACGATCAGACGCAACTGGTCGGTCGAGTAGCCGAGCGACACGAGGATCTCCAGCAGCCGGCGGCCCGCGCGCACGTGCGGCATCGCGGGCTGCAGCACCAGCTGGATCTGGTCGCTGCGATCCAGCGCGACCATCGACAGCGGATTGATGCAGACACCGACGTCGAAGATCACGAAGTCGTAGCGCGGCGCGGCAACACCCAGGATCCATTCGAGCGCGTCCTCGCGCATCTCGGCGGCCTTGACCGGGTCGCCTGCGCCCGCGAGCACGTGGAAGTTCTCCGTCACGTGCGCGACGCTCGCGTCGAGAAATGCGCTGTCGAGCCGCTCGATCTGCGTGCACAGTTGCGGCAACGTCGACGGCGGGGTTTCGTCGCTGACGAGGAACGCCGCATCGGCGAACTGCTGGTTCAGGTCGATCAGCAGCACGCGGCGCTTGAAGCCTTCCGCGATCTCGAATGCGATGTTGCTGGCCGCGAAGCTCGTGCCGGCCCCGCCCTTGCACGACATGAACGACACGATCCGCGTATCGTCGGTGTCGCGCCGCGTGCTTTGCGCGGCCGCGCGCTCGAGCGCATTGCCGAGCGCCTGTGGATCGAGCGGCCACTGCAGCACGTCCCGCGCGCCCGCGCGCATCGCGTCGAGCAGCATGTGCTGCGACGTGTCCGCCGTCACGAGAATGCAGGTCAGGCCCGCGTGCGCGCGGCAGATGCGCTCGATCGCCGACAGTTCGGACGGCTCGAGCGACGTGCCGTCGACCAGCAGGATGTCGAACGCGTCGAGCCCGTCGGTACGATGTTCGATCTGCGACGGGCGGCCGGTCGCGCGCGTGGCGCGATAACGTCCGCAGTCGGCCACGAGGCGCGCGATCTGCGTGAGTCGCGCGGTATCGTCGGAAGCTACGAGGATGTTGATCATGTCGTGTGCCTCGCCTGTTCGATCAATTGCAGTTTGGGCCGCCGGTCGCGGAAGTCAGGCTTTCGCGCGGCAGCGTCGTCGCGAAAGCCGGCATCCTGACCGAGACATTCACGAACGGGATCATCGTCTTGACCGTGACGTTCGTGACGCTGACGGTCACGAACGCGCACGAATTCACGTCGCAGCTCGCCGGCGAGTAGTTCACCGACACGTTCGCGTTCGACAGCAGCGGCAGCAGCGCCCTCACGCGCTTCGCGACGCCGGCGGCGTTCACGTCGCACACCACCGCCGTGCGCGCGCCGAGACGCACGGCTTCGCTCGCGGTGTTCCAGTAGAACAACACGCGGCCGAATTCGAAGATGCCGATCAGCAGCATGATCAGGACCGACGCGATCAGCGCGAACTCGACGATCGTCGAGCCGCGCTGGGCGCGGCGGCGTGACTGGGGGGCATGGCGTGCGTTCATGACACTTGCCTCATCACGGTGACGATGTTGTTGAAGGTGATCGACGGCAGCCACGGGTAGGCGGGAATCGGCTGGTATTTGTAGCCCGTGATCTTCACTTCGACGACGTTGATCGCGCCCGTCGCCGTCCCGCTTGCCGTGTTGTTGTCCGAGTCGTAGGTCGGCAGGTTCGCGAACTGCGACGGATCGGACGTGTCGCTGCAGCCGGTCGTGCGCTGCGCGTCGCAGATCGTCACCATCGACGTCGTGAGCCCAGGCACCAGCTCGGTGCCCGACGAGCCGCACGTCGTGCTGCCGTAGACGACGAGGCACTGCGCCTGCGACACCGGGTACGCGCTGTCGGTCGGCAGCCAGACCGACAGGTAGCGCGCCGCATTGCGCGTCGCCTTGGTCAGCGTCTCGTACTGGTAGATCGCGCGGCCGAACTCGGCCACGCCGGTCGCGAGCATGATCATCGGTACCAGCACGAGCGCGAACTCGACGGCGGCGACGCCACGGGTGCGCGAACGGCGAAACGGCGGCTTCTTCATGATCATCTCTCCGCTATTGAACGAGCATCGGAACCTGGGTCCCGGACGCGCTGCCGCTGCCGGGCAAGCCGTGCGTCGCGCACGGGTTGTTGCCGGAGACCGACGAGCCGAGGTATTCGAGGTGCGCCACGACGGCGCCGCTGCCGGCGCTGAACGGAAGCGGATCGAGCATCAGCACGCAATCCCATTGCGTGACGTGCACCTTGCCGCTATTGCCGTTCAGCGTCGAACAGTCGCCCTCCGGCGCGAGCGCAACGCGGCGGTCGCCGCCGAAGGTCTGGTAATTGCTCGCCGTCGCGGTGCCGTTGGTCGAAATCCCGCTGCCTGACGGCGGCGCGCCGTCGCCCTGGTAGGGCTTGAAGCTCGCGCGGTCGGCGACGAACTGCGTGTACGCGTCGCCCTTGATGCCGGCCGTTCCGGGCGGCCCGTAGTTCGGGCCGACGTACGCGTAGCCGGTGAAGTCGGGCTGGCCGCTCGACCCGTTCGCACCGTTCGTATAGATGCCGAAGCGCGTATTCCAGGCACGCAGCGACGCGGACTTCAGGCCCGTGGTGCTGAGGTCCGGCGGGCTCGTGATGTTGCAGGTGTTGCCCGACAGCTCGCCGGCCAGGGTGGTTTCGTTCGTCGAGCCGTCGAGCGCGGCCCAGCCGAAGCTGCCGGGGCCGTAGGTCGACGACGACCCGGACGGCGACGTGATCCAGTCGCCGACCTTGTACGCAGGTGCGCCCGCCGCGCGGCACACGAACACCGGAATCGCGCAGGTCGTCTGCCCGCCGCCGACAGTCGCGATCGCGCTGGCCGACACCTCCGCCGCGTTCGCGAGCTTCGTGCCGGGCAGCACGTTCAGCACCTCGATGAACCAGTGCGCGATGTTGCTCAGCGTCGCGGTGCACTGCACGTACTTGACGTTAGCCGGCGTCGTGACCGCGCTCTTCGTCAGGAACGGGTTGGACAGCGAATCGCTGAACGTCACGTTCGCGTTCGTCGACATCTGCACCGACTTGTTCTGGAAAAACACGAAATTCAGGTGGCCGGCGGCGATCCCGTCCGCCTCGGCCACCGACAGGCTGATGGCTGAAGTCAGGTCACGCGCAGCCGACAGCGCGCATGCATCGGCGCTGTTCTGCAGTTCGCTGCGCGTGACGTACAGCTTGCCGAGATCCAGCGCGAGACCGACGAATCCGATCATCACCGCCAGTGCGAGACCGACGATGATCGCGACGGCACCGCGCTGGCGATGCAGGCTGCGACGCATGACTTTCGGATAGCGGGCTGCGCTGTTCATGGCGTTCTCCCTGAGCGTGCCGTCGTTACTGGGTGGCCTTGCCGATGCCGATCACGAACGCATTGGCGGGCGGATCGACCTGCTTGAACGACTTTTCGTAGTTGTCGAGCGCCGACGCTGCCGCGCCGCCGTCGACCACCGTCGTCGCGGCCGCGTGTTCGGCGGCATGCGGGTCGATGATCTGGGCCTGCGTCACGGCGCGGACCGATTCGCCGAAGCGGGTGTCCCACACCGGGGTCGACGACATGCAGCCGGCAAGCGCGAAGGCGAGCGGTGCGGCGAGCGCCGCACGGCGCACGAATACGAAGTAGGCGGATTTCATGAGTGTCCCCTTGGATGGCATCAACGATCGGTGGACCCGGATTCCGAGCGGGCGACCTGCGCGTGGGCGGCCGGCGGGAGCCGGTGCGCCGGCTGGGCCGGTGTGGCCGGGCCGGCCGCGGCAAGACGCGCGGCGGTGGCTTCAATGCGCGCGACACGGGCTGCGTTGGCTGCGTTCGCCGCATCGGCCGCGTCGGGCCGCGGCGCGGCAGCCGCCACCGGCGCGGGCGTCTTCTGCGGTTCGGCCGGTACCGGCGGCTGCGCGTCCGCGCCTTGCGGCACACGCGGTGCGGGCAGCGCGGCGGCCGCGGCGGCCGCGGCATCCGGTTGCGGCGCCGGTACGGGTGCCTGAGCCGGTGCCTGAGCCGGTGCCTGAGCCGGTGCCTGAGCCGGTGCCTGCGGGGCAGCTGCCGCGCCGTTCGCCGGTTGTGCGCCGGGCTTGCGCACACCGCCGCGGCCTTCCATGTTGCCCGTCGCGTACACGTCGACTTCGTTCGGCTTCGAGAAGCTGTCGGTCGGCAGCGGCACGTCGGCGGTCTGCAGCGGCTTCACCAGGTGCGGCGTGATCAGGAAGATCAGCTCGGTGCGATCCTGCTGGAACGACGTGCTGCGGAACAGCGCGCCGAGCACCGGCACTTCGCCCACACCCGGAAGCGCCTTCAGCGCGCCCGTCACGTTGTCCTTGATCAGCCCGCCGATCGCGAACGATTCGCCGTCGCTCATCTGCACCGTCGTCGATGCGCGCCGCGTCGTGATCAGCGGCAGGATCGACGTGCCGCCGATGTTGGTGGCACTCAGCGTGACGCCCGTCTGCGACAGCTCCGACACTTCCGGCGCCACCTTCAGGCTGATCCGGCCGTTGGCGAGCACCGTCGGCGTGAACTTCAGCGCGACGCCGAATTCCTCTTCCTGCAGCGTGATCGACGACGTGCCGTTGCCGCTGCTCTGCGGAATCGGGATGAAGATCTTGCCGCCGGCGAGGAACGTCGCTTCCTGGCCGCTGATCGTCACGAGATTCGGCTCCGCGAGGATCTTGACCAGGTTGTCGGTGTTCTGTGCGTCGGCCGCGAGGTTGAACGGCTTGTTGTTCGCCTTGCTGAAGGCGACGCCGCTCGCCACCCCCGCGAGCAGGTTGCTGACCAGCGCCCCGCTCCACGAACCGAACCCGCCCTGGATGTTGAGCGCGCTGCCCATCTGGTTGATCAGCGTCTTCGACACCTCGGCCACCTTCACCTCGAGCATCACCTGCTGCGGCGACGTGACGGCCAGCATGTTCAGCACTCCGCCGCCACTTTGCTTGCCGCCCGCGGCCGGGTCGCCGGCGCTGTCGCCGTAGGCGCGCGCGATCTGCACGGCCTGCTGCGCGGCCTGCGAGCTCGACACGGTGCCCGACAGCACGATCGTGCCGGCCGCGGTCGTCACGCGGATGTCGCGCTCGTTCGGCATCAGCTGCAGCAGCGACGCCTGCAGGCCGCCGGCATCCGCGCCGACCGCGACGTCGATCACGCGGCATGCGCCGCTCTTGCCCTGCACGATCATGTTGGTCGTGCCGACCGCGAGCCCGAGGATGTACAGCGTCTGCGGTGACACCATCGTGGCCTGCGCAACCGCCGGATTGCCGATCGTCCGATTGCGGACCGGCTCCGGCATCGGCACCAGCAGCGACTTGCCGAGCGGCACGCTGACGCTGGTCGACTCGCGCACGGCGCCGACGCAATTCGGCCCACGCAGCGGCCCCGCCGACGCGGCGGGCGCGGCGGCCGCCACCGGCGCCATGCTGATCGTCATCTGCATCGGCCCCTTGCCGACGGCGGTCGGCGCGCTGGCGCCGCCCTTCGTCAGCACCGCCGACTCGATGCCTTCCTGCGCGAGTGCGCCATAAACCGTCAGCCATCCCGAACAGAGGATCGCGACCATCATCGTGCCCCGTGCGACGCGTGTGCGCAGCGGGCCGGTATCCGTGCATTGCGGTTTGATCTTCATTTCGTCTGATCCCCCGAGAGACCGGCACCGTGCCGGTTATCGACTTCCAGGGCCGCCGCACGTTGCAGGCGGCCGTTTATGTGACTGTGTTGATCTGCTTCAGAAACACTCGACGCTGCCCTTCACGCCCGTCAGCACGCCGACGCAGTCGCGCCGCGCTTCCGGCGCCGCATGCGATGCGACGTGCACGCGTACCGTCCGTACGCGAGCGGGCGCCGCGGGCGCTTCGGGTACGGGCTCCTTGCCGAGCAGCGTCAGCTTGGTCGCCCCGTCGGTGTTCAGCGTCTTCTGGTCGACCTGGTTGCGCAGCACGAGCGACAGCGTGCCGACGCTGCGCGCGAGGTCGAGCCGTTCGGCCTGGTCGGGCGTGACTTCCAGCGTCACCGCGTTGACGACCTTCGGCGCCGTGTCGTCGCGGCTCACCTGCTGCGCGACGGCGAGCACGAGGATGTGCTCGAGCACGATCTTCGAGATGCTCTGCCCGTCGGTCTTGCCCTGCTGTTCCTGCGTGTTGACGATCACGTCGACGTAGTTGCCCGGCAGCGCGAAGCCCGCGACGCCGACCACGTCGTTCACGCGCACCGTGATCGCGCGGCTGCCGTCGGCGATCACCGCGGACAGCCCGCCCTTCGTGCCGACCGGCGCGAGCTTCGTCTCGATCACCGGCTCGCCGCGTGCGAGGCTGGTGCGCACGACGCGCCCTTCGAGCGCCTTCGTATCGGTGAACGCGCCGGTCGGCACGCTGCCCGACGGCCAGCTGACCATGTGAATCTGGTTCGGCCCGAGCGGTTCGCCCAGGTTCAGGTCGGTGGTGGCCACCGCGACCGGCGTGACCGAACTCGTGGATGTCTGTACCAGCCAGTGGGACGCGAACACGACCGCGGCAAGACCCGCGACCATCGCGACGACCAGCATCATGACCGCTCGACTGTTTTTCATGGCAATGCTCCTCGACGAATCGTGAAAGAAACGGCTCAACCGGTGATGAAGGTGCGTCCGCCGCGTTCGACGGGCGGCGGATGGACGCCGTCACGTTCGGGTGCCGCGCCGAAATAGCTCACCCACGCGTCGTACAGCGCGTCGTGCGTCACCTCGGGCGGATCGCCGCGGTAACGCGCGCCGGCGGCCACGAGACGCAGCAGGTCCGCCGGAAAACAGGCGAGAAACGCCTTGCCGGTCGGCAGGTGCAGCCGATGCAGCAGGTAGTCGAATGCATCGCTCGCCGATACGAGCCCCAGCGATGCGCAGGCTGCGTCATACACGGCGCGGTAGTCGTCGATCGCCATCGCGCCGACGTGAAGCTTCGAACCGAGCCGGCGCAGGAACGCGTCGTCGCAGAACTGCTCCGGCGCGAGGTTGCTCGAGAACACCGGCCAGACGTCGAACGGCATCACGAAGCGGTTGCCGGATTCGAGCGTCAGGTAATCGACGCCGCGATCGAGCGGACGCAGCCAGCGGTTGAGCAGGTCGCGCGGCTCGACGCGCTGGCGGCCGAGATCGTCGACGACGTACATGCCCATGTTCGCCTTCATGTGCGGCGGCGCCTGGTAAAAGCCGGCGACTTCGTCGCGACGCAGGTCGAGCTCGTCGAGCGTCAGTTCGCCGCCCGACATCACGACCGGCCGTTCGCACAGGCGCCAGCGGCGATCGACCGACTGGCCGCCCGACGACGTTCCCGCATCGACGTGCACGAGCGGGTCGTAGATCTGGATCACTTCGCCGGCCGCGCAGATCGCGTACGGCACCGGCACGCGGCCCCGCATCAGCGAACCGAGCCGCTCGGCGAGGAAGGTCTTGCCGCTGCCGGCGGGCCCGTAGATCAGCAGCGGACGGCCCGCGTTCAGCGCAGCCGCGGCCGCATCGAGCACCGCCGTGTCGATCACGATGCCTTCGAACGCCGCCCACACCTCGTCCTGGCTGATGTGCAGCTTGCGTACCGAATGCGCGTTCAGGCACGCGAGATACGCGTCGAGCGTCACCGGCGCGGGCCCGCTGTAGCCGCTGCGCGCCCGTTCCTCGAGCGCCAGCACGCGGCCCGCGTCGGTCAGGCGGAACGTCACGTCGAGATCGGTCGCACCGCGATGGGTGAGCTCGACGAGATGCTCGCGCACCAGGAACGCGAAGACGTCGTCGAGCACGGCGAGCGGCAGGCAGTGCCGTTCGACCAGGTCGCCGTACGACGGGCGGCCGAGCATCAGCGTCGACTTCAGCACGAGACCGGCGACGAACGTCATGCTCAACCCGGTATCGTCGAGCGAGCGCGGCGCCGCCGGCAACTGCGCGCCCAGCTTCGTATGCGCTTCCCGCGACGGCAACGGATCGGGCAGGCGTGCCACCTGTGCGTCGCGTCTCGGTTCGGTGTGATTCGTGTTCATGATCGTTCCGTCCTCGTTGCAGATCCGTCGCGCTACGCGCACGACGCGAACAGCATGCCCAGCGTGCCGGCCGCGATCGCCACGCCGTACGGCAGCGTGCCGACCGATGCGATTTCGACGGGGCCGCCGGTGGCCTCGGCGCTCGCGCCTGGCGAGCGCCGCGCGATCAACGCGCGCACGTTCGCCCACATCTGGCGCATCCGCCCGCGCAGCAGCGCGTAGGCGATGGCGCCGATCCCGCCGGCCAGGAAGGTGGCCAGCACGATGTAAAACGTCATTTCCGCGCCGACCCAGGCGCCGATCGCGAGCATCAGCTTCACGTCGCCGGCCGCCATTCCGCGCAACAGGTAGAACGGCAACAGCAGGCCGAAGCCGGTCGCGGCACCGGCGAGCCATCCGAGCGCGCCCCCCGCGACACCGTGCAACAGGCACTGGGCAACCAGCGCGCCGGCCAGGCCGAGCAGGACGAGACGGTTCGGAATGCGGCGGGTCGCGATGTCCGTGCTGGCCGCGGCGACCGCGAGCAGCGTCACGCACAACGGAACCGGGTAAGGCGGCGCAACAGGTAGCATGGCGAACCTCGCAGTCGACTCGGTGGATCAGGAAACCATTGCCAGCGCGGTGGCCACGGCGGCCGTCACGGCTGTTGCGATCACTTCGTACGCATTGGCAAGCGAACCCTTCAGCGTGACGACCGTCCCCAGCACCGCGACGGCGAACATCGCGCCGAGCAACGCATATTCGATCGACGTCACGCCCTGCTCGTCGCCGATCCAGCGACGTACGACACGCATCCTGGCTTGCATGATGGTCTCCGGTTCCCGGTTGATCGGATCGCCGGGGACGGCTCGAGCGCTGCACCGGCCGAGCCGTCCGCGGCATGCTCCATCAGATGCCCGCCACCGCCGAGTCCAGGTCGGCCGCGATCGTGCTGAACACGGTCTTGAGGTCCTTCCCGATGGTCGACAGCGCGAGGATGATGCCGACTGCGATCAGTGCGGCGATCAAGCCGTATTCGATGGCGGTCACGCCGTCTTCATCGCGAACGAAACGGCTGGCTTGTTGAATGAACTTGGACATGTTGATCTCCTTGGGTGGTCACTTTCAAAGCCCTCGCGTGCCGGCTGGTCGGATGACCGTGCATCGATACGTCGAGGAATGTCGTTGATGCCGTGTGGTGCCGACGAACGATTCGGACGAGCCGTTCGTCGTACCGTCCATCAGATTCCTGCTACCGCCGAGTCCAGATCCGCGGCGATCGTGCTGAACACGGTCTTCAGATCCGTACCGACCGTCGTCAACGCGACGACGATGCCGATCGCGATCAGGGCAGCGATCAGGCCGTATTCGATGGCCGTCACGCCGTCCTGATCCTGGACGAACCACGCGATCTTTTCGATGATTCTTGTCATGAGCATTCTCCTTTCGGACTGCTATGAAATTCCCTTCGTCGGTCAGGACGTCGGGGTTGGGCACCACCGGCACTACTCGAAAAATCGGGACGCGTCGCTCAGCCGCGGGAGCGGGGATATGCACCCCTGTCCGTGCGAATGGGTATCAGTGACGCAGTGAACGAGAAAGGCGTGTACGGTGCGACCGGCCGGATGAACCGGACCATCCGATCGACCGGAACGGCACGACTGCCGTTCGACGCATGGAATCCAGATGAATGGGAGACAAACTCCCGGATAAGCTGCAATATGTTTTTAATCCGGTTCTCGAACCGTGATGTGCTGTGGTCTTTCATTTTTATTCCCCATATGCGGCCATGCCGACTTTTTATTGCCCTGACGATACCGGGTCTCATTGGTCACCCGACGAAGGCTTGCGCGGTTGATCGACCTGGAGCTGCTTGTTCCCCGATGCGCTCCGGCCCTTCTTTCCGCCTGTGATTCCGGTGCCGGGTTCCGTCTGTCTTTTGCCGGAACCGCCCGGTCGTCACATCGTCGACTGCCGTGCCAACGCTTACGCAAAGAGCAGGCCACCCGAGGCGAAATCGAGGCGCATCAAGGGTTCCGACGATGCCCGCTCTCCCCGGCCCGGGGTGCAGTGTGCGAAATGTTTCAAAATTGATATATGTTTCCCGGCGAGCGTTTCACGCCTGAATGCCCGCCGCCGCGCTGCGCAAAGGATCGAAAATTTTTACTCGGGATTTTCCCGGACGCTCGACGGCGCTCGCGTCCCGAGCGATCGCCGGGGCGCGGAACCGGTCGAAACGACGGAATGTTTCAAGGCAGAAACACGAAAGCCCGCAGTTCGGATTTCTCATACCTGAAAATGCGGTTTTCACGTGCGTCTTAGGCCAGAATAAATCCCGGCATTCAGCGGGTGATTTGCAACGCGCCATTTTTTCTCCAACAATGACCTCACCGGACAACGCCATTTCAGAGCGACTCGATCCGCAGGCACCACAAGATCAAACGGCTGCGATTGACCAAGCGGCCTCTACCAAATACGGGGAATCATGTACACAGCCAATCGTGAAATGCGCGGGCGGGCAACACGCCGCGCTCAGTGGCTGACAGCCGACCGGATCATTCCGTACAGCTGCATCATGCTGATGCTCTTCGCCGCGTTGCTGGTTGTCTGGGGCTTCGTGACCAGCGGCTTCACGTCGAATGTCGCCGTCCGGCCGGGCGTCGATTTCTCCGTCTTCTGGACCGCATCGCACCTGGTGTTGCAAGGCCATGCCGCATCGGCCTACGACCCCTCCTTATTCCTGCAGGCCGAGCTCGCACAATTCGACACGTATTTGCAGCACCGGTCGCTTCCCTGGCTCTATCCGCCGACGATGTTGCTGTTCATCGCTCCGGTTGCCCTTGTGCCTTTCCTGCCCGCATATTTCCTCTTTTTCGCGGGCAGTCTTTTATGCTACGCGTTCGCCGTCTCGCGGTTGTCGGGATTGCGCGCGCATCTTCCGGTGCCGCACGCCGCGGCGATCGTCGTGGTCGCGTATTCGGCGGTGTGCATGTCCGCGCTGTTCGGCCAGAACAGCATCCTGACCGCCGGCCTCGCCGCACTCGCGCTGCATCTGCTCGGCAAGCGCCCGGTCGTCGCCGGCGTGCTGATCGGGCTGCTCGCAATCAAGCCGCAGCTGGCCGTGGTGTTCCCCGTCGTGCTGATCGCGGCACGTGCGTGGCGCACCTTCGCGGCGGCCGCGATCACCGCCGCGCTGTTCGCGGCCGCCGGCATCGCACTGGCCGGCCCCGGTGCGCTGCACGGGTTGAGCCAGGCACTGTCGACGGTGCGCGAACAGCATTTCATGCTCCCGTCGTACTGGCTCGCGTCGCCGACGCCGTTCGCCGCATTGCGGCTCGCGGGCATGCCGGTGACGGCCGCACTGGTCGCGCAAGCGGCGGTCGCGCTGCTCGCGCTCGCCGCGGCCGTCGACGTATGGCGCCGCACGCCCGACATGCGCCTGCGCGGCGCGGTGCTGGCCGTCGCCACGCTGCTGACGACGCCGTATCTGTGGAACTACGAACTGACGTGGCTCGGCATCGCGATCTTCTGCCTGATCGCGCACGGTCTCGACAAAGGCTGGCTGCCGGGCGACCAGGGCATCATCGTGCTGGCGTGGCTGCTGCCGATCTTCGAGATGTTCAACCGACTGATGAAGCTGCCGCAGATCGGGCCGATCGTGCTGCTCGCGGTGCTGTTCATCGTCGTGCGCCGCACGGCGCTCGAATCCCGGAGCGCACGATGAGATCGTCACCTTCCGCACGCCACGCGCACCCGGATACCGACGTGCATCCGGAACTCCCGATCGCGGGCCCGCGCCGCTACCCGCACTGGCTCAATCGCGAGCGCGTGCGCCTCTATGCGGGCGCCGCACTGGCGAGCGAGCTGCTGTTCATCTGCATCTACGTCACCCGCGTGTACCTGTCGCACAACGGCGCGCTGCAGCCGCTGTCGCAGGATTTCTCGCCGATCTGGAGCGCCGCGTGGCTCGCCGCACACGGGCATGCGGCCGATGCCTGGCATTTTCCCGCGCTGTTCGCAGTGCAGAAGCTCGCGATCCCGACGATGACGCTCGCGGACGGCACGCTGCCGTGGCTCTACCCGCCCTCGATGCTGCTGCTCGTGCTGCCGCTCGGCTGGCTGCCGTACACGCTGGCGCTCGTGCTGTGGCTCGGGCTCACCTATGCGCTGTTTTCGGCAACGATCCGCGCGATCGTGCAGCGAGATGACGCATGGTTGTGCGCGTTCGCATTCCCCGGCGCGTTCCTCACGGTGATCGTCGGGCAGACCAGCCTCTTCACCGCGTTGCTCGCCGGTGCCGGCCTGCTCGCGCTGGCCCGCCGCCCCGTGCACGCCGGGATCTGCTTCGGCTTGCTGACGATGAAGCCGCAGCTCGCGGTGCTGTTCCCGCTCGCGCTGCTGTGCGCCGGCCAATGGCGCGCACTGGCCGCGTGGGCCGCGACGATCGCGTGCAGCGCCGCACTCGCGACACTCGCGTTCGGGTTCGGCCCGTGGATCACCTTCACGCATGTGATCGACAGCGTCTACACGATCGTCGGCACGGGCCAGGCCAAGCTCGCGCGCATGCCGTCGGTGTTCGCGCTCGCGACGATGGCCGGCCTGCCCACCTTCGTCGCCAGCGGCCTTCAACTGCTGTCGGCCGCGGTCGCTGCGATCGCGGTCGTCTATGCGTGGCGCGGCGACTGCGCGTACGCGCTGCGCGCCGCGACGCTCGCGTGCGCGTGCCTGCTCGTCAGCCCCTATCTGTACGACTACGACCTGACCTGGTACGGCCTCGTGATCGCGTGGTACGCGCGTTATGCGTGGACGCACGGCTGGCGGCGCTTCGACCGGGAATGGCTGACGCTGCTGTGGCTGATGCCGCTCGCGGGCCTCGCGGTCGTGCCGCATCTGTCGTTCCAGTTCATGCCGCTCGTCACGCTGGCGTCGCTCGGGCTGCTCGTCAGCCGGATCGCCCGGGACCGGCGCGACGTGCCGTCGATGCCGGACGCACGCGACCACTCGACCGACACCGCGTTCACCCATTCGGCAAGAACGCACCACCGCCCGGCGTACGGATTGCGCCGCACCGGCCGACCGACCATCGGCGTGCATCGGTGAAGCGACATCACAGGGGAAATCATCATGCGGGAACCACTCTATATACCGCTCGTATCGCTGGTCGTGCCGTTCTATAACGAAGGCGAGGCCGTCGAACGCTTTTTCGACGTCGTGATGCCGTTGATGACGTCCATCGACGGCATCCGGTTCGAGATCGTCTGCGTGAACGACGGCAGCCGCGACGACACGCTCGAGCGGCTGATCCGGATCGGCGCCGGCGAACGGCGCGTGCGGGTGATCGACCTGACCCGCAACTTCGGCAAGGAAGCGGCGCTCACGGCCGGTCTCGACGAAGCCCTCGGCGACGCGGTGATCCCGCTCGACGCCGACCTGCAGGACCCGCCGAGCCTGATTCCGGTGATGATCGAACACTGGCGCGACGGTGCGGAAGTCGTCGCCGCGAAGCGCAGCAACCGCGCGTGCGATTCGTACGCGAAGCGCACGGCGGCCGCGATCTACTATCGCGTGCACAACCTGCTGTCGGACGTGAAACTGCCGGAGAACGTCGGCGATTTCCGGCTGATGGACCGCAAGGTCGTGAACGCGCTGCGCAGCCTGCCCGAGCGGCATCGCTTCATGAAGGGGCTGTTCGCGTGGGTCGGCTACCGGACGGTCATCGTCGAATACCAGCGTGACGCGCGTAGTGCCGGGCACTCGAAATTTTCCGGCTGGAAGCTATGGAATTTCGCGCTGGAAGGCATCACCAGCTTCAGCACCGTGCCGCTGCGCAGCTGGACCTACATCGGTGTCGGCATCGCCGCGCTCGCGTTCCTGTACGGCACGTTCATCATTCTCCGCACGCTGCTGTTCGGCAATCCGGTGCTCGGCTACGCGTCGCTGATCTCGGTCACGCTGTTCATCGGCGGCATCGAGCTCATCGGGATCGGTGTTGTCGGCGAATACATCGGGCGGATCTACGACGAGTCGAAACAACGGCCCGTCTACCTGATCCGCCGCCGCTACCAGACGCACGGCAAGGTGGTCGAACTGCGGGTCGCGCGCGATGCGCGCCGCCAGAGCGCACGCCGGCGCGTGCAGCCGACCCGTGCGCGGATCGGCGAACGCTGACGCGCCGCGACGGCCATGATCGGCCTGCTCGATGCCGAGCGCACGCGCCTCGTGCGCTTCGGCGTGTCCGGCCTCTGCTCGACCGCGCTCCACACGCTGGTCGCGGCGGCGCTGTTCGCGCGGTTCGACGCGACGCTGGTGACGGCGAACTCGATCGCGTTCCTCTGCGCGACGGCGTTCTCGTATCTCGCGAACACGCTGTGGAGCTTTTCGTCGACGGTGCGCACGCGCAACGCGGTGCGCTTTCTCGCGGTCACGCTCGCCGGCTTCGTCGAAACCCTGCTGCTCGCGCGTGCGGCAGAAGCGCTCGACGTGTCCCGCGCAATGAGCATCGTCGCGATCGCGTTGCTGATTCCGCCCACGACGTTCCTGCTGCACCGGCTCTGGACCTACCGGTAAACGCCCCTCCCCGCCGCCCCCGAAAATAATCGGCCATTCAATTAACAGATTCAATGTCGGCATATTTATGTCACGCATCAATCCGATTGATTCCGATTTTAAAATTACCGCCCGAAACAAATTAAATACCCTGTTTACTTTTACAGCTTCCATAAACAACCGAACGGGATAATCTGCCTTCGCCATCTCGCCAGCACGGGCATCGAACGGCGACGAGCCTTGCAGGACAAGGCAATGGCGGCTGTGCGACGAAATTCGCGCAACAATAATTCCCATTCATTCAAACGGGAGCTTCTATGTCACGCGTTACCGATGTGCTCGTCTCTTTCGATACCGAAACCATCCTCAAAAAATATCCGAATCCCAGCAAGAATCCGAATAGCCCGACGCTGATCGACTGGAAGCACGTGTACATGGTCACCAACCAGGACAACGTGGTGTCCGGGCAGGCGGGCGGCGAACTCGACCTGAAGGCGCAGGTCGGCGACCTGATCCGCTGGCGTGAAACGAGCCTGTCGCTGGGCTTCGAGAACCAGGTGGTGTTCTACAAGTTCATCGGCAACGTCGGCAACGAACTGATCTCGACGCCGACGCCGCGCGTCGCGGAAGCGTCGATCCCGGTGCCGAACACCAGCAAGCCCGAGGTGCCGACCTGCCAGAAGGTCGCGAACTACTACTGGTCGTCGGAATGCCTGAAGGTCGGCCGCGTGACTTACCACTTCCAGTTCCAGATCATCGATCGCAACTGCCAGAGCCAGGGCTGCTTCTCGTGGGATCCGTTCATCTCGATCCATAACTGATCGCGGCAGACGGGCGGCCGCGCGGCGGCTGCCCGCATCAACCCCTTGTTGCGGAGGAAGCGCTCATGCCTGGTCTTCGTTCCGATGTGCTCGTGATCGTCGACGCCGTCACGCTGCTGTCGGCCTACCCGGAGGCGAGCCGGGACCCCGACGCGCCGACCGTGATCGACGGCCGGCACCTCTACGTGGTGAGCCCCGGCGACGCCGCGCAGCTCGGCCACAACGACAGCCGGCTCTTTGCCGGGCTGTCGCCGGGCGACCAGTTGCGCCTGCGCGAGACCGCGCTGGCACTGCGCGCCGAGGCGAGCGTGCTGTTCGTCCGGTTCGCGTTGAAGGATGCGGGCATCGTCGCGCCGTTCGAAGCCGAAGTACGCGACGCGGCCGCGCCGGTACCCGATGCCGACGACCTGCTGCATCCGCCGTGCCATCCGATGAAGGACCACTACTGGCGCAGCGACGTGCTGGCCGCGGGCGCCACCACGTGTACGGCCGATTTCGCCGTGTTCGGCCGCGACGGCACCGTATCGGGCTATTTCCGCTGGGAAACGTCGATCGAGATCGGCGCAGGCCAGCCGGCCGCGAAACAGCCGGATTTCAAGCCGTCGTCGGATCGCAACGGCAACTTCACGCTGCCGCCGGATACCGCGTTCAAGGCGATCTTCTACGCGAATGCCGCCGACCGGCAGGACCTCAAGCTCTTCATCGACGATGCGCCGGAACCGGCCGCGTCGTTCACCGGCAACAGCGAGGACGGCGTCAGACTGTTCACGCTGAACTCGAAGGGCGGCAGGATCCGGATCGACGCGTTCGCCAACGGCAGGAAATCCGCGACCGACGCGCGTCTCGCGCCGCTGTCCGCGGGCGACACCGTCTGGCTCGGCTGGCTCGGCGCCGAGGACGGCGCCGATGCCGACTACAACGACGGGATCGTGATCCTGCAGTGGCCGATCACCTGAGCATCGCGGCGATCGGCACGCGAGCGGTTCAGGTGCGCGGCAGCCCCGGCGGATTGGTCTGCGACCGGTCGATCGCTTCGGCGTCGAGACTCCAGCGGCCGAGCACCTTCCGGTAGCTGCCGTTCGCGATCAGCGCATTGATCGCGACCGTCAGCGGATCGGCGAGGCCGCTGCCCTTGCGCGTCGTGATCGCGATGTCCGCGGTGCGCGGCCAGCCGCCGCTCACGGTGCCGATCAGCTTCGCGTCGCCGCGCAGCGATGCCTGGTACGCGAGCATCGAGTTCACGCTGAAGATCGTGTCGACGCGCCCCGACTGCAGCGCGACCCAGCGCTCCGCCGCATCCGCGTAATACTGGATCTCGACCGGCGCGAGGCCGCGCGCGACGTTCTGCCGGTTCCATTCGAGCAGGATCTTTTCCTGGTTCGTGCCCGAATCGGTCACGACGCGCAGCCCGGCAACGTCCTTCGGCTCGCGAATCGACGCGATCCGGCTGCCGTTCTTCACGTAGAAGCCGAGCTGATCCTTCCGGTAGGTCGAGAAGTCGAATTTCTCCTTGCGCTGTTCGGTCACCGTCACGTTCGAGATCACCGCGTCGACCTTGCCGGACTGCAGCGCGAGCGGCCAGTCGGCCCACGAGAGCGGCACGATCTTCAGCTTGCGGCCGATGCTGTCGGCGACGAGCTGGGCGAGATCGGGATCGAAGCCGACGACCGTTCGCGCATCGGTCGCATAGGTGCTGAGCGGCGGCAGGTTCGGCGCGATGCCGATCGTCAACGTGCCCGCTTCGGCAAACCGGTAGCCGGCCGGCAATGCCTGCTCGACCGCCGGGTTCACGGTGCCGCGCTGCCGGCCCGGCTGCTCGGGGCTCAGGTCGAACGTCGCGGCCTGCGCGGCGACGCTGACGCCGAGCAGGACGGCGGCCAGCGTGCGAGCGATGCGTGCTGCGGGAATTGCGGTTCTTCTCATGTCTTCCGGATTCCTTGATGTTTGACGACGCGTGTGCCGAACGCGGGCGGCGCCGAACGATGCTCACCGCCCGTTCGCCGCCCTTCGCCGGCCTTCTCCTCCCGGCGTTCCCGGTACGCTCACGCGGGCGTCGCCTCGAGTTCGGCGGCGGCCGCGCGTTGCGTCGCCGGTTGCGCGACCGGCGACGGGCGCGTCGCGTGCGCGTCGCCCGCATACAGCGCCTTCGGATCGAAGACCCGCGCCTGCAACGGCGTGAACGCGCGGAAGTTCCACAGGCTGCGCGCGACGAACACGCGCTGCACCCAGCGGAATGCCCGGTCGTTCTCGTCGTATTGCGGATCGAAACGGTCGCGCGAATGCAGCGTGAAATGATTGTTGATCAGCACCAGCTTGCCGGGCTGTACCTGCACGCCGAACGACACTTCGCGCACCGCGCGATACAGGTTGGCCAGCGCCTCCTGCGCACGCGCATTGACTGCCAGCACCATGTCCGGATAGAACGCGACCGTCACGCGCGGCGCGTCGAGCGGCCCCGACAGCACCGCGCTCAGGTCGGTATTGTCGCGCGGCGTCGGCGCGGCGCCGCGCCACCGGTACGGCACGCGGATGATGTAGTGCTCGCCGTAGAGTTGCGCGATGTCGTCCGGCGACAGCAGCTGCAGCGCGCGGCGCGCGTCGGCGAGCCGCGTGTACGGGCCGCCGCCCGCTTCGCTGCGCACGCCGAGCAGCAGCAACGCGAACGGCGACGTGTCGCCTTCCGGCATGTGCGCCTGCGCGGCGTTCTCGATATGGAAATCGAGCTCGACCTCGGAGCCGAGGCCCGTATAGTCGCGTGCGGTCGCCTTGTGCGGCGTGAGGTTGTTCACGAGCTCGCGGCCTTCGTGCGCGATCGAATACGGCTCGCCGGCCAGCGTGCTCAGGGCAACCAGCACGTTCTCGCTCAACACGCCCGCCTTGAACGAGCGGCCGGTCTCCTCGAACCGCGGGCTGCCCTTCACGTCGTCGTCGATCGGCAGGTTGTCGATCTCGATCGAGCCGTGCGCGTCGGCGGTCGGTGCCTTCGCGCGATCGAACGCGTCGACGATCCGGTCGGGAAACGCGTTGTAGGCGAGCTTGCGCACCGCGCTGATGTAGCCCGCGCCGCCGGCCGGATCGTAGGCCAGTGCGCCGAGCGTCTTCCGGATGTGACCGGACTCCGCTGCCGTCAAGACGATGCGTTCATCTGCGAGATAGGTCATAGGTCTCTCGTATAAAGATCGGGGTTCGAAGAGCGGCATGGCACTGCCGCCGCGCGTTGCCGTCCTCGGGGCGCAGCGCTCGACAAGACTAGGAGACCGACATTGCATTGCGAAATGATATTAAGTCGATTGCAAACAAAAATTTTCGATATAAGTTCAGCAATCCCGGCGGCGTCGATCGCGCCGCGCCTTAACACGAAAGGTGGTTAAAAAATCGCTGGTTATTATTTGTATTCGTTAGCAGGTCGATGCTAGTTTTCTGTCGGATTCGACGATGCGCCCGGCCGTCGATCGGCAGCCGGCGCCCTTCCTCCGCCCTACGGAAATCTGCCCGATGACCCGATTCCGCCTGCTGCGCCGTTCGTCCGGTCACGACGTGACCCTGCCCGCGTACTGCCTTGCGCGCCACCCGGCACGGAGGCCGCAATGAGCGATCGCGCTCCGGCGCTCGGCGGCGCGCCGGCCGCCATCGCACCGCCACATCGCACGTCGCTGCGCGCGATCTTCCCGACCGTCGCGGCCGCAAGCCTCGGCTTCGCGATCGTTCAGCTCGACGTGACCGTCGTCAACGTCGCGATTCCGAGCCTCGGCCATTCATTCGGATCGAGCGTCCACGGGCTGCAGTGGATCGTCGATGCGTACACGCTGTCGTTCGCCGCGCTGCTGCTGACGTCCGGCACGCTGGCCGACCGCTTCGGCAGCCGCCGGCTGTTCGCGTACGGCCTCGCGCTGTTCCTGCTGGCATCGCTCGGCTGCGCGCTCGCGCCGTCGCTGGCCGCGCTGATCGCCGCGCGGGTCGCGCAGGGCGTCGGCGCCGCGATGATCCTGCCCACGTCGCTCGCGCTCATCACGCATGCGTGCGCGAACGATGCCGCCGCGCGCGTAAGGGCCGTCGCGTGGTGGAGCGCGACCGGCGGCGCGATCAGCGCGGCCGGGCCGACGCTCGGCGGGCTGCTGATCGATTCGCTCGGCTGGCGTGCGATCTTCTTCATCAATCTGCCGATCTGCGCGGCCGGGTTGTGGCTCACGGTGCGCCATGTACGGGATTCGGCCGCCGCACGCACGCGGCTGTTCGATCCGGCCGGCCAGATCGTCGCGGTGCTCGTGCTCGCGCTGCTGACGGGCGGGATCATCCGGGCCGGCGCGCAGGGGCCGGGCGACCCGTATGCGGCCGGTGCGCTGGCCGCGTCGGCCGCGCTCGGCGCGCTGTTCGTCGCGATCGAGCGCCGCGTGGCCGCGCCGATGCTGCAGCTCGCGTTCTTCCGGATCGCGCGCGTGCCGGGCGTGCTCGCAATCGGCGCGATCACGAATGCCGCGTTCTACGGGCTGATTTTCTCGCTGAGCCTCTATTTCCAGAATGCGCGCGGCTTCACCGCGACCGAATCGGGGCTCGCGCTCGCACCGCTCACAATCATCATGCTCGCCAACATCGCGAGCGCGCGCCTCGCTGTGCGCCATGGATTCCGCGCGACCGTCATCGTCGGGCTTGCGGTGTCGCTCGCGGGCTACGTGTGGCTGTGGCGGACCCTCGGTGCGCATACCCCGTATGCGCTGCTCGCGCCGGGGCTCGCGGCAATGGCGATCGGCGGCGGCATCGCGATTCCCGCGCTGACGTCGACGCTGCTCGGCAGCGTCGAGGCCGGCCGCTCGGCCACCGCGTCGGCGATCCTCAATACCGCGCGCCAGGTGGGCGCTGCCGTCGGCGTCGCGGCGCTCGGCGCGCTGGTCGCGGGCCAGGGCGCCGCGATCGTGGCCGGCGCGGCACGCGCATTCGCCGTCGCGGCCGTGCTTGTGGCCGTCTGCATCGTGCTGGCCGCACGCTGGCCCGGCGATGCGCCCGAACCCGGCACGCGGGCCTGAACCCGCACCGGTCGCCTCCTTCAACCGATCCCACAGCCCAGCGAGGAATCCATGCCGCATCGTTTCATCGATACCGTCCTGATCGTCGACGGCGCGTCGACAGCCGCCTATCTGGCGCCCGCGTTTCGCGCCTACGGCATCCGTTGCGCGCACGTGATCAGCGACCCCGACCTGCCGGAGATCTACCGGAACCAGTTCGTCCCGTCCGACTACATCCGCCAGGTCCAGCATCGCGGCGACCTCGACGCAACGCTCGCGCAGTTGGCCGACCTGCGGATCGGCGCGGTGCTGCACGGCCTCGACGCGGCGCTGGAACTCGCCGACACGCTGGCCGAGCGGCTCGACGTGCCGTACCGCAATCCGCTCGCGACCTCGGCCGCGCGCCGCGACAAGTACGCGATGAACGAGCGCATCCGCCAGGCCGGCCTGCGCGCACCGGCCCACTTCCACAGCACGTCGGTCGACGCCACGCTCGATTGGGCGCGCGCGCACGGCAGGCTGCCGCTCGTGGTGAAGCCGGCCCGCAGCGCGGGCGTGGCCGGCGTGAAGATCTGCCGGACGCTCGACCAGGTCGAGGCCGCCGCACGCGACGTGCTCGCCACCCGCTCGCTCTACAACCAGCCGAACGACGACATCGTGATCCAGAGCTATTCGGAGGGGCAGGAATACATCGTCGATTCGGTGTCCTTCGAAGGCCGCCATCGGGTGGTCAGCCTGTGGGAAGTGCACCGCGACCGCACGCATGCACCAAGGCTCGACAAGATGCTGGTGCTGAATCACGCCGACCCGCGTTACGCGCCGCTGCTCGACTACGCGGCCGACGTGCTCGACGCGCTGGAAGTCCGCTTCGGGCCGACCCATCTCGAACTGTTCGATACGGCCGACGGCCCGACGATCGTCGAGCTGAACGCGCGGCTGCACGGCAGCCTCGATCCTCGGCTGACGAGCGCGGTCAGCGGCGAGAACCATGTATCGGCCGCCGTCGAGGCCGTGCTGCATCCGGAGCGGCTGTTCGGCGAAGCCGCCGCGGCGACGGATTTCCGCGGCTACTGCGGGCACGTGCTGCTGCTGTCGTCGCGCAACGGCGTGCTCCGGCAGGACTTCACCTGGCAGGCGATCCAGGCGCTGCCGTCGTTCGTCGGGCTCAAGCAATGGGCCAAGGTGGGCGACACGCTGCGCGTGACGACCGACCTGCAGACGGCGCTCGGCACGGTCGGCCTCTACAGCCCGACGTTCGAGCGCCTGCTCGAGGATTGCCGGCGCATCCGCGAGATCGAGGCCGATTTCTTCGCGGACGAACGGGCGGTCGAGTCGGCCTAGTGTCTCCGCGTGGTGCGATCGGCGCCGCGCATGCGGTGCGCTTGCGTTGTGCTCCGCTAACGCGCGAGCAGCGCGCCCGACTGCCGGCCGAGCACCGTGCGCAATGCGTCGAGCTCGGGCAGCGCGGGCGCTTCCTCGGGCGTGACGAGATAGGTCGTCACGTTGTCGAGATCGTCGAACGCGTGCGTCCGCAGCTCCTTGCGCGCCACGTGCTCGGTCGTGATCCGCTTCGGCAGGATCGCGACGCCCATGCCGGCCGCCACGCAGCCGAGGATCGCGCCGAACGTGCCGAACGACGCCACCGACCCGATCGCGATGCCGCGCGCCTTCAGCCAGTGCTCCGCGACCGCGCGATACGGGCAGCCGTCGTGAAACGCGAGCAGCCGTACCGTGTTGTCGGCCAGTACCTGCCGCCGCGTGACGGTGGCCGCGCTCACCAGCACCATCTCTTCGGCGAACGCCGGCTCGTAGCGCAACCCGGGCCGGACGACCGCGCGCGCGGTCAGTGCGGCGTCGATCCGGCCGCGCAGCAGCGCGTCGGCCAGATCCGGCTCGCTGCCGATCTGCACCGTGAGGCCGAGCGCCGGATCGTGCGCCTTCAACGCGGCGGCGAGCGCCGGCAGCCGCGTGGCCGCCGTGCTTTCCATCGAACCGAGCCGGAAGCTGCGCGCGACCGGCGTCTCGCGCACCACCTGCGTCGCTTCGTCGACGAGGCGCAGGATGCGGTCGCAATACGGAATCAGCCGGCGCCCCGCGTCGTTCAGCACCAGCCGCTTGCCGTGCCGGTCGAACAGCGGCGCGTCGAGCGACTCCTCGAGCTGGCGCAGGCGCGCGGTGACGTTCGACTGCGTGCAGCCGAGCCGTTCGGCCGCGCGCAGCGCGCTGCCTTCCTGAACGACGGCCCGGAAGGTTTCGAGCAGAGGAATGTTCATATCACTATCTCTTGTTCCCGATGCAGTTTATATCATTTTACTTCGCCAATAATCAGGAATAGCCTGACGGATATCCCGTACCGGCCCACCCCCTTTCGAGGAAACCGCATGCCATCCGCCGCCTGCCCCGGCTTCGCCGCCGTTCACCACCGGCCCGAGGCGCCCCCGTGCGCACGCTGATAGCCGCGCTGGTGCGGCGCGGCCCGACGGTGCTCGCGGGCGGCGTCGGCCTCGGGCTGCTGGTGCCGCCGCTCGCGGACCTCGCGCGGCCGCTGATGCCTGTCACCGTGTTCCTGTTCGTGCTCGGCACGCTGCTGCGCGTCGAGCCGAGCGCCGTGCGCGCGGTCGCGCGGCGGCCGGCCGTGTCGCTGCTGCTGCCCGCCGCGACGATGATCGCGTGCCCTGTCGCGCTCGGCATCGCCGCGCGGCTCGCCGGCATGCCGTACGACTGGGTGGTCGCGCTCGTGATCGCGTACTGCGCGCCGCCGTCGAGCGGCACGTCGACGATCGCGCGGATGCTGTCGCTCGACGCCAGCGTCGCGCTCGTCGCGACTCTCGCGTCGATGGTGTTCGTCCCGCTCACCGCGCCGCTGCTGACGGCCTGGTTCAGCCACGATGCGGCCGTGTCGATCTCGCCGTTGAATCTCGCGTTGCGGCTCGCGCTGCTGATCGGCAGCGCCGAGGGCGTTGCGCTGCTCGTGCGGCGGTTCGCGGGGTCCCGGCTCGACCGCTATGCGACGCCGATCGATGCGACCGTCGTCGCCGCGCTGCTGGTGTTCGCGCTCGGCACGATGGCCGGCATGCAGCAATCGATCATCGACGCGCCGCACCGCGCGTTGACGGCCATCGCACTCGCGTTCGCCGTCAACGCGGGCTTCCAGATCATCGCGTACGGGCTCACGCCCGGCGACGTCCGCACACGGCTCAATGTCGCGCTGATCGTCGCCAATCGCAACGTCGGCCTGATGTGGGCCGCGCTCGGGCTCGCCGCGACGCCCACCATGGCGCTCGTGTTCACGTGCGCGCAGCTGCCGATCTACACGCTCCCGCGCGTCGTCCAGCATCTGCTGCCGCGCCTCGAGGCACAGCGCCTGCGCCGGCGCGCACGTTGACCGGCACGCAATGCCCCCTTCTTCACCGATCAAGGATCCAGCATGAAGCGACTCATCGTGATCGGCGCACGCGCCACCGGCAGCAGCCTCGCGCTCGTGCGCGGCGCGCTCGCCCGCCAGGCGGCCGTGACCGTCATCACCGCGCCCGGTCACAGTCTGGACGGCGTCTTTCCGGACGGCGTCGAGACGGTCAATCTCGAACCCGATGCCGCACTGCTCGCCGGCTGGCTGCGCGCGCGTTATCCGGACGAGATCGACACGCTGCGCGTGACGACCGCGCACGACACCTATGCGCGCACCGCCGCATCGGTCGCCTACGCGCTCGGCCTGCCCGGCCCCGATGCGCGCCACGTCGCGCACGCGGTGTCGAAGTCGAACCAGAAGGCACTGCTCGCCGCGCACGGCATCCCGGCCGCGCAATTCGTCACGGGCACGCTGGCCGCGCCGGCGGCACTCGCAGCCGCGGCCGCTCCGCTGCGTTTCCCGGTCGTCGTCAAGCCGTCGGAAGGCTCGGCGAGCGACGGCGTGCGGCGCTGCGAGGACATCGCCGACGTGCGCGCTCAACTCGACGCGCTCGCCGCCGCTCGACCCGATGCACAGGCGCTTGCGACCGAGCGCATCGTGATCGAGGAATTCCTGGGCGGCAACGAATACTGCGTCGAGTATTTCGACGGGCGCTATGTCGGCGCGATGCGCAAGCTGAAGCGGCATGGCGCCGGCTTTCTCGAACGCGGCTACACATCCGAACTCGATCTCGACACGCCGACGCTGCGCGCGCTGATCGACGTCGGTACGCGCGCAACGGCGGCCGCCGGGCTGACGTGGGGGCCGGTGCACCTCGACTGCATCGTGCACGACGGCGTGCCGCACGTGATCGAACTGAATCCGCGCATCGCCGGCAGCTTCATCTGCGACATCGTGCGCGACGGCTACGGCTTCGACGTGGCCGAAGCGTTGCTCGACAAGCTCGACGGGCGCCCGGTCGCGATTCCCGAGCGGTTCGAACCGCTCGCGTATGCGCGCGCCGAATTCCTGCTCGACAGCGACCCCGGCGCATGGCGTTTCGCGCAGGCGGGCGAGATCCGCGACGGCACGGTCACGATCAGCTATGGGCCGCAGGTGTTGCCCGATCGCGAGCGGCGTGCGTTTCTTTATGTGCGGGTTGCGCTGCCGGTTGCGCACGATGTGCACGAGACGCCCGCGCATCCCGGCTCGTCGGCCCACCGGGCGTCTGTCGCACCACCGGCCGTTTCCGGCTGACGGAACGGCCGGCACAAGCGCCCGACTCGACAGGCGCCGTGCCGGCCTGACCGGCTGAGCGGCATCGTCACACCGTGCGCCCCAACAACTGCCCCGGCCACCCGTCCACGTCGAAGGTCGATAGCCGCTCATACCCGCAGGACTCGTAGAAGCGCACCAGTGCGCCGGTCCCGCCCCCATAACAATCCACCCGCAAGCGCTGCACCCCGGCAGCCCGGGCGCGCTCATCCGCAAAGGCCATGAGCCGCCGGCCGACACCGCGCGCCCGCGCATCGCGCGACGCAACCAGCACCCTCACGTAGATTTCCGGCTCGGTCGCGGGCGGCACGTAGGGCATCGATTCGCCCAGGATCAAGGCGCCCAGGATGCGGCCGTCGGGCGATTCCGCCACCCACGCGTCGGGCAGCGCACAGGCTTCCGTCACGAGCGCAATCCGCTTCGGTTGCGTCGACCAGGGCTCGCGCCCCCATTGCCCGTCGTTGCCGATGTCGACGAACCACGCAATCACTTCATCGAAGATCTCCAGCACGGCCGGCGCATCCAGCGCGCTGGCACGTCGGATCACCCGCTCGTCCGTTCCTGTCACCGTCACGTTCAACACTCCTTCGCCGGCATCGACGACCGGCGCATGGTTGGATGTCACGCCGGGCTACCCGGGGAGGCGCGATGGGAGCCTGGCGATCAAGCCTGCTACGGTACTGAAAATCCACCCCGTTGATCAAGGCGTGACGGCCCACGATCCAACGTGACGGGTGGGCTTCGTCGTACGCCCCGGAGGTCGGCGTCAGGCGAGGGGTCGAGCGACGATGACGCGCATGGAGGTTGCCGACGGACTGCAACACGTCGCGGCGTTGCAGACGGATCGGCACCGAAAAAGCGTTTCGATTCCGTCGCGAGGGTGCCGAAAGATCATGCTGCGGCGCATTACACCTGGCCATCACGTGATGACGGCAGGCCGACGCGCCGCCTGCTACGCACCGCGCCGCATCGAAACGAAAGGAAACGAAACGATTCCCGCGCGCATGTCGCCCTTCGCGCCAAAAATATACAATCGTCGCGACGCATCGAAGGCATGAAGCGCCGGCCGCCCACTCTCGCTCGCCACCATGAACGCACCCGCTGACCCCACTCCCTCCGCCCCGTCGGTACTCGGCGTCTATCGGCAACTGGCGGACCCGTCCGCCGGGCAATGGATCGTCAGCCGCTCCGAACGCGCGCACATGTACCGCATCCAGCATCATCGTCCCGACGGCAGCACGTCGGTCGATACGGTCGTCGACGCGGACAACCTCGATGCGAAGCTGCACAAGTGGATCCAGGAAGGTTTCGTCCGGCGCGAAACGGGCGACCATGCGGCCCCCGCGCATCGCGACCGGTTCATGCAGGACCTCCGACACGCGCACGCATCGCGGCCGGCGGCCACCGGCGATGCGGCGCACGTCGTGCAGGTGGGCGGCGTGCCGATGCCGCGCGGCCCGGGCGGGCCGCTCGTGCCGCCCCGGAACCCCGCCTACCTGTTCACCGCGCGCGCGACGGACGTGCTGGAAGACATCGTCGAGAACCGGCGCATCCTGTTGATCGGCCACACCGGCACCGGCAAGACGAGCCTGATCGAGCAGGCCGCCGCGCTGGCCGGCCACGGCGTGCTGCGCTCGAACATGAACGGGCAGACGACGGTCGGCGACTTCGTCGGGTTCTGGACCGTCAAGGGCGGCGAGACCCGCTGGGTCGACGGCGTGCTGCCGACCGCGATGCGCGAAGGGCTGTGGCTCATCGTCGACGAGATCGACTTCGCGGAACCAGCCATCCTCGCGGTGCTCACCGCCGTGCTCGAACCGGCCGGACGCCTGCTGCTCAAGGAGAAAGGCAACGAGATCGTCGTCCCGCATCCGTCGTTCCGGCTGTTCGCGACCGCCAACGCGGCGGGCGCGATGGGGCAGTTCCGCCATCTTTACCAGGGCGCCAACGTGATGAACGAGGCGTTTCTCGACCGCTGGCGCGTGTACCGCCTCGACTACCTGCCGCCGTCCGACGAGGCGCGCGTGCTGCAGCGCACGTTCGGCGCGGCCATGACCGAGGCGATGGCCGGCACGCTCGCGGCGATCGCGGCGGACTGCCGCGCCGCGTTCGTCCGCGAGGATCTGGCCAGCGCGTTCTCGACGCGGCGCCTGATCGACTGGGCCGACCTGATGCTGCGCACCGGCGATCCCGAAGCGGCCGCCGGCCCGACGATCTATGCGAAGGTCGGCGCGGAAGACGCCGACCTGATCCGCAGCATCATTCGCCACTACATCGACGTCGGGGCCTGACGCGATGGACCGCGACGACGATGCGCGCTCGCTCCACCTGACCCGGCTGGCCCGCACGCTCGCGCAACGACACGGCATCGAGGTACGGTTCGCGCGCCACGGCCCGCTCGCGCGGCGCGACCTGCTGGTGCTGCCCGACACGCTGCTCGCGGGCGACGTCGACGACGACGCGATCGTCGGCCTCGTCGATCTCTATGCGGCGCGGGTCCGCTTCGGTGCGATCGATGACGTTGCCGCGCTGGTGTCGCCCGCGGTGCGCGCGATTGCGCAGGCGATCGACGACCGGCGCGTGGCCGGCTGCCTCGTTGCGCGCTATCCCGGCGCGACGACGTTCCTGCGGCAAATGCGGGTGGCGTCGGCCGCCGATACGCTTCGACGTTGGCCACGGATGGCGTGGCGCGACAGGCTCGTATGGCGCATCGAGTGCGCGCTGTGGGACGAACCGCCAGCCACGATCGAGCGCATCCCGTCGCTCGACGCGACGCTCGCCGCGTCGGACGATCTCGTCGACGAAGCACGCGCCGCGACTTCGACGGCCGACAGCATCCGCGCCGCGCACCGGATCGTCGAGCGCGTCCGCGCGCTGGCCTCGGCCGGTGCGAACAACATGATGTTCACTGCCGATCCGGGCAGCACGATCGACAGCGACAGCGTCGCCGCCGAATTCGACTCGGACGGACCGGGCGCGCCGGACGATGCACGTGCGCCGGTTTCGGCCGAATCGGGCGCGGGCGCGATCGCCGACACGGAATCGTCCACGGCATCACCGACGCCGGGCGATGCGGCACCCGGCACGATCCTCCTGTCCGCGGACCATCGGCCGCTGCTGTCGGTCCCGCTGACTACCGCATTCGACACGGTGACGGACTTCACCGGCAAGGGCGACGCGGCGCGCTGGCACCGCCTGCGAAGCGCGGCCCGCGCGCAGACCGAGCCGCTCAAGCTGCGACTCGAACGCGCGTTGAAAGTGGACGAGCAGACGCGCTGGAAGCGCGACCAGGAGCGCGGCGAACTCGACCGGATGGCGCTCGCCCGCCTCGTCACGTCGCCCGGCTACCGCACGCCGTTCCGTGTCCGGCGCGCCGCGCCCGGGCGCGACGCGGCCGTCGGCCTGCTGATCGATTGCAGCGGGTCGATGGCCGGCAGGAAGATCGAGCTCGCCCGCCTGTGCGCGGCGGCGCTGTGCGATGCGCTGATGCAGCTCGGCTTCGCGTGCGAGGCGCTCGGCTACAGCTCCGTCGAAGACGCCGCGATGCGCGCGCACTACCAGCGCTGGATCGACGCCGGCCGCGACACGTTCGGCTATAACCGCTTCGTCGAACGGCTCGACCTGCGCGTCTACAAGCGCTTCGATTCCGACAACCCGAGCGGCCTCGCGTGCATCGAATGCGGCCACGAGAATCCCGACGGCGAAGCGTTGAGCTGGGCCGCCGAACGGCTGCTGGCGCAGCGTGCGCGGCGGCGGATCCTGATGGTGCTGTCGGACGGTTACCCGGCAACCGGCGACGGCAACCCGGCGATCCTGCGCACCGACCTGCGCGCACGCGTCGATGCGCTGCGCGAGCGGCGCGTCGAACTGATCGGTGTCGGGATTCTCGACGATTCGGTCGAAGCGTTCTATCCGGTCAGCAGCGTGGTGGAGCATCTGCACGAGCTGCCGGCCGCGGCGTTCAGTGTCCTGAGCGATACGCTGCTGGACCGGCGCTAACCTCCGCCACGGCCGCAGTCTCGTTCACGCTTTCGTTCGTGTTTCCGCCGGCCCGCCGGATCGGCAGCCGAACGCAGAATGTCGTACCGCGCCCGGGTTCGCTCGTCACGTCGATGGTGCCGCGATGGCGCTCGACGATCCCGTGCGACACCGACAAGCCGAGCCCCGTGCCCTGCCCGACCGGCTTCGTCGTGAAGAACGGATCGAAGATCCGCCGGACGACATCGGGCGTCATGCCCGTGCCGGTGTCGCTGATCGCGATCGACACCTGCTCGCCGTCGCTCGACGTGCGGATCGTGATCACGCCGCGCTCGGGAATCGCTTGCGCCGCGTTCACCAGCAGGTTCATGAAGACCTGGTTCAACTGCGACGGCAGGCATTCGACCTGGGGCACGTCGCCGTAGTCGCGCACGATCTCGGCCTTGTACTTGAGTTCGTTGTGGACGACGTTGAGCGTGCTTTCCAGCCCTGCACGAAGATCGACCACGCTCCACTCGTCGCTGGCCGGGCGCGAGAAATCGCGCAGGTCCTGCACGATGCGCCGCACGCGCAACGCGCCGTCGATCGACTCGTCGATCAGCGTCGCGATCTCGCCGCGCACGTAGTCGAGGTCCGCCGCGCGGCCCAGTGCCGTCAGCGCATCGCGCGCGGCCGGATCGAGCTGCGGCAGCGCGGCTTCATGCGCGGCGATCACGTCGAGCAGGCTGCGCACCCACGTCTTCAACGTATTGAGGTTCGCGCTGACGAACCCGATCGGATTGTTGATCTCGTGCGCGACACCGGCCGCGAGCTGACCGATCGACGCGAGCTTTTCCGACTGCAGCAGCTGCACGTGGGTTTCCTCGAGCGCATGCAACAGGCGCCGCTGCTCCTCCTTCTCCTGTTCGAGCCGCGCCTGCGCGGCCTTGCGTTCGTCGATCTCGGTCGCCATGTTCTCGCGGGTACGTTGCAGCATCGCCGTTGTCTGTTCGTAGCGGTGCAGCGCGCGTTCCAGTTCGACGGTGCGCAAGCGCACGAGCCGCTCGAGCGTATCGGTCATCCCGCGCAGGAAGGTTGTGCGCGCATCGAATCGGCTGAGCAACAGCGTGACGACCAGGGTTCCCGTCGTAAACAGCGCGACGGTCGTCGCGAGCCACGGCGTGTCGACTCCGTTCGCGGCCCCGCATCGCGCGTCCGGCGCGAAATGCGCGGCCGCCATCGCCGTGTAGTGCATGCCGGTAATCGCGACGCCCATGACGACGGCCGCGCCGACGCGCTGGGCGGTCGCATGGCCCGCCTGCCGCGCGCGCAGCGCCTGCGCGATCCACAGCGCGGCGGTCGACGCGATCACCGCGATGCCGATCGACGCGGCGAACAGCACGGCATCGTAGCGAATGCCGGGCGCCATGCGCATCGCGGCCATCCCCGCGTAATGCATGCCGGCGATCCCGCCGCCCATCAGCACGCCGCCCGCGAGCAGACGCCGCCAGCCCAGCCGCGCGCGCGTGACGACATACAGCGCGAAGTACGACACGAGCACGGCAATCGCCAGCGACGCGCCCGTATCCGGCAACGCGTAGCCGAGCGGAATCGGCAGTGAGAACGCGAGCATGCCGACGAAATGCATCGACCAGATGCCCGTCCCCATCGCCGCCGCGCCGCCGCCCAGCCACATGCGCCTGAGCTTCGGGTTGTCGAGCAGCGAAATGAAGGCGGCGAGGTCGAGTGTCGTATAGGAGGCCAGCGTCGCGATCGCGACCGACAGCAGGACGAGCGGAAGATTGTAGGTGCCGTGCATGATCGAGCGCCCGAATCGAGGTGAGTGCGTTGCCGCGGCGCGCGTGCGCACCGCGGCCGTCAGGCCGCGCGTCCGGGCTCAGGCAGGCGCCGCGCCGGCATTCGGCACGCCCTGCGCCGGCTTCGCCGCCTGGCCGGCCAGCACGAGGATGTCGAACGCCGTCCCCTCGCGCATCTCGAAGCGGCGCACGAGCTCGATCTGGTGTGCGGACATCACGCTGCCCTTGGTCATCAGCAGCACGCCGCGATGCGTGCGCAAATCATCGGCGAGCTGCATCCCCTCGCGCAGCTGCGCGGACTTGATCTCCGCGACGGACGCCGCGATGCCGAGGCTCGCCGGGTCCCGCATCAGTTCGGCCAGGTTTTCGACGATGTGCGGGTCGTAACGCACGCCGGCCTGCGAACGCATTGCGTCGAGCGCCTGCTCGACCGAATGCGGCGCACCGATGTCGCCATTGCGCAGCCCTTCGAAATCGCGCGCGATCGCGACGATCCGCGAGCCGGGCGGGATCGAGTCGCCGGCCAGCCCGTCCGGCGTGCCGCGCCCGTTGAAGCGCTCGTACTGGTGCAGCACGATCGACGCGACCTTGTGCAATTGCGCGACCGGCGTCAGCACCATCTGCGCGCGCAGCGGATGCTGCTGGAACAGGCCGTGCTCTTCCGCCGTCATCCGCGTGAGCGGCTTGTGCAGCAATTCGTCCGGCAGCGACAGCTTGCCGATGCCATGCAGCAGCCCCGCGAAGTAGACGTCCTGCGCATGCAGCTCGCTCATCCCGGAGGCCAGCGCGAGCCGTCGCGCAATCTCGCCGACCCGCATCGCGTGACCGCTGGCCGACCCGCAGCGCATCTCGATCATGCTCGCGCACACCTGGACCATCGCGGTGAAGCTGCTTTTCAGGTCGCGCTGCGCGGCTTCGAGGAACATCACGGTCTGCCCGAGTTCCTCGGTGCGCGCGCGAACCTGCGTTTCGAGTTCCGTGTTGAAACGGCGCAGCGCTTCGTTCTGCGCTTCCGTCAGCGCGGCGAGCCGCGCCGCCTCGTGCCGCAAACGGCGCTGCTCCAACGCCTGTTCGATGGTCAGCAGCAGGTCGTGATCGTCCCACGGCTTGTTCAGGTAACGATAGACGCCGCCTTCGTTGACGGCCTGCATGACCGACGCGATCTCCGCATAACCGGTCAGCAGGATACGCATCGTGTCCGGGTAGAGCGCCCGGGCACGGGCCAGGAACTCCGCGCCGCTCATGCCGGGCATCCGCATGTCGGACACGATCAGGTCGACTTCGGTCGACGCCAGCACCTCGAGGGCGGCCTCGCCGCTTTCCGCGGTCAGGATCTCGTAGCCGGCGGGCCGGAACACGCGCCGGAGCGCCGACAGCACGCTCGGCTCGTCGTCAACCAGCAGGATCGACGGCACGCCATCCGCGTCGTCGGATGTCGCTGCCGCCCCGGTCGTTTCAGGCGATACCGCATTCGGTCCGTTTGTTGCAGATGTCGTCATGATTGGCCTCGGATCATGTAGTTATATTCTCTCTGCATCATCGGCATGCGCCGCGCATTCGATATCCGGGAAAACGCTGATGCGCTCACCCGGATCACACCCCGCATGCGTCGTCACGACGCGCGGGCATGTGCGATCTACGCCGTCGCCGAACCCGGTTCGCGCACGTAGTAGATGTCCCACTCCGCTTCGTCGGCCTGCATGAAGCCGTGCCGCATATAGAAACGGTTCGAATCGCTGCCGCGCAGCGCGCCGACACGCACGGGCACGCGCTGCGCGTCCGCCTCGGCAAAGATCCGTTGCAGCACGGCCGCGCCGATGCCCTTTCCCTGGTGCGCGGGCACGATGTACAGATGGTCGAGCAACCAGTGGTCTTCCTGCGGCCGAACCACGAAGAAACCCGCGTTCACGCCATCGGCTTCGATGAAGCGGCATAACGCCGGGTCGAACGACGCGAGAAAGCGTTCGCGCGCACGCCGCGGATCGAAGCGGCCGATGCGCTCGAGGCTGTCGCGCATCGCGGCGATGCGAATGGCGACCAGCGTTTCGGCATCGGATTGGGCGGCGAGGGGAAAGGTCAGGTTCATGGGCAGGTCGTGCACACGTGGAGAAAACGCCAGGCATCGCATCGCGGCGCGACGCGGCCGCCAAAGCCTGCTCGCGATTCCGGCCGCCAGCCGCCACGCACGGCGCGCGTCAGGGCGTCTCGATGCCTTCCGCACGCGTGGCAAGGAATCGCAAGTACCTGGCATCCTCGTCCTCGAACAGCTCCGGCCCGCCCGCCATGTATGCGCGCATAAGTTCGTCGGCCGCACGGTCGAGATTGCCCAGTTCGAACTGGCACTGGCCGAGCCGCAGGTGCAGGAACGGGTTGCCGATCGCGTTGGGGAAGTGCATCGCCTGGCCGAGATTGTCGCACCCGGCAGCGTAGTCCGCTTGAAGGAAATTCGCGTCGCCGATCGCGGCCATCAACCACGTTCCGGCCTCCCAGTTGGTCTTCGGTTCGGGAAGCAGGTCGAATCCCGCCCGGAATTTCTCCAGTGCGCCTTCGTAGTCGCCGTCTTCCATCAACGCATCGCCCGCGTCGCTCAGCGCGCCGATGCGCTCATACAGCTCGTTGTCCAGTTCCGCCATGTCGAATCCCTGTTCCTGAGTTGAAATCGGCCCGGTGCGGCCGGTGGTTGCGATGCGATCGCGTGTGGTGTGGTGTGGCGTGCCGTGTTGCGGTCCTGCCCGTTCATCCGCCCGGCATTCGTCCAGCATACCCGAGCCGTATGACGCGCGTGTCGCGACTTGCCGCGCACCTGTCCGGCACCTGTCGAACGATCCGCGTCGGCTTCGTGCGCATGAATCCGCTACGCTGACGGATGCCTCGTGCCACCGTGACCCGCCCGCCGACGCGGCGATTCGCAGCGACGGTTTCTCATGCGGCACGGTGACCTCGTGCGTGCCGCCCCGGCCGCCAAAGGCGGGGATGGTTGTGCCGCGGCGACCACCGTGGCAGGATGCCGGGTTCGTTTGCACGGTGAAAGGGAGCTGGAAGCGATGTTGTCTTGCCGACTGAGGTGGTACGCGCTCGCGACGTCAAACCTGCTGCGCAGGCACTGGCAGGCGCTGCTCCTGCTGGCCATGCTGTTGCTGCCGGCGATGCCGGTGTTTTCGCAGACGCGCATTCTGGGTGCGCCGGTACTCGCGGCACTGGCACCGTCGCATGGCATCGAATGGCGGTTCGCGTGGGTGCATCTGCTCGAAGCCGTGGGCATCCTGTGGGTGCTGGCGCAGCGTCGTGCCATCACCGGGGGGCCGTTCGCCACCTTCCTCGCGTCCTTGCCCGTCTCCAGCGGCCGCCGGCGCGCCATCGACACGATCGTCGTGATCGTCGCGAGTACGCCGCTGCTGCTGCCCGTGCTTGCGGCCGCCATCGCGCTCGCCTTCCTGCCGCAAAAAGCGATCAACTACCTGTTCGTTCTCGACCTGTTCCTGATCACGCTCGGATGGCAATTGACCGCGCTGTCGCGCAACATCCGCAATGCAATCGCGTTGATCGTTGCCAATGTCTTCCTGATCGGCGGCTTTCACGCCGAGGGGGCGATACGTCCCGCGTGGCTGACCGTGGCATTGTTGCTCGCCGCTTTCGCGATTGCGCATACGGCCCCTGCGCGGGCCGCCCGTTCGGAAATGCCGGGGGCATTCTCGCGTCGCATCGCGGATGCGATCCGCGTCCTTGTCCGGAACGGGCTGCCGCCCGTCGCGAGGCTGCAGATCGGCATCCTGCGGGATCGCGCCGCGAGCACCGCCGGGCACTGCCTGATGATGGGTGCGGTCACCGCTTCGACATGCTTCCTGCTTGCGCTCTGGGGGTTCGACCAGCGCGCCGTTCCGCTGACGCTGATCGCGCAGGCCGTCATCGTGCTGATCGCGGCGACGACGTATCGCGATTTGCAGGCGGCGCACCTGCACGCGTCGCACTTCATGCAATCGTTGCCGCTGTCGACCTTCGCGAAGCGCCGGGCCGACTGTCTGACCGTTGCCGCGCTGGCGCTGCCGTTCGCCGCCGTCGCCCCGCTGTTGCTGGTGACGCACGGCGTGCTGTCATCGCAGATGGCGGCGGCGCTCGTGTGCTCGGGCGCACCGCTCGTCGCATTACACTATCTGCCGCAACGCTACGCGTCCCGACAATCCGTGTTGCTGGGCATCGCGCTGACCGTGGTCTGGGTCACGCTGGCCTGGCAAGTTTTCGTTTGATTACCCGATCCATGCTCCGCTTCGACAATCTCGGCAAGCGCTTCGACAAGCGCGTCATCTTCCAAGGGCTCAACTTCGCATCCGGCGCCGGGTGCGTGGCGCTGTGCGACGAAAACGGCAGCGGCAAATCGACGTTGCTCGGCATTCTCGCCGGCACGATCGATGCGGACGAAGGCGAAGTCTGGCTCGGCGGCCATTCCCTGCGCACCGCGCCGCTCGCGGCGAAATCCGCGCTGGCCTATGTACCCGACGATTGCCTGACGTATCCGTTCCAGACCGGACGCGCGTTTCTCGATCTCGTGGCCGCGGCCAAGAAAACCGTCGTCGACACCCGCACGCTCGAGCTGGCCGATCGATTCGGGCTCGCCCCGCATATGGACAAGCGCTTCGAGCAGATGTCGCTCGGCACGCGCAAGAAACTGTTCCTGACGGCGACGACACTCGGCGCGCCCACCGTCGTGATCGCCGACGAACCGGGCAACGGGCTCGATGCCGCGTCGCGTGCGGTGCTCGTCGACCTGTTCAGGACGTTGGCGGCAGACCGTGCCGTCTTTTTTTCGAGTCACGACCTGGCGCTGGCGCGTGCATGCGACGCAAGGATCACCGGTTTCGCGGAACTGGGAGCGGCTGGATAGGCGACATCGTCACGCGCAGTCGTGTGGAAAGAGCCGGCGCGGCTGCGTGACATGCGGAACGAGGAGGAGAGGCGCCGGTACCGGTCGCGGCAAGCTGCGGTATCGGCGGCAGGCAAGGATCTGATGCCTGATTCGTGCGGATAGGCGCGATAGCACGTTCACACGGGACAGCGGTCGACCAGCACCATTCCGGCGGCCGGCCAGGCTTCGGCAATCGTCACGCCGATGATGGAGCCACCGCCTGCTCCTACGGCATCATTGGCATCGTTCGTCGATCCGCGCACCGACGATCGATCGCGCTCTTTTCCCGGAAGTGCGAAACATCCGATCCCGTCTCGCACTTCCGTGATCTTTCCGATGCGCATGACGGGCGCGCCGGGCCCCGATCAACCCGCCGTTTGACTCCACGGCCGGCTGAGCGCTAGACCCGAACACGCACACGCCCATGCGCCCCTACCGTCAGGCCTTCAACGCCCCGAAAACCTCGTCCAGCATCTTCTTGGCATCGCCGAACAGCATCCGGTTGTTGTCCTTGTAGAACAGCGGATTGTCGACGCCCGCATAACCTGACGCCATGCTGCGCTTCATCACGATCGAGGTCTTGGCCTTCCACACCTCCAGCACCGGCATGCCGGCGATCGGGCTGGCCGGATCTTCCTGCGCGGCCGGGTTCACGATGTCGTTCGCGCCGATCACCATCGACACGTCGGCTTCCGGGAAATCGCCGTTGATCTCGTCCATCTCCATCACGATGTCGTAAGGCACCTTCGCCTCGGCGAGCAGCACGTTCATGTGCCCCGGCATGCGGCCGGCCACCGGATGGATCGCGAAGCGCACGTCGACGCCCTTCTCGCGCAGCACCTTCGTGAGTTCATGCACCGTGTGCTGGGCCTGCGCCACCGCCATCCCGTACCCGGGCACGATGATCACGCTCTTGGCATCGCGCAGCAGTTCGGCCGTCTCCAGCGCGCTCACCGCCACCACTTCGCCGGCCGGCTGCGCGCCGGCGCCTGCCGCCGCGGGCGCACCGCTGCCGGTGCCGAAGCCGCCCGCGATCACGCTGATGAAGTTGCGGTTCATCGCGCGGCACATGATGTACGACAGGATCGCACCCGACGAGCCCACCAGCGCGCCGATCACGATCAGCAGGTCGTTGCCGAGCATGAAGCCGGTGGCCGCCGCCGCCCAGCCCGAGTAGCTGTTGAGCATCGACACCACGACGGGCATGTCCGCGCCGCCGATCGCCATCACCATGTGCACGCCGAACAGCAGCGACACCACCGTCATCACGATGAGCGGCGTCATGCCGTCCTGGATCGTCTCCGCATGCAGGAACGCACGACCGTAATAGATCACGATCAGCAGCGCGGCGAGGTTGAGCCAGTGCCGCGCCGGCAGCAGCAGCGGCTTGCCGCCGATCTTGCCGGAGAGCTTGCCGAACGCGATGACCGAGCCCGCGAAGGTCACCGCGCCGATCAGGATGCCCACGTAGATCTCCACTTCGCGGATGGCCTTCTCCGCGCCGCTGAACTGCACCGACGTATCGATGTAGCTGGCGAAGCCCACCAGGCAGGCCGCGAGACCGACCAGGCTGTGCATCAGCGCAACCAGTTCGGGCATCTGCGTCATCTGCACCTTCTTCGCGGCGACGAGGCCGACGGCGCCGCCGACGACCAGCGCGGCCACGACATACGGAATGCCTTCGGCCGACACGCGCGGGCCGAGTACGGTGGCGAGCACGGCGATCAGCATGCCGATCATGCCGAGCAGGTTGCCGCGGCGCGCGGTCTCGGGGTTCGCCAGCCCGCCGAGGCTGAGGATGAAGAGGATGGCCGCGCCGATATAGGAGACGGTAGTCAGGTTGGAAGTCATTGTTGTCGTCTCCTTACTTGCGGAACATCGCCAGCATGCGGCGCGTCACCGCGAAACCGCCGAACATGTTGACGGCCGTGAGCGTCAGCGCACCCACCGCCAGGCCGAGGATCAGCCCCGAAGGACGGCCCTCCGCCGCGGCCTCGCCCAGCGGCGGCGCGACCTGCACCAGCGCGCCGATCGCGATGATCGACGAGATCGCGTTGGTGACGCTCATCAACGGCGTATGCAGCGACGGCGTGACGTTCCAGATCACCATGTAGCCGACGAAGCAGGCCAGCACGAACACCGTGAAGTGCGCCAGGAACGTGGCCGGCGCGAACTGGCCGACCAGCAGGAACGCCAGTGCGCCGACGGCGAACACGATCGCGAGCGACTTCGCCGACATCGGCTCGCCGCTGCCGTGCCCGTGGCCCTTGGACGCGGTTGCCGCAACCGGCGCCGCCGCGGGTTTCGGTACCGCGGCCGGCTGCTGGATCGGCGGCGGCGGCCAGGTCACGCTGCCTTCCTTGATGACCGTGAGGCCGCGGATCGCGTCGTCATTGAAGTCGACGTTGATCGTGCCGTCCTTCGCCTTGCACAGCTCCTCGATCACGCGCAGCAGGTTGGTCGCATACAGCGTCGACGACTGTCGCGCCAGGCGCGACGCGAGATCCGTGTAGCCGACGATGGTCACGCCATGGCGGACCACCGCCTCGCCCGGCACCGTCAGCTCGCAGTTGCCGCCCTGCTCGCCGGCCATGTCGACGATTACGCTGCCCGGCTTCATCGACTGCACCATCTCGGCCGTGATGAGCTTCGGTGCCGGCTTGCCCGGAATCAGCGCGGTGGTGATGATGATGTCCGCATCCTTGGCCTGCTGCGCGTACATCGCGCGCTGCGCCTGCTGGAAGCCTTCGCTCATCACCTTCGCGTAACCGCCGCCGCCCGAGCCCTCTTCCTCGTAGTCGACCTTGACGAATTCGCCGCCGAGCGACTTGACCTGGTCGGCCACTTCCGCGCGCGTGTCGTTGGCGCGCACGATCGCGCCGAGGCCGGCGGCCGTGCCGATGGCCGCAAGGCCGGCGACGCCCGCGCCGGCGACGAACACCTTGGCCGGCGGCACTTTGCCCGCGGCCGTGATCTGCCCGTTGAAGTAACGGCCGAACGCATGGGCCGCCTCGATGACGGCGCGGTAGCCGCTCACGCCGGCCATCGACGTGAGCGCATCCATCTTCTGCGCGCGCGACAGCGTGCGCGGCAGGGAATCGATCGCCAGCACCGTGGCCCGCTTCGCGGCCAGCTGCTGCATCAGTTCGGGGTTCTGCGCCGGCCAGACGAAGCCGACCAGCGTGCTGCCTTCACGCAACAGCGCGACTTCCTCGCTGCTCGGCGGGCGCACCTTGAGGACGATATCGCTGCGGCCCCACAGATCGGCGGCCGTCGCCACGACTTCGGCCCCGGCCGTGCGGTAGTCGTCGTCGCTGAAGTTCGCGCCGGTGCCGGCACCGCTTTGCACGGCCACCGAGAACCCGAGCTTGATCAGCTTTTCGACCACGTCGGGAACCGTCGCTACGCGCCGTTCCTCGTTGGCCGTCTCCAGAGGGACCCCAATCAGTAATGTCATATCCTGAACTGTCAGTAGTGGCCGTCGCTAGGAGTTACGGCCTGCGTTTCAAGTCACCCAACTCAATCCGTGTACGACGCTGTTCCGCGGGCAGCTTCGCACTGCCGCGCCGAATTCACAAACTGTTCATCCTCTAAACAATCGGCTTGTCAGATCCGGGCGGTTCATGCTCCAGCCTGATTTTTCCGACGAATAGCCGGCGCATGATCCATTCGGATAAGAACTGCGAAGCATATCCCGTGCCAAAGTCTTTCCGAAATTTATATTTTGAATCGGCGCGCATTCAATCCATGAATCCCCTGTCTGGACACGACGGGCCTATAACCTGGCGTTTACCCGCTGGAACCGCTTCGCACGGCCTGTCGGCGCGTGAATCCGCTTGAAATTCGCTTTCAATTCGTTCGAAACATGCAAAACCGGTTATCGGCATGAACGCTTCGGAATCGGTTTCATCGCGAATTTCCCGCTTGTCGGCACAATGCGATTTGTCGCGTGCGAACGACATCATCCGCGTGGCCGATGACATTCGGTGCCGGCGAGTTTAAGGGAGAACGCAGCCTGTCAGGATCAAGCGCGACGACGATCACTCGCGCAGCGCGTCGACGTGGGCACGGATGCGGCGCGCGCCCTCTTCCGGCGTGCATGTCGACGTGTCGATGCGCAGCGCGTAAGGCCGCGAATAAGCCGGATGCCCGAACTGGGAGCGGGCCATGCCCTCGCCGCGATCCGGCCTCGCGCGTTCGCGCTGTTCGAGGATATCCAGCGGGCACGTCACGCCGATGACGAAGGTCTGACGCGGCGACAGCGCGGCAATACATGCGTCGAGCGCGGCCGGATCCCGGAGCACGAGATCCAGCACGATCTCGAAATGGCTGGCCGCGATCCGTGCGAGTGTCGACTGCAGGTTGAGCTGGTGGAGTCTCAGCGCCTGATTCAGCTCCTCGTCCGATCGCATGTCACGTCGGCGCGACATCTCGACGAACGCGTCGAGCGAGACGTGAAACGTCGGCACGTCCGACCCTTGCTGGAGCGCCCTGGCCAGGCTGCTCTTCCCTGCACTGGTCGGGCCGTGCAATACGACGGCAACGGGTTTCATGGCGATGGTCGATGGGCGAGGTGCCCGGTTGCCGCGATGGATCAGGATGCTAGCCCAATTTTCGCCGCCCATCGACACGCCCGGTCGGCGCTTCGGCGAGCCCGCGCAACGCCGCCGCGTGCTCGGCGCCGTCCGCGATCTCGTCCAGCGCCCGGTTGTTGGTACGCGGCCCGAACACGCCGATCGACACCATCACGATCAGCATGCTGCCGCCGATCAGCACGAACACGGCCGACACCCCCGCGCGTTCGAGCAGCAGCGCGACGATGAAACTGCTCGCGATCCCCGTCAGGCGGCCGATCGAATGCACGAAGCCGAGCGCGCGCCCGCGGATCTCGGTCGGAAACACTTCCGACTGGTACGCGGTGCCGTTGCTCGCGAGCACCGTGTTGGACAGCGTGACGAGCAAGCCGAATGCGATCACGAACGGCGCCTGCGCCGACATCGCGAACGCGGTGCCGAACAGTGCGACGCCGAACGCCGACGCGACGATCAGCCATTTGCGCTCGATCCGGTCGGCGAGCAGGCCGGCGACGAACGGCGACACCGGATACGCGAACGCGATCACGAACGCATACCAGAGGCTCTTCGTGACGCTCGCGCCCTGCGCGGCGAGCAGCGTCGGCAGCCACTGGCTGAAGCCGAAGAAACCGATGCTCAGGAATGCATTGAACGCAATCAGCATCGTCGTGCGGCCGCGATGCCGCGCATCCCACATCGACGGCGCGCGCCGCACGGCCGTGGCCGTGGCCGTGGCCGCTGCGACCGGCGTCGGGACTGCGGGCAGCGGCCGGCCGGATTCCCGCTCGACGGCCTGCTCGAGCCGCCGCAGCACGGCTTCGGCCTCGGCCTCGCGCCCCGTGTGGGCGAGCCAGCGCGGCGACTCCGGCAACCGCGACTGCAGCCACCAGACGAAAACCGCGCCGCTGCCGCCGAGCAGCACGACCCAGCGCCATCCGGACATGCCGAGCGGATCGTGCGGCACCCATAACCACGACACCAGCGCCAGCACGGGCATCGCGAGATAGCCGACCGCGAAGCACAGCGCGAACGCGCGGCCGCGCACCGCCTTCGGCACCAGCTCGGTCAGGAACGCGCCGATCGTGATCAGCTCCGCGCCGATGCCGCAGCCCGCGATGAAACGGCACACGAGGATGCCGAGCGCATGCGTCTGCACGCACATCGCCAGGCTCGCCGCCGTGTAGAGCAGCAGCGCGCCGGTGAACAGCGCGCGACGCCCGAAGCGGTCCGCGAGACGCGACACGAACATCTCGCCGACGAACAGCCCCGCGAACGTCGCCGCGCCGAGCGCGCCCTGGTCCGACATGCCGAGCACGCCGTGCGAGCCTGCGTGAAAGATGCCGTCGCGGATCAACCCGGGCGGCAGGTAGGTCATCTGGAACAGGTCGTAGACCTCGAAAAACCCGCCGACGCTCAGGAACAGCACGAGCGTCCAGATGCTGGCCGTCGCGGGCAGGCGGTCGATGCGGGCGGCGATCGACGCCGCATGGGAATGGGACATGGCGATTCCTCGATGATCCGCCCGCGCGGCCTGCGCGAAGCGGCGAAGCGGCAGACCCGGCGCCGGCGCGGCATGCGCGCGGCGCCGGCGTTCATACGGTGGCGACCGGATTGACCGGCGACCCGACGAGCCCGCGCAGGTGCAGCGGCGGCGCGGTCAGCAGGAAGCGGTTGCGCCGGTGCGCGTGCAGCCAGTCGGCGAGCGGCGTCAGATGCCACAGCTCGCCGAGGTGGATGCCGAGCTTGAACAGGCACAGCTCGTGCAGCGGCATCAGCGCGCCGGGCTGCTCGCGCGCCCGCGCATCGCGCGGTCGCTCCTCGACCGCGTGGTTGTCCGCCGCGAGCGCGGCGAGCCCCGACGCGTCGATCCATTCGAGCAGGCGCGGGTCGTCGCCGTCGAGCACGCAGCACACGTCCGGCGCGGCGGGTTCGCCGCGCGCGTCGGCGTCGAGCAGGCGATCGGCGAAGCCCGTATGCACGCACACGATGTCGCCGCGCTCGACGATCACGTCGTCCGCGCGCAGCACCGCCATCCACTCCGCGTAGCCGATCTTGCGCCGCTCGTCGCCGAAGTGGCGCCGCAGGTCGACGAGCACGCCGCGCCCCTGCACGCCCGTCTGCGCCATCACCTCGATGCCGAGCGCGCGCGCGCCGCCGCGCGGCGCACCCGCTTCGGGCACCTGGATGTGCTCGTCCATCCGGTAGCCGTTGTAGAACATGCGGGCCCGCTCGCCGTCGCCCGCCGGATCGAACAGCGAGCCGACGTGCGACAGCGCATCCCACTGCGTCGAGAACTGCGAGTGCATGCAGAACGAATCGTCGCAGACCACATCGGTTGCGTTCGCAACCTGTTCATCCGCCCGATAGCCGAAGTACGGCTTGTCGCCGAGCAGCGCCGGCATGATCGCCGGCGGCCGGCGCCGCGCGTTCAATCCGCCGCCGCGCGGCACGTCGAGCGGCAGGCTCAGCGAAAACACGCGGCCTTCGCGCACTTCCGCGACGCCGCGCTGCACCGCGTCGGCAGTCAGCCAGTTCAGGCGCCCTTTCTGATCGTCCGGGCCGAAATCCCCCCAGTTCGAGCCGGGCGGCCGATGGGTCCAGCGTGGCTTCATGGTTGTCTCCTCCATGCAATGTCCAGGGTGCGGCGGCCGTCCTTCGCGGCCGCGTCGCACGTCGCGCCTACCGCGTGCGGATCACGCCCAGCCCCGCGAGCCGCTCGTATTCGCGTTCGCCGAGCAGCGGCAGCAGGATCTCGCGATTGTTCTCGCCGAGCGCGGGCGCGGGCCGGCGGAACGTGCCGGGCGTGGCCGACAGGCGCGGCGTGATGTTGTGCATCGGCAGGCTGCCGACGTCGTCGTCCGGCAGCTCGACGAGCGCCTCGCGCTCGATCACATAGCGGTCCTGAACGATCTGCGCGATATCCTGGATCGGCCCGACCGTCACGCCCGCTTCTTCGAAGAACGCGAGATTGGCATCGAGATCGCGCGCGGCGATGAATTCGCCGACGATCGCATCGAGCGCTTCCGCGTGCTGCACGCGCTGCACGTTGGTCGCGTAGCGGGGATCGTCGATCAGCTCCGCGCGGCCGATCGCGCGGAACAGCCGCTCGGCCATCGCCTGAGTCGAGCTCGACAGGCACAGCCACTTGCCGTCGCGGGTCCGATACGCGTTGCGCGGCGCGGTGTTCGACGAGCGGCTGCCGGTGCGTTCCTTGATCTTGCCGGTCATCACGTAGTTCGCGGCGGCCGGGCCGAGAATCGACAGCAGCGGCTCGAACAGCGACACGTCGATCACCTGCCCCGCCGCGCCGTGCGCGTCGCGCGCATGCAGCGCGACCAGCACGGCGATCGCGCCGGACAGCCCGGCCGTCATGTCGCCGAGGAACATCGGCGGCAGCACCGGCTCGCGATCGGCGAAGCCGTTGATCGCCGCGAACCCCGCATATCCTTCCGCGAGCGTGCCGAAGCCCGGCTTGTGGCGATACGGCCCGGTCTGCCCCCAGCCGGAGATCCGCGCGATCACCAGCTCGGGGCGGATCGCGAGCAGGTCGTCCGGGCCGAGCCCCATCTTCTCGGCGACGCCGGGCTTGAAGCTTTCGACGAACACGTCCGCGTCGCGCACCAGCCGGCGGACGATGTCGATGCCCTCGGGCGCGCGCAGGTCGACGCACACGCTGCGCTTGTTGCGCCCGTATACCTTCCAGTTCGTGCTGATCCCGCCCGCGCCGACCGCGCGCAGCGTATCGCCGCGCTCGCTCTCGACCTTCACGACGTCCGCGCCGAAATCGGCGAGCTGCACGCTCAGCATGTTGCCGGCCATCAGGCGCGACAGGTCGACGACGCGCACGCCCGCGAGCGGCCCCTGCGCGCCGGCGTCGAACGGTTTCGGATGAATCGGGCCGGTGGACGCGCGACGGTGCGCGCCGGCCGCGTGAGCGGCCTGCGGGTCGGGAACGAACATGCTTGTCTCCTGGTTGGTGTATGCGTCGTGCGAGGCGGACTGCAAGGCGGACTTCGAGGCGCGCTCAGCCGCGCGCGGCGCTATTCGAGCAGCGCGCCGAGCTGGTCGGCCGCGCGAAATGCCGCGCCTGCGGCGGGCAGATCGCCGCCGAGCGCATGCGTCAGCTCGGCGGCGGCCGCCTGCACGCGCGGCAGGTAGTCGGCCAGCACCTTCTTGTTGAAGCGATACCGCGGTACGCCGAGCGAGATCGCGCCGCTGAGCACGCGGCCGACGCCGAATGCCGGGCACGCGATCGCCGCGCTTTCCGGATCGCGCTCGGCGATCGATACCGCGTAGCCCTGCTCGGCCGTCTTCTCGTAGTCGCCGCCGCGCGTGCCGCTGAACGCAAGCAGCACACGCCCGGCCGCGCCGACGTCGAGCGGGAAGCGGTCGCCCTCGCGCAGGTGCGTGCGCACCGAGCGCTGCGCCTGGATGCGGAACAGGCACACGCGCTGGTCGCCTTCACGCACGTAGAACGCGGCCGTCTCGCCGGTTTCCGCCGACAGCCTCGACAGGATCGGCATCACGTACTCGCGCAGCTGGAACGACTCGCGATACATCATCCCGAGCTGGAACACGGCGGGCCCCAGCACATAGCGCCCGTCCGGCAGGCGCTTGATGAAGCGGAACTGCTCGAGCGACTCGAACATCCGCAACAGCGTGCTCATGTTGAGCCCCGTCTCCTCGCTCACCTGCGCGAGCATCAGCCCGCCGGGCGCGTTGCCGAATGCCAGCAGCGCGGTCAGCGCGCGGTTGACCGCGGCCACGCCGCCCTCTGCCGGACTGCTTGTCTCCACCTTGTTCATGTCCACCTCGTGCGATGCCGGGCTGTTCGTGTCAGGTCGGTGCCACGTTACGCTGGCCGGCATCAAAAAATGAAAGTCACTTTCATTATACGCAGATCATCGATGACATCAACATGAATCCGCAGAGCTTCGCTCGGTCATCATCCTGCAATGTTCCTTGATACTAGGCGTTAACGATAATCTTGACGAATGCGGTCATCCATCACAAAAATGAAAGTGACTTTCATTTTATGAGACCGTAGATGAATTCATCGTCACAACCCGTCTGGCGCTCGCTGCTGTACGTCCCCGCGCATGTCCCTCGTTTCGTCGCATCGGCCGCCGCGAGCGACGCCGATGCGCTGATCCTCGATCTCGAGGACAGCGTCCCGCCCGCATGCAAGGCGGCCGCCCGCGACGGGCTGGCCGACGCCGTGCCGGCGCTGCGCGCGCCGGGCCGCGACTTGCTGGTGCGCGCCAACGGCCCGCTCGACCAGCTCGTGCCCGACCTGCGCGCGGCCGTCCGGGCCGGCGTAGACGGCGTCGTGCTGCCGAAGGTACGCGGCGGCTCGCACATCGAGGCGATCGACGAACTGCTGGCCGCGCTCGAAGAAGAAGCCGGCGCGCCGTCCGGCCGCACGCGGATCGTCGCGATCGTCGAAACGCCGCGCGCGTTCCAGGCAATGGACCGGATCGCGCAGGCGTCGCCGCGCGTCGTCGCGATGATGCTGGGCGGCGGCGATTTCGCGCTGAACTGCGAAAGCGGCGCGAGCGCCGATGTGCTGCGCGTGCCGAAACAGTTGCTGATCATCGCCGCGCGCGCCGCCGGCATCCTGCCGCTCGGCCTCATCGGCGGCCTCGACGAACTGCGCGATCTCGACGCGTTCGAGCGCATCGCGCGCGCGTCCGCGGAGCTCGGCTATGCAGGCGCGACCTGCATCCACCCGCTGCAGGTCGGCGCGCTCAACCGTGCGTTCCGGCCCGACGACGCCGCGGTGCGCGACGCGCACGCGGTGCTGGCCGCCTACGACGACGCACGTGCGAACGGGCGCGGCGCGCTGCGCGTCGACGGCCGGATGGTCGACGCGCCCGGCGTCGCCCGCGCGAAGCGCGTGCTCGCACGTCACGCGGCGGTACAGGCACGCGCCGACGGCGTGCCCCGGTAATGCGGGCGCCGCCCTTCATCGCCGCACGTCCATGCGCGTGTCGCGCGGTGCGCGCACGCGCCCCGTCACGATGCCGTCCGCTCGCCACCCGGCCCGGATAGCGTCGCCCCGCAGCACCGCCGCACCGCTCGACCGGCGCGGCGCCGAACTCAAACAAAGAACAAACCCTGGAAGGAGACAAACCATGGGCAAGCGGATGTCCGCACTGTGCGGACTGGGCCTCGTATCGGCCGGCGCCTGCGCGCAGAGCACGATCACGCTGTATGGCGTGGCCGACATCTATACGGAATTCCTCACCCATCAGGCCGCGCCCGGCGACAAGTCGTCGGCATCGCTCGTGCGGATGGCGTCGGGCGGCAAGAGCGGCTCGCGCTGGGGCCTGAAGGGCGTCGAGGAACTCGGCGGCGGCTGGCAGGCCGCGTTCCGGCTCGAAAGCGGCATCAACCTGAACAACGGTACCGGCACCGGCGCGGGCGGCTTCGACCGCTCCGCATGGGTCGGGCTGCAGCACGAGCGCTGGGGCGCGCTGCGGCTCGGCCACCAGTACACGACGCTGTTCGACGTCATGGAGCGCTATTCGCCGACGGGCGCGTACTCGACGCTGTACGAGCCGGCCGGCGCGATCGTCGGCGTCAACTTCCGCGAGAACAACGTCGCCAAGTACCTGGCGAAGATCGGCCCGCTGACGCTCGAAACGCACTATTCGTTCGGCGGCACGCCCGGCGCGTTCCAGTCGAACGCCGCCTATGGCGCCGGCTTCGACTATGCCGGCGGCGCAATCTCGCTCGCCGCCGCGTTCGACAACGTCAACACCCCGCAGCCGGGCGGCTTCGCGCACTTCCGCCGCTACGCCGCAGCCGCGATCGCGTCCGTCGGCCGCGCGCAGCTGCTGGCCGGCGTCACGCACGGCCAGAGCGGCGTCGCCGCGCCGTCGGTCGTGACGCGCTACACGTTCTGGTGGGCCGGCGTGCGCTACGCGATCACCCCTTACCTGCAGGCGATCGGCGCGTTCTATTACGAGGACATCCGCGCGCAGAATGCGCCGAACGCGCAGACACCCACGCCGCACCCGGCCAACCCGCAGCAGGTCACGCTGCAGCTGAACTACTTCCTGTCGAAAGCCGTCACGCTGTACCTGGCGGGCGGCTACGCGCGCCGCGCCGCGCTCGATTTCGACAACTACAACTACAACTTCCTCCACTACACGCTGGCCGGCGACCGCGCCAGCAGCGCGGGCGTGGCACTCGGCCTGCGCAAGCTGTTCTGACCTCGCCTCTCCCCAGCCTCAGGAACCTTCGGAGTCTTCGCACAATGAACCGCCGCCACTTCCTTTCCACGCTGACCGGCGCGGCGCTCGCGCTGCCGTTCGCCCACGCCCGCGCGGGCGTGCTGCCGGCCGCCGGCGCCACCCCCGGCCGCCCCGATCTCGCGCAGCAGCTCGCCGACTACGCAGCCGGGCTGCAATATCGCGACCTCGACGCCGCGACGATCGAAACGATCAAGGCGCACCTGATCGACGCGCTCGGCTGCGCGATCGCCGCGCACGACGAACGTCCGGTACGCATCGCGCGCGACGCGGCGCTCGCGTCGCCGGGCGGCGTGTCGACGATCGTCGGCACGAACCAGCGCACGAGCCCCGATCTCGCCGCGTTCGCGACCGGCACCGCACTGCGCTACTACGATTTCAACGACGCGTACGCCGGCAAGGAGACCGGCCATCCGAGCGACAACATGTCCGCGTGCCTCGCGGTCGCCGAAGCGCAGCATGCGAACGGCCGCGACCTGATCCTGTCGATCGCGATCGCCTACGAGATCGCGTGCCGGCTGATGGACGCCGCCGCGATCAGCCCGCGCGGCTGGGACCACACGTGCTACAGCCTGCCCGCCGTCGCGCTCGCCGCGGGCAAGCTGATGCGCATGCCCGCGCCGCAGCTGGTGCAGGCGGTGAACCTGTCGATCAACAGCCATCTCGCGCTGAACCAGACGCGCGTCCAGGAATTGTCGAACTGGAAGGCGCTCGCCGATGCGGACGCGGCGCGCAACGCGGTGTTCTCGACGCAACTCGCGCGGGCCGGGCTGACCGGCCCCGCGCCGATCTTCGAAGGCATGGCGGGATTCTTTCCGCAGGTGTCCGGGCCGTTCGCCGTCGACACGCGCGAATTCGGCGGGCGCGGCGGCGCGTTCCGGATCGGCAAGTGCTTCGTGAAGTTCTATCCCGCGCAAGGGCTCACGCAAACCGCGATTCCGGCGGCGCTCGACGTCGCCGCGCAGGTCGGCGACCTGCGCCGCATCCGGCGCATCGAGATCGACACGACCGAAGTCGGTTATGTGACGGCCGGCCGCGACCGCGAAAAATGGGCGCCGTCGACGCACGAGACCGCCGATCACAGCCTGCCGTACATCGTCGCGCGCGCGATGCTCGACGGCGACATCACGACCGAGAGCTACCGGCCCGACGCGCTGCACGATCCGGCACTGCGCGCGTTGATCGAGCGGATCACGGTGCGCCAGGACCCGGCGCTGACCGCCCGCTATCCCGCGCACGCGCCGAACCGGGTGACGGCCGTGTGCGAAGACGGGTCGACCTGCACGAAGCAGGTGGACGACCTGCCCGGCTCGCCGACGCGGCCGATGCGGCGCGACGACTACGAGGCGAAGTTCGCGAAGAACTGCCGGCGGCACTGGAGCCCGGCGCAGATCCGCGCGGCGCTCGATTACCTGTGGCGGCTCGACGAGCAGCCCGACGTCGCGACGCTGCCGCCGCTGCTCGTCGTCGGCTGACCTGCGTGAACGAACCCTAAGCTTCCGCCGCGACGCCGTGCCGTTCGAGCGCTTCCGCGACCTCGACGATGCGGCTGCGCAACCAGGCGTGCGCGTTGCTGCCGTCGTAGCGCCGGTGCCAGTACAGCGACCACGCGACGGGCTCCATCGCGAGCGGCAGGTCGCGGATCACGAGCCGTGCGTCGTCGAGGCTCAGCGCATGCCGCTCCGACATGATCACCGCATACGGCAGCGCATCGAGCATGTTCGGCACGACGAGCCAGTGCGGCACGTTGAGCGCGATGCGCCGCGTGCAGTTCATGTTCGCAAGCAGGTTGTCGACCAGGCTGTGGTCGACCGGATTGATCGTCACGTTGAGGAAGTCGAGCGCGAGGAACCGTTCGAGCGTCAGCGGCGTGCCCGCTTCCGGATGGCTGCGGCTCATCACGCAGACCATCCGGTCATGAAACACGATTTGCGACGACAGCGTGCCCGAATGTTCGAGGCCGGCGCTGATCGCCAGGTCGAGCAACCCCGATTCGAGTGCGTCGGCGGTCTTGGCGGCACTCATGTGCACGACGTCCATGCCGATATTCGGGCTGGTCAAGCGCATGCAGCGCAGCAGAGCCGGCAGCAAAAGCAATTCGGTGAGATCCGACATGCGCAACGTGAAATGGCGCTCGGACGTAAAAGGATTGAATTGATAATCCGATTCAAATAATTCCTCGATTTGTTGCATGATCTGTCGAATCGGCATCGCCAGCGCCTGTGCGCGCGGCGTCAACTCCATGCCGACCGCGGTGCGCGCCAGGATCTCGTCCTTGAACAGGAACCGCAGCCGCGCCAGCGCGTTGCTGACGGCCGGCTGCGTGAGGCCGACCTTCTGGCCGGCCCGTGTGACCTGTTTCTCCGTCAATAGCGCATCGAGTATGACCAGCAGGTTCAGATCGATCGAACGTAGATTCATGTTTGCGACCATCCACTAAACAGGTTAAACACCGCCTCCGATTGCGATCGCGAAATTCCGCAATCGGAGCAATCCCCTGATATTTAGTGCAATGCACAAGAATAGTCCAATCTTGACGTATCTATATTTTTAGGTATCGAGCGGTATTGGTTAATTTTTTAAATTAGTGGGTCCGTTTCGCATCGATTCTTCCGGATACCGTGCCAATCGGCCATTTGATTCGCGATTTTTGAAAAAAGGTCGCATTGCAAAAAAATGCGGGCGAGCGCCGCCCCGGCGGCCGCCCGCAAGCTCAAACGGTCGCGACCGGATTCGCCGGTGCGCCGACCAGGCCGCGGATATGCAGCGGCGGCGCGGTCAGCAGAAACCGGTTCCGGCCGTGTGCATGCAGCCAGTTCGCGAGCGGCGTCAGGTGCCACAGCTCGCCGAGGTGAATACCGAGCTTGAACAGGCACAGTTCGTGAAGCGGCATCAGCGCGCCCGGTTGCGCGAGCGGCTGCGCATGTTGCGGACGTTCCTCGATCGCATGGTTGTCGGCCACGAGCGCGGCCAGCCCCGATTCGTCGATCCATTGCAGCAGCCGCGCATCGCTGCTGTCCAGCACGCACGCGCTCGCGACCGTTGCCGGCGATCCGCCGTCGTCATGCAGCAGCAGATCCGCGAAGCCGGTGTGAATGCAGACGATGTCGCCGCGCTCGACCTGCACGCGGTCCGCCTCCATCACCTGCATCAGTTGCGCGAAGCCGACCTTCGTGCGTGCGTCGCCGAAATGACGCCGCAGGTCGATCAGCACGCCGCGCCCCTGCACGCCCGTTTGCGCCATCACCTCGATGCCGAGCGCACGCGCGCCGCCCGTCGCGTCGCCCTCTTGCGGCACCCGCAGATGCTCGCCCATCCGGAAGCCGTTGTAGAACACGATTTCAGGCACGCCGTCGTCGTCCGCGTCGAACACGCCGCCCACGTGCGACAGGCCGTCCCATTGCGTCGAGAACTGCGAGTGCATGCAGAACGAATCGTCGCAGACCACATCGGTTGCGTTCGCAACCTGTTCGTCCGCGCGATAACCGAAATACGGCTTGTCGCCGAGCAGCGCCGGCATGATCGCCGGTGGCCGCCGCCGCGCGTTCAGCCCGCCGCCGCGCGGTACGTCGAGCGGCAGGCTCAGCGAGAACGACAGCCCCTCCCGCACTTCGGCTGCGCCCTGCCGCACCTTGTCCGGCGTCAGCCAGTTCAGCCGCCCCTTCTGATCGTCGGGACCGAAATCGCCCCAGTTCGAGCCGGGCGGCCGCTTTTTCCAGCGGGGTGCATTCAAGATCGGTGTCCTCCTTCCGTGCCCGACGTCAGCGCCGCGAGCGCATCGAGCGGCGCATCGTCGGCGAGCGACCGTACCGCATCGCGCAGCGCGAGCGCGCGCTCCATGCCGAGCGCCGAACTCGCCGCCAGCACGAATTTCGCGGTGAGTTCCTGTTCGGTCAGCGGCCGCGAATTCGTGCCCTTGCTCGACTCGATCCACGCCTCGCGCACTTGCCCGTCGCGCAGCTCGACGCGCAGCACGGCCGGCAGGAAATGCGGGAAGCGCGCATCGCACCACGGATCGGCCACGCAACGCACCTTCGCGGCCAGGGCGCGCCGCGCGGGGTCCCGCGCAAGCGCATCGTCGAAATCGTCGAACCAGACGCCGAGCCCGCCGCCGCCGAGCAGCGCCGCCGCGACCGTGTACGGCCCCGAGAATGCCGCCGCATAACCGTTCGGCGGATTCGCCTTCAACTCCGCCGGCTCGCCGATCGTGCGCAGCGTCGACGTCGCGACCCGCAGTTCGGCCGACACCACGTCGTCCGCCGTCACGCCTTGCGCCTTCAGTTGCAGCGCCGCGTCGATGCCCGGATGCGTGAAGTGGTTGCACGGATACGGCTTGAAGATGATCCGGCTCGTCTCCCATTCGTCGCCCAGGTCGCGCAGCACCGCGTCGACGTCGGCGAGGTCGCCGCACCACGCGTGGAAGAAGCCGAAGCGGCCTTCGAGCGCGGTCGGCGGCGCGGTGACGCCCGCGCCCGCCAGTTCCGCCGCGCTCACGCCCGCATGCGCCGCCCAGCCGCAGTGGATCCGCTTCACCGAGCCGCCGGTGCGGTTCGCTTCGAGCAGGCCCGCGCCCATGCTCGCGGCAATGCCGAGCGCCGCCGCGATCTGCGCGGCGTCGAGCCCGAGCAGCATCGCCGCGGCCGCCGCCGCGCCGACCGTGCCGCAGATCGACGTCGCGTGCTGGCCGCGCTCGAAAAACACCGAGTTGCCGAGCCGCTCGTTGTAGGCGGCGACGCCCAGCCGGATGCACACCTCGGTGCCGACCGTGATCGCATCGAGCAGCGCCGCGCCCGACGCGCCGCTCGCCTGCGCGGCGGCGAGCGCGGCCGGAATCACCGACGCACTCGGATGCAGCACCGACAGCATGTGCGAATCGTCGAAATCCATCGCATGCGCGAGCGTGCCGTTGACGAGGGCGGCACTCGCGGCCGGCAGCCGGTCGGGCGCGCCGATCACGCTCGCCGGGCCGGTGCCCGCCCAGCGCCGCGCGACTTGCAGCACCGACTGCACGACCGGTTCGTCGTGCGCGATCAGGCTGTTGCCGACCACGTCGAGCACGCGCGCGGCGGCCTCGACGCGCAGCCGGTATTCCAGCCCTCCGGCGCGCACCTCCGCCGCGAAGCGGCCGAGCGCACCGACGATGCCGTCGGGCGGCGCGGGCCGGTCCGGTGCGACCGGATCGGCGGTGGCCGCCGGAGCGGAAAGCGTCTCGGGTGTGCTCATGCCAGTGCTCCACTGAGTCGAAGATTGTTCGCGAGCGCGAGCGTCACGCGCGCGTTGGCGATCAGCGGCGGCGCGACCACGCGGCCGTCCGGCAGCACGAAGACCGACGACGCCGAGGCCTTGCCCGCTGCCGCATCGACCGCCTCGAGCACCCGCTCGGCCGCGCGAATCTCGTCTTCCGACGGCGTGAACACCTCGTTGATCACCGCGAGCTGCGACGGATGAATCGCGAAGCGGCCGAGAAACCCCATCGACTTGGCGCGCAGCGTCGATTCCCTCAGCCCGTCGAGATCGGGCAGCGTGTGATAGACGGTCTGGATCGGCCCGGCGAGCCCCGCCGCGCGAGACACCACGACGCAGCGCGCGCGGCACACCTCGAGCGTGAAGTTGTCGACGCCGATCTGCAGGTCCGCACGCAGGTCGCTCTCGCCGAGCCCGATGCGCTCCAGCCGCGGCGACGCGGTCGCGAGCTGGTAAGCCGTCTCGACACCGTACGCCGACTCGATCAGGATCTGGATGCCCGCATCGCTGCCGAGCGCGTCGAGCCAGCCGGCCACTTCCTGGATATGCTGCGGCAGGTCGCATTTCGGCAGGCGCAGCGCCTGGAGCGCCGGCTGCGCGATCGCGTCGACGTCGTCGCGACACCACGGGCTGCCGATCGGGTTGATCCGCACGTAGGTCGGCTTCGGCGGGCCTTCCGCGAGAATCGCGGCGGCCGCCTCGCGTGCCTCGGCCTTGTGGCTGGCCGGCACGGCATCCTCGAGGTCGAGCACGATGGCGTCGGCTTCGCTTGCATACGCCTTGTCCACCACCTGCGCCTTGTGCGCGGGCACGTAGAGGTAACTGCGGTAGGTTGCGCTGGTTTTCATACAATGCCCCGTTCGGTCAAATCGGCGATCTCGTGCCGCTCCAGCCCCAATGCGCCGAATACTTCGTCGTTGTGCGTGCCGCGCGCCGGTCCGCCCCAGCGGATCGCGCCGGGCGTGTCGGACAGCCGGAACGGCACGTTGTGCGTGCGGAACGCGCCGAGCTCCGCGTCGGGCACCGACACGACCGAGCCGAGCGCCGCGTACTGCGGATCGCGGAGCACGTCGGCGACGTCGTAGATCGGCGCGACCGCCGCCTGCGCGCGCTCGAACTCGGCGATCACGTCGTCGCGCGAGCGCTGCCCGATCCAGCCGCCGACCGCCGCATCCAGTTCGTCCGCATGCTTCGCGCGCTCGGCGCCGTTCGCGAACCAGGGTTCGTCGATCAGGTCCTCACGGCCGACGAGGCGCATCACGCGCTCCGCGATGCTGTGCGCCGACGTCGACAGCGCGACCCACTTGCCGTCCGACGTGCGGTACACCCCGCGCGGCGAATTGTTCGGCGAACGATTGCCGGTGCGTTCGGGCACCCGGCCCGTCTGGTCGTAGCTCGCGACCTGCGCGCCCATCGCGGCGAGCATCGTCTCGATGATCGCGAGATCGACGACCTGGCCGCGCCCGGTGTGCTCGCGCGCCTTCAGCGCCGTCATGATCGCGAACGCGGCGTTCAGCCCCGCGACGGTGTCGGCGAGCGGGAACGACGGCAGCAGCGGCGGCCCGTCGGCCTCGCCGGTGACCGACGCGAGCCCGCTCATCGCCTCGGCCAGCGTACCGAAGCCGGGGCGGCTCGCATACGGGCCGAACTGGCCGAAGCCCGTCACCCGCACGAGCACGAGCCGCGGGTTGATCGCGGACAGCACGTCATAACCGAGCCCCCAGCGTTCGAGCGTGCCGGGCCGGAAATTCTCGACGACCACGTCCGCCTGCGCCGCCATTTCGCGGAAGATCCGCTGGCCGTCGGCCGTGCCGAGATTCAGCGTGACGGCCCGCTTGTTGCGCGCGAGCACCTTCCACCACAACGGCACGTCGTCGCGACGCGCGCCGGATCGCCGTCCGGATGCTCGACCTTGATCACGTCGGCGCCGTAGTCCGCCAGCATCGTCGCCGCGAGCGGGCCCGCAAACAACGTCGCGGCGTCGATCACGCGAATGCCGTCGAGCGGCGCCGGTTTGGACGCGTCCGACGCCGCACCGGCGTCGACGCCCCCCATTTCCACAGTGGCCATGCCGTTCTCCAGTCAGATGGATTGCACGGCGCGCCGCACACCGCCATCATCTGCATGACTAATCGTCTTGCAGCGATGCGGGCGCGGCGCGCGACCTGCCGCTCAGACGGCGTTGATCCGGTAGATCGGGAAATACGTCTGGATCTTCCCGTTCAGGTAGTCGGACGCGAGCTTCGGCACCTCGTCGAAATCGAAGATCTCGGTCGGCTCCTCGCCGATCCAGCCGCTCGTTTCCTGGAAATCGCGGATCGTGATGCTGTCGTCGTAGCGCCACGCGTGCGTGTGGATGTGCAGGCGGCGGTTGATGCATTCCGTCGCGCGCAGGTTCCACAGGCGCATCCCGGTCTTCCAGCCGACCGTCGTGACGATACCCGTGCGGCCGACCACGCGCATCGTCGCGCGATACAGCGCGCCGCCGAGGTTGTCGAGGAAGATCGCGACGCCGCGGCCGCCGCTCAGCTCCGCGATCGTCTCCGCGAACACCCGCTCCGACTCGCGATAGCTCGCCTGGTACTCCGGATCGGTCTTGTAGCGCTCGTCGTCATACGCGAGGTTCGGGAACTTGCGGCGATCGACCGGCGTGATGCCGAGCTTCGCGAGCTCCTCGAGGCGCCGGTCGTTGCTCGCCGTCATCGCGACGCGAAAACCCTCGCGCTTCGCGAGCTGAAGTTCGGCGAGCGTCGTGCCGCCGCCCCAGCCGAACACCAGGTAGTCGGCCGGATCGACGTCCGGCAGCTGCGAGCGCCAGCACGTCGACGCCACCTTCCAGTTGTCCCACGCGGTGAAGTAACGGCCGTACGTCGCCCATTGCAGCAGCGAATGCCGGCTGTCCGTCGGCACCGCCACGAGGTTGTCGGCGCGCATCTTGGTCCGCTGCGCCATCACGCCGATCGTGCCCGGCGCGTCGTACGCGTAGACGAGCTCGGCGAACCCGTATTCGTCGCGCTTGCCGAACGGCATCACCATGCAGATCTCGCCTTCCTTCAGCGTCCTCACGCCGCTGCCGCGCTCGACGATGCGCACCAGCGCACCGTTGCCTAGCACGATCTTGTCCTCGCGGCGCTGCCGGCAGATGTCGACCGGATTGCGCGACAGCGCGTGGTCCAGGTTCGCCTCCCACGATCCGTACAGCGGCTCGACCAGCACCTCGTCGGCTTCCAGATCGGAGAATTCGAAGGTCTCGCGACGCAGCTCGCCCGCCACGGGCGCCTGCTTCCTGCTCGGTTCCGGTCCTGCGTAGAGAACCCATGCATCGGTCTTGATCATCGTCATGCCTCGGTAAATGACTCTGTTTGAATGGTGCACGCCGAACACGCCGCTTCGTTCAGCGCGAATACGCCTGCTTCAGTGCCGCCTCCACGTCGGCCGTCGCGGCGACCTGCCCGAGCTTCGGGAAGATCTGCGCCAGCGCGAAGGTCTGCGCGTCGGTGGACGACGTGCTGACCGCGTCGCTGACGACGACGACGTTGTAGTTGTTCTCGTATGCCTGGCGCGCCGTCGATTCGACGCCGATGTTGGTCGCGATCCCGGTCAGCACGATGTCCGTGATGCCGCGCCGGCGCAGCTGCACGTCGAGGTCGGTGCCGGTGAACGCGCCCCACTGGTGCTTCGTCACGACGATGTCGGACGGCCCGACGCCGAGCGCCGGCGCAAACGCGCTCCATTCAGGGTCGAGATTCGGCGGCGCCGACGGCGCATCCGTCCGGACCTTCAGCGCGACGCCGCCGTCCGGCTGGTAGCTCGTGTGCACGTAGATCACGGGAAGCTTCAACGCGCGGAACGCGGTCGCGAGCTCGACCGTCTTCGCCACGACCTGCGCGCCCGTGTAGGGCACGACCGGCAGCGACACGATGCCGTTCTGCAGGTCGATGGCGACCAGGGCGACCGTGCGATTGAGCGTCGGAGTGGACATGTCAAAACCTCACTTCTGTTGGGGGATGGAAGAAGCAGCGGTATCCAGGTGCCGGCTCGACGCTGCGTTGAGCAGCAGCAGCACGCTGATGACCGCCAGGACGATGGCCAGCTCGCGCAGGCCGCGATCGCTCGCCGGATGGCCGAGCGCCAGTCCGACGAGCGCAAACGACAGGCTGCCGCCGACATACTGCGCAGTGCGGTACAGCCCCGAGGCCGTGCCGATCCGGTCGTGCGGCGCGCTCTGGTAGAGCGCGGCCTGGTTGCCGAGATTGTTGAAGCCGTTCGGCACGCCGAACACGATCGATAGCAGTACGATCGACCAGACCGGCATCGCGCTCGTGAGCAGGCTCATCACGACGCTGCCGACGCACAGCATCGCGGAGCCGATGATCAGCACCGGCCGCGAGCCGTGACGGTGTGCGAGGCGGGTCGCGAGCATCGTCGCCACGGTGCCGATCCCGGCGACCGGCAGCATCACGAGGCCGGCATCGGCGGCGGACAGGTGCTTGGCCTCCTGCAGCCACATCGGCAGCGCATAGAAGATCGCGTAGAACACCGCGTAGGTGCCGACGCAACGCAGGTACGTACTCGTGAGCGCACGGTTGTCGCCGAGCATGCGGATGTCGATCAGCGGCGTCGCCGCCCGCCGCTCGTGCCCGACCAGCACCGGGCACAGCACCAGCGTCGCGACGAGCAGCAGCCAGTCGGGATCGTGCGTGACCGATTGCAGGAACAGCAGCAGGCTCGCGAGCGTCAGGACGAACAGCACGACGCCCGGCAGGTCCAGTTCCTTCAGCGTGCCCCGCAGCGTGCGGCGTTGCTGCGCGCCGCGCGGGACGACGTCGGCCGGAATCCACAACCATGCCAGCACGAACGCCAGCAGCACGATCGGCACGTTGATCCAGAAGATCGCACGCCAGCCGGCGAACTGCACGAGCGCGCCGCCGAGCGGCGGCCCGAACGCGACGGCCACCTGTGCCGCCACCGAGATCGCGCCGAGTCCGCCCGTCGGCGTCGCGCCGTTCGCGTGCCGCTGCGACCACGTGCGGATCATCGCCATGCCGGCCGGATAAGCGGCCGACGTGCCGATGCCGAGCGCGACGCGCGACGCGATCAGCCACCCGAGCGACGGCGCGAACGGCGCGAGCGCGGACGCGATCAATACGATCGCGAGGCCGATGCAGAAGATCCGCTTCGCGCCGAACCGGTCGGCGAGCCGCCCCATCGTCGGCTGGCCGACGGCCGTCGCGAGATAAAGGCCCGACACGAGCCACATGGTGTCGATGCGTTCCTGCCCGTGCGGGTTGAACGCCTGCTGGATGCTGACGAGCGCGACCGCGATCATCGACGAGTTCAGCGCGTTGAGCAGCGTGCCGAGCACGATGGGGCCCACCAGCCTGGCCGGCAGGCGCGGGCCCGCCGCACGCGCATTGCCGCCCGCCGGCGTGACACCGGAAGGCGGGGCTGACACTTTGGCAGGTCGATCGCGGTTCGTTGTCATGGCATCGTCACAGGGTGGTTTCGCATCGCTCGATCAAATTCGAACGTGCGTTCACCTTACCGTTACGATTGCCGTGAATGAAATGGATTGTTGCGATGCACACATTCGTCGCTTGAATGCGGATCGCGAATCTGACGATCGAGCGCGTCCCCTGCGAGCCGGGAATGAAATCGTCAAACGCCCGGCATTCCTTGCTGGACGGTCATACTCCCGGATCGCGATGAATTTTTTAGATGGAGTACGAAGCGATTTTCTCCGTGCACTCCCTGCGGATGACGATCGTTTTATGCGGCAGCGCAACGGGAATCCAGAGCGGTGGCTCTAGACCGGCACCACACTCGCGAGTGCGGGGGTAATCGACGTCGTTGCGCCCTGCGCCCGCAGGATGAGATCCTGACGCGTTCGAGACTGACGCGGCAGCATGGCCGATTGCCGTCACGACAGCGCGCCGGCGCCTCCGGAACGGTTCTGCGATGAAGCGCGTATCGACCGCGCCGAAGCACGGATAAGGCACGCCCTGGTGACCGTTATCGGCGACGCGCTGAAGCAATCGCCCGATGCACGGCGACCCGCCCGATCGCGCCCGGATCGCGGCAGGCGCGACGCCGGACATGCCTGCGTCGCGCGATGCCGCGCTTGCTCCCTGTCATCGATTACACGCCTTGATTCTTCAAGCGGTTCGCGTGCGTGCGGATTACCGCAACCGGATCCTCCACATTCGCGCCGAGCACGCCGAGGATCTGGTTGATCGCATCGGTGTGATTCCAGTGATACGTGCCGAGCACCTGGCCAAACCGCGCGCTGCATTGCGACACGACGCCGTCGTTCGGACCGGCGCTGCGATTGATCATCACCGTGCCGCTGCCAAGGAGTGCCAGCGTCGACGGATCGAGCGCGTTCGCCGGATCGATGGCCCCGCTCACGCTCGTATCGACGGCCCCAGTCACGCCGGCCACCGTCGCTGTCGGCTGGATCGCCGTGCCGCCCCACGAATAAAGCAGGTGCGTATTGCCGCCGACAGTCTCGGTCGACGCGCCGGTTTGACACGAGCCCGGCGCACCGAGCCCTGCGCTCGGGAATTTCTGGTTGTATGCGGCGGCCTTTGCCGTCGTCAGCACCGACAACGCCTGAATCGCATTCTGGTTCGTATTGAAGTTGCTGCTCGTCAACGTGCCGAGCGCATTCGCGAATGCGCCGAGCACGGTCGACGACAGGCCGGTCGGGTCCGTCTGCAGCAGTTGCTGGACGAAGTCCGCGAATTGCGAGCCCCAGTGCGGCGTACTGATCGTCGTCACCGACGCGACCAGTTCCGGCGCAACGGACGCAACATAACGCGATGTCAGGCCGCCCTGGCTATGGCCGATCAGATTCACTTTCTGCGCGCCCGTCGCCGCGAGCACCTGCTTCACGAATGCAAGCAATTGCTCGCCACGCCCGTTCGGGCCATCGTCGCTCTGAAAGCCGGACAGATTGGCAACGTATACCGCCGCGCCGTGCGCCTGCAGGTCCTCCGGAATGCGATACCAGTACTCGACGACGCCACCGTACTTGTCGGTGCCGGTCAGCCCGTGCACGAGAATGATCGGGTACCTGGTCGCCGCATAGTCGTCAACGGCGGTCGTCGCGGCGGAAGCGGCCTGCGCGCCGGCCAGCGACAGAACGGTTCCGACACTCGCGGCCGGGGCCGCGTTCATTGCGATTGCCACCACGGTCGCCACTGCTTTCGCTCGTATCGATCTGCTCATCTTGCTCTCCATTTTTTACGTGCATATCAGTTGCTCGAGGATGAGGATGCGGAAATCGCTGATGCAGCGACGCTTCCGGCACTGAAGCGTCGCCCGCGCGCGGGATGTCGGCCGTACCGACTCGACGGCTTGGCGCGACGGTTTGGCCCGACGTACTCCGACGCCGGAAAACGAATAAAAACGAACACAAACGAACGTTTTCGCACCAGCACGCGAAGTGAATCACGTTCAACAACGCTGTGCAGTCAGTTAGACAGGGCCCTCCAGTCGGTTGACAACGGGTGCATCAACCACTAATCCATCGATCTTCCTCGACGTCTTGTGATCCCAACCGTTACGTCTTTGCACCGGCACGTCGCCCCGCCCAACGTGCCTTATCGCACTGCCGTCATGGAGCAATGGTCATCAAAGATGCAAAGGAGACCAAACGATCATGTGGAAAAAACCGCATTGCACGAGTGGAACCGGTTTTCAGTACCGATAGCACGGTCGGTCTTGGGGCTTTGCAGGCCAGTCGGTTGGGCGCATACGCCCGACTGACGGGCGCATTCGGCAGGCGGTGTCTCGTCGAACGAGGCGTACCCGATCGCGGCCTGCGTGCGGCGAATCAACGTGGAGAGGAAGCGCCGCGCTGACGTCTGCTTCGTGGTGTGCGTCGCGCGCTGCCGTACGGTGCCAGGCCCGGGGCGTCATTCAGCATCCACGTCGCGAAAGCCTGCAACGGCCCCTGGGCCAGCTCGATCGGTTCGGGCAGGACGAGGCAGAAGTTTTTCGTGACGGACCTGCCCGCCGGCCAGGGTGCGACCAGCCGCCCCTGCTCGAGCTCCGCGTCGACGTAAAGACGCGGCACCAGCGCGACACCCAGGCCAGCGAGCGCCGCTTCGATCAGCATCGAATGGAGATCGTAGCGCGCGCCAACCGCCGAATTGCTCAGCACGATGCCGGACTCCTGCGCATAGGCTTGCCACGCGTCCGGGTTCTGCCGCCGGTGAAGGCGTGGCAATGCATCCAGCGACGGGTTCGCCCCGGCGTCCGCCAGCAACGCCGGACTGCACACGGGCACCAGCACTTCCTCCAGCAGCGGATGCAGATGCATCCCCGCCCATGCCGGATGCTCGAAATGGATGGCGGCATCGAAACCGCTCCCGGCCAGCAGGAACGGTTCCATGCGCTCGGCGATATGCACCGTGACGTTCGGATGCCGGTCCTGAAAGTGTTTCAGCCGGGGGATCAGCCAGCGCGTGGCGAAGGTCGGAATGGCGGCGATATCGATGCTCGCGCCTTCGACGGGTTGCCCCATCAGGTACAGGCTGTCCCGTTCCAGCCGGTCCAGAATCTCGCGAACCTGCACCGCGTACCGCGCACCGTTCGGTGCCAGCCGTACCCGGTTGCCGATCCGCTCGAACAGCGTGACACCCAGGAACGCCTCCAGCCGGGCGATCTGACGGCTGACGGCGCCCTCGGTTCGGGCGAGTTCATCAGCGGCTCGGGCAAAGCTGCCGTGTCGGGCCGCGGCTTCGAACGCCTGCAGTGCGGAATTGCTCGGGATCTTGCGGGGCATGCGTGGCTCGCCGGTGAGGGTGGGTTCGACGTCAGCTTGAGCAAATATCACTGAAGGCTGACTTTATTTCGTTTTATGGGCTGCAAATGCGAGCTTAGCATTACGTTACCGCACTGACCATCAAGCGCTCGCTGACGGAAGTGCACCCTGTTCAAAGGACGATCCGATGATCTACACCGTGGAATGCAGCTTCGCCGACGTCGACAGCGAAGCCGAATGGAACGACTTCTACAGCCTTGAAAAGCTGCCTGCCCTGATCTCGGTGACGGGGTTTCACACGTCGCAGCGGTTCAAGGCGATCGGCAGCGGTTGCCCCGTCTATCTGGCGATTCACACGATCGACGGTCTCGATGTCCTGACCGGCGACGAATATCGCCGGAAAGGCGGCGGCAATTTTGCGAAGTGGCAGCAGCACATCACCGACTGGCATCGCAATCTCTATGGCGCTATCGGATTGGCCCCGGCGGTGGAGGAAGGCGAACACCTCGCGCTGTGCGCCGGCGGCCCTGATCCGCTGATCCGGTTGGGCCTCGACCCGCTGGCCATGCAAGCCGTCGCGCTGGAGCAGTTTCCGGCACGACGCTGGCTCGCCGTCGTGCCGCGCAACAGCACGCTGCTTGTCGACGAACGTGCGGAAGGCGTTCACCTTTACGCGCCGATGACGGAGCAACTGACGAGCGCACGCGCCCTTTCAACTGCCCAGGAGTAAGCCCACGATGCCGAACGTCACTTTCTCGATCGATGCACAGCGGATGCCCGCTGACGAAAATCTTGCCGAGCTGTCGCGCGACTGCGTCGAGCTCTGTACGCATGTGCTCGGCGCAGAACTCAAGAACGTCCACATCATTTTTCAGCCGGTTCTGCACGGGCACGGGCATCCTGTCTACGCGGACATTCGGTATCGCGCCGGGGCGCCCCGCACGTCGGCGGTCATGGACCGGTTCATGGAAGCGCTGGATCGTGCGATCGTTCAGCGCACCGGCCTCACCGCGCGCATCCGGTGTTTTGGTTACACCGCGTCGAACATTCACGCCCGCAACTAGCCCACCATTCGCCGATCCGGAGAAGCACGATGGCCACGCTTACCTTTCCCGGCCAGCAAGTCGGGGATTTCACGATTACCGCCATCAGCGATGGCTACCTCACCGCGAGTCTCGACTTTCTGTCGAATATCGATCCGGCCGACGCGTCGAACATGCAACGTGACGCCGGGCAGAAAGAGCCAGAAGCCGTACACATCAATTGCTACGTCGTACGCGGCGCGGGCCGCACCGTGCTCATCGATGCCGGGGCGGGCGGGTTCAGGCAATGGGGCGGCCAACTCAGAACGAATCTGGCGCTGGCCGGTATCGAGCCCGCCGCGATCGACACCATCCTGCTGACCCACGCGCATCCCGATCATGTCGGGGGGCTCGTGAACGGTGCAGGAGAGATCGCGTTCCCGAACGCGGAACTGGTCGTGCATCGACGCGAGGTCGGGTTCTGGCAGGACGACGCGAATCTGAGTCGCGCCAGCGAACGCGCACGCGGAAATTTCCTGGTGGCGCGTCGGGTATTCGATGCTTATGGCGACCGGCTTCGTCTTTTCGACGACGGACAAGTGCTCCCCGGCGTCGACGCACTGCCGATACCGGGGCACACCGATGGACACACCGGATATGTGCTTGAATCCCGCGATCAGGGGCTTCTTGTGTGGGGAGACGTGGTTCATTTCCCGCATATCCAGATTCAGCGGCCGGAAGTGTCGATTGCCTTCGATCACGATGCGTCGTTGGCCGCTGCTACGCGGTCACGGCTTCTGGATCAGGTCAGTTCGGAGGGACTGTTGATCGCCGGCATGCATCTGGGGGAACGCGGGTTCGCACGCATCGAGCGAACGAATGGGGGATACCGTTTGCGCTATGAGCGCGAGGAATGAAGCAGACGGCATCCAGATACCGGCCACTCGTTGCGATCGCGCGGACATCCGCATCGCGACCGCTGCGCGTCCGACCTTCGCGCACGCCTGCTTCACATGTCACTCGCCGCCAGCGAGACCACACATGAAGCGTGCGAACGGGCATTGCCCCCGCCAAACGCCGAGCCGCGTTATTCACCCGTTTGAACCGAGTGGCGCTTTTTGAGGGTTATACGACCTTTGCGCCATACGCCTCGCGTTCCATACTGCACGTGGAAGATCGAGCCGGAAAAGGCACACAAACGCAATTGCGTTTGAAGCCTTCGGCCCGATCAATCACGACGTAAAAATGGAGCAGAAGATGAGGCTTAAAGACAAGTCAGCATTAATCACCGGTGGTACCAGCGGTATCGGCCTCGCAACCGCGAAGCTGTTCATTGCGGAAGGCGCCCGCGTAGCGGTGACGGGCCGCGATGAGACGGTGTTCGAGCGCGTGAAGGCCGAGCTTGGCGAACATGCGCTCGTTCTCAAGGGCGACGTCCGTTCGCTCGACGACATGCGGGCGATTGCCGCCGAGGTCAAGGAGACGTTCGGCGGCCTGGATGTCGTATTCGCGAACGCGGGCTGGGCGTTCCCGTCCGCGGTCAACGACATCGACGACGCGCTCTATGGCGAGATCATGGACATCAACGTCAAGGGCGTGGTGTTCACGCTTCAGGCGGTGCTGCCGGACCTGCGGCCAGGCGCCTCGTTCATTCTCAATACATCGTTCGTCGCGCAGACCGGCAAGCATGGCATCTCGTTGACCGCGGCAGCGAAAGCCGCCGTACGATCGCTCGCCCGCAGCTGGTCCTACGAGTTTCTCGACCGCAAGATCCGCTTCAACGCGATCGCGCCCGGTGTGATCGACACGCCGCTGCTCACCAAGTGGGGCATGCCCGAAGAATGGGTTCGCGACCGCAAGGCCGAATTCGCCGAAACCATTCCGGTGGGCCGCATGGGCAACGCCACGGACATCGCGTACGCGGCGCTCTATCTCGCCAGCGACGAATCGTCGTATGTCGTCGGCACCGAACTGGTCGTCGATGGCGGCGCTTCGCAGCTTTAAGCCTGCGGCGCGCGATGCCTGAGCCCTGCAAATCACGCGGGCTCATCCCCATCCCGATCTCACGTCCGCCACGCCGTTCGTCGCGGCGGCCATTCAATCCGGCCCAATCTGGTTGCGCTCGCAGAGGGGCCGAAGTGCAAGGAGAAACGATCTTGACCGACCGTAGCGAAGACAATGCTTCCGGAACACCGCTCACGAGAGCGGGCCGTTCGCGCCGCGATGCCCTCAAGCTGGGGGGCGCCGCCACCCTCGGCGCCATCCTGGGCGGCAGCGCGTTGCTCGCGCACACCACCCCTGCTCTTGCGCAGGCCGGCAGCAAGGGCGAACTTGCTCCGAATGAACCGCTCAACATCCTGATCGTCAATTACGACGGCGGGACGCTGCTCGACTTCGCCGGCCCCAGCGAGATCTTCCATCGGCTGCCGAATACGAACGTTCGCTACGCGAGCCTCGATGGCGGCAACGTGACGCTCGAATTCGGCGTCGTGTACGGCAAGACCGAGCGGCTGGCCGACATCGACAAGACGGACGTGCTGCTGGTCCCCGGCGGGTCCGATTTGACGGCGCCGATGCGACCCGCGTACCAGGCGCAGATCCGGCGCCTGGCGGACAGCGCCAGGCACGTTACGTCGGTCTGCAACGGATCGCTCGTGCTCGCTGCAACGGGCGTGCTCAAGGGCAAGCGAAGCGCGTGCCATTGGGCCTTCGTCAACAAGCTGGCCGAATATGGCGCGATTCCCGTTCCCGACCGCTTCGTGGAAGACGACAACGGCCGGTTCATGAGCGGCGGCGGCGTGACGGCGGGCATCGACTTCGCGCTTCGCGTGGCGGAGAAGCTGCGCGGCCGACAGGCGGCCGAATTCACGCAACTCGTGATCGAATACGATCCCGCGCCGCCGTTCCACTCCGGCCATCCGAGGGACGCGCGGCCGGAAGTCGTCGCAATGGTCGACAAGGAATTGCCCGGCGCCTCCAGGGGGCTCGCACGCATTCCTGGCGTTCGGTGAAACATGGCTAGGCAATGCGCGCGGGCCGTTTGCAGGCCTCGATGATCGCCGGCTCCAACATTGCCTGCCCGCCCTGACAATTTTCGCAGTCCTCTCAATTTGATCTATAACCGGAAATCACCCGATGCAACAGAATCGTACTTTCGCTACCGCACTTGCAGCAGCCTGCGTCACCTTTTTCGCGTTTGCAACGCCGGCATCTGCCGGTGGTTCGCAACATCCGCCCGAAGCGGCCATCAAAGCCGAGAATGCACGATGGGCGGATGCCTTCGCGCGAGGAGACTACGAATCAATCGGTCGCCTCTATACCCGCGACGGCACACTCTTGCCGCCCGGCGGCGACAAGGTAACGGGGGGCCGCGCGATCACCGAATACCTCACCAAAGGGTATGGCGGATCGAAGCCTGTCACCGTATCGTTCAGCAACTACGAGTTCTACGGCAACGACCGGGTCGTGACCGAGGTCTCGGATACGGAGATCCATGACCACGACGGAAAGCTCAAATACCGCGGCAAGCAGACGCTCATCTTTCTGAAGCAGGGCGGCGCGTGGAAGCTGCATCGCGACATGTGGAACGATTACGGTCCGCTGCCGACGAACGACCAATGAGCATCCGGCGAAACGGATCATGACCTGCCCGCAGCACGACTAGTCCGTTAGACGGACATTCATGCACAGTGCGCTGATCGGCCGGCAGCCGATCAGCGCGCGCCGTTCGATCGGCTCTCGCGTCGAATCGCTTGCGGCGGGTGCCCATGCAGTTTGATGAAGGCCCTGCGCATCCGCTCCGGATCGGTGAACCCCACCGCCAGCGCAATCTGTTCGATCGGTTCGCTACCACTCTGCAGGCGCAGCCGCGCCGCCTCGACTCGCAGGCGCTCGACCGCCTTCGCAGGTGTTTCACCGGTTTCCCGGCGAAATGCGCGTCCGAACTGCCGCACACTCAATCGTGCTGCATCGGCGAGCCGTTCGACGGGCAACGCTTCGGCCAGGTGCTCCCGGGCAAAATTCAGCGCGATGCGGATCCGGTCCGATTCCGGCTCCATCTGCGACATCGCCGAGAATTGGGACTGGCCGCCCGGTCGACGATACGGAACGACCAGATACCTGGAGACAGCACGCGCAATCTCCGCACCCATATCCCGTTCAATCATGCCGAGCGCCAGGTCGATTCCGGAGGCGATGCCCGCCGACGTCCAGATGCGGCCCTCCTCGATATAGATACTGTCGCCTTCGACCCGGGTGCGCGGGAAGCGCGACTGCAACTGAGCCGCGTACAGCCAGTGCGTCGTGGCTCTCACGCCGTCCAGCAAGCCGGTTTCCGCCAGCAGAAACGCCCCCGTACACACGCTTGCCACCCGCGAGGCCCGGGCGCCGAGTTTCCTGGCAGCGGCGATGTTCTCCGGAGCCCGCATCGGCTCGATCTCCCCGCCCACGAAAATGACGGTGTCGAACGTGCGCCGTCCGATCGGCCGCGTTTCGATCGAAACGCCCGTATTGCCGGGAACCGGGCCGCCGGACTGCGAGATGACCTGGAGGTCGTACGGCGTGTGGCCCGCCACGGTGGCCACCTGATTGAAGGCCGACAGCGGCCCACCCAGATCGAGCACATCGTAGCCACGGCAAACGAAGAATCCGATTCGATGCATGACGAAGTCGTTAACTGAAAACCCGGAAAGTCGCATTTTATCCGGAACCCTCAAATAACGACATTCCGCCTAAAACGAGGGAAAAACGTCCTTTACGCGCTGATCGATTGTCCGTATGTCCAATCGCCGACATCGACCCGGCCGGGACAGGAGCGCGGCCCACGTCACGCCGTATTCACGCTCCGCCACTACATCGGCGACACACGACGCACGCCAGCCAAATTTTGCTTTGATATACTTCGCCGCCCCATTCTTCACGTTCCCGCGGACTTATGACTGCCGCACAGTCGGACAACGCATCATCTGATTTCATGCCGGCCGACCTCAGGCAAAGCGTCGTCACGCAGACGTTGCCGCACTCACAGGTCAGCATCAGTCGGCTGAAGACATCTCGCAGGGATATTGGCCGAACCGCGCCATACGAACTTGAAGACGCCGATCTCGTCGTGTTGCAATTGCGCGCGTTCGGCGAACAGGAATTGTGGCTTGACGGACGTGTCGCTCGTTTCGTCCCCTATCAAGCAGGAACCGTCACGATCCATGACCTCGATCGCAGATGGGTTTCCGACCTGAAGGGAACGTTCGACTGCATCCATTTTCACCTCCCCCGCCGAACGCTGGAGGAGACAGTCGATGAACTCGGGGGCAGGCAGCGGCCACAGCTTTACCTGCCGCCGCATTTGAGCAAGGTGGACCCGATCATTCATCGCCTGGGCCAGGCCCTGCTCCCCGCTTTGGCGCAGCCCGGGCATGCCTCCCGGCTCTTCGTCGACCACGTCGCGCTCGCCTTTCAGACGCATGTCGCGCGCCAGTACGGCGGCGTCGGCGAGCGGCGGGAGAAGTCGACGGGCAAGCTCACGGCGTGGCAGGAGCGAATGGCGAAAGGATTTCTTCTCGAGCACCTGACCGGGAACGTCTCGATTGCCGATGTCGCAAAAGCGTGCGGCCTGTCTCGCGGCTACTTTGTCAAAGCCTTTCATCAGACGACCGGGTTGCCGCCCCATCGCTGGCTGATCAATCAGCGCATCGAGCGCGCAATCATGTACATGCGCACGTCATCCATGCCGCTGCACATGATCTCGGATATCTGCGGCTTCGCGGATCAGAGCCACTTCACCAGAACATTTACGCGCGTCACCGGCGTGTCACCGCGTCGTTGGCGCGCGGACAACATCTGAGGCCTCCGCGATACTCATCGCATCCCCGCCCGGGCATCCTGCCCGGCACGCACGCTGCCCGTTCGGGCAAAATCGGAAACCTTCAACGAAACCGTATCGGCTTTCGCATTCGAGCGCGTCTTCCGGGCGACTGCCAGGATCGAGGCCAGATGCTCGTAAAAGCATTCGAGCTGTCGCGCATCGGATGCCAGTCGCTCGAGGTCGCATGCCTTCTCGAGAATCAACCGGGAAACATGAAAGCGCTGAAGCCCGCGGCCGACCCGAGCCTGAAACACGACGCCATCGCTGCTATGCGGTACCCCCGCCCACACAAGCGAACTGCGGTCCATGAAGCCTCCGAACATTCTTAATCGTCACATCAATATGCCAGCCATCGACGACGCTGCATATTTGTATTTCAAAATTGTGGCGCGCGACACATCGGCACGTTCGCGTCATCCGGATATTGCGCTGCAGCAAAAGTGCCCGTAGACTGGGTTCGCGCATCCGATGTAGTTGCCCTGCAGTCGCCCCATGACGGGAGAGCACGCCATGACGACTTTTTCATCAGCACTGAATCAGGCACCCCCTGCCCTCCACGTGTTCCAGCAGGACGGTGGCTGGCACTGGGGTATCACCGTCCCTCGTCCCACGGGGTCAGGCTTCAAACTGATCGCATTCAGCCACCACATCTTTTCCACTGAAGACACAGCCCAGCACGACGGCGCTCGAGCGTTGGCGTCCATCGTCGCAAATGACGTGCATTGAACCTCGCGGATCGGGACCCCATCACGCTTCCCGATTCGGTGGCATCCGACATCCGCAAGCAAGGGAAAACGGAAATCACGGATGCCGCCATGCGGTTGCGAACCGATGGCGCCGAAGAAGCCGCCATCGCGAACACCGCATGACCCGCGATGAACGCAGTGCGATTCTTATCGCACTACGGCAGATAAGGCGTGATGTTCGTCAGCGCACGGGAAACGTACTCATCCTTCTCCCCGACCGGCGCAACGTAATGAAGTGCGCTGCGCGCGGCTTCCTCGCCCTCGAGGCGCGCGATGATCCACGCGGCCAGGTATTGCGAAGCAAAACAGCCGCCTGCCGTTGCGACGTTACCTCGAGCGAAGAACGGCTGATTGAGGACTTCGACGCCCGCCTCGAGTACCCACGGTTTGGTCGTGAGGTCCGTACAGGCCGGGACGTTGTCGAGGAAGCCGAGCTTGGCCAGAACCAGCGTGCCCGAACACTGGGCACCGATCAGTTGCCGGGCGGGATCGAGTTTCAACTGCTCCATCAGCGTCGCGTCGTTGACGACATCCCGGGTTCGAATGCCGCTCCCGACGATGACGGCATCCGCCGTGCATGCGTCGGCCAATGTCGACTGCGCCTGCACGGTCACCCCGTTCATCGATGTGACGAAATGCTCCGGGCATGAAAGCGTGACCCGCCAGTCGGGCTTCTTGATGCGATTGAGCACGCCCAGTGCGATGAGGGAATCGAGTTCGTTGAAGCCCTGAAAGGTCAGAATGGCGATGTGCATGGAGTGCCCGTGTCCGAAGTCCGTCGATGCATATTGCCAGATCGCCGACGCGAATGGCCTGGCGTTACGCCGGATTCATCCCGTCGATGCAACCTCCTTGAAGCTGCCGGCGGGCCCCGAACCGCCCGCCATGTTCAATGACCGGCGTGACTCGTCCCGACACGTCAAGGCTGCCGCTTGCCACGGCCACCGGCGGGTTTGCCGGCCGGCTTGCGCGATCCCGCAGCCGGCTTGCCCGCCGGTTTGCCGCGCGGTTTCTGCACGCTGAACGGGCCGCCGATCGTGTAATCCGGTTCGTTACCGGCCGGCTTTGCGTGCGCCGCCGCAGGCTTGTGCCTGCTTTCTCCACCTTGCGCTGGCGGACGCGGCTTTTTACCGGCCACCGGCCTGGCAACGGGCGCCGCTTGCTGCACTTTCGGCTTCTTCGGCTTTTTGGGCTTCTTGATGATCTGACCCGTCGCGCTGGTTTCCGGCACACGGTGTTCGGCCTCGAAACCCGGCTCTTCTTCACGGCGCAGCGTTTGCCGGATCAGCGCTTCGATCGCGGCCAGTTGCGGCGCTTCGTCGGCACACACCAGGGACACCGCGACACCGCTGGCGCCCGCACGCCCGGTCCGGCCGATCCGGTGCACATAGTCTTGCGCGACGATCGGCAGATCGACGTTGATCACCAGCGGCAGATCGTCGATATCGAGCCCGCGCGCCGCCACGTCGGTGGCGACCAGCATCTGGACTTCGCCCGTCTTGAAGCGCTCCAGCGCGCGCAAGCGCGCGGGTTGCGGCTTGTCGCCGTGGATGGTGTCGACCGCATAACCGGCTTCGTCCAGCATGGCCGCCAGGTAATCCACGCCGTTGCGCGTCTTGACGAACACCAGCGCATGCTCCCACTTGTTCTCGGCCACGAGGTGCATGAAGAGGTCGGGCTTGTTCCGCTTGTCCACCGGCACCACCCACTGCTTGATCTTGCTGGCCGTGGCGTTGGGCGGGCTGACGCTGATGTTGACCGGGCCGCGCAGAATGCTCGCCGCCATCGCGCGGATCTCGTCGCTAAACGTGGCCGAGAACAGCAGCGTCTGGCGCTGGGCGGGCAACGCGGCAAAAACGGCATTCAGTTCGCGCGCGAAGCCGAGATCCAGCATGCGGTCGGCTTCGTCCAGCACCAGCGTTTGCACCTGATCGAACTGCACCGCGTTCTGGCGATTCAGATCCAGCAACCGGCCCGGCGTGGCCACGAGCACATCCACGCCCTTGCGCAACTTCATCATCTGCGGGTTGATGCTCACGCCGCCGTACGCGGCCAGGAATCGCAGGTCGAGGCCCTTGCCGTAAGCGATGAAGCTTTGCAGCACCTGTTCGGCGAGTTCTCGCGTGGGCACCAGCACCAGGACGCGCGCGCGGTTGCTGGACACCGCCGGGCCGTGCTGCACCAGCCGCTGCAACAGCGGCAGCGCGAAACCCGCCGTCTTGCCGGTGCCCGTCTGGGCGCCGGCCATCACGTCCTTGCCGCCGAGCACGGCAGGAATCGCCTTGGCCTGCACCGGCGTAGGAGCCTGGTAATTGAGGTCCTGCAGGTTACGCAGCAAGGGATCGATCAGGCCGAGCGAGGCAAAAGACATGGACGTATTCCGGGCTAAAACCGCAATTCTAGCGGTTGCCGGACGGATCAAGGCCCGCCGCGCCCGGCCGGACGCCCGCGACGTGGAACGGCACGGCAAACCGGAAGCCGCCACGGGCGTAAAGCAAAAAGCGATTCCAGCCCATTCTTCCCGTATCAAAAGCGCGCTCGCCGCCGGTCGGTCACTTGCCTTTCCATGACTTCATGGTCCACGGTCAGGCTGCGCCGTGACGGGAAGGCTGATGTATCGCGTCTCCTGGTCGGCGACGAACGCTGGCTCGCGACGCTCGATGCGGCCCCGTCACGAAAGCCGGGTGATAAGCTCGATGCCGGCGCACTGTCGTGCTTCGACTTGCATCGACTCGCCCGGAACCCTGACCCCACGACCGCAACGAGCCACCCATGCCTCTCGCCCCCTCCGTCCTCTCCGCGTTCACGCCAACCGGCAAGCTGCGCGCGTCGATCAACCTCGGCAACCCGATCCTCGCGAACCGCGACCCGGAAACCGGCGAACCGTTCGGCGTGTCGATCGACCTCGCGCGCGCGTTCGCCGAACGCCTGTCGGCCGAGCTGGAACTCGTGGTGTTCGACACCGCGGCCAAATCGGTGCAGGCGCTGACCGACGAGCGTGCCGATTTCGGTTTCTTCGCGGTCGACCCGCTGCGCGGCGAAACGGTCGCGTTCACGGCGCCGTACGTGCTGATCGAGGGGTTCTATCTCGTGCGCGACGCGTCGCCGATCCGCACGAACGCGGACGTCGACCAGCCTCACAACCGCGTGACCGTCGGCAAGGGCAGCGCGTACGACCTGTTCCTCACTCGCGAGCTGAAGGCCGCGCAGATCGTGCGTGCACCGTCGTCGCAAGCCGTCGTGCAGACCTTCGTCGACCAGCAGCTGGAAGTCGCGGCGGGCGTGAAGCAGCAGCTCGAGGCCGACGCGGCGAAAACGCCCGGCCTGCGCCTGCTCGACGAGCGGTTCATGGTGATCCGGCAGGCAATGGGCGTGCCGAAGAGTCGCGGCGAAGCCGCCGCCGCGGCGCTCAATGCGTTCGTCGAGGAAATGAAGGCGTCGGGCTTCGTCGCGGATGCGCTGCGACGGCATGGCATCACCGGCGCATCCGTCGCGCCGCCGGGCTGATCGAAAGCGGCTCGGCAGCATGACCGGCGGCGGCACGCCGCCGCGCGGCGCGTGACCATCAGCGGTTGCCATTCAACGGCAAAGGCGACGGCCCTCAGAACCGGTACGTCGCCCCCACCTGCGCAAATCGCCCGACATACGTATAGAGCGACGAATCGTAGCCGGTCGGCCCCGCCATCCATACCGGATCGAACGGCGGCTTGCGATTGAAGAGGTTGTCGATCCCCGCGTACAGCGTCCAGTGCTTGAATCCCGTGTAGCCGATCATCAGGTTGAACTGGCTGTACGACGCAACGCCATCCGCCATGCCGGGGTACGTGCCCGGCGCGAGAATGGCCTGCGCGTAAGGGCCGACATAGAGCCAGCTCAGGGTCGCGTTCCACTGGTGATGGTTCCAGCTCAGGTCGGTGTTCCCTTTCCAGCGCGGCGAGCTGCCGCCGAACGGCTGGTGAAGTGCGCCGTTGTTGCCGGCGTAATCCCTTTCCACGCCGCCAACCGGCATCTTGAAGTGCCACATGTACGCCCAATCGCCGGACAACGTGAAGGTACCGAATTTCGTCGCGACCGTCTGGCGGAACGTGGCCTCGAAACCGTCGGTGTCCAGCGACGACAGATTGCGATACGGCAGCGTGACATAGGCGATGCTGCCGTTGGCATTGCGAACCACCTGTGAAGGATCGTTCTGATTGACCACGACCTGCACGTCGTCCGTGCCGATCACGTTGTCGATGTGAATCTTGTACCAGTCGAAACCGATATCGGTCGTACGTGTCGGCGAAAACTGGAAGCCGACGTTATAGTTCTTCGTGCGCTCGGGCTGCAGGCCGCGATTGCCCGCGCGAATTTCCTCGACGATGTTGTACGAACCCGGATTGTTCGGATCTCGCGCGTCCACCACGCCCTGCGAGCCGAACGTCCGCGACGACGTATTCTCGATCAGCGTCGGCGCACGGAAGCCGCGATTGTACGAACCGTACAACGTGAGTTCCCGCACCGGCTGAAAACGCAGCGCGAACCGCGGCGAAAACGCGCCGCCGAAGTCGCTGTAGTGATCGTAGCGGCCCGACTGGCTGAACGTCAGTGTCTTCAGCAGCGGAATGTCGAGCTGATAGTAGACGGCCGCGACGTTGCGCTCGCCGTCGACGGACTGGATCGACGGCGACGTCAGCTGGCCGCTTGCCCAGCCCGCTCCCGTGCCGATGTACTGGCTCTGATGCATGAACTGCGCGCCGAGCCCGAGGCCCACGTTGCCCGTCGGCAGCCTGAACAGGTTCGGGCTCGACAGCGTCGCATCCAGCACGTCGAGCTTCGTGATCGCCTGGTTCGACGTGCTCTGGTAAAGGCCGTTCAGTCCGTTCGGCGTCGCGGACGGGTTGGAGAAATCGAACGTGCCGTTCCGGATGACGTTCGTCAGCGCGCTGGCGCTCATCTGGTTCGAATAGTTCTGCGAGACCGTGTCCTGCGAATGCGCATACGACGCGCTCCAGTCCCAGTCGCCCGCGGACGGCACCGCGAACGTTCCCTTCACGCCCGTCGCGGCGCGCCAGTAGTTCGAACTGACATGCACCGACTGCGACGCCGGAAACGCATAGCGCAACTGCGTCGGCACGCCGAACGGATTGTAGGGATTACCGGCCGGCACGACGTTCGATACCAGCGCAACGCTGCCCGTCGCCGGATCGTAGGTCTGCGTACTGGTCGTCAGGCGGCCGACGCCCCGGTTCGCGACCGTCGTGTTGTTGCTCTCCCACAGATCGGCGAACGCCTGCATCGCGTCGTCGATCCTGAACTCGCCATGCAGCTTCGCGCTCAGGCGCTCGGTCCACGGCGAGAGCGACGACGCGCCTGCCGTGTTGCGCTGGCAGATCGTGCCGCCTGCGCCGAACGATTGAGAATTCGCGTTGCCGGGTGCGACCTTGCCGCCATACGCACAGGGGTCGAGCGGCACGTTGCCGTTCGCCCTCGCCCAGTACGACGTCGACTGGTTGGACAGGCCGCCGGGATAGTTCGAGAAATTCTGGTTCTCCGTCATGTTCCGGTCGGAAGCGAGCACGCCGTTGTTCTTGTAGTAGCTGAGCGCCGCCGTCACGTTGAAGCGATCCGCGTTGATGTCGCCGAAGCCGCCCAGCAAGCCGAACCGGGTCGTGCCCGCGCCGCCGCCGCCGTTCGTCGCACCGCCGTAGCTGCCGGTCAGCTCCAGGCCCCGATAATTCTTCTTCGTGATGATGTTCACGACGCCGGCGACGGCATCGGAGCCGTACTGCGACACCGCACCCGTCTTGACGATCTCGATCCGGTCGATGATGTTGAGCGGCAGCGTGTTCAGGTCGAAGAACTGATCGGTGCCGTTGGCCGCGTACGCATACGGGGCAGCGCGCTGGCCATCGATGAGTACCAGCGTGTATTTTTCGCTCAGCCCGCGCAACGCGATCCCCGATCCGCCGACCGCGAAGTTGGCCGTCGCGGTCGAGCCGTCCCCCCAACTGCTCGATGAATTGGCCGTCACGCTGCGCAGATAGTCCGCGACCGTCGTATGGCCGCTGTTCACGATGTCCTTCGCCGTGATCGTCTGGACCTGGTTGAAGCCGACCTTGTCCGCGCTGCGGATCAACGACCCCGTCACTTCGAAACGCTTGACCGTCAGCGCGTCGTGCGCGCCCGATGCCGGCAACGCCGGCGCCGCAGGCACGGCCACTGTCGACGTCGTCGCGCCGGGTGCCGGCTGCGACTGCGCCCATGCGGACGCTCCCGGTACCGCCGTGGACGCGCAGACCAACGCTGCGGCAATCCCCCTCACCACGCTTTGCTTCATCTTTTTTCCCGCCCACAATCGCCGGCCTGGCCGCGCGTATTCTTGAAACGGCATCTGTTTAGAGATCCGAATTCATGTTCGAAATGCAGATCGTTCCGGCTCGACGAGGTGTCTGCCCCGTTTCGGGCACCGTGCCCGATTTCACGTCGGCCCGGGTCGCATGGACGCCGCACGGAAATCGCCCGCGGCGTCGGGTCAACGCTGTCTGGAAAGCACGCATGCGCGAGCGCGCCCCGCGCGAGCCAGACCGCGCGCCTGTCGGGCAAGACGACGGATGCCCGGCAACCGCCCGGACATCCGCCTGCTATTGATGGGAACCCGTTCGCGCGACGATCCGCGAGCGATGCGACTCCGGCGGCCGATCAGTCGATGGCCACCGCTACCGACTCACGCGACAGCACGTGGTACAGCGCGCCGGCGGCGAGAATGATGGCCGCGAGCGCCAGCATCAGCGTCTGATAGCCATGCCGGAAATCGTCGACCTGCCGCATCAGGAAGATGGCGAACGCAATGCCGCTCGCGCCGCCCACGTTGTGCACGGTCCACGACGTGCCCATCGCCACGGCCGCCTTTTCGCGCGGCAGCGCACCCAGCGCCACCAGCGTCGAGGGCCCGAGTATCGCGCCCCAGCCGATGCCGAACAGCAGCAGCGGCACGACGAACCAGGCTGCGTCGGGCTGCCCCGCGACGATCGACAGCAGAATCGACGCGACGACGAACAGCGACAGGCCGGTCACGATCACCCGCGACGGGCCGAGCCGTTCGCTGCGGCCGCCGATCCAGGACGACGCGATGGAGAACGTGATGGTCGCCGGCAGCAGATACAGCCCGATGGTGATGTCGCTCTTGTGGAGCTGGGTCGAAAAGAAGATCGGCAGGGTGAGCAGCACGATGCAGTAGAAGAACGCGAGAAAGAACGTCGCGAGCAGCGCGGACAGGAACCTCGGTTCGCGGAAGAAATGAAACTCGACGATCGGGTCGCGCGTGCGCAACTCATGCCAGACGAACAGGGCCAGCGCGACGAGCGACACCGGCAGCAACCAGAGATTGAGCCGGCCGCCGTCGACGGACAGATAGCTGACGAGCGTGGTCAGGCCGACGACCAGCAGCAGGCACCCCGTCACGTCGATGCGCTTGCGCGCCTGCGCCTTGAACTCCGGTATCGCCCAGGCGCAGAGCGCCAGGCTGATCGCGATGAACGGAATGTTGATCAGGAACGCGTCGTGCCAGTCGAGCGCGCCGGCGAACAGGCCGCCGATGATCGGGCCGAGCGCCAGCCCGACGCCGTTGGCGCCGAACAGGATCCCCAGCGCCTTGCCCTGTTCGCTCTCGTCGAACGTGTAGCTGACGATCGCGCCCGATACCGTGTACAGGATCGCGCAGCCGATGCCCTGCAGGAAGCGGAACCCGACCAGCAGCCAGAACTGATGCGCGATACCCGCCAGCAACGAAGCCGCGCCGAAGATCACGAGGCCGACGATCAGCAGCTTCTTGCGGCCGAGGTTGTCGGCCAGCGTCGCAACCGGCACCATGAACGCGGACAGCGCGACCATGAAGATGGACGTGATCCACTGCGTCGTCTGGATCGGGATCGAAAAGTCGCGGCCGATCGCCGGAAGAATCGTGTTGACGACCGTGAGATCGATACATCCCAGGAAGCTCGCGATACAGATGCCGGTCAGCCCGACGTATTTCCGAACCTTGCTCGATGAATTAGTCATGCGCCAGTGCCTCGGTTTCCTCGTCTGCGTGCGACTGCGATTTTTTCTTGAACTTGACCGCCAGCCAGTTGGCGCGGGCATCGCTCCCGTTCTGCACGAAAATCTCGCGGGTCTTGCTCATCGCGGCGGTCATCTGCTTCGGGTAGATGATGAAATCGATACCGTCCCGCGCCCACATCGGCATGATGATCGGGCATTCCTCGAGAATGTAGAAGAGCGAGCGATAGAACGCGTCCTCGTGTTCACGGGTGCCCTGCACGAGCCCGTTCCGCTCCGCGAACACGCCGATGGTGTCGTTGATCGCGTAACGGTATTCGGGATTCGAGTAGTACTCGTTCGTGATCAGATGGTAGTACTGCGAATAGTCGTCGCGGCGCAGCAGGTCGTCCCATCGCAGGATCTCGCGCCGCATCGACAGCTTCGCGAGGGTTCCCTCGTGGTCCCGCAGCCACGCGTCGCCGCGGTCGCGGCTTTTCTGATAGTTGCTGCGCGCGGAGCCGGTCGCATAGTTGTGGCGCTGCAGCGTATCGGCCACGCCGATCACGCATTGCCCGAACCCCGCCACGTTGATCTTGTCGACGGTCGCCGCCAGTTTTTCGCCTTCGTGATATTCCTTGCCGACGCTGATCAGCAGCAGTGCCGTCTTGCCGACGTACTCGTGCGCCTGAAATTTTCCTTGTGCCTGCAATGAAACCTTGTACATGGTCAGCTCCAGTAAACTAAGGGTTCGGTAACGGATTTGATGCCGACGAAGGCACTCAACGTGACCCGGTCGGCGCCCCGGACAGGGCGAACCGCGTGGATGAAACGCGGATTCAGGAAGATCAGGTCGCCCACCTCCGGCTTGATCACCAGGTCGGGCGCACCCACGTGCTCGCGGCCGATCCCGTAGTGGCGATCGCCCTTGAGCGCTTCGTATTCGCGCGCATCGGGTGCGACGCGCCAGAGTTCCAGCTCGCCGCCGTGCGGCGGCACCTGCAGATAGATGTTGGCCGACAGCTGATACTGCAGCGCCCATCCGGTGCCCGCCGGCAGCGTCCATTCCAGGTTGTCGATGTGCGGCTCGAGATCCACGCCGGGCGTCAGGTAGCGGCACACGCCGACGAAGCACTTGCTCCCGCCCACACTCAGCAGCCGTGCCCCTTCGGGCCACGCGTCGTCGAGCAGCGTGCGGAACCGGTCGACCGGCGACGCCAGCTCGCCGAACAACGTACGAACGCGCTCGATGTTGGCGCGCGCATGCCGGTGATACGCCTGCCGCACCTCTTCGGATCGCACCTCCGCGTACGCGATGCCGAGCCGCGTAAATTCGGCTGCGTGACCCAGCGCGCCCCGGTCGGGATGGGCGAACAGCTGCTCCTCCGCTCGCCGGACGACCGCCGGCGGCGTGAACGCACGAATGCGTATCGCGAGCGCATTGCCTCTGCACAAATCGAGAATGTGATCGGCGCACAGCGACGTTTCGTCGACGTCGATCACTGCATGGTCAACCTCTGCCGGTCGGTTCATGGCGTGATGGAATGAAGGAGTGAAAGAAGTAAGGGAGCCGCGCGCATCAGAGCAGGTAGCGGGCGCGCAGGTAATAGAAGCCGCCGTTGATGCCGATCGGCGACGACACGATGTCGTACTGCGTGCCCAGGAACTGGTTCTCGGACGGCAGCTTGCTCGGGTACACGTTGAACAGGTTGTTCGCGCCCACCGCGATTTCGAACTTGCGCGTCATCGCATAGCGCAGCTCGACGTCGGTGACGTAGCGCGCCGCGTTCGTGAAATGCGCGAAGCGCGTCGTCGAAAATGCATTCGGGCCGCTCCAGTAGCTCTCTTCGCCGGAGGTCGTGCCGTAACGCGTTTCGTGCAGGCTGAGCGCCCATTTGTCACGGTGCCAGGTGCCACCGACGATGATCTTGTTCTTCGGCGTCGACGACGTGATGTAGCCGACCTGCTGCGCGTTCAACAGCGTGTTGCCGTTGGTGTCGCGGCCCACGCTCGTCACGCTCGTCGTGTTGAAGTTGATGCCGAGATCCCAGTCGACGCTCCCCCACCTCGCGAAGTTGCTGTGATACGTGGCCAGGATGTCGAGGCCGCGCGTGCGGGTATTCACGCCGTTCGTGAAATAGTTCGCCGTCACCGACGGCAAGCCCGCCGGCAACGTGATGCCGGCCTGCGTCAGCGCATCGATCGCGGCTTGTCCGCTATAGGTGCCGCCCTGCACGATCCGGTCGCGGATGTTGATCTGGTACGCGTCGATCGTCACGTTCAGGTTCGGCAGCGGGTTGAGCACGAGCCCGATATCGAAGTTGGTCGACTTCTCGGGCTTGAGCGGCGTCGCGCCGAGGTTGCGTGCGGCCTGCGAGTTCGGGGCCAGTTGCCCGTAGGCGGAAAGCGGCGAGATGTTCAGGTTCGTGAAGTACTGCTGCGCGAGCGACGGCGCGCGAAAGCCGGTGCCGACGCTTCCGCGGACCGCGATGCGCGGCGTGATGTCGTAGCGCGTCGAGACCTTGCCGTTGGTCGTGCTGCCGACGTCGTTGTAATGCTCGAAGCGCCCCGCGAGATCCACCTGCCAGTTCGGCGCGAGCCGGGTGGCGAGATCGATGTAGGTGCCGAGCACCTCGCGCGATTTCGACAGCGCACTGAGCGGCGACAGGCCCGGCAACGCCTGGCTGCCCGCACCGTAGGTCGATGCGGGATCGCCCGCGCCGACCGTATAGCTTTCGTGGCGATGCTCGGCGCCGATCGACACGTTGAGCGGCGCGGGCAGCAGCGGCAGGTGGAATGCACGCGACAGGTCCAGGTTGTTGGTCCACTGCGTGTTCGTGAAGGTCGACAGGCGGAAGCCGGTCGGCGTCGATCCGGTCGCGGCGAACAGGCTCGTATTCGCCGAATTGACCATGCCGATGCCGATGTTGTCTCGGCCGTAGGTCGAACTGATGTCCCATGCCCAGCCGAGCAGCCGGTCGCCTTTCACGCCCGCGGTCAACGAAAAGTCGTTTTCATTGATCGTTTCCTGCGGCGTGAAGCCGTTCGGATAGAGCGCGTGCAGGACCGACGGCAACCGGAAATTCTGGTAGCTGCCGCCGCTCCGGTGGGCATACGTGCCGAAGCCGTACAGCTTCGCGCCGCCTTCGAGCAGGTAACCCGCGTTGAAGGCGACCGATTCCCGCGTGCTGGAAGGCGACCCGAGAATCAGGTTGTCGTTCCGGCCGGTTCGCGGATCGGCGTCGGTTCGCACCGTATGATTCTGCCGGTTGTATTCGGCGCTCAGGTCGACATAACCGGTATCGCCGAGCCTCAGCCCGATGGTGGCCGCATTGTTCTGCGCGAGGCCGTCGCCCTGATAGGTCTGGCCGGTCGTGTTCGACACCTCGCCGCCCTGGTAATTCGACTTGAGGATGACGTTGATCACGCCGGCAATCGCATCCGAGCCGTATTGCGCGGATGCGCCGTCACGGAGAATCTCGACATGATCGATCGCCGTGACCGGGATCAGGTCGACGTCGACACCGGTCGATCCTTGCTGCGGCCCGCGGTTCAGCGACACGTTCGCGGTCGAATGACGGCGCTTGCCGTTCACGAGCACCAGCACGTAATCGGGGCTCAGCCCGTGCAGCGTCAGCGCGCTGGTCAGGTTGCCCGCATCGCCGCGCATCGCCTGGCGCGCGATCGACGGCGAGAGCTGGACGAGTGCGTCGCGCAGGTTGCCCTGCCCGGTGCGCCGCAGCGCGTCGCCGCTGATCACTTCCACCGGGGCGGCGGCATCGCGCACCTTCCGCGCGCTTTCACGCGTGCCGGTCGTGACGACGACGTCCTGAACGGTGACGACGACGTCCCGGGTATCGCCGGCAGGCGCCGGTTCCGGCTTCGCGCCCTGTGCCCACGCGGCGCTGCCGGCAGTAATCCAGCAGGCGGCCAGCGCCAGCGAGCGGCAACGGGGGATCCTCACGCGCGCAATGTCGTTTCTCTGATAAACCACTTCAAGGCCCTCATTTCAGCGCGCCGCGAAGTGTCGTTTCATTCTCGCGTCACGCTTCTCGTTTGTTTTGATATCAGTGCGTGACGAATCATCCTCCTGGTGTAATAGTTTGTTAAATAACAAATACGCATTTTCATTTATCGATTCATCCGACAATTGCCGGCCTTGCGCACGATTACGCAATCACGCAGAAAATGTTGCGATTGCGTGGCGAATGGAAATGGCACCCGTTAATTTGGTTGATATTGACGATGCCCGATTTGAATAATGAAAAGGAATATGCGCACGTTTGTGAAATATCGATTTCGCTCGACAAGCTGCGCATTGCATGTTCGAACCGATGGGCCGGAAAGTATCGTGATGATGTCGACATCATTGCGATGGCGGAACGATCGCAGCCCGGCGGCCCTGCTCCGCTTCGAGCAGTCTTCGCTGATGGGGGTGGCCGGCTTAGGAGGAACGCGTCGGTTTCTTGATGCGAATGGATGGCCAGTCGCCCGGCGTACTAGTTTGCAGCGTGGCAGGTGATCTGCTCGTGCGGGAGCGCCGGGCCTGGACAACACGTTTGCGTCGCCCGGCCGGCGAATGCGATTCACGCTGGGTTGCGCGAAGCTGCGTGACAGTGCGGCGATTGTGCGGACAGCGGCACCCGAGAGGATCGCGCGATCGCGTGCGACCCGGCGGGAGACGACTCTATCCGCGCCATCGTTCTTTCGAGCCGCTCACTCCATGTACTGCTCGTTGCCGATCAGGCCGATCTTCGTCGCGCCCTCGCGCTGGGCGGAGGCCAGCACTTCGGCCACCGCCTTGTAGGGTGCGGACTTGTCCGGGCGCAGCCGGATCTCGTCCTGGTCGGCCTCGGCCGCCACCTCGCGGAACTTCGCGTCCAGCGCGGCCCCGCCGCTCACTGCCGCGCCGTTCCAGTTGACGGCCCCGTCCGCACCGATGTCGATCTGCACCACCTGGGGCGGATGCGGCGGTGGCGGCGGCGTCCCCACCGGCAGGTTCATCTTCACCGAGTGCATCTGGATCGGGATCGTGATGATCAACATGATCAGCAGCACCAGCATCACGTCGATCAACGGCGTGGTGTTGATGTCCACCATCACGTCCGGATCGTCCTTGCTCCCTCCTGAGCCTGCGTTCATACCCATCGTTCGAACTCCCTAGCCCCCGCGCGCGGGCGGCTGCGTGATGAAGGCGACCTTGACGACCCCGGCCCGCTCGCATGCCGCAACGACCCGGCCGATGTACTGATACGGCGTCGCCTGATCGCCGCGCACGTGCACGTCCGGTTGCGGCGCCTGCGTCGAAATCTCCTTCAGCCGCGACACCAGCGTCGGAAGGTTCACGTGCTCGGTGCCCCAGAAAAGGTCGCCCTGCCGGTTCACCGCGATCTCGATGCTTTTCGGCTGGGTCTGCAGCGGCTGGACGCGCTCCGCCGGCAACTGCACCTGGATCGTGTGCGTCACCACCGGGATCGTGATCAGGAAGATGATCAGCAACACCAGCATCACGTCCACGAGCGGCGTCGTGTTGATCGCCGAGATCACTTCGTCGTTGTCGTCACCGCCGACACTGATTGCCATGACGCGCCCCGCCTACGACTGAACCGCCAGCGCCTGCGGCGACTGTGCCGCCGGCGTCGCGATGCGGCCCGCCGCGCGCCTGCCGCCCGCGAGCAACACCGTATGCAGTTGCGCGCCGAAATCGCGCACGCGTTCCATCACGGACTTGTTGCGGCGCACGAGGAAGTTGTAGCCGAGCACGGCCGGCACGGCCACCGCGAGGCCGATCGCGGTCATGATCAGCGCCTCGCCCACCGGGCCGGCGACCTTGTCGATCGACGCCTGGCCCGCGATGCCGATGGCCGTCAGCGCGTGATAGATGCCCCACACGGTGCCGAACAGGCCGACGAACGGCGCGGTGGAGCCCACCGTGCCGAGAAACGCCAGGCCGTCCTGCAGGCGGTTCGACACGCTGGTGATCGAGCGCTCGATGTTCAGGTCGATCCAGGTATTGCGGTCGACCGAATCGAGCAGCGCGGTGTCGTGGTGTTCGCCCGCCTCGATCGCGTTCTCGGCGATGAAGCGAAACGGCGACGTATCGTCGAGCTGGGCGGCACCCTCGGCCAGCGTCGGCGCATTCCAGACCTGCTCGTCGGCCGACTTCGCGCGGCCGTTCGCGCGCGCCTGCTCGATGAACTTGGTGACCATGACGTACCAGCTGCCGAGCGACATCACCACGAGCAGCCCCAGTACGAAACGCGCGACGAAGTCGCCGTTCGCCCACAGCGCGCCCAGCCCATACGGATTCTCGACGGTGGCCGACGTCGCGGGTTCGGGCGGCGGCACCGGGCGCTCCGATCCGTTCGCCGCATCCGGCGCCGCCACGATCGGCGCTGCACCGGATGCTGCCTCGACCCGTGCAGCCGCCTTCTCCTGGGCAAGCACGGATTGCGGGGCGACCAGCGTGCCGCCCACGCCGGCGGCGATCATCAGGCTTGCCGCCAGCGCGGCCCGAAAATGCTTTCTCATACGCACTCCATATCTATTTCGGATCGATCCGGGAAGCAGGCGGCGTCTGCCGCGTTGCCTTCCCCGTCAGTTCAGGTTGAAGGAAAACGGTACCCGCACACGCACGGATTGCCCCTGGGCGATGCAGTTGAAGCGCTTGACCGCATTGAGCGCCGCGCGATTGAGCACCGGATCGGCCGGCTGCGCGACCCGCAGGTTCGTGACGCGGCCGTCCGGATCGACGGTGAATTCGACGGTCACGTCACCCGTGATGTTGTTGTCCTGCGCCTCCGCCGGGTAGACGATCGACGACCGCACTTCGTCCGAATTCGGGCAGACCACGCCAATCTCGCGATTCACCGGCTTGGCAACCGGCACCGGCGCCGGCGCGGGTGGCGCTTCGTGCACCGGTGCGCTCTGGACCGGCGCGTCCTGGTGCGTGATGGTGGCGGGCGGCGGGGCCTGCACGTGCACCTCGGGCGGCGGCACGAACGGCGGCGGCGGCGCCGTCACCCGCGGCTTCGACACGACCTTTTCGACCGGCTTCGGTGGCGGCGGTGGAGGCGGCGGCTTCACCGGTGCGATGATGCGTGCCTCGATCGGTTGCTGAACGATCTGGACGACTCGGGTCGCGAGACCGTTCACGAGCGCCCAGATCAGGACGAGATGCAGCGCAATGGCAATCGCGATACCGCCGAAGCGGCGTACCGGACGCGTCTGCTTGTTGCCGAAGCGGCGCGGGCGGCCGATTGCCGCGAGCCGGGATGGAGAAGCGGTTGTCATGTTCGGTCCAGTTGCAACGAGATCGAAGGGGCGGCGTGCCCGGCGGCATCCGGTCCGTCGCCGACTTCGATCACGTGCGCCATTCGATGGAATGTCATGTCGATCGCATCAGGCCGCGGCGGGCTCTCGCCGGCCAACCGGCTGCCACCCGAGTGCCGGGGCGATACGCGTGATGAAGTCCTCGAGAATCTGCCGGTAGTTCTCGAACGGCAGGTCGTAAGGCAATTCGAGGCGCAGCTCCCGCACCTGTCCGACCACCGGGTCGGCCAGCAGCCGCTCCACGATCTCGTCCGAGCTGCCGACGAGATCCGGCGCGAACAGCGTGCGCCGCTCGCCCTGCGGCGCCAGCGTGCGGGCATGACGCGCGTCGGCAAATGCGCGATAGCGTTCGCGCTCCTTCGCGCTCGCGCCGTCGGTCGGGACGATCACGCGCCCCAGCGCGATCCGCGGAGCGTGAGCTTCATGCCAATGGCCGCGATACAGATCCAGTTGCCGCAACTGGGCGTCGATATGGTTATCGGTGCCCTCGCCCGTGGTTATATTGCCGATCAGCAGGTTGAAGCCGTTCCTGGCGGCCCACTCGATCGATCGCCTGGAACCGCCCCCGTACCAGAGTCGCCCCGTCAGGCCGGGCGCAAACGGGCTCACGCGCGGCCGGACCCGGCCCGCGGCCGATTCGACGAATGTGTCTTCGCCGCCAAGCCAGTCGCCGGCGAGATTGCGGCGCAGGCGTGCCACACGCGCGTGCGAAAAGTCGACGAGATCCGGATCGGTGTCGAACAGCCGCTCGCCCAGCAGCGCGCCGTGATTCGGTGCGCCCGCGCTGAGCCCGACATTGAGCCGCCCGCGCGAGAGCACGTCGACGGTGGCGAGATCCTCGGCCAGCCGGAACGGATTCTCGTAGCCCATCTGGATGACCGCGGCGCCCAATCCGATCCGGGTCGTCCGCTGGCTCGCCGCCGCGAGAAACGTGGCGGCCGACGAGACGGCGCGCTCGAGGTGGCGTTGCCGCACCCACGCGCTGTCGTAACCGAGCGCTTCGCCCGCGCCGAACAGTTCGAGCGTCTGCTCGAATCCCGCCGCCGCGTCTTCACCGGCGTAATTGCCCGGTGTCAGGAAGGCAATATGATCAATGCGGACATTGCTCACTTTCGTATCCTTCGTCATTGGGTCTGTCTGGTGGTAAACGCGCCGCGTACTGTCGTCCCGGGATCTGCCCAATCTGCCTGTCGGCAGGCATGACGCACGACCAGCACGGCACCATCGACCAAAACGCGCGCGCTCGCCTCTTTGGCGAGCGGGTTTTTATCGGGGATCGAAAAAAGGAAACGCGACATCGAACTCAACCTCGCGAATGGCCGGGTTGACCGGATTCAAACTTTCATGAAAATGCGTCGAATAGGCAGGTAATCTCGAATGTCGATTATGGAGAACGTGCGACTGCCCCGTTGCGGTCATTTCTTCTATGAATATGACGCGCGGATCAAAACCGATAGCGCGCACACACATAATGGAATTCGCGATTGATTCTGGCGTGGCCCCGCAAATCCGGGCAGGTGTGTAAGTGGAACGCTCGATCCGTTGGCCCGCGATAATGCCGGCCCAGGAACCTGGACGATGAAGAAGAGAACCCGACGGTCACACCCGACGGGGTTCGATGCAAAAGTGCTGCGCTTGCAGCGCCAAAAGCGAGCGGACGCTGGCCGCACTGGCACAACGGTTCGATGTGCAACCGAGCCCGATCACGGAATGGATGCGACAGCGCGAAAACGCGTGGGGGATGTGTTTCAAGTGACGGGCACGCAATCGAGCGAGCCGCCGGCAGACCTGACGGCACCGCATGCGGGGATGGCGCCGGTCGACACCAGAAAACGAAGCTCCGATAGCGCGAGGCTTCGCGTATCGAAAGCGGGGTAACGGCGTCACACCGTAGCCATTACCCCACCGCTTGAAAGAAAAAAACCGAGCCCGTTAGCCAGGAGGCAATCCCCCTGGCACCGGGGCTCTCAACACGAAGTGCCGCGCTCACCCTACCCGCGCTTCGCCCTCGCGCTCGGCTTCCCCTTCGCCCGTGCCCGTTCGCGCGAGCACCGGCTTGAGCGCCTGCCCCGTATGGCTCGCGCTCACCCGCACGAGCGCTTCCGGCGGCGCCGCCGCGACGATCGTGCCGCCGCCCACACCGCCTTCCGGCCCGAGATCGATGATCCAGTCGGCTTCCGCGATCACGTCGAGGTCGTGCTCGATCACGACGACGCTATGCCCCGCATCGACGAGCCGGTGCAGCACGCGAATCAGCTTCGCGACGTCCGCCATGTGCAGACCGACCGTCGGCTCGTCGAGCACGTACAGCGTGTGCGGCGCCTTCTGGCCGCGCCGCGTGATGTCGTCGCGCACCTTCGTCAGCTCGGTGACGAGCTTGATGCGCTGCGCCTCGCCGCCCGACAACGTCGGCGACGGCTGGCCGAGCGTCAGGTAGCCGAGGCCGACATCCTTCATCAACTGCAACGGATGCGCGATGTTCGAGATCGGCGCAAAAAACTCCACCGCCTCGTCGATCTCCATCGTCAGCACGTCGCCGATGTTCCGGCCGCGCCACGTGACGGCGAGCGTCTCCGGGTTGAAGCGCTGCCCGTGGCACACGTCGCACGGCACCTTCACGTCGGGCAGGAAGCTCATGCCGATCGTGCGCACGCCTTGCCCTTCGCATGCGGGGCAACGCCCGTCGCCGGTGTTGAACGAGAAGCGCGACGCCGTGTAGCCGCGCGCACGCGCTTCCAGCGTATCGGCGAACAGCTTGCGGATCGTGTCCCACACGCCGATATAGGTGGCCGGACACGAGCGCGGCGTCTTGCCGATCGGCGTCTGGTCGACTTCGAGCACGCGGTCGATCTGCTCCCAGCCGCTCAGCGATTCGCAGCCCTGCCACGCATGCGTGACGTTCAGCGACGGCCGCGGCGCACTGCGCGCGAGCACGCTCGAACGACGGTTGGTAGCCGGCGTGTCCTGCTGCGCGGCCTTGCGCGCGCGGCGTGTGGCCGGCGACGACAGCACCGAGCGGCCGACCGCGTCGAGCAGGTTCGTCATCAGCACGTCGCGCGCGAGCGTCGACTTGCCCGAACCGCTCACGCCCGTGACCGCGACGAGCCGCGCGAGCGGAATGCCGACCGTGACGTCGCGCAGGTTGTGCAGCCGCGCACCGTGCACGGTCAGCCAGGCTTCCGGCACGGCCGCGCCGCCCTTCTTGCCCGGCAGGCTCACGCTGCGGCGTGGCTGCAGCGGATGCGTCATCGGCTGCGCGAGCAGGCGGCCCGTCACGGAATCCGGCTGCGCGGCCAGATCGGCGACCGCGCCCTCGGCGACCAGCGTGCCGCCGCGCTTGCCCGCGCCCGGGCCGATGTCGATGATGTGATCGGCGCGGCGGATCGTGTCCTCGTCATGTTCGACGACGACGAGCGTGTTGCCCTTGTCGCCGAGCTTGCGCAGCGCATCCAGCAGGATCTGGTTGTCGCGCGGATGCAGGCCGATCGTCGGTTCGTCGAGCACGTAGCACACACCCTGCAGGTTGCTGCCGAGTTGCGCGGCGAGCCGGATGCGCTGCGCTTCACCGCCCGACAGGCTCGGCGCCGCGCGATCGAGGCTCAGGTAGCCGAGCCCGACTTCCTCGAGAAACGCGAGGCGGCTGCCGATCTCGCTGACGATGTCGCGCGCGATCTGCGCGTCGCGCCCCGTCAGCTCCAGCCCGTCGATCCAGCGGCGCGTGTCCGACACCGTCCATTGCGCGACCTCGACGATCGGGTGCGCGTCGAACGTCACCGCCCGTGCGGACGGGTTCAGCCGCGTGCCGTTGCAATCCGGGCACGGCTCGTTGCCGACGCCTTCCGGTTCCTGTTCGTCCGACGGCAGCGTCTGCTCGCGGCCGCGATCGTCCCCGGCGAGCACCGTGTCGTCGTACGCGGCGCGCTGTTCGCGCGTGAGCGTGACGCCGGTGCCGACGCAGGTCGTGCACCAGCCGTGCTTGCTGTTGTACGAGAACATCCGCGGGTCCAGCTCCGGGTAGCTCGTGCCGCACACCGGGCACGCACGCTTGACCGACAGCACCTTGACCGTGCCGACCCGCGCGGTCGAATGATCGTTCTGCATCGCGTCGTGCAGCCCGTCGAGCGGCGCGAGCAGATGCATCACGCCCTTGCCGAGCTCGAGCGTCTCGTCGAGCACGCGTCGCAGTTCGGCTTCGTTGTCGGGCGACACGACGATATCGGCGACCGGCAGCTCGATCGTATGCTCGCGGAAGCGGTCGAGCTTCGGCCACGGATCGACCGGCACGAACTCGCCGTCGACGCGCAGATGCGTGCTGCCGCGCGCCTTCGCCCACTTCGCGAGATCCGTATATACGCCCTTGCGGTTCACGACGAGCGGCGCGAGCAGCCCGACGTGTTCGCCGCGATGATCGCGCAGCAACTGCGCGGCGATCGATTCGACGGATTGCGACGTGACCGGCGTGCCGTCGTGGATGCAATGCTGCAGGCCGAGCTTCACGTACAGCAGCCGCAGGAAGTGCCACACCTCGGACGTGGTCGCGACCGTGCTCTTGCGCCCGCCGCGCGACAGCCGCTGCTCGATCGCGACGGTCGGCGGGATACCGTACACCGCGTCGACTTCGGGGCGGCCGGCCGGCTGCACGATCGAGCGCGCATACGCGTTCAGCGATTCGAGGTAACGGCGCTGGCCTTCGTGGAACAGGATGTCGAACGCGAGCGTCGACTTGCCGGAACCCGACACGCCGGTGATCACGTTGAACTTGCCGTGCGGGATGTCGACGTCGAGCGCCTTCAGGTTGTGCTCGCGCGCGTTGACGATCCGCACGACGTCCTCGCCTTCGATCGCACGCCGCTCGCGCGCCGCGTTCAGCACGGCCTGCAGCGGCTTGCCTTCGTCGGCGAGCGCCATGTCGGCATCCATCGCGCGCTCGTACTGCAGCAGCGCCACGCCGGTATGCGATTCGGCGCAGGCTTTCACGTCGTCGGGCGTGCCCGCGCACAGCACGAGGCCGCCGCCGTCGCCGCCTTCCGGGCCGAGATCGATCAGCCAGTCGGCCGCGCGGATCACGTCGAGGTTGTGCTCGATCACGATCAGCGAATGGCCGGCCGCAAGCAGCTTGCCGAACGCCTGCATCAGCTTCGCGATGTCGTCGAAGTGCAGCCCGGTGGTCGGCTCGTCGAACATGAACAGCTTCGCCCGCGCGATGCGCGCCTCTTCCGTGACGACCCGGCGGCCGTTCACGGCCGCCGCCGATTCGGCGAGGAAGCCGGCCAGCTTCAGGCGCTGCGCTTCGCCGCCCGACAGCGTCGGCACCGGCTGGCCGAGCTTCACGTATTCGAGGCCGACGTCGACGATCGGCTGCAGCACGCGCAGCACCTCGGCGTCGGTCGCGAAGAACGCGGCTGCTTCGCTGACGGTGAGATCGAGCACGTCGGCGATGCTCAGCGCGCGGCCGTCGCGCTCGATGCGCACTTCGAGAATCTCCGCGCGGTAGCGGCTGCCGTCGCAGTCCGGGCAGCGCAGGTAGACGTCGCTCAGGAACTGCATCTCGATGTGCTCGAAGCCCGAGCCGCCGCAGGTCGGGCAACGGCCGTCGCCCGAGTTGAAGCTGAACGTGCCGGCGCCGTAGCCGCGTTGCAGCGCGAGCGGCGCCTTCGCGAACAGCTTGCGGATCTCGTCGAACGCGCCGACGTAGCTCGCCGGGTTCGAACGGGTGGTCTTGCCGATCGGCGACTGGTCGACGAACACGACGTCGCCCACCTGGTCGGCGCCCGTGAGGCTGCGGTACGCGCCCGGCGACTCGGTCGCCTTGCCGTGGTGCCGCGCCATCGCCGGATAGAGCACGTCCTGCAGCAGCGTGGACTTGCCGGACCCCGACACGCCCGTCACGCAGACGAGCCGCTGCAGCGGAATCTCGACCGTCACGTCGCGCAGGTTGTGTTCGCTCGCGCCTTCGAGCACGATGCGCGGCGTATTCGCGTCGACCACCCGGCGCGCCCAGTTCGACGCATGCGCGACATGCTTGCGGCCGCCGAGATACTCGCCCGTCAGCGTGTGCGCGGAGCGGATGTCGCCCGGCGTGCCGTCGTAGACGATCGTGCCGCCGCGTTCGCCGGGGCCGGGCCCCATGTCGATCAGGCGATCGGCCGCGAGCATCACCGACGGATCGTGTTCGACCACCACCAGCGTATTGCCCGCGTCGCGCAGCCGCTGCATCGCCTCGACGATCCGCGTGAGATCGCGCGGATGCAGCCCGATGCTCGGTTCGTCGAGCACGAACAGGGTTTTCGTGAGCGACGTGCCGAGCGCCGTCGTCAGGTTGATCCGCTGCACCTCGCCGCCCGACAGCGTGCGGCTCTGGCGGTCGAGCGTCAGGTAGCCGAGCCCGACGTCGCACAGGTATTTCAGGCGCGTGCGCACCTCGGCGAGCAGCAGCTTCAATGCATCGTCGAGCAGCGCGCTCGGCAGGCTGATGTCGTCGAAAAAGCGGCGGATGCGCTCGATCGGCAACAGCATCAGGTCGTGCACGGTCAGGCCCGGCAGCGCCTCGAGCTGCGCGCGGCTCCAGTCGACGCCGCGCGGCATGAAGCGGCCGGCCGGCGCGAGCACGCCGTCGGCGTTCTCTTTCGAGCCGAGCCGCCACTGCAGCGACTCCGTCTTCAGGCGCGCGCCGCCGCACACGTCGCACGGCGTGTAGCTGCGGTATTTCGACAGCAGCACGCGGATATGCATCTTGTACGCTTTCGACTCGAGATAGCCGAAGAAGCGCTTCACGCCGTACCACTGGCTCTGCCACTTGCCGTTCCAGTCCGGCGAACCGTTGACGACCCAGTCGCGCTCGGCGTCCGACAGCTCGGCCCACGGCGTGTCGCGCGGGATGCCGGCTTTCGCCGCATAGCGCATCAGGTCGTCCTGGCACTCCTTCCACGCGGGCGTCTGCATCGGCTTGATCGCGCCGCCGCGCAGCGTCTTGCGCGCGTCGGGAATCACGAGGCCGAGATCGACGCCGATCACGCGACCGAAGCCGCGGCAGGTTTCGCACGCGCCGTACGCCGAATTGAACGAGAACAGCGCCGCCTGCGGCTCCGCGTAGCGCAGGTCGCTGTCGGGATCGTGAAGCCCGGTGGAGAAGCGCCACACCTGCGGCTCGGCGATCGCGTTTTCCGCTTCCGGCGCCAGCACGTACACGTTCACGCGCCCGCCGCCGCGCTTCAGCGACGCCTCGATCGCCTCGACCACGCGCACCTTGTCGGCCTGCTGCACACGGAAGCGGTCGGCCACCACGTCGAGCACCTTGCGCGGCCCGGTGGGCGACGCGACCTCGCGCTGCGCCTGCACCCGCGTGTAACCGCTCGCGGACAGCCACTGCGCGACTTCTTCATCGGACGCCGTTTCGGGCAGCTCGACCGGGAACGTGACGACGACGCGCGGATCGTCCGCCTGCGTGCGCGCGACGAGTTCCGCGTAGATCGTCTCCGGCGTGTCGTGCCGCACCTGCCGCGCGGTCTTGCGGTCGAACAGCTCGGCCGCGCGCGCGTACAGCAGCTTCAGGTGATCGTTCAGCTCGGTCATCGTGCCGACGGTCGAGCGCGAACTGCGCACCGGGTTGGTCTGGTCGATCGCGATCGCGGGCGGCACGCCGTCGACCCGCTCGACCTGCGGGCGGTCCATCCGGTCGAGGAACTGCCGCGCGTACGCGCTGAACGTCTCGACGTAGCGCCGCTGGCCTTCCGCGTACAGCGTGTCGAACACGAGGCTCGACTTGCCGGAGCCCGACGGGCCGGTGACGACCGTCATCTCGCCTGTGCGCAGGTCGAGATCGAGGTTCTTGAGGTTGTGCTGACGTGCTCCGCGAATGCGGATCAGATTGCTGGATGACAATTTGCCTGCCCGTCTGAATGAGTTAACCAGAGTGCCCGGTGCCGGAACGCTGCGGCGGATGCCCGCAGGCGCGGCGCACGCGCCGCAAGGGTTGCACCTGTGCGGCCCGATTTCGACGGACACTATACTGTATATTCATACAGTTTTCCATGACGACCCTGAGGGCGGCATGGGATGGCGGTGGGGGCCGGGACTGCAACAGGGCGCGATACGGACGCCCGGCCGTCCGACCCGGTTCAGCCAGGCGCGGCCATTCCGCGATGACGCATTTATACTCCCCGACCCGGCAATCCGCGTGATACGACAAGGAAAATGAAAGCAAAAGCATTGCTCATCACTTCGCTGGGAGCGTGGGTGTTGACTCAGCCGTCACTCGCCTTCTCGCAAAACATCAACGGGAAAAATCTCTTCATACAGAGATGCGCGATGTGCCATGGAGCAGATATCAAGGGCACCGGGCCATTGGCCAGGAAAAGCAATCCCCCCACGCCCGACCTCACCACTGCCGCGTTCAAAAAGCGGCTCCACGACTATCCAGGCGTCATCGTTTCGTCGGTAATACTTCGCCCGAACGGGGACCTGATTCCGAGAACCTTGAGGGAGAACGGCGTAAAGCTGGCGCCGCACGCCTGGACCGTCCAGGATTTTCGCGACCTGAATCAATACATGAGCGACGTGATTTCCAACAGCCGATGATTCCGTGTTGACCGGCTGACCGCTCCGGGTCGTTTCGAGCCGGTAACATACCGCCGACGCGATATCCGGCGGAGGCATCAACCTTCCGAAAATGGTGCCGTTGCCCGGGTCGGACTTCGGCACGCAAGCCGTGTGTTGCGCCATCCTGATTCGACGCACCTGCCCGGGCGCAGCCCGTGCGATGATGCGCGCTGATCAACATGAGAAATGGAATGACGACTACCTTCGACGAGGCGACAACGGCGGCGATCGCCGCGTTTGCCCAACTGGATTTCCACACGGCCGTGCAAGCGATGCGCGCCGAAGCCGACTACGACCGCGAAATAGACCAGTGGATCTCGCACTACATCGACGAGCACGGCGGCGGCGCGGACGATGCGGAATACGACGCGTTGCACGCGCAGGCCCAGGCAACCCCGGAATTCGCGCAGTTCGTCGATGCGGCTCGCCGCGAGATCCTGGAATACTTCGACGTGACCGACGATCAGCTGGACTGGATGGTCCTGCTGCGCAACGACGACAGCGACGAGCTTTGGGCGGAAGTCAACCGGCAGCGGACCGCGCTGGGAACCGGTGAAGTGCGCGGCGATCTCTGACCCTTGCCTGCCATCCGGATCTCGCGTCGCGCCGGGTGCGTGGCTCGAATCCGATCAGTCATGGGGTGGGCCGGGCGTCACGTATCCCGGCCACCGGCTCGCCCCCGCCCAGCTACGCCTTTTTCGCGTAAGCGCCGCACCAGCCTTTCGCATTGACCTGCTTGCCGCCGAAAATGGTGCACGGCGCCGTGGTCGCACCGGTCTTGCCCTGGAAGAACTGACAATTCGCGCAGGCCTCGCCCGCCTGAAATTTCGGGAATTTCGCATGGTCGACCCGGCTTGCATCCGTCTTGTAGCCGAGGGCCTGGGCGTTTGCATCGGTTTCCTGCACGGCACCGGCCCCGGCATCTGCCGCGGCCGCGCGGCGCCCAACGGCCAGCGCGGATGCCAGAACGGTGGTGGCAGCAATAAAACGTCGGCGTGAAAACTTCATCTTGCCCTCCTCGATGTTTGCGTGGCCGGATGACCGGCATCCTCCGATGCCGCGAAGCCGCCCGGCGCACAACCGCGGCCCGTCACCGTACCCGTCGCGCTGCGACACGTTCATCCCCTGCGAAGGAATCACCGAAAAAACAATTCCCGCATCCCGAACGTGTGATGCGCCTCGGCCGCCATCAGCACCATGAGCACCAGCAGGCACAGCGGCGGCACGAGGATCGCGTACACCAACGCCAGCCGCTCCCACATCATGTGCATGAAGATCGACACGATCAGCCCGGCCTTCGCGATCATCAGCACGACGATCAGTACCCAGCGCAACAGGCCCTGCACGTTGAAATAGTCGACCAGGTACGACAACGTGCTCAGCACGAACAGCAGGCCCCAGATCTTCAGGTAGAGGCCGATCGGATGCTGCTGGCCGTGCGCGGCGTCGGGTCGATCGGCGGGATCGGTATGGTCCATGGCCTGCCTCACCACAAGTAGAACAGCGCGAAGATGAACACCCACACCAGGTCGACGAAGTGCCAGTACAGGCCGGCGATCTCGACGATCTGGAAGTTGCCTTGTTCGGCGAACCCCGGCTGCAGGATCTTGCGCGCGATCAGCAGCAGGTAGATCACGCCGCAGGTCACGTGAAAGCCGTGGAACCCGGTGATCGTGAAGAAGCACGCGCCGAACTGCGCCGCGCCCAGCGGATTGCCCCACGGGCGGATGCCTTCCCGGAAGATCAGGTTGCTCCATTCGAACGCCTGCAGCGACACGAAGGTGGCGCCCAGCAGCGCGGTCGCCAGCAGCAGCGCGGCGGCGGGCCTCGCGTTGCGCCGGTAGCCGAAGTTGACGGCCATCGCCATGGTGCCGCTGCTGCTGATCAGCGTGAACGTCATGATCGCAATCAGCAGCAACGGCACCTCCACGCCGCCCACGCTGAGCCCGAACACCTTCGCGGTATCGGGCCACGGCGCCGTGGTCGACATGCGCACCGTCATGTAGCCGATCAGGAAACTGCTGAAGACAAAGGTGTCCGACAGCAGGAAGATCCACATCATCGCCTTGCCCCACGGCACCTTGAAGGCTTCGCGATCGGCCGACCAGTCCGTGACGATGCCGCGCCAGCCGTCGGGCCGGGCGTCGGCGGATGGCGCATCGACAGGCGGGGCCGCGGGCGAATCGGCGGCGGATCCGGTGGGGGCCGTGGGCGCGGTCATGGCGCGGCTCCATACAGCGGCCCGCAGACGGCGGCGACGATCCCGGGGGTCAGCCACCACATCGCCGCCAGCAGCACGAGCCACACCGCGAGCAGGAAATGCCAGTAGAGCGCGCACAGATCGATGACACGCCGGGCCCGGAACGGGTCTGCGCGCCGGAGCTGCGCGATCGTCACCGCCCACGCCGCCAGCCCGCCCAGCACATGCAATCCGTGCAGGCCGGTGAGCAGGTAGAGGAAGCTGTTCGACGGATTGACCGCAACGGTCTGCCCGCCAGCCGACAGCAGGTGCCAGGCGGTCAGTTGCCCGGCCACGAACACGGCCGCCAGCACGCCGCCGCACACGAGCCACGCGGTGCGGTGCAAGGTCAGTTGCCGGGCTCGCTGCATGGCGACGCTGGCCAGCGCCAGCGCGCCGGTGTTCCACCACAGCAGCGCCGGATGCGGGATCGGCTGCCAGTCGGGCTCGCGCATGCGCATCGCATAGGCGAGCAGCAGCAGCGAGAACAACGTCGTCGCGACCGCCATGAAGACGATCAGGCCGGTGCGGCCCGCATTCGGCAAGCCGGGTCGCGCGTCGTGAACGAAGGGGCGCGGCAGCGTGGTCATTCGTGGGCCTCGCCGGGGTGAAGCGCCGGGTGGGCCGGTTCAGGCACCGTCGCGGGCGGCTGGTTTTGCGGCACGAAATCTTCCTCTTGCCCCGGCGGACTGTATTCGTATGCCCACCGGTAGACGACGGGAAGCGCCGCGCCCCAGTTGCCGTGCGCGGGCGGCGTTTGCGGCGTCTGCCATTCCAGCGTGGTGGCCCGCCACGGGTTGCCGTCGGCGCGCCGGCCGTGCACGAGGCTCCACGCGAGGTTGAACAGGAACAGCAACTGCGCGGCCGCGACGATCAGCGCGACGACGGTGATGAACGTGTTGAGCGTCTGCGCCGAATGCGGGATGAAGCTGTAGCCCTGGTACGCGTAATACCGCCGCGGCATGCCGAGGATACCGAGATAGTGCATCGGGAAGTAGATCGCATAGGTGCCGACGAAGGTGATCCAGAAGTGCGCACGCCCGAGCGTGTCGTCGAGCATGCGGCCCGTCACCTTCGGGTACCAGTGGTAGAGGCCGCCGAACACCACCAGGATCGGCGACACGGCCATCACCATATGGAAATGCGCGACCACGAAATACGTGTTCGACAGCGGGATGTCCACGCTCACGTTGCCGAGGTAGAGCCCGGTCAGCCCGCCCAGCACGAAGGTGCTGATGAAGCCGATGGCGAACAGCATCGGCACGGTCAGGTGGATATCGCCGCGCCACAGCGTCAGCACCCAGTTGTAGACCTTGAGGGCGGTCGGCACGGCGATGATGAGCGTGGTGGTGGCGAAGAAGAAGCCGAAGTACGGATTCATGCCGGCGATGAACATGTGGTGCGCCCAGACCACGAAGCTCAGCGCGCCGATGATGACGATGGCCCACACCATCATCCGGTAGCCGAAGATGCTCTTGCGCGCGTGCGTGCTGATCAGGTCCGACGCGATGCCGAAGGCCGGCAGCGCGACGATGTAGACCTCCGGATGCCCGAAGAACCAGAACAGGTGCTGGAACAGCAGCGGGCTGCCGCCGGCATGCTTGAGCGTCTGCCCCATCGACACCACGGCCGGCACGAAGAAGCTGGTGCCGAGCGTCCTGTCGAACAGCATCATCACCGCCGACACGAACAGCGCCGGAAACGCCAGCAGCGCCATGATGGTCGCGATGAAGATGCCCCACACCGTGAGCGGCATGCGCATCAGCGTCATGCCGCGCGTGCGTGCCTGCAGCGTGGTGGTCACGTAATTCAGGCCGCCCATCGTCGCCGCGACGATGAAGATCGCCAGCGACACGAGCATCAGCACGATGCCCCATTCGACGCCCGGCGTGCCCGGCAGGATGGCCTGCGGCGGATACAGCGTCCAGCCCGCGCCGGTCGGCCCGCCCGGCACGAAGAAGCTCGCCGCCAGCACCAGCACGGCCAGCAGGTAGACCCAGTAGCTCAGCATGTTGAGAAACGGGAACACCATGTCGCGCGCGCCGAGCATCAGCGGGATCAGGTAGTTGCCGAAGCCGCCCAGGAACAGCGCCGTCAGCAGGTAGATCACCATGATCATCCCGTGCATCGTGACGAACTGGTAGTAGTGGTTCGCGTCGATGAAGGCGAACTTGCCCGGAAAGCCGAGCTGCAGCCGCATCAGGTCGGACAATACGAGGCCGACCAGCCCGATCGCGATGGCCGTCATCGCATACTGCACCGCGATGACCTTGTGGTCCTGGCTCCAGACATAGCGGGTCCAGAAGCTCTGCGGGGCGTGGTCGGTGTGCGCATAGGTCATGGTTTCTGCTCCGCTATTGCCTGGCCGCGGTACCGGCCGGAGGCGGCCCACCTTGCGCCTCGATATATGCCACCAGTGCGGACAGTTCCTGGTCGCTCAGGTCGAAGCGCGGCATGATCGGCGAGAACCCCTTCACGACCCGCGCCGCCGGATTGCGGATAAACGCGCGCAGATAGGCTTCGTCCACCTTCGCGGTGCTGCCGTCGGCCATCGTTTCGGTCTTGCCGTACAGGCCCTTCCAGGTCGGGCCCACGAGCGGGCTGCCGTCCACGGTATGGCAGGCGACGCAGCCCTTGGCCGCCGCGAGCGTCTTGCCCAGTTCGACGAGCGCGTGCGCGCTGCCGCCGGCAGCGGCGGGGGCTGCCTGCACGCGGGCGAGTTGCTGCCGCGCGAAGGTGGTCTGCTGCGCCAGCCAGCGCGAGAACGCGGCTTCGTCTTCCACGACCACCACGCCGCGCATGCCGGAGTGCCCGATCCCGCAGAGCTGCGCGCACAGGATGTCGTAGCGCCCCGCCTTGGTCGGCGTGAACCAGAAGGTGGTCACCATGCCCGGCACCATGTTCATCCGCGCCCGGAACGGCGGAACGTAGAAATCGTGCAGCACGTCGCGCGAGCGCGTCAGCACCTGGACCGGCCGGTTGAGCGGCAGGTGCACCTCGGGCGTCTCGATCAGGTAATTGTCACGGCCGTTGGGGTCGGCGGGGTTCAGGCCGAACGGGTTGTCGTTGCTGATGTAGCGCACGTCCGTCGTGCCCAGCTTGCCGCCGGGGCCCGCGAAGCGGAAGCGCCATTGCCATTGCTGGCCGAGCACTTCCATCTGCAGCACGTTGCGCGGCGGCCGGATGTAGTCCGCGTAGACGAACAGCCCCGGCGCCAGCAACGCCGCCACGCCCACGGCGGTCAGGCCGATCAGCCACCATTCCAGCCGCCGGTTGTGCGGCTCGTAGGCCGCGCGATGCCCGCTGCGGTGGCGATAGCGCACCAGCGCGACGACGATGAACAGGTTGATGGCGATGAAGAATGCACCGGTGATGACGAGCGTGATCGTCAGCATGTCGTCCATGCGCACCCAGTTCGACGCGATCGGCGTGATCCACCACGGACTGGCAAAGTGAAACCCCACCGCCAACAGGATGATCAGGACCAGGGCAATCGCAAGGGCCATAGGCCGCCTCGCTGCGTATCACTCGCCGGCGCCGCCGACACCGGGTTCCGTGTCTCCCGCGAACGCCGGGTGGTCAGGCTCGGCGCGGCGGGAAACGCGATGTATCAGTCGTCCACGTTCCGCTTGCGCAATCGCTCCAGCCTGCCGTAGGTGATGGCCGCAACCACGCCGAACAACAGGTTGGCCAGCAACGGCCCGGCACCCCGCTCGGAGACGAACCACGGGAACACGGCCGTCATGACGTAGAAGTTCCACCCATACGCGACGATCCCGAACGCCAGCCCGATGGCGGCTTCCATGCCCACGCTTGAATCGAGGCGGAAAGGCGCCATGATCGCGGCGAGCATCACCCCCATGATCGCGCCGAGCACGTAGTGCAGCAGCAGCGCCATCGCGACGATTTCAAGGTTGAATTGCGTCATCTGGCCGAGCGCGCTGCGGCCCATCACCATCGCCGCGATCTTGTGTGTCGGTTGCCACGGGCTCGAGCCGAGCACGAGTGTCGACCAGACGAATTCCAGCGCGATCACCAGCGCACCGCCTGCGAGACCGGCCACGGCGGCGGCGACCCAGTCCGGCGTCCGACGCGCCCAATGGTGCGATTGCATGTGCAGTTCCATACGACCTCCTTGCCGACGCTTCGACGTCGGCGCTTCGGTTCCGAGGGCGTCACGCGCGTCGGGCCTGCGTCACTCGAGCGATTCGGAAGCAGGGTTGCCTGCGCAACGTGCGAACGCCCTTCTCCGCGCGCGGCCGTGCGCTCGACGAAATGCGTCGATGAACCCGGGTATCGGGCAGGCCGGCTTGCTGTCGCGCGTCAGGGAAAGATCGGTGTCGTGGGCTCGGCGCCTTCCAGGTCCGCCGTCGGAAAGTGCCTGGCGACCATCTCCTCGATTTCCTGCTCTCGCAATGCCGGCACATCGGCCATGATCAGGATCTGGCCTTCCTGTATGGCCTCGCGAAATCGCTGGAGTCGCGCGTTCGGCTCGGCGATGCCGATCATCGCGGCGGTCCACGCCCCGAAACCCGCTCCCGCCAGCGTCAACCCGACAACGGCGCCGCCTGCGATCACGAGTTCCGCCGGGGGAAATACCAGCGCGACGAGGCCGATCAGTGCACCCGCCGCGCCGCCAAGCGCGACGCCGCGCTCGAGCGCATGCACGACATCGCTGCTTTGCAGCAACGATGCTTCGGGCAACTGATCGAGTGTGACGCTGTGATCGGCGAGGACGTGGATATGGCGCCAGATGATACGTGCGCGCAATAGATCGTCGACGATGGCCTTGGCCATCTGCGTATCGGGTACGAGGAAATAAAGGCGTCTCATGTTGGCACCCCTTTGTGCCGTCAACTACTCTTTCCATTCTATGTCAGCAATGGCAACGCAGTAGGTGCGCGCGGGCCAGCGACGGTGCCGCATCCGAAGCCGTTCGGCCCCGAGCGACGCTATCCGCGTTTGCGCAACGGCTCCAGCAAGTCCCGCAGGCCGTTGTGGTCGATTTCATGCATCAGCGCAAGCTGCCGGCCGATTTCGCCGCGCGGGAACCCTTCGCGGGCCAGCCAGTTGAGGTAAGGCCCGGGCAGGTCGGCAATGAGTCGGCCCTTGTACTTTCCAAAGGGCATGGTGACGGTGACGAGGTGTTCGAGATCTGGGGTCTGCATGCCGGTATTGTGCACGGCTTTCCGCTCCTGTCGCATACCAGGCTGACACGCGACGCGGCAAACCCTCCGGCAACAGCCTCGCGGAAACGGGGCGCCGCAAACCGCCCGCGCCCCTTTTCTGGCCTGCTAGACTGAAATTTCCCCCTGCAAACGATGGAGGGAATCATGTTGTCCGTCTACGTCGTGAAGACCGGCGAGCAGTTCCTGTGCACCGCCGAGGATGGCGATATCGGCATGGCACCGGCGGTTGAAGATGCCACGTCGTTTCGTTCGTATGAGGAAGCGGAAATGGCGGCGCACATGCATGCCGACCCCGGATACGAAATCGTCGCCGTCTGCGTGCTCAGACACTGACATGGCGCCCGCTGCCGGGCGCCCGGTTTGTCGGCCTCCGGAAACTGCTTCGTCACGCGCGCGGTCATCGTGGAATCGCACAAGACCGGCATCGGCTGATCCACGCCTGCGCCGCCCGAACCACGCGGCACATCCGACACCCGCCGGCCGCCGCGTCGAAGGCGGCGCGGCCGCTTAATTTCAAGCCCAATCTCAATCTCAAGCACCGGCAGCCGTCGCGTACGCCACGCATTGGCGCGCGAGCACGTCGGTCGGATCGACCAGCGTCGCACGCACACCGTTCGGCGCGACATATTCGCGGCCCGGCAGCAGGATCGGCAGCTCGGTGCAGCCGAGAACGATCACGTCGACGCCGTCGGCAATCAGCGCGTCGACGGCGGCGCCGATGTCCGCTTGGCACTGGCCGGTCGTAAAGCCGGCCTTGACACCCCGCTCTCCGTAGATTGCTTCCATCACGCGCGCCTGCAGTGCCGGCGCCGGCGCGACCTGTCGGAATCCATACGATTCGAGCGCCTTTTCGTATACGCCGCTTTCGATCGTGCCCGACGTTGCCAGCACGCCGACCTCGCGCAGCCCCGGATACGCATCGCGCAGATGGGCGGCCGTCACGGTCAGCATGTTTACGATCGGAATGCCGAGGTGCGGTTGAACCCGCTCGACAAACGCATGCGCGGTATTGCACGGAATCGCGATGAGATCCGCCTCCCCGTCCTCAAGCCGCCTGCACGTCGCATACAGCGAGATCGTGGGGTCGGTACCGTCGCCGACGAGGTTCGCCGTGCGGTCCGGGATCTGCGGATTCTGTTCGACCAGCAGCTTGATGTGCTCCTGGTCGCGCGAAGCCGGCGTGTTTCGCACGATCTTGTCCAGGAAGTCCACCGTCGCGGCCGGCCCGACGCCACCGACGACCCCGATCTTGAATACCGGTGCACGGGCCGCGCATCGGGTCGAAACCGCGTACTGCGCATACGCGAGATTCGAATCGATCAGCGGTATCCGCAGCGGCCCGATTTCGTCCGCCACGAGCGCGATCTCCGTCAGCCCCGGAACGATGACCTGCGCGCCCTGGTCCGCCAGATCCTCGCATGCGTCGCGCAGCAGCTCGACCGGCCGGCCGCGAAGATTGCCGCGCTTGATGCCGTCCGCCCCGTAAATCGCCTCGGCGACGGGATCGACATCGCCGCGCGGCCGCGGATGGACGATCTCGAACTGCGGCGCCGGGAAATACCGTTCGAACAGCCCGTCGGCCCGCACATGGTCCGAAGCCAGCACGCCGATGCGTATGGCGCCGGGATACGTGCGCTGCACGTGGCTGCGAACGGCTTCGACGATGTCCACGATCGGCAGGCGCGTATTGGCCTTCAGTTCGTCGATGAAGGTGTGGCTCAGGAAGCACGGCAGCACCACGGTCGTCACGCCGCGTTTCTCGAACGTGCGGATCATGTCGAACACGTACAGCTTGCGCGCCGTCGTCGCCGCGCTGCCCGAACCCGAACCCCTGAACGGGTGCTGCTCGAAGATCAGGTCGACGTGATCCTCGTCGGACGACGCAGGTGTCGACTTCACCAGCTTGAAGAACACGTCGGCGCTTCCCAGCGGCCCGAGGCCGCCGACCACGCCGAACGTCCGCCCCGTGCCTGCGATGTCCCGGTGCGTCATGCGTTCAGCTCCCGCGAATCGAACGCGGCGCTGTCCGGCTGCGCGGCGCGCGCGCCCTCCCACTTCGCGATCACGGCCGTCGCCACGCTGTTGCCGATCACGTTCGTCATCGTGCGGCCCATGTCGAGCACCTGGTCGATCGCCAGGATCATGGCCACGCCGGCCGCCGGCAAATGGAACATCGGCGCGACGGCCGCGACGACGACCACCGATCCGCGCGGCACGCTCGCCATGCCCTTGCTGCTCAACATCAGGATCAGCAGCATGAACACCTGCTGCGAAAGCGGCATGTGCACGCCGAACGCCTGTGCGATGAAGAGGGCCGCAAACGCCTGATACATCATCGAGCCGTCCAGGTTGAATGCATAACCGAGCGGCAGCGTGAAACCGACAACCTTCTTGTCGACACCGAACTTCTCGAGCTGCTCGGTCAGGCGCGGATACGCCGCTTCGCTGCTGGCGGTCGAGAACGCGATCAACGCCGGTTCGCGCACGGCCCTCAGCAACGCGCCGACGCGCCGCCCGAGAAACAGGTATCCGGCGCCGATCAGGATCGTCCAGAGGACGAGCAGCCCGAGATAAAACGCGCCGATCAGCTTGCCGTACGTGTAGATCACGTCGAGCCCGCGCAGCGCGACGGACGACGCAATCGCACCGAAGACACCCAGCGGCGCCGCGCGCATCACGTAGTTCGTCAGGCGCAACATCACCGGCACCATGCCGTCGATCGACCGGATGACGATGCCGACACGCCGATCGTGCTTCAGCGCGCCCAGCGCGATGCCGAGAAAGACGGAGAAAACGAGAATCTGCAGGATGTCGTTGCGCGCCATCGCGTCGAGCAGGCTGGTCGGAAACGCGTGCGTGATCACGTCCCTGGCGTTCAGTGCCGCGGTATTCAGGCCGAGGTTGGCCTCGCCCGCGGGTTCCGCCAGGTTCAGGCCGGCGCCGGGCTGCAACGCGTTGGCCATGACGAGGCCGAGGCCCAGCGAAACCAGCGATGCGCAGACGAACCACGCAACCGAGCGCAGGCCGATGCGCCCGACGTCTTCGCCGCTGTCCATGCCGGCCAGTCCGGAAACGAGCGTCACGAACACCAGCGGCGCAATGATCATCTTGATCAGCCGAAGAAAGATGTCCGTCACGATCGAGAAATACCCCGCGACCGTCTTGAGCGTGCCCGGGTCCGCGATGCTCGTGTGACACGCATAGCCGGCGGCGACGCCGAGGACCATGCCGATTGCGATGCTTGAGGTAAGCCGATTTTTCATGTCCATCCGTCCTTGGGTGACGCCCGACCGCCGGCAGGCGACGGGCCGCGCGACGCGGGCCACGCGTCACATTTGTCGTTGGAACGAATGGTAGGGATGGCAGAACAGACCATGATGCCGGTGCATCATGGCGGTATGCGAGACTCGCATAAGGCGGGAAAACCCTAGCCGCGCCGCGACGGTTCGGCGCGCAGATGCTGCCAGAGCGTCTCCAGGAACTCGCTGCGATTGGACGCGTCGCGATAGACGCGCAGCTCGATTTCGAGGTTCCATGCCGCCGGCCCGGCCGGCACGAGTTCGCCGGCCGCCAGCTCGGCGGCGATCGCACTCCGCGGCAGCCACGCCACGCCTTCGCCTTCCATCACGAGCTTTTTCAGCACTTCGGCCATGTCGGATTCGTAGTGCAGCTGCAACGCCGGCGCATCCGGAGCGCGATCGAGCAGCAACGCGAGGCAGCGCCCGAAGTAGCTGGTCTCCGTATAGGAGATCAGCGGCAGCGGGTGCTGCTTCGTCCCGGGAAGGCGAAATGCGGGCGCCGACCGGCGGTTAGGCCGGCAGGCCGGCATCAACGTGTCGAGGCCGACCGTCACGTGTTCGTACCTGACCGGATCCAGATGAAGCGGCAGCTCCGGATGGTGATAGGCGAACATCAGCTCGCAGTTGCCGTTGACGAGCATCAGGATCGAATCGTGGACATTCGTCGGAACGACGCGTGCCCGCACCTCGCCGAAATGCGGCGCAAGCGCCTTGAGCCACGACGGCAGGAAATTCAGCGCGATCGTATGACCCGCCGCGATCTGCAGGCTCTTGCCCGCGATGCGCTGCTCGGTGCGGATGATCGCCCGCGTGTCGAACAGGCGGCTGAGGACGTCTTCCGCCGTCTCGCGAAACAGCCGCCCTGCCGGCGTCAGGACCGGCGGAAAGCTGCTGCGGTCGATCAGTTCGGCGCCGATCCATTGCTCGAGCGACTGGATGCGACGGCTGAAGCCCGACTGCGTGACGTTGCGGAACTCCGCCGCCCGGGAAAAGCTTTGATATTGAGCGAGGGCGATGAAATCCTCGATCCACTTGATTTCCATGTTTGCCTTGGAGGTCTGCAACCGGATCGACTTGCTGCCGACCGGGGGCACGGCGCTGATCGACCGGGCGCATCGTAACGGAAAGCACGGCGGTCGTCATGCCGACGACCGCCGCGGAACGCACGAAAGACATGGACAGGGTACAGGATCGGGAAACCCGGCGGTCGTACGCTCCGCGTTCGGTCCGGCGCCGGCTGTCCCGGTTCGCCATGATCGAGGCGGAGCGCGACGGCAGCGGAGCCGGCATCGGCTGCCGCGCGCGACCAACCTTGATCATCATGGCGACGATGCGGCCGCGAGCCGGCCGCCTTCGCCGGTACCGCTCGCGGCCCCCACCCGCTACTTCTGCAGCAGGATCTCCACGCGTCGATTGCTCGCCCGCCCTTCGGCGGTCTCGTTGGAGCCCACCGGATCGGCCTCCCCCTTTCCGGTGGCCGTCACGGAATCCGCGTTCACGCCATGCTCGCGCAAATACGACCCGACCGCCTCCGCGCGACGCTGCGACAGCGCCAGATTGTGCGCATCCGAGCCGACCGAGTCGGTATAACCGGTCACCTTCACCAACGAGAAATGCCGGTCCGCCTGACGGCTCAGCAGTGCGTCGAGCGAAGCGCGGGCGGCGGGCGTCAGCGTTGCGGAGTCGGTCGCGAAGTACGTGTCGCCGGTCAGGCTGACCTTTTCCGCGGCGGCCGGTGCCGCCGCCACCGGCGCCGGAAGCGGCGCGGGTGCCGCGCCGCACTGGAACTCGATCGACCGCGGATCCGCGCCGTCGCGGAACGGCGCCTCCGCATCGACCAGCCGGACCGGCTGCGTGTCGCACATGCGCGTCGCGACCTTCATGCAGGTCTTTTCGCTCGACAGGATGCCGTGACAATCGACGCGAAACGTCCGCACGCCGTTTCTCGGCTGCAGTTCGTATGCATTGAACGTCGGCCCGGACGCGCTCGAGCAGGCGGCCAGGGAGACCACGGACACGAGCAGGGCAAGAGAAGTTTTCTTCACTGATTCACTCCCGAAAATCGGTTCGATATCGCGCATGCGGCGCGGCAGTGCGGCCGCATGCGGATGCGTTCTCGTTCAGCGCGAACCGTTCCGGCGCTGCACGCCGAAACGGTTCGCTGCGCACGGATCACTTCCACTGATACAACATACCCGCGCCGACCACGCGCTGACTGCCGGCGAAACCGCCGTTCAGCGTCGCCTTCAGGTTCTCCGTGAGGCGCGCCTGCATGCCGACGGCCATCGCCTTCTGGCCGAGGAAGCTCGCCGTACCGACCCCCATCGCGAAGTTCGAGTCGCGGTCCATGTGCGGGATCGACGCCATGGCGGCCGTCGCGGCAATCCCGTCGCGCGCCATCGAATCGGTCTGCTGGATCTGCTGCTGCATCTGCGTGAGCTGGTTGTTGACCGTGTTCAGCGATTGCGTGAACTGGTTCGATACCGCGTTCAGCTGGTTCACGTTGACCGCGTCGGTGCCCTGCGTGCCGGCCGCGACGTTGACGACCTGGCGCGCCGACTCCGCCGAGCCGACCGCGACGACGTTCGAGCGCCCGCCGTCGTTGCTGCCCGTGCCGATCGCGGTCGACCCGTTGCCCGTTGCGGTCGAGCCGACGCCGATCGCGGTCGAACCGTTGCCGGACGCCAGCGACCCGTTGCCGACCGCCGTGCTGTTCGAGCCCGATGCGACCGCGCCCGAGCCGCCCGCCGACGAATTCGGCCCCGTCGAGCCCGGCGGCACGTTCGTGCCGGTCGGGTTCGTCGTGTACGACCCGCCGAGGTTGGACGTGCGCTGGGTGATCAGCGTCGTCAACTGGTTGGCGACCGAGTCGAGCTGCGACACGTTGACCGCGTCGGTGCCGCTCTTGCCGGCCGCGAGGCCGGTGATCTGCCGGTTGCCGATGTTGACTTCGCCGGCCGACGACTGCGGACTGCTCAGGCCGTACGCGATGTAGTTCGCCTGCGCGCCGACGGTGGTCAGCGAACCCGAACCGAGCGCGATGCTGTTCGCGAGCGTCGCCGACGCACCGGCCCCGAATGCGAGCGCATCGGTTGCCGTGGCGTGCGCGCCCGAACCGAGGGCGACGCTGCCGACGCTCGCCGCAACCGCGTTGGCGCCCTGCGCGACCGACTGCGCGCCGGTGGCCGTCGCGCCGCTGCCGAGCGCCATCGCATCGGCCTGCGCGGCGCTTGCTGCCTGGCCGATCGCGACGCCGCCCGGCGCGGTGGCATCGACGATCGCACCGTTGCCGATCCCCACGCCGTTGTCGCCGTTGACCACCGTCGTCGGGCCGACCGCGACCGACTCCGCGCCGACCGCGAGCGAATCGACGGCCGTCGAGTTCGCGTGGAAGTACTTCGTCGTCGTGACCGCGAACGACTGCAGCGCGCCGGCCAGCTGCCGCACGGTCACCGCATCCTGCTGGCCGGTGCCGTCCGCGACGTTGGTGATCTGGCGATACGTCTTGCTCGTCGCGTCGCCGACCGATACCGCGCCCAGCAGTGTCTGGTCGGTCGTGTTGAACGGAATCGACGCGCTGCCGTTGCGGATGGTCCCCGACGCCGGCACCGTCGCGCGATCGGACACCGACCCGGCGCCGAGCGCGATACTGCCGTCCACCTTCGCGACCGCGCTCGGGCCGATCGCGACACTGTCGAGCCCGAGCGCCTGGCTGTCCGGTGCCGTGGAGTTCGCGTGGAAATACTTGATGCCGTGCGCGTTGATGTTGTCGATCGCCGAGCCGACGTTGTTGTTGACGGTCGTCGAACCGTCGCTGTTGTACGTCACGTACGAAGGCGCGGAGATCGTGCCGGTCGTCGGGTCGTAGGTGGCCCCGCCGCCGATCGCGCCGGCCGTGCTGTTGCCGAGATTGCCGTTGTTCGACGCGATCGAGCTGAGGCCGGTCGACAGCGAACCGATGCCCGTCGACATCGCGGTGGACAGCGACGTCAGGTTGCTGTTCGTGCTCGACAGGCCGGTGGACAGCGAGCCGACGGTCGTCGAGGTCGACGTCGACAGCGACGAAATCGAGCTGGTCGTCGAGCTGAGGCCGGTGGACAACGAGCCGATGCTCGTCGACGTCGCGGTGGACAGCGATGTCACGGTGCTGTTGGTCGTGCTCAGGCCGGTGGACAGCGAAGCGACGCCGGTCGAGGTCGACGTGGACAACGACGTGACCGCGCTGTTCGTCGAACTCAGGCCGGTGGACAGCGAGCTGATGCCGGTCGACGTCGATGTCGACAGCGACGTGACCGTGCTGTTCGTCGAGCTCAAGCCGGTGGACAGCGAGCTGATGCCCGTCGACGTCGATGTGGACAGCGACGTGACCGAGCTGTTCGTCGAACTCAGGCCGGTGGACAACGAGCTGATGCCGGTCGACGTCGAAGTCGACAGCGAAGCCACCGAACTGTTGGTCGAACTCAGGCCGGTCGAAGTCGACGTGGACAGTGAAGAAATCGCGCTGTTGGCCGACGACAACCCGGTCGACGTGGACGTCGACAATGAAGTCACGGTGCTGTTGGTCGAACTCAAGCCCGTCGACAACGAGGTAATGCCGGTCGACGTCGACGTGGACAGCGACGTGATCGCGCTATTGGCCGACGACAGCCCGGTCGATGTGGACGTCGACAACGAAGTCACCGAGCTGTTGGTCGAACTCAAGCCCGTGGACAACGAGTTGATACCGGTCGACGTCGATGTGGACAACGACGTGATCGCGCTGTTGGCCGACGACAGGCCGGTCGACGTGGACGTCGACAATGACGTCACCGAGCTGTTGGTCGAACTCAACCCCGTCGACAACGAGGTAATGCCGGTCGATGTCGACGTGGACAACGACGTGATCGCGCTATTGGCCGACGACAGCCCGGTCGACGTGGACGTCGACAACGAAGTCACCGAGCTGTTGGTCGAACTCAACCCCGTCGACAACGAGCCGATCCCGGTCGACGTCGACGTGGACAACGACGTGATCGCGCTATTGGCCGACGACAGCCCGGTCGACAACGACGACACCCCCGTCGACAACGAACTGACGCTCGACGCGGTCGACGTCGACAGCGAATTCACCGCCTGGTTCGTCGCATCGAGCTGCGACCCGTTGATCGCATCCGTGCTCGCCGAATTGATGCGCCCGGCCGCGACGTTGGTGATCTGGCGCTCGGTGCCCGCCGCGCCGACGCTGACGACGCTGGTCGGGTTGGTGCCGTTGAAGTTGTAGGTGACGCCGCCGATCACCGCGCTCGCCGTCGGATTCGGCGCGGCCGTCGTCGACCCGGAGCCGAGCGCGACGTCGTTTGCATTGTTCGCCACGGCCGACGCGCCGAACGCCACCGCACCGGCTGCCGCTGCCGTCGACGTATTGCCGAGCGCGAGCGAGCCCGTGCCCTGCGCGAGGTTCGAATTGCCGATCGCAACCGCGCCGTCGCCGTTCGCGGTGTTGTTCGAACCCATCGTGACCGCGCCGGTGCCGATCGCGGTGCTCGGGTCGCCGATCGCCACCGCGCCGTTGCCGCTGACCGTCTGACCCAGGCCGAGCGCGACCGCCCCGACGCCGCTCAACACCTTCGAGCTGTTGCCGCCTGCGATCGACCCCGCGCCTGCCGCGGCCGCGACCGAATTGCTGTCGCCGATCGCCACGGTGGACGCCGCGGCCGCGACGCTGTTGATGCCGATGGCCGTCGCATTCGTAGCCGACGCCGTCGCACCGGGCCCCAGTGCGGTGGCGGAGATGCCGCTGCCGAGCGCGAGATTGCCGAGCGCGACCGCAAACTGCTGTGTCGCGGTCGACTGCACACCCATCGCGATCGAACTCACGCCCGACGCATTTGCGCTCAGGCCGTACGCCATTGCCTGATCGGCACCGGCTGTCGTCTTCGAACCCAGCGCGATCGAACTGACGCCAAGCGACTGCGTGCCCGAGCCCGGTACGCCGGCCGTCCCGCCCCAGCCGATCGCGATCGACGAACCGCCCTTCGCGCCGCTGTTGACGCCCATCGCGATACCCGAATTGCCGCTCGCCAGCGCACCGCTGCCGACGGCCACGGCGGCCGCGCCGGAACCCGTCGACTGGTTGCCGAGCGCGACGGCGCCCGTGTCGGTAGCATGCGACGCATAGCCGAGCGAAACGCTCTGGGCCCCGACCGCGCTCGCACCGAGCCCCACCGCAGCCGCATACTGGCCGGACGCCAGCGCATTGTTGCCGAGGCCGACGGCGGACACGCCGGTCGCCGCCGCGCCGCTGCCCATCGCCACCGCACCGCTCTGGGTCGCGCTCGACAGATTGCCGACCGCCACCGAATATGCGCCCGAACCAATCGCCTGCACGCCGAGCGATGCGCTGTTGACGCCGGTCGCCTGCGCGTTGATGCCGACGGCCGTCGAACCGTCTGCCATCGCATGCGCGCCCGGCCCCAGCGCCGTGGCGGAAACGCCTGCTGCCGTCGACAGGTTGCCCAGCGCGGTCGAGTTCTGCTGCGCGGCACTCGACCCGACGCCGATCGAGATCGACGTCACGCCGCCGGTCGCGGAACCGCCGTCGGGCGCGTATTGCGCGTGCGCCCCCGCATGGAACAACGCAAGATACGTGGACGCCATCAGCACGGCCAGCCGTCGCGGCGACGGCGCCGAAAGCAGGCCCGCGCGTTGCGCGGCGCCCTCGTTCGCCGCATGCTCGCGCGGGCCGCTCGCCGACGCGACACGCTTGCCGCGCGCACGGTCAAGCTCGGAAGCCGCAACCCAGGCCCCCAGTGCTTCGTTCCAGATCGACTTGAACGACTTGTTCATCTTGTGTTCCCTCGGTTCTCATGTGCTGGATGACGCGGCAGCGAACGCGACGGCAGGCGATGACGCATCGGCCTGCCCCCTCGTCCGTGCCGCGACGCTTCGCGCTTCACTTTGGATGGCTAACTAAACGATCGAACAACACTGCTCGGTAATCGCGATCGCGCGAGCGATCGCACGACTGCACGCCGCAAGCGCGCATCGGCACGCGGCGCGGCGGCACTCGCCGGTTATCGGTTCATCGAAGCCGATGTCGCGCGAAAGACGGCAACGCGCGACCCCGCGCATCGCGAATCCGCGTGCGCGCGCCGTCGCGCCGAGCCGGCGGCGACCTCGAATTTCATGGGAAGGCGTCGTTCAGACGCCGGATGGACGGATGCCGACCCGAACCCCGGGACGGCCCGTCACGATTCATTCAGGAGGAGGATGACGCCGAGTGGTCCCCGGGTGTGAAGCATGCGCACCCGGTTCGCTCGAACCGGTGCGTTGACCTGCCATGCCTGTCGCATTCATGTTTTTCGTGCCCGCCTGATTCGAGAACGCGCTGCGCGATCGCACCCGGACGGATCAGGCCGCCGGGCTGCGCACGCAGCCGCTCACTCTCTCCGCCGGCAGTCAAACGCTTTTCCGGATTTCCGGAAATAGCGCCTGACTTGCCGAACGCCCCCGCATCGATTTAATCGATCGAATTTTCTTGACGATTTTTTTGGTCGATGCGTCACACCCTGACCAACCTCACAATCTTTCCGCTTATCTTGTATACGCACTCATTCGGAAAATTATGAAATTTGTATTACCCTCGTGCCAATTTTCTTGTCCGTCATCGCATTCCCACATCCTGAGAATTGCCATCATTCGATGTCACATTGAATATCGCGTCATCCGAATAGGGCAGCGGCAGGAATCCTTGCAAAACCGTTCCCCTCGAAGAACCGATTCCAGCCGCGCCGGGGCTAGTGTGCGGTCATCCGTTCAAACGCATCTTTTCTGGAGCGGAAAAAAACTTTTCCCGAGCAGACGGTATTTACATTCATACATTCACGCCCGAAATCCGGTTTTCATCCGGATAAATCTTGACCACCCCGCAAAAAGACATTAATCGGGCGAGCGTCGATTCAGTGCATCAACTTCACACTGAAAGGCATCGTCTCTCGACACAACCCGCTCGAATTCATTCTGCGGGCCAATTCGATTCGTCAACCGATAAAATCCGGAAATAAAGACCGATATTAAAAATGCACTTCGGCATGTTTTTCCACTCCGATTCCATTCGGCGGAACGCCGGTGCCGAAACCGCGCGGCGCCCCGCCGAATATGCCCACACGGGCCGCACGGAATCCTCACAATCGGTACTGTTGTCGACATATAATTTTTCGCAACAATCGCGCTGAAAGCGAAGCTTTCAATCCGACCGACCACCCTTCCACCGCGTCCGCCACCATGTCATCCCGCTCGTCCAGCCCGGCGTCGCTTCGCTCCACGCCGGATCTCGCCGACGCCCATATTCTTGTCGTCGACGATCGCCCGAACGACCTGCGGCTCCTGACCGAAATCCTGCGGGCCGCGCGGTGCCGGATCAGCGTCGCGTTCGACGGGCTGCAGGCGTATCACCGCGCCCAGGCGATCGCGCCCGACCTGATCCTGATGGATGTCCGCATGCCGCGCATGGACGGCTTCGCCGCGTGCCGGCTGCTGGCGTCGACGCCGTCGACGCAGTCCATCCCGGTCATCATCCTCACGGCCGCGGGCGATCTCGAGGATCGCATCGCGGGGCTCGAAACCGGCGCGATCGACTACATCGTCAAGCCGTTCGAGCCGACCGAAGTGCTGGCCCGGATCCGCAACCACCTGAAGCGCGCGCGGCGCAGCCAGCCGTTCGCGCACCTGCCCGAGATGCCCGACAACCCGGAGGCGGCCCTCGTGCGCGCGGCGGCCGAGGTGCTGCTGCGCGACCTGCGCCATCCGCCGGCGCTCGAAGATCTCGCCCGGCAGGTCGGCACGCACGAAAAGCGGCTGTCGCGCGTGTTCCGCGACCAGCTCGGCCTGACCGTGTTCGAGTACCTGCGCGACACGCGCCTGCGCGCCGCGATGCATTTCCTCGCGGAGACGTCGATGGGAATCGGCGACATCGCCGAGGAAATCGGCTTTTCCACGCCCGGCAATTTCGCGACGGCGTTCCGCGAACGCTTCGGCATCACGCCGTCCGACTGGCGGCGCCAGCGCCATGCGGTCAACGCACCGCCCACACCCGGCGGGCATCATCCCGATGTGTAGTCGCGACGCGGCTTGGGCGGCCGGATGGCGCACGGTGCTGCTGCTTCTGATCGCACTGGCCGTCACCTGCGCGACGGCCCGCGCGGCAGCGACGCCGAACCCCGCGCAACTGGAAGCCGTGTCGGTGTTCGAGGACGCGAGCACGACGATGACCGCCGAACAGGTCGCCGCGCGCGTTGCCGATCGGCCGCACGATGCGTCCACGACGACAGCGCCCTCGTTCAACATCGAGTTTTCGCGGTCGGCATGGTGGGTCAGCGCGACGCTGGTCAACCGTGACAGCGCCGCTCGGCCGCTGGTGCTGGCGATTCGCGATGCGCGCGTCGACCATGCCGACTTCTATGTCGACCGGAACGGCCGGTGGATGCTCGACAGCCGCTTCCCGGCCGCCGATGCCGGCGGCGATGCGGCCGGGCCGCCGTCGCGCTACCCGGCACTCGACGTCACGCTGCCCGCCGGCGCAAGCATCCCCGTGCTGATCCGCGTCACGTCGCGCAAGGAGATGCGGCTCGCGCCGGCGGCATTCACCCGTGCGGCATGGGATGCGCTGGAACGGCGCGCGACGATGTGGGACTTCGGTTTCTTCGGCGGGCTGCTCGCGCTCGTGTGGTGTGCGCTGCTGATCGGGTTCTTTTCGCGCAGCGGCATGTTCTACGTACTGGCCGGGCTTGCGCTGGGCACGACGCTGTTCGAAGCGGCCTACCGCGGTTATACGGCGATGGCGCTGCCGCCCGCGCTGCGCGAGTGGTCGGCGCGCGGCGAAATCATCTTCGTGTATCTCGCGATCGCCTGCTTCATCGTCTTCATCCTGACGGTCGCCCGGCGCGAACAGGCCAGGCTGCCGTTGCGCGCGGTCTACATGGCATTCCTCGCGCTCGAGTTCGTCGGCGTGGCCGGCGCCGCTTGCGGCGACCTGCTGACCTTCACGTGGTTCTGCCTGCGGCTGAACGCGGCGCTGGGGATCGTCAACATCAGCCTCGCGCTGTGGCTCGCCGTCCGCCGCACGCCGACCGGCCGCGTGATGCTGATCGCGATCGCGTTCGCCACCTTCAACATGCTGATCCGCGTGCTCGACGGCATCGACGCGTTGCCGCCGGTGCTGTCCTGGCTCAAGTCCGACATCTATCCGAACCCCGTCATCGCGATCGTCGGGCTTGCCACGCACCTGCTGGTGCTGGCCGCGTGGATCCATCACGTGGGCCGTCAGCGCACCGAGGCGCGCAAGCGGCTCGAACACTGGCAGCTCACCGAACAGGATCGCCTGCGCGACGAAGTCGCACGACGCACGCTCGCGCTCAACGACGCGCTCCAGCAGGTCACGACGCACATGCAGCAGAAGATCGAGACGCTCGGCTACGTCAGCCACGACCTGCGCGCGCCGCTGTCGACGATCAACGGCTACGCGAAGCTGCTGCTGCAAGGCGCGACGCGCGGCCAGGCACGGCTGATCCGCTCGATCGACCGCAGCATCCGCTACCAGCTCACGCTGATCGACGAACTGCTCGCGTTCACGAAGGCCGAGCTGCAGCCGCTCGGCGTGTCGCCGGACGCGACCGACCTGCCCGGCCTGCTCGACGACATCGGCCACTATGCACTCGCGCTGTGCGCGCAGCAGGACAACCGGTTCGTGTACCGGCCGGCCAGCCCGCTGCCGCGCACGATGTCGATCGACGGGATGCGGCTGCAGCAGGTGCTGCTGAACCTGCTGTCCAACGCATCGAAGTTCACGCGCGACGGCACGGTCACGTTGTCGGTGCATGCGTCGCGCGAAGGCGACGCATGGCGCCTGCTGTTCGAGGTCGCCGATACGGGCATCGGCATCGACATCAGCGGCACCCGCGACATCTTTCGCGCGTATCAGCAGGTGCAGGCCGTCAACGGCGGCACCGGGCTCGGCCTGTTCATCGCGCAGCGCATCGTCGGCGCGATGGGCGGCGAGCTGGCCGTCGCGAGCCAGCCCGGCGTCGGCACGTCGTTCTCGTTCGCGATCGTCGCGCCGGCCGTCGGGCACGTGCTCGTGCCGGCATCGGAGCTCGTGTGGCGGTTTCATGCGGCGGACGAGGTCGTGCCGGGCGGCACCGCGCCCGCGATGGGCTGCCCGCCCGACGATGCACTCGACGCGCTGATCCGGCTTGCCGGCAACGGGCAGCTCACCGATATCGAGGAATGGCTCGGCCAGTACGCGGACGAACAGGATTACGCGGCCTTCGTGCAGGAGGTGCGCGAGCATCTCGATACGCTGGACCTGCATGCGATCGAGAAGCTGGCCGGTACGCTGAAACGCGCACGCCACGCGGCGGCGACGCATGACGCGGAGACGGACGCGGCCGGGCCGGCTTGATCGCGCGGACGGGACATCGCCGGCACCGCGTCAGGCCCGCGTTCCGGATTCCGCCGCGCCGATCGTCCGGCCCGCAACGCGATCGCTTCGCCAGCCGCGCCCCCGCTCGCGCTTTCCGGTACGCGCCCCGTCGAGCACCCGGCACGCACACGTTTGCGCGCTGCACCGCGCCCACTTGGATTGCATCCGGGCCTCGATTTCTTCGACGACCTGCCGTTAACCCGGGTTTCAGCGCAGCCCGGTTCATCGCGCCGGGCCTCCCCCTGCGAGCGCCAGCATGTCCGCATCCACCTCCATCGAGAAAATCGCCGACTGGGCGGGACGAAACCATCTTGTCGTCGGCGCGCTGGGCACCCTGATGTCGCTCGCGGCGATCGGCATCAGCGCGGCCACGCTCTGGGCCACGAGAAGCGAAGTCGTCGAGCACGCGCACGAAACGTCGCGCAACGTCGCCGCCGTGCTGGTCAGCGAGATCGCGCGGACCGTCGAAACGTCCAACAACGCGCTGATCGCGCTCTCCGCCGATCTCGGCAAGCCGGAGGTGCGACGCATGGACGCCGGGCTGCGGCACGACCTGCTGTTCCAGCGCGCGGCCGCGCAATACGTGACGGGGATGGGCGTGACGGACCGCGACGGCCGGCTGATCGACGCGTGCTGCGGCCCGTCCCATCACTGGAACTTCGGCGATCGCGACTATTTCAAGGTCCATCGCGACTCGCCGAACGTCGGCCTTTACGTGTCGGAGGCGTATCGCGCGCGCTCGCGCGGCGGCACGGAATCGATCGCGCTCTCCCGGCGCATCGAACGACCGGACCACACGTTCAACGGCATCGCGGTGGTCGCGATCGACCTCGCCTATTTCGATCAGCTGCTGTCCCGGCTGGACGTCGGGCCGCACGGCATCAGCGCGATCGTGCGCGCGGACGGCACCATCCTCGCCCGCAACCCGTCGCTGAACGATCACCAGATGGTTCGCCTGCGCCGCTCGAAAGCCTTCGATCGCATGCTGAACCAGGATTCGGGTTTTTATGCGGCGCATTCGCGCATCGACGGAACGCTGCGGCTCTATACGTTCCAGCGGGTGCCCGGCACACCGCTGATCGCCGTCGTCGCGCCGGCCGAAGCCGACGTGCTGGCCGGTTTCATCCGGATGTCGTGGTCGGTCGGCGTGTCGGCGTCGCTCCTCTGCGCGCTTTTCTGCGCGGTCGTCTGGCTGCTCGCGTTCGCGTTGCGGGACAACCTTCGCAAGCAGACGCTGCTCACCGACCTCACGCGCACCGATCCGCTGACGGGCCTGCGCAACCGCCGCGCGCTCGACGTCGCGCTGGCCGACGAATGGGAACGGCTCCAGCGCGGCCACGACGGCAGCCTGTCGGTGCTGTTCATCGATGCCGACCACTTCAAGCAGTACAACGACCGATACGGGCATGCACGCGGCGACACGGCGCTCCGGTTCCTCGCCGCATGCATCCGTGCCCATACGCAGCGGCGCGGCGACCTCGCCGCGCGTTACGGCGGCGAAGAGTTCGTAGCGGTGCTGCCCGACACCGACGAACGCGGTGCCGCGAAGGTCGCGGAGGCGATTCGCCGCGAGGTCGAACACAACCGGCTCGACGGGTTCGCGGAACCCGTTCCGCCGTTCACCGTCAGCATCGGCTGCGCGACCGGCCATCGCGCACGCCCCGCCTCCGTGCACGCGCTGTCGCATCAGGCGGACATGGCGCTTTACCGCGCGAAGCGCGAAGGCCGAAACCGGGTGTGTTGCGCGGAAACGGAGCCGTCCGCGCGCTCGGCATGACGGCCACGGGTCGAGTCGCGGCTCCGGGCCGCGGGTTGCACACCAACGATTGCCCCGGGCCACTGTTCCGTCATGGGTCGTTGCGGCAACAGGGATCGTTGTTCGATATCGAGGCCGCCGGACTTTCCACCACGCGTATGGCCGGCGCGTAGCGGCACGCCGCTACATATCCGTCTCGGGTGCGTAAAAATGGCATCCGAGATGTTCAGTATCTGGAATTAACCAGATAGTGGGAATTTTCGCGCACGGAGTACGACACGCAACAAATCCTTAACGGCCGCGTAACGAATCGTCACCACAATTCGCCATCTTTGACCATCAGGATGGAGTCTTGCATGTTTGCGTCACGAAGCCGTTTCCCGCTGCATGTCGCCGCGCTGTCGAGCGCGATCGTTCTCGCCGCGTGCGGCGGCGGCGACGATGTCGCCTCGACCACCCCGACCAGCGCGGCCATGCCGGCGCCGCCGGCCGATCCCGGTTTCGTCGACAGCGCGCCGGTTCCGAGCGTGCCCGCCTTCGTCGACAACGTCGCGACCAACCAGCGCGGCGACGCGCGCTACGCCACGCTGTCGACGAACGCCGCGGTGCGCGTGGTCAGCCGCTTCCTCGACCTGTGGCAGCCGTCGACGATGCTCGTCGATGCGGGCGTGAGCGCGCCGGCCAACGGCGCGTTTCCGGCCATTTCGCCGTCGACCTGCACGGGGCTGCCCGGCAACGGCACGCCGTGCGGCACGATCCTGAACGATGCGGTGCTGCGGGCGAACGTGCAATACGTGGTCAACGCGACGACCGCACGCACGCCGCAGCAAGCCGACGCCGCGTACTACGACGACCGGCGCGGCAAGGGCTACAGCGTGACCGACGGCATGGGGCCGCTCACTTCCGCATGGCGCACCGCCGCGCAGCAGACGACCAGCATCACCAGCGTGCCGGCCGACGCGACGACCGTCCTGTACAACGACACGGGCAACAACGTGGGCGTGGGCGGCAGCGCGAACGCGAGCTTCGGGAAAGTCGTCGACCTGCTCAACGAGATGGGCAACAACGCGTCGACCGAACCCGCGAAACGCTTCTACAAGTATGCGCGGCCGTACCGCTGGAGCACGGGTGTCGTCGTCGCCCCCACGCTCGTGCCCGCGGAAAGCACGACGCCCGCGACCGACGGCGGGTTCATCAGCGGCCACCAGGCGGAAGCGATGCGCGACGCCGTGACGATGGCGTGGCTCGTGCCGGAGCGCTACCAGGAAATGGTCAGCCGCGGCCTCGAACTCGGCGAGAACCGCATCCTCGCCGGCATGCACTCGCCGCTCGACGTGATCGGCGGGCGCATGCTCGCGCTGGCGATCAGCGCGGCCAATCTCGCGGCGTACGCGAACGACGCGCAGGCCGCCTACGGGCAGGCGCACCAGACGCTGCAGCAGCTCACCGGCACGACCGGTTCGACGTTCGCGGCATTCGCACGGTCGGGCACGACGGCGACCGACCGCTTCGCCGACTACGCGACGAACAAGGCGGCCTTCGCGCGCCGCATGACCTACGGCTTCGGCGCGCTCGACGCGACCGGTGCGCCGCCGGTCGTGCCGAAGGGGGCGGAGATCCTGCTGCAGACGCGTTTCCCGTACCTGGGCGCGGATCAGCGGCGCGTCGTGCTGAAGACCACCGAACTGCCGTCCGGCTACCCGGTGATGGACGATGCGGAAGGCTGGGGCCGGCTGAACCTGTTCGCCGCCGCCGACGGTTACGGCGCATTCAACGGCAACGTGATCGTCGCGATGGATGCGTCGAAGGGCGGCCTCAACGCCGCCGACCTGTGGCGCAACGACATTACGGGCACCGGCAAGCTGACGCTGCAAGGCAGCGGCGCGCTGACGCTGGCGGGCAACAACAGCTATACGGGCGGCACGCAGGTCAGCGGCGGCACGCTCGCCGCGGCGTCCGCGACGGCGTTCGGCAACGGCGACGTGTATGTCGGCGCCGGCAGCGGCATCCGGATCGCGGCGGGTGCGCCCGTCACGATCGCGACGCGCTATACGCAGCTCGACAACACGACGCTCGAACTCGACATCGACGGCAACGGCGGCGGCCGCCTGCGCGTGGGCGGCGCGTTCACCGTCGCGGGCGGCGCGCTGCACGTGAAGTTCGTGAACGGTTATGCACCGAAGGCCGGTGACACCATCGCGCTGATCGACGCGGCAGCGGGCGCCGCGAAATTCGCGACGGTGACCGTCGACGGCTTCAAGGCGACGCCGGTCTATACGGCGACGGGGGTGTCGATCGTGCTGTCGACGGCGTAACCGGCACAGCGATCGATCCGTGCGACGTCGCCTCCGACCGGCGGCGACGTCCATGCGAAACGACCGTGCGCCGCGTCTCGCTCGTTCCGACGAATGAAGCCGCGCGCGATAAATGCACCGGCTGAAGCGCGATAAATGGGTGGATGGAAAAATTTCACGTGGCTCAACTATATTTCCGCCAATGAAAAAGACCGGTCGGCTATGCCGACCGGTCCTATCAAATACGATCACTCCCCTGCAGCAGCCTCGATCGCGTCCGTATCCCACTTCCCACGTCGCGTTGCCTCCGCCAGCATGCCGAGCGTCAGCGGGTGGCGCTTCGGCGGCCGCAGCCGCTTCACGAACATCCCAATGAGCGACGACAGCAGTTCCTGGCCTTCCGGGCCGAAATAGCGCCGGTACGGGAACCCTTGGGCGTCGACGCCGAACGTCTCGGCCCACTTGTCGATGAACTCAACCCCATCCAGGCCAGTCACGCCGAGATCCTCCTCAAGCCGCGATTCCGGCTGAAGGTTCAACTGGCCACCGAACAATGGCCGGCCGAGTTCCTTACGGGTGAAGGCTTCAAAACGTTCCCAGGTATCGTCTTTCATGGCTCAGAGCACCCGATCCTCGGGCTTCACGAGTCGGTTGTAGGTCGTCACGGTATTGCGCATGATCAGGAACGCATCGCGAGCCAGGAACACCTCGCCTACGACCGGAATCGTCCGGCCGACCCACGCGCCGAGGCGGCGGGTGAAGGAGATTCGAATACCGGACAACCCGACGCCCGTGATCATCGGCAGGCGAAACGGCAGTATTTGGGGAAACAGTTTCCGGGCGGCAAGCGAGGCGACGGAAGTCCCCGGCGTAGCACCAGCGAACTTGCCCGGAACAGGAACGTCGCCCTCACCGAGCAACATTGCCGACGCGGCGGCCAGATCGTCCAGGCCGAGTTGCTTGCGTATCTCGTCGAGCGCCACCAGGGCAAAGGCGTCGACGGGCCGCAGATTGTGCCAGGTGCCGAAGGTGTAGCGGTTTTCGGCTATTCAATTTTTCTCCTGGTCCAGCAAGGGCGCTGCTCTCTCAGCGTGGCCCCCTGCGAAGGCGATACTTTACCGCATTGCCTCTGGAACAGCCCGGCCGGCGCGGCCGCCCGATCCCCGCTGTACACGATCAGCTCGCCGCGCGCGGCATCGCGGCCGCTCTTGCCTACCGTGTAGTTGAGGCTGGCCTTCTCCATCTCGAACCCCTCGAACACCCGCCGGATATCCGGATGGTCGTTGATGCTGACCATGATCTTGCCGGCGCGGGTCCGCATGGTGGCCGCCATCTGCTCGTACTCCTCGAACGGAAATGCAACGCCGTAGCCCTCGGTCTGCCAGTACGGCGGGGCGCAATAGAAAAACGTGTGCGGCCGCGAGCAGATTTTCCGGCCCGATCCCCTTGGATTTATCTCACTCCCCATCAGGCGAAGTGAAACGTAGCGCCATCGAACCCGGCGAGGGAGTCGAGCCCGGCTCCCCGGCTCCCTCCCGACTCCGGAATCATCTACTTGACGCCATTCCCGGCGACCCACTGAAAGCCGAGACCGGTGATCCCGTTCACCAGGCTCTGGAAATCCTGGAACCCGGGCGTGCCGAGATCGGGCTCGAGCCAGAACGGATGGAAGAAGAATGACGCGAAACCATCCCGAACCGTCAGCGCGTACTGTGCATTCGTGTAGAGATCCTGCCACGTATACGACAGACACGAGAACGGATCGATACCGCAGATGTTGTATTCGATGTTCCCGAGGTTCTCGGGCAGCACCCGTTGCCCGTAATAGTCGGTATTGATGATGTACGGGAAGAATTGCCCGACCGAAAAATCGTGATTCGGCGCGGTCGAATTCAGGTTCGGCTTATCCGACGTGTAGTAGACGACCCGTTGGTACGTCGTCTTGAACAGCGGCGGAACGGCCTTGATCGAAAGAGGCGACGACTGGTAGTGCGGCGCTTCCCACGCAAATGGAACATAGCCGTTCGTCGACAGTTCCAGCAGGCCCGCTTTCAGACGGTTCGATGCCCACTGTGTCGAATCTTCGTCCACCGGACGGTTCTGCGTCGCCAGCCAGAACTCGTAGTCATTGCCGCTGACCGCGTTGTCGATATTCGGCGTCGAATTGTATTGATGCGTGTAACCGTGCATCACGATACTGCCGCCCCGGATCAGCGCGTAATTGAGCGCCTGCTTCAGGCTGCTCGCCTGCGCGAGGTGTACGGTCAGCGGCACACCGCCGTTATAGGCGCCGAGCGGATCCTGGTACAGCGGGATGGTCGCAATCGAAAACGGAATTTTCTTGGAATACATGTAGTCGGTCAGCGTCTTCATCGACGACGAGGTCGTGAACGCGTTGACGTCTTCCAGACGCACCATCGCGCGATGCAGCACCGGCTGGTTGGTCCCGAGAATGTCATGCAGCAGATCGCAGATCACCAGGTACCGGTCGCGCGGCCCGATGTACGAGAACGGCATGTCGGCGAAGTACCAGAAATTGCCCGCGCGCATGACATACGGCGCCTGCGCACCGGTCTGACTGTCCTTGATGGTGACGAGTACACTGGCCTTCGTCGCGTCGGACACCGCGGTGATGCCGATGTCCGGGTCCGCGCTGACGACGCCGGTGCTCGCGTTGAACGCATAGTATTTGACCATGCTCATGTTCTTGTAGAGCACCGTGTCAAAGAAGTCCGGGTTCGGGTTGCTGCTGGTCGGCGCGTAGGCCAGCCCGCTGATCCCGCTAAAGGTGAATCCGTAGCGGGCCGTGAAGTTGTACGACGGATCCCACGCGACTTCCCACAGGTTGTCCTTGAACCAGACCACCGTCTTCGACGTCTTGACGACGTCCGACAGAAATGCGGCAGGAAGGGTGTTGTTGTAATAGTTCCCCAGGTAGAAAGTCGCCTGGTACTTTTCGACGGTTCCGGCCGTATAGCTGTCGACGGGCGCAAGCGTGACATTGGTGTTGAAATGGCCAAGCAGATTGCGCAGCATGATCGCGTAAGCCATGCCGAGTTTCGTGTACGGGTCGTTCGGTGGGGCGTCATAGAGCACGAGGACGTTCGCCGTGGTGGTCTGGGCGAGCACGGTGGATGGCATCTGGCCGAATGCGAATCCGAGCACCAGCACCCATGCGAGGATGAGCTTCTTCATTGTGATCTCCTTCGTGCTTAGTCGCGCTGAATGTCGCCGTTGGCCCGACGATGTTTGCCTTCGTTGAAGGTCGGTCCCCTGCCATGCTCGCGCTCGGCATTCCGTTTCTCGTCTTCCGCCACGCCCGGCACGATCTCCGTCGCGACGGCCGCGCGCGGTGGCGGCTCGACGCGTTTGTGTGAGGCGGAAGCACCGGACGCTCCCGCGTTGCAAACGGGGCTCATCAATGCCGTCGCGGACAAGATCGCTGCACATGCTACGGCAAGCTTGAGTGGGGATTTCATTGGAGAACTCCTTTCACTGGTCTCTGCGTGAAAACCGGAGGTATGTCATCGGAACAACGCCTGGCCTGAGCATTGAGTGTCTGGCGATCGCGAACCCTGGGGGACGTCGATGCCTGAAACAACCTCATACGAATTGCGCCACGCATCGTCACTCGCGTGACGACGGAACCGCCACCGGCGTCGGTCACGTCGCCCTGTGATGACCGCGACTGCACCCGCAAACGGCAGACACCCGATGCGTGTGTCGAGCGTGCAGCTGCGGCCCTCGTTTGCTCATCACACCGACCACACATGCATTAACGATGCCAGGCACCGTTCCACCGAAGCGGGCCGGCAACAGACGAAGGAGGACGACATCGCAACGCAAAAAAAACGTAACGCCAAAGAAACGCGGGGCGGCGATGTACGGTGGTACCGGCTCCAGGGATCATCGATGCCGGCAGGGGGAGAGGAAATGCATTTCGACTCTGCGCCTGGTTTGCGGCCGAGCCGGTGGGGTGAAAAATGCTATGGATCACGAATCGTGTGGCTCGACGGCCTGCATGTAGGAACGTTTCGATCCTGAGAATTTGCGCTGTTCCGTGAAGACGGTCCTGTCTGGCGCAATTCGCCCATGGCCACGCGAACTTGTCCGGGAGCGTGAAACCTTTGTCGTATGACAAAAGACGATCTTCCTGCAATCGTCAATCAGCTACGAGGATGGCTTTCATCGCATGCGGTCATTTGGCGCCGCGCCTCGGCAGCGTGGCCTGACGATACGACGGCCGTGACGCGGCGGAGGTTGACACCGAACACGGCCGGCCAGGCCATGCGGCCGAATCCGTCCGCCAGAAAGTCGACGCCCGCACGTTCGCGGGCTGCGCGACGCCTGGCAGCACCTGCACGGGTGCGCACGCTGTCGAGCAGCGTGCGCACGTCCCATATCTAGCGCAGCACGATGCCGCGCCCCGATATCAGGCACAGGTTCACGACGATCGCCTGTAGTAATGCTGCGCCAGCGCGACCCAATACTGGACACCGGCCGGGATGATTTCGTCGTTGAAATCGTACTTCGGGTGATGCAGCGACGGTGCCGCCGCGCCCTCCGGCGCATTGCCGATCAGCACGTAAGCGCCGGGCCGCTCCTCCAGCATGAAGCCGAAATCCTCCGACGTCATGTTCGGCGGCACGTCGCGGTACAGGCGTTCGCCACCGAACGTGTCGCCGATCACCGCTTCGCACAGCGCCGTCTCGGCCGGCGTGTTGACCGTCGCCGGGTAATACTGGAAAAACTCGACGTCGACCTGCGCGCCATACGCGCGCGCCAGCCCCTCGCATGTGAGCTGCACATCTGTCTGCAGTTTCTGCTGCAACGCGGACGACAGCGTGCGGATCGTCCCGCGCAGCTCGACGCTGTCCGGAATGACGTTGTCCGTCGTGCCCGCATGGATCATGCAGACGGAAATGACCGCAGGGTCCACGGGATCCTTGTGCCGCGCGGCGATGGTCTGACACTGCAGCACCATCGAACACGCGAGCGGAACGGGATCGATGCCCAGGTGCGGCTGCGCCGCGTGCGCGCCCTTGCCGGTCACCTTGATCCTGAAGCGCGAGCCCGCGGCCATGATCGGGCCGGTACGCAATCCGAAATGCCCGGCGGGCAAACCCGGCCAGTTGTGCATGCCGAACACCGCTTCGGTCGGGTATTGCTCGAACAGCCCGTCGTCGATCATCTTGCGCGCGCCCGCGCCGCCCTCTTCTCCCGGCTGAAACACGAAATGAACGGCACCCGGCAATGGCGGCAGTTCCTTCAGGATGCGCGCGGCGCCGAGCAACATGACGGTATGGCCGTCATGCCCGCATGCGTGCATGATCCCGTGCGTGCACGATGCGTGCGCGAAGTCGTTGGCTTCCTGGATCGGCAGTGCATCCAGATCCGCACGCAGCACGATGCCGCGCGCCGGATCCGCACCGGGCAGGCTCGCGACGACGCCCGTGCCGCCCAGCCCACGCGATACCGCATAACCGAGCGCGTCGAGCTCGCGGGCAACGACGTCGGCCGTCCGGTGTTCTTCGAATCGCAGCTCGGGATGCGCATGCAGATCGCGCCGCAGCCTTGCCCAGTGCGCGTGATGCGCTTGCAGCGACGTATCGGGAATGACAGGTTTTTCCAATTTCGGCACCTTCCGAAAATAAACGGCTTCCAGTCCGTGCTGCCGCCGCGTTCGCACGCAGCGGCTGCGTCAGTCGTAAAAGCCGATGATCGACTTGATTTCCATGTAGTCCTCCATCCCTTCGATCCCGTACTCGCGGCCGTTGCCCGACTGCTTGTAGCCGCCGAACGGCGCCTGCGGATCCCATGCCGGATAGTTAAGATGCACCTGCCCCGCCCGGATGCGGGCGGCCACCGCGCGTACGCTTTCGTGGTCGCTGCCCTGCACATGCGCGCCGAGCCCGTACACCGTGTCGTTCGCGATGGCGATCGCCTCTTCCACGGTGTCGTAGGGAAGGATCGCGAGGACCGGACCAAAAATCTCCTGTTGCGCGATCGTCATGTCGGTGCGCACGTCGGAAAAAATGGTCGGCCGCGCGTAGAAGCCCCGATCGAATCCCGCCGGCCGCCCCGGGCCGCCGGCGATGAGCTTCGCCCGTTCGTCGATGCCTGCATCGATCATCTGCGCGACCCGCCCGAATTGCGCGCGATTGGCAAGCGGCCCATGCGTCGTCGCCTCGGCGAACGGATCGCCGACCATCAGCCGCTCCACTGCCGCGACGGCCAGCGCCTCGACCGCGCCGAGTACGGCGCGCGGCACGATCATGCGGGTCGGCGCGCTGCACGACTGGCCCATGTTCCTGAATGCGGCGGCCACGCCGGGTGCGATCGCCAGTTGCAAGTCCGCATCCGGCAACACGATGTTCGGCGATTTGCCGCCGAGTTCCTGCGCGACGCGCTTGACGGTCGGCGCGGCTGCCTGCGCGACCAGCACGCCCGCGCGGGTCGATCCGGTGATCGACACCATGTCGACCTCCGGATGCGACGAAAGCGCGGAGCCGACCTCCGCACCATTGCCGCTCACCAGGTTGAATACGCCTGCCGGCACCCCCGCATCGGCGATTACCTCCGCAAACAGCAATGCGCTGAGCGGCGACAGCTCGCTGGGTTTCAGGACGACCGTACAACCGGCCGCGAGCGCCGGGCCGACCTTCGCGGTGATCTGGTAGATTGGCCAGTTCCACGGCGTGATCAGCGCGCACACGCCGATCGGCTCGCGCACGATCGCGGTCGTCCCGCGTCGGGAAACGAACGGATAGCGCGCGAGATTGTCGCGCGCGACCCGGATATGCTCGGCCGCGAGCGGCACGTGCGCGGCGCGCGCATAGGCGATCGGCGCACCCATCTCGGTGGCCAGCGCCGTGGCGAACAGTTCCGCCCGCTCCAGCATCAACGCGTGGATGCGATCGAGCAGCGCGGCGCGCGCCTGCGGCGAAGTGGCCGACCACCGTTCGAACGCGCGGCGCGCGGCGGTGACGGCCCGGTCGGCGTCACGTGCGCTGCCGAGCGGGATGTCGCACACCGTGTCCTCGGTGGACGGACATACGACCGCGAACCGGTCGCCGCCGTCGGGCAGGACCCAGTCGCCGTCGATGAAGAAACGATCCAGCCTGCCGGCTTGCATCAGGTGACGAACGGGGGAAATGACGGATGAATTCATTGCAGGATGTCCTTGAGGCGGTGCTGCACGCCCGCGAACGGCACGAACGACAGTCTGCCGAAGCGGTCGGATAAAACGGGCCGATCGAAGCTTGTCGACAGGTTGAGAGCGGCGCGTCCGTCGACCGTCCGTCGACGATTCGCGCCATCGGCATGACCACGGTCCGCGCCGTGGCCGCCGTCGCCCCGCGTACTAGAAATCCGCGACCTTGCCCCACGCGGAATCGCTGAACCGTTCCGGCCGATACGGCACCGGGTCGACCAGCGGTTGCGCACCGGTCGCGAGATCCGCGATCAGATGCCCGGCGCCCGGCCCGATGCCGAAGCCGTGACCGGAAAAGCCCGCGGCAAGGATCAGCCCCGGCACACCCGGCACTTCGCCGATGCCCGGCACGCCGTCCGGCGTGCTGTCGACGAAGCCGGCCCATGCGTGCGTGATCTTCGCGTCGCGAAGTTCGGGAAACAGTTCGGCGGCGCGGCGGTGGGTCTCATTGACCGTCGGCATGTCCGGTTTCGGATCCAGAATGCGTACCGCCTCCATCGGCGTCGGTTCATCGAGCCGCCAGCGCTTCAGCGTTTCATGCCCGCCGCGCACGCCTTCGAGCCAGCCCGGCAGAAGATTGCGCCAGCGCTTCGCGAACATCGGCAAGAACTGCGGCGCGAATCGCAGGAACTGCGGCGTCACGTCCACGCGCGCGCGACCGCTGATCGCCAGCGCGTAGCGTCCGTCGCTGCGGCGCGTCACGGACACACCGGACGTATACATCGCACCCGGCAGCGGATGCTCGACAGGCGACACGCTCAGGATCGACTGACGGATCGACGCCTGCGGAAAGCGGATGCCGAGCTGGCGGCAGAACGACGACGCCCATGCGCCGCCGGCAAGCACGACCGTCCTGGTCTTGATGACGCCGGCCTCCGTGACGACGCCGGCGACACGCCCGCCCTCGAGTTCGATGCCGCGCGCCGCGCAGTGCTGGTGGACACTGCCGCCGAGCTTCATCAGTGCGGCGGCGACGGCCGGTGCTGCCTTCTCCGGGTCGGCCGTGCCGTCGGTCGGTGAAAAGACGCCGCCTTTCCACGTCCGCCCGGTCGCATGCCCGCGCTCGGTGGCCTGCTTGCGGTCGAGCATGTACGTCGTCACGCCCGCGGTCTTCGCGAACTCGCCCCAGTTGGCCCAGCGCGACAGCTCGGCCTCGTCGTTACTCAGATACAACAGCCCGCAGCGATGAAAGCCGGTGTCTTCGCCGGATTCGGCGGCGAATCGTTCCCACAGATCGATGCTCTTGCTCGCCATCGGCAATTCGCGTTCGTCGCGGTTCTGCTGCCGGCACCAGCCCCAGTTGCGGCTCGACTGCTCGGCGCCGATTCGCCCCTTCTCGACGAGCGCGACCGATACCCCGCGCCGAGCCAGGTAATAGGCGGTAAAGACGCCGATGATGCCGCCGCCGATCACGACGACGTCGGCCGATGCCGGCGGCGTGGGCGAGGTTTCTATAAGGCGCAGCGGTGGGGACATGGTCAGTCTCGTTCGGTTGAGGCACGTACGTTCTGCACGACGTAAAACTTCGCGACGCGTTCGCTGCTTTCCCACCCGATCGATGCGCCGCGCGGCACGAACAGCGCATCGCCGGTGCCGAGCGACAGCACGCTGCCGTCGGGGGCGGCGAATCGCACGCTGCCGGCCAGCAGGAGCATGAACTCGTTGACGCGATGCGGGCGAACGATCCGGTGATAGGGCGTCGAATCCCACGTACCGGCGCAATACCCGGCACCGTCGTCGAGGAACACGTTGTCGCTGCGGCATTGCGGTGCGGGGCCGAGCAGCACCTCGGGCGGCAGCGATGCGGAAGGCTTGAAGTCGGCGTCGGCCCGCAGCGGAAACAGGCCGTGTTTCGTCGGCGTCGTGCACGCAGCTGCGCAAAACATCAACAACACGCGCGATTCCGCGGTGATGCGAAGCGCCGTGCCGGCGCCGATGACTGCCCCTTCCCCCGGCCCGAGCACCAGCGGAGCGGCCCCGGCCGCTTCGAGCGTCAGCTCGCCTTCGATGACCGCGATCGTTTCGATGTGCGGAAAGCGCGCCACGTCGAGTTCGCCGACGAAGGCGATACGTCCCGCGGCCATCGAGTCGGGGCCTTCCCAGGCGATCTCCCGATGTCGCGCAAAAGGATCGCCCTCGCCGAATGCCTGCTTGCGGAACGAGGTGGAACAAGGCGCGCCGTCGGCACGATGCAACACGAAAGCTGCGGTCATTTCTGCTCCTCTGCAGTGCGCGGCGGCCGGATCGAAAACCGTCGCGCAATATTGGAAATCTCCGTTCGCCGGCGAACCCGCCGGAATCCCGTCAGGTGTGCACGCCGCCCGCGCTTGCGCCCGCGCGGCGTTCGGTGTGCGCGCGCGCCGACGTCGTGCGCGCCGATGCACCGCCCGGTCGCGCGACCACGCAATCGCGCGGCGTGATCCCGAGCACCCGCCGAAAATGCCGGCACAGATGGCTCTGATCGAAGAAACCGACGTCGGTCGCGACGACCGACGGCGCCACACCGGCACGCAACAGGTCCTGCGCGCGCCGCACCCGGACGAGGCACAGATACCGGTGCGGGGACAACCCGGTTTCGCTGCGAAAGCGCGCGGTGAAACGCGATACGCTCAACCCGGCCACCGCCGCGAGCGTGTCGAGATTCAGCGGCTGTGCGAACGACGCGTCGATCGTGCGCAGCACATCGCCGATCGCCGGCGAGACGGGCCGCGCGACGCGCGGCGTGCATGGCGTCGTGTCTTCGACCGAATCGCGAATCAGGTCGAGCATGCTGGCAGTCCTCATGTCGCCGCCTGCGGTGTCACGGCCGGCGAGGCAACGCCCGCTGACGGGCAAACGAAACGCGCTTTCATGTTGAATTCTCCCCGGCGCCCGCTTCAGTGCAGGAAATCCTGCACCCGGTAATACGCGCCGACGAACGGCAGGAACCACGCGTGCCCGAAATGTCCGGGCATCGCCGGCCAGTCGAGCTCGCGCCACGGATTCGAGGCCGTCGCGCCATACAGCACGTCGGCCATGACGCGGCCCATGTGCACCGACATCTGCACGCCGTGGCCGCTGTAGCCCATCGAGTAATAGAGTCCGTCGTGCTGGCCCGCGCGCGGCAGCCGGTCGGCGGTGATGTCCACCAGCCCGCCCCAGCAGTAGTCGAGCCGGACGTCGGCCAGTTCCGGGAAATAGCCGGCCATGCCGGCGCGCAGGATGTCGCCGCTTTTCGCGTCGGAGCGCGGGCTCGACATCGCGAAGCGGGCGCGGCCGCCGAACAGCAGCCGGTTGTCGGGCGTCACGCGGAAGTAGTTGCCGATCTGGCGCGACGTCACGTACGCACGGCGATGCGGGAACAGCCGGTTCAACTGCGCGTCGGCGAGCGGCTCGGTCACGACGATGAAGCTGCCGACCGGCGCGATGCGCCGCCGGAACCATCCGAACGGGCCGTGCTGCGATGCGCCGGTCGCGACGAGCACGCGATCGGCGACGATCCTGCCGCGCGTGCAGGTAATCGCGTGCCGCTCGCCGTCGAGCCGGTCCAGCTGCGTGACGGCCGCATGCTCGTAGACGCGTGCACCCGCGCGCACCGCCGCGTGCGCAAGCCCGACACCGAACTTGCCCATGTGCATCTGCGCACCGTTGCGCTGCAGGAGTCCGCCGTAGAAGCCGTCGGACGCGACTTCATCGCGAATCCGCTCGGGTTCGATCAGTTCGATGTCCGGATCGACGTCGCGCCGCAGCGCGTCGAACGTCTTCGCCAGCCCCGCGAAATGCTGCGGCTTCGCGGCGAGCTTCAGCTTGCCCGCGCGCCGGAAATCGCAGTCGATCGCGTGTTCGGCGACGATCGTCTCGACGCTCTTCACCGCGCTTTCGTATGCGCGATAGAACTGCTTCGCCGGCTCCGCGCCCATGCGCGCGGCCAATGACGCGTAATCCTGCGCGACGCCCGTATTGCACTGGCCGCCGTTGCGGCCGGACGCTTCGCCCGCGACCTGCGCGGCTTCGAGCACGACCACCGATACGCCGCGCTGCGCCAGCGCGAGCGCCGCCGACAAGCCGGTAAAGCCGCCGCCGATCACGACCACGTCGGCGCGCCCTTCGACGGGGCCCTCGCAGCCCGCGCGAAATGCGGGGCGGGTATCCAGCCAGTACGATTCGAATTTCATCGGGTCCTTCTCGAGCTTGTTGGCGACGACGATCGGCTGCCGTTCACGGGAAATCATTTAATCACCATCAAAAACCGCAGTTGCCGCGTATTCGCGCGCGGCACGCGCGCAAATCGCCGTTTTGCGCGACCGCCGCAGCAGACTATGCGGTGCACCGGCCGCCACGTCGCGCGCGCCGAACGGCGGCGTGTCGCGCATTACAGCTGCACGGGCTGCCCGGGCGCGGCACCCGCCTGCGTCGGCTCGGCCTGGAAGCGCGCCAGGTCTTCCTCGTTGCGATGGCACAGCACCTGCGCGCCGTTGTCGAGCTTGCGCAGCACCGGTGGCGTCCGGTTGCAGACGCCGTCCACCCGCATCGCGCAGCGCGACAGGAACGGACACAGCTCGCCGTCGTCCGCGCGCTCGCCGATCGGCACCAGCGGCCGATGGCAGCGCTCGGCCGCATCGTCGAGCCAGCCCGCGCGCAGCTCCGGCGCGGACGACACGAGCAGGTGCGAATACGGGTGATAAGGCGGCGCGCACAGCGCGTCGCGGCTGCCCGTCTCCACGCGGCGGCCCGCATACAGCACGACGATGTCGTCGCTGATCGCGCGCACCTTCGCGATGTCGTGCGTGATGAACACGTAGGACACGCCGAGCTTCGCCTGCAGGTCGCGCAGCAGGTCCATGATCGCGGCGCCGACCACGGTGTCGAGCGCCGACGTGACTTCGTCGCACAGGATCAGGTCGGGTTCGGCCGCGAGCGCGCGCGCGAGGTTCACGCGCTGCTTCTGCCCGCCCGACAGCTCGCCGGTGCGCCGCGCGGCCACCGCCTGCGGCAGCCGCACGAGTTCGAGCAGCTCCGCGACGCGCTGCCGCGCACGCGCGCCCTTGATCCCGTGGTAGAACGCGAGCGGCCGCGCGAGCGTGCGCTCGACGGTATGCACCGGATTGAGCGCGGTGTCGGCGTTCTGGAACACGATCTGCACCCGGCGGTGCTGCTCCTTGGTGCGCTTGCCGATATCGCGCGCGAGCGGCTCGCCGTCGAGCAGGATCTTCCCGGCCGCCGCCGGCACCAGGCCCGCGATCACCTTGGCGAGCGTCGTCTTGCCGGAGCCCGATTCGCCGATCACGCCGACCGTCTGTCCGCGCCCGATGCGCAGGTCGACTTCGTTCAGGATCAGCTTCGCAGGCCAGCCCTTCGCGTTGCGGCCGCCGTAGCCGGCGACCGCGCCGCGCACCTCGAGCAACGGCGCCGGGTCGGCCGGCGCCGGTTTGCCGTCGCGTTGCGCATCGTTCGGCGTGACCGCCGCGATCAGGCTCTGCGTGTACGGGTGCGCCGGTGCATGCAGGATCTGTTCGGTGTCGCCCGTCTCGCGGATCACGCCGTCGCTCAGCACGACGATCCGGTCGGCCATCTGCGCGACCACGGCCAGGTCGTGCGACACGTAGACCGCGCTCATCCCGTAGCGCCGGATCACGCTCTTGAACGCCTGCAGCACGTCGATCTGCGTGGTGACGTCGAGCGCCGTGGTCGGCTCGTCGAGAATCACGAGCTCCGGATCCGTGATCAGCGCCATCGCGGCCATCAGCCGCTGCAACTGCCCGCCCGACACCTGGTGCGGATAGCGCTTGCCGATCGTCTCCGGCTCCGGCAGCGCGAGCGCGCGGAACAGCTCGACCGCCTTTGCCTGCGCCTCGCGCTTCGACATCGTCCGGTGAATCAGCGCGCTCTCGATCACCTGGTCGAGGATCGTGCGTGACGGGTTGAACGAGGCAGCCGCGCTCTGCGCGATATACGCGACCTTGCGGCCGCGCAGCGCGGCCAGGCCCGACGCCGACAGCCTGCAGACGTCCGTGCCGCCGATCTTCACCGAGCCGCCGGCAATCCGGCAGCCGGTGCGCGCGTGGCCCATCAGCGACAGCGCGATCGTCGTCTTGCCCGAGCCGGATTCGCCGATCAGCGCGAGCACCTCGCCGCGCCCGATCTCGAAGTCGACGTCGTGGACGATCGTCGTTTCCGCGGCGCCCGGGCGACCGCCGACAACGCGCAGCCCGCGCACCTCGACGAGCGGAGTCGATTGATCTCGCATCAGTGTTCTCCGGCGGCCGCGGCCGCGCCCTTGCGGCGGCCGCGATGCGGCAGACCGTCGATCAACAGGTTGACGCCCACCGTCAGGATCGCGATCGCGACCGCGGGCATGATCGCGACAGCCGAACCGTCGCCGAGGCTCGCGATGTTCTCGCGCACGAGCGAGCCGAGGTCCGCATACGGCGGCTGCACGCCGAGCCCGAGAAAGCTCAGGCCGCTCAGCAGCAGCACGACGAACGTGAAGCGCAGGCCCGTATCGGCGAGCATCGGATGAATCATGTTCGGCAGCATCTCGACGCACGCGATATACAGCGCGCTCTCGCCGCGCGCCTTCGCGACCTGCACGAATTCGAGCGTGCTGATGTTGACCGCCAGCGCGCGCGCGATCCGGTACGAGCCCGGCATGTAGCTGACCGCGGCGGTCAGGACCAGCAGCGGCAGCGACGAGCCGAACGCGGCGACGAACATCAGCGCGAACATCTTCGACGGAATCGACGTGAGCGCGTCGAGCAGCCGGCTCATCGTCTCGTCGACCGCGCGGCCCGACACGGTCGCGAGCAGCCCGAGCGTCGTGCCGGTCAGCGCGGCGAGCAGCACCGCGGCGAGCGCGAGCAGCACGGTCAGGCGCGTGCCGTACAGGATCCGGCTCAGCATGTCGCGGCCGAGGAAGTCGGAGCCGAACGGCAGCTTCGCGCTGAACCGCGCGAACACGTCCGGCGTGACGATCGCGCCCACGTCGTGCGGCGCGAGCAGCGGGGCGAACACCGCGATGAACAGCATCAGCCCGACCATCGACAGGCCGACACGGCCGCCGGCCGTCAATTCGATGCGTGCGGAACGGCGCTTGCGCGGCTGGTCGGGGGCCGGGGCGGCGGGCGGCGTCGCGCCGCCCCACGGCGGGCGCGGTTCGCCGGACGGCGGCAGCGTGTTGCTGCGTTGAACGGGGTCGGTCGGGTGCATGGGCGGCATCTCGGAAGAAGGACGGGACGGTCAGGTCCGCAGTCGCGGGTTCGACACGATCGAGCACAGGTCGGCGAACAGCACGAGCGTCAGGTAGGCGACGCAGAAGATCATCGTGCACGCCTGGACCAGCGGGAAATCGCGGTTGCTGACGGCGTCGACCATCAGGCTCGCGAGGCCCGGATAGTTGAAGATCGTCTCGACGACGATCACGCCGCCGAGCAGATACGACAGGCTCAACGCGATCGCATTGGCGATCGGGCCGATCGCGTTCGGCAACGCATGGCGCAGCACGACGCGTGCGGGGCTCGCGCCCTTGAGCACGGCCATCTCGACATACGACGCGCTCAACTGCTCGATCACCGCGGCGCGCGTCATGCGTGCCATCTGCGCGATCACGACCGCGCACAGCGTCAGCACCGGCATCGCATACGCACGCAGGAAATCGTGCAGGCTTTCGATCTCGCCGCTGTACGACAACGCGGACAGCCAGCGCAGCTTCACGGCGAACACGAGCACGGCGACGGTCGCGATCAGGAATTCCGGCGTCGCGACGAGCGACAGCGTGCCGAGGCTGATCACGCGGTCGACCAGCGACTCGCGCTTGACCGCCGCGAGGATGCCGAGCAGCAGCGCGATCGGCACCGACACGGCGGTCGTGATCGCCGCAAGCGTGAGCGACTTCGGCAGGCGTCCGCCGATCATCTCCGACACCGGCATGTCGCCGGACAGCGAACGGCCGAAATCGCCGTGCATCAGGCCGGCGAGCCAGTGCGCGTAACGCACGTGCGCGGGCATGTCGAGGCCGAACTGCTGGCGCAGCGCGGCAACCGTCTCCGGTGTCGCCGACTGGCCGAGCGCGGCCTGCGCGGCGTCGCCGGGCAGCAGGTTCGTGATCGTGAAGATGATCGCGGACACGATCAGCAACGTCAGCGCGGTGACCGCGATGCGTCGGACGATCAGGCCGATGAGAATTCGGTTCATGAAGCGACACTCCCGAAAAGGCCGCGCGTGGCCGGCGCGGTCGCCCGCACCGGCCGCACGGCGGCCGCCAGCAACGACGTCACGCGTTCCACCACACGTGCTCGGCGAACATGAAGCCCATCATCCCGCCGGTCGGGATCGAACCGAGACCGGCGAGGCGCTTGTCGTAGCCGTCGAGGAAGCTGATGAAGGCCGGAATGCCGACGCGCCCCTGCTGCGACACGATCACCTGCATGTCGCCGTACATCTGCTTGCGCTTCGCGTCGTCGGTTTCCGAACGCGCGGCGAGCAGCAGCTGGTCGAACTTCGCGTTCTTCCAGCCCGACTCGTTCCACGGCGCATCCGACTTGAAGAACTGCGTGAACAGCACGTCGGCGCTCGAGCGCGGGTTGATGTTGCCGAAGGTTAGCGGGTGCTTCATCCAGTGGTTCGACCAGTAGCCGTCGGGCGACGCACGGTTGACCTGCAGGTTCAGCCCGATCTTCTGGCCGGCCTGCTGCAGCAGCACGGCCATCTCGACCGACCCGTTCGCGTCGGACGTCGCATACATCGGCGGCAGCGTGACGCCCAGCGCGCCCGCCTTCTGGAGCAGGAATTTCGCCTTGTCCGGATCGTGCGCGCGCTGCGGCAGCGACGCGTTGAAGTAACGATGCCCCGGCGGAATCGGCTGGTCGTTGCCGATCACCGAGTAGCCGCGGAACACCGCCGAGCGGATCTGCTCGCGATCGAACAGGTACTTCATCCCTTCGACGAAATCGGGATTCGAGACGATCGGGTTGTCGCTGCGCATGATCAGGTCGGTATAGAGGCCCGACTTGGTTTCCTTCAGCGCGTAGCCCGGCGTCGACGAGACCCGCTGCGTCGAGCGCGGATCGATTGCGTTGATCAGGTGCACGTCGCCCGACAGCAGCGCGTTCAGGCGCGCGGCGCTGTCGCCGATGCCGATCAGCTCGATCTCGTCGAGATACGGCCGGCCCGGCTTGAAGTAGCTGTCGTTGCGCACGCCGACGGTCGACACGCCCGGCTTGAACGACTTGAGCTTGTAAGGGCCGCAACCGATGCCGGTGCTGAAGTCGGTCGTGCCGTCCTTGACGATCACGAGCTGCGGCGTCGCGAGAATCACCGGCAGATCGGCATTCGCGCTGACCAGCGTGAGCGTGACTTCGTCCGGGCCGCTCGCCTTCGCGTCGGCGAACTGGTCGGCGAGCGGCTTGACCTTCGATGCGGTGGCGGCGTTCTTGTGGCGCATCAGCGAATACACCACGTCGGCCGGGCCGACCGACTTGCCGTCGTGGAACGTGACGCCCTTGCGCAGCTTGATGACCCACGTCTTCGCATCGGTGGTCTGCAGCGACTCGGCGAGGTTCATCTGCGGCGTCAGGCTCGCATCGAGCTGCGTGAGGCCGCTGTAGAACATGAAGAAACGAATGTAGTCGGCGCCGGTCGAGCCCTTGGCCGGGTCGAGCGTATCGGCCGTCGAACCCGATTCGTTCGCGACCCGGATCTTGCCGCCGCGTTTCGCCGCGGGCGCCGCGAATGCGGACGCGGGGTTCATCAGGAGTCCGCCGGCGCCGGCGGCCATCATGCCGCTCGCCGCCATGACCTTCATCATGTCGCGGCGAGTGAAACCACCGTTGCCGCCGCCGTTGTCGATATCGTCGCTCATCCGAACTGCTCCTGACTGTTGAAAGTGGGGTCTGGGGTCCAGCGTGGTTCTCGCATCCCGCAGTGCCCGCTTGCTGGTGGCGGGCGCAACGTCGTACACATGCAATTCATTTAAGCATCGCCAAAATGCGGTTTGTCGCGATTCGGGCCGCCCGCACGATACGAATCGACCGTTTTGAGCCGCCCGCGCAGCATGAATTGCTGCGTGCGCCCACGTGTCGCCGTGTACCCGGCGGCGTGTCGCGGCGGCTGCCCAACCCGTGTCGATGCAGGAAATCGTAAGGCCGCAGCCGCCGCAGATTGCGCCGACAAAATTGTCCGTTCGGCATCCGGCGCGCGTTTGGCACACGCAAACCGCACGTTTGTGTCGAATGCGTGTGCGCATGCCGATGACGGCTGAAGCGCGCGGTGTATTGCGGCAGATCGCCGCATGCGCGGGCGTCGACGGTGGGGATCGCGACGGGACGTCGCGCAGGAAAGTTCAGAAGAATGCCGCTCGATCGGAACGGCTTGGCGGGAAGACGGGAGGATGACGGGACCGCCGGGAAACCGGACCCGTGCGGTCGTGCGGTCGTGCGGTCGTGCGGTCGTGCAGTCGTGCAGTCGTCAGGCAGCGAGCCGGAATACCGATACGGCGGCCCGCAGGCGCGCCGCCTGCTCGTCCAGCGACGAAGCGGCCGCCGCCGCCTGCTCGACGAGCGCGGCGTTCTGCTGGGTGACTTCGTCCATTTGCGCGACCGCCAGCCCGATCTGTTCGATGCCGGTGCTTTGCTCGGCCGACGCCGCCGAAATCTCGCCCATGATGTCGGCCACCCGGTCGATCGACCGGACGATCTCCGTCATGCGCTCGCCGGCCGTCTCGACGAGCCGGCTGCCGCTGCCGGCCCGCTCGACCGACGCGTCGATCAAGCCCTTGATGTCCTTCGCGGCCGCGGCGCTGCGTTGCGCGAGCGAGCGGACTTCCGACGCGACGACGGCGAACCCGCGCCCCTCCTCGCCGGCCCGCGCGGCTTCCACCGCGGCGTTGAGCGCGAGAATGTTGGTCTGGAATGCGATGCTTTCGATCACGACGGTAATGTCGGCGATCCGCACCGACCCATCCGAGATCTGCCGCATCGTTTCGACGACCGCCTGCACGGCGGCGCCGCCGAGTTCGGTCGCATCCTTGGCCTGGGCCACGAGCGCATTCGCCTGGCGCGCATTGTCGGCGTTCTGTTTGACCGTGGACGTGATCTGCTCCATGCTCGCCGCCGTTTCCTGCAGCGACGCGGCCTGCTGCTCCGTGCGCTGCGACAGATCCAGGTTGCCTTGCGCGATCTCGCCGGTGCCGGTGGCGATCGAGTGGGTCGTGGTCTGGATCTCGGCGATGGTGTCGGTCAGCCGCGCCTTCATGTCGCCCAGCGCGACGAGCAGGCTGCCGGGCGCGGCGTGCGCCGTATCGAACTGCACGTCCAGTTCGCCGGCCGCGATGCGGGCGGCGATCTGCGTCGCATGCGCGGGCTCGCCGCCCAGCGTGCGCCTGACGCTGCGCAGCACGCCCCAGGCGATGGCCGCGAGCGCCGCGGCGATGACGAGCGCGACGGCGCCGAGCGCCATCGCGAGCCGGGCAAACGCCGCGTCGATGTCGTCGTAGAAAAATCCGGTGCCGATCCACCAGTTCCAGTCCGGAATCGCGACCACGCCCTGCAGCTTCGGCTCCAGGTCCGCGTCCGGGCTACGCTTGATCAGCACGTCGACGAGCGCGAAATGCGCCTGCGCCATCCCCGCGCGGTACGCCTCGCTGTCGGTCATGCCGCTGGTCGTGCGGTTGCCTTTCGCACGCGTGCCGATGAATTTCGCGTTCGGGTGCACGAGGTTGAGGCCGTCGGACGTCGTGACCCAGAAGTAGCTCTGCGAATTCGCGTTGAGCGCGGCCAGCGCGGCCTTGGCCTGCTGCTGCGCCTGCTCCTGCGTGAGCGTGCCGCTCGTCTGCAGCGCGCGATACGAATCGACCAGATGCTCGGCCTTGGTCAGCAGAATGACGATCTCATCGCGGCGGCTGTCGATCAGCGCGTCGCGCAGCGTGTGCAGCGACAACGCGGCGAGCAGGACGACGCCGAGCAGCGCCGCGGCGACGAGCATCAGCAGTTTGGTGGACAACTTCATGCGGGGGCCTCGAAATATTAACCGTTCGGTACATATATCGACCGGGGCGGCCCCGCCTTGAACGACTCGATATCGGTAATTACCCTCGTTTCGTACGCTGATCGAGCGCGTGACGGGGCGCGCCGGCATCGCGGCCGCGTCCCGTCGCGCGATGGATCGGCCGGCCCCGGCGGCTTACAGGCCGAGCTGCGTCGCGAGATGGCCGATATCCGACACTTCGTAATAGTTGTAGAACGGCGTGCCCGGCTCGTGGCCGCGATTGACGAACGCCTTGTGCTTGATGCCCAGATCCTCGGCCGTCATCAGGTCGTAGCGCAGGCTCGACGACACGTGCAGCACGTCCTCGGGCTTGCAGCCGAGCTTGCCGAACATGTACTCGAAGCCCTGCATCCGCGGCTTGTACGACTGCGCCTGCTGCGCGGTGAACACCGCATGGAACGGCGCGCCGAGCTTGTCGACGTTGCTCATGATCTGCTCGTCCATTGCGTTCGACAGGATCACGAGCTTGTACTTCGTCGCGAGCCGCGACAGGCCCGCCGGCACGTCCGGATGCGGGCCCCACGTCGGCACCGCATGATAGAAGCGCTCGGCCTCGGCCTCGTCGAACTTCACGCCGACTCGCGCGCAGGTGCGCCGGATCGCGTTGACGACGACGTCGCGGTACGGCTTCCACGCGCCGAGCACCTCGTCGAGCCGGTAAGCGGCGAACGCACGCACGAAATCCTCCATCGCGACCGGCGAGAGCCGGTCCGCGTAGATCTCGCGCGCCAGGTCCGCCATCTGGAAGCGGGTCAGCGTGCCGTAGCAGTCGAACGTGATGTACTTCGGTTCAAATTGGATCATGGTGACGTCCTGTCGGTGTGAAGCCCCGGCAGGGCCGGGGATGGGCTGGGTGGTACGAAATTGAATCAGGGCAAAAAACCCGGCGCACGTCGTTCGACGCCGCCCAAAACGCAGAATCGCCGCGTGTTGCGCGGCGCGGGCAGCACGATCTGCGGCGCTTGCCGGCGCGGTCCCGCCGCACCGGCGGGGCGGCGCGCCGGCAAGCGGCCGCGACACCGGTGTTTTCATCGTAGTGCCGTTCCCACAGCAGGCGCTGTCGGATTGACGGGCCGCGGCGGCACGATCCGCGCGTTCGCACGCGCCGATCGAGCCGGTTTGCGTCGATCTTGCACGGCCGCCCGCCGTCGCCGGAAAACAGGCGAATCATCCTATCCGTGCCGCGGTGTCGCTGGCAGAGTCGATATGTCATTCCTACCCATCCGGAGTCCAGCGTGTCCGATCTCAACCCTTCCCGCACGCTTGTTTATCGTCGGTTCGCCGAAACCGACCTGCCCGCCGCGCATCGTCTGTCGGAAGCAGTCAAGTGGCCGCACCGGCTCGACGACTGGCGCTTCGTGCTCCAGCTCGGCGACGGCTTCGTCGCCGAGGACGAAACCGGCATCGTCGGTACCGCGCTCGGCTGGCGCTTCGGCGAAGCGCACGCGTCGCTCGGCATGGTCATCGTGTCGCCCGAGCACCAGGGCCGCGGCATCGGGCGCGAACTGCTCACCCGCGTCGTCGACAGCTTCGGCACGCGAACCATTTTTCTGCACGCGACGCCGGCCGGCGAGCCGCTGTACGCGAAATTCGGGTTCGAGGTGATCGATACGATCGACCAGCACCAGGGTGCCGCCTTCCAGCCGCCGCTGATATCGCTGCCGCCCGGCGAGCGCCTGCGGCCCATCGGCGCAAACGACGGCCCGCGGCTTGCCGCGCTCGCCTCGCGGGCCGCGGGTTATCGGCGCGACGAGGTGATCGAGGCGCTGCTCGGCGTCGCAAACGGCATCGCGCTCGATCGCGACGGCGAACTGCTCGGCTTCGCGCTGTTCCGCCGCTTCGGCCGCGGCCATGCGATCGGCCCGGTGGTCGCACCGGACGCGCAGCGCGCGCAGGCGCTGATCAGCCACTGGCTCGCGCTGCACGAAGGGAAGTTCGTGCGGCTCGACGTGCCCGGCGACAGCGGGCTGTCCGACTGGCTGCAGGGGCTCGGTCTGCCGCGCGTCGATACCGTCGTCGCCATGGCGCGCGGCGCAACGCCCGCGCGCGACCCGGCGCTGCGCGCGTTCGCGATCGTGAACCAGGCCCTTGGTTGAGCGGTACCGACGATGAGCTTTCTCTACAAGGCCGACCCGGTGCGCGGTGCGCAATGGGCACAGCGCTTCGCGCAACAGGCGCCCGAGCTTCCGTTCCGGATCTGGCCGGACCTCGGCGATCCTGAAGCCATCCGTTATCTCGCCGCGTGGCAGCCGCCCGACGATCCGGCCACGCTGCTGCCGAATCTCGAAGTCGTGTTCTCGGTCGGCGCCGGCATCGATCAGTTCGACCTGTCGCGCGTGCCTGCGCATATCCCGGTCGTGCGGATGATCGAGCCCGGCATCGTCGAAGGCATGGTCGAATACGTGACGCAGGCCGTGCTGACGATCCACCGCGACCTGCTCGACTACGCGGCGCAGCAGCGCGCGCAAGTGTGGCGCGAGCAGCCGGTGCGCGCGGCCGCGTCGCGGCGCGTCGGCGTGCTCGGGCTCGGCACGCTCGGCCAGGCCGTGCTCGATACGCTGCGCCGCTTCGGCTTCCCGTGCGCCGGCTGGAGCCGCACGCCGCGCACGCTCGACGGCATCGACTGCTACGCGGGCGACGCGGCACTCGACGCGTTCCTCGCCCGCACCGACATCCTGATCTGCCTGCTTCCGCTCACCGACGGCACGCGCGGGCTGCTCGGCGCGCGCGTGTTCGATGCGCTGCCGGCGGGCGCGTCGCTCGTGCAGGTCGGGCGCGGCCCGCAGCTCGACGAAGCCGCGCTGCTCGCGGGGCTCGCGAGCGGCCGGCTCGACAGCGCGATCCTCGACGTGACGGACCCCGAACCGTTGCCGGCCGGCCATCCGTTCTGGACGCACCCGCGCATCCGGATCACGCCGCACATCGCGAGCGCGACGCGGCCGGACACCGCGGTCGAGGCCGTGCTCGCGAACCTCGCGCGCCATCGCGCGGGGCAGCCGATGATCGGCGTCGTCGATCGCGCGCGCGGTTACTGACGCGTGCGCCCGGCCCGGCGGGGCGCGCAGCAGAAAATGCCGAAGCGCCCCGCACAAACGCCGCGTTCGTATGTTTCAGAGTGCAAATTGAAAACGCATGAGGATGGCTCGCCCGGTAGCATGAACTCATCGCTGACACCCGACGAGAGTCCCGCCCTGCCATGAACCACGCCGCGCTGATCGAAGCTGATCGTCAACACCTGATCCACCCCGTCGTCAACTATCGTGCGCACGAGGCGCGCGGCGTCACCATGCTCGAATCCGCCGACGGCGTGTTCCTGCGCGATGCCGCGGGCCATACGCTGCTCGATGCGTTCTCGGGCCTGTGGTGCGTCAACGTCGGCTACGGCCGCGACAGCATCGTGAAGGCCGCCGCCGAGCAGATGGCGAAACTGCCCTACGCGACCGGCTATTTCCATTTCGGCTCGCAGCCCGCGATCGAGCTGGCCGAACGGCTCGCGGCGCTCGCGCCGCCGTCGCTGAACCGCGTGTACTTCACGCTCGGCGGCTCGGACGCGATCGATTCCGCGGTGCGCTTCATCACGCACTATTTCAACGCGACAGGCCGCCCGTCGAAGAAGCAGATGATTGCGCTCGAGCGCGGCTATCACGGCTCGTCGTCGATCGGCGCGGGCCTCACCGCGCTGCCCGCGTTCCACCGCCATTTCGACCTGCCGCGCGCGGACCAGCACCACATCCCGTCGCCCTACCCGTACCGCCATCCGCTCGGCGGCGATCCGCAGGCGCTAATCGCCGCGTCGGTGGCCGCGCTGGAAGCCAAGGTTGCCGAACTCGGCGCCGACAACGTCGCCGCGTTCTTCTGCGAACCCGTGCAGGGTTCCGGCGGCGTGATCGTGCCGCCGGCCGGCTGGCTGAAGGCGATGCGCGACGCGTGCCGGCGCCTCGGCATCCTGTTCGTCGCCGACGAGGTGATCACCGGCTTCGGCCGCACGGGCCCGCTGTTCGCGTGCGAGACCGAACAGGTCGATCCGGACCTGATGACCGTCGCGAAGGGGCTGACGGCCGGCTATGCGCCGATGGGCGCGGTGCTGATGTCCGACGAAATCTACGAACGGATCGCGGGCAGCCGTGCGGAGTCGGCCGTGGTCGGGCACGGCCATACGTATTCCGCGCACCCGGTCAGCGCGGCGATCGGCCTCGAGGTGCTGAAGCTCTATCACGAAGGCGGGCTGCTCGCGAACGGCCAGGCGCTGGCGCCGCGCTTCGCGGCGGGGCTCGATGCGCTGCGCGCGCATCCGCTCGTCGGCGACGCGCGTTCGGCCGGCCTGCTCGGCGCACTCGAGCTGGTCGCCGACAAGGCGCACAAGACGCGCTTCGACGCGGCGCTCAACGTGCCGGACAAGATCGCGGCGGCCGCCTACGCGAACGGCGTGGTGTTTCGCGCGTTCGGCGACGGCGTGCTCGGCTTCGCGCCGGCGCTGAGCTTCACCGCGGGCGAGTTCGACCTGATGTTCGAACGCGTGCGCAAGACGCTCGACGACGTGCTGGCCGATCCGGGCGTGCAGCGCGCCCTCGACGCCGCGCACGCGCAGCCGGCCTGACCGGCCGAGGGAAAGCCGGGCTTGTGGCGGCCATCGTTCGACTCTAAAGTAACCGGACATTCCATTTTTCCGACTCACGTGAACATGACGGACAGCAAGCTGGATCGCATCGACCTGCGCATCCTCTCCCAGTTGCAGAAGCGCGGCCGCATGACCAACGTCGAGCTGGCGGATGCGGTCGGGCTGTCGCCGAGCCCCTGCCTGATCCGCGTGAAGCGGCTCGAGAAGGCCGGCTACATCGGCGGCTACGGCGCGCACATCCAGCTCGAGAAGCTCGGCGACGTGCAGGTCGTGTTCACCGAGGTCACGCTGGCCGACCACCGGCGCGAGGACTTCGACCGCTTCGTCGCGGCGATCCGCAACGTCGACGAGATCGTCGAATGCCACCTCGCGAGCGGCGGCTACGACTATCTGCTGAAGTTCATCACGCGCAGTGTCAGCCATTACCAGACGATCGTCGAAGGGCTGCTCGAACAGAACATCGGCATCGAGAAGTATTTCAGTTACGTGATCATCAAATCGCCGTTCGTCAAACGGCACTACCCGCTCGAATCGCTGTTCGGCGAACGTCACTGACGGACGGCGTGCGGCAACCCCGAACGCGGCAACGTGCTGTCCGCGCGGGGTAGTCGCGCGCCCGCGCCTTCGCCGACCGGCTTCATCCAAGGACCTGTCATGCCGCTTACGCTGTCCCGAACCGAACTCGTTCGCACCGCCAACCTGATCGACGGAACGTGGCGCGACGCGCTCGACGGCCGTCGCTTCGACGTCGTCGATCCCGCGACGCTCGACATCGTCGCGCACGCACCCGACAGCGGCGCCGCCGACGCACGCGCCGCGACGGACGCGGCCGCACGCGCGCTGCCCGCATGGCGCGCGACACCCGCCCGCGAACGGGCGGCGATCCTGCGCGCATGGCATGCCGCGATCGTTGCGCATACCGACGATCTCGCGAAACTGATGTCGCGCGAACAGGGCAAACCGCTCGCGGAAGCGCGCGGCGAAGTCGCATACGGCGCGTCGTACGTGCTGTGGTTCGCCGAGGAAGCGACACGCACGTACGGCGACCTGATTCCGCAGCAGCAGCGCGGCAAGCGGCTGAGCGCGGTGAAGGAGCCGATCGGCATCGTCGCCGCGATCACGCCGTGGAACTTCCCGCTCGCCATGATCGCGCGCAAGATCGCGCCCGCCCTCGCGGCCGGCTGCACGGTGGTCGCGAAGCCGGCGGAGGACACGCCGCTGACCGCGCTCGCGCTCGCGTTTCTCGCGCAGGAAGCCGGCGTGCCGCCCGGGGTGCTGAACCTGATCGCCGCATCGCGCGAACGTGGCATCGATGCGGTGGCCGACTGGCTCGCCGACGGCCGCGTGCGCAAGATCACGTTCACCGGCTCGACGCCTGTCGGCAAGCTGCTGGCGCGCGAATCGGCGGCGACGCTGAAGAAGCTGTCGCTGGAGCTCGGCGGCAACGCGCCGTTCATCGTCTTCGACGACGCCGAGCTCGACGCCGCGGTCGACGGGCTGATGGCCGCCAAGTTCCGCAACGGCGGGCAGACGTGCGTGTCGCCGAATCGCGTCTACGTGCAGGCCGGCGTCTACGACGCATTCGCCGCGAAGCTCGCGGCGCGCGTCGCCGCGCTGAAAGTCGCGCCGGCGACCGACCCGGCCGCGCAGATCGGCCCGATGATCAACGCGCGTGCGGTGGACAAGATTGCCCGCCACGTCGGCGACGCCGTCGAACGCGGCGCGCGCGTGCTCGCCGGCGGCAAGCGTCTGGCCGAACTCGGCCCCCACTATTACGCGCCGACGGTACTCGCCGACGCCACCGCCGACATGCAGCTGACCTGCGAGGAAACGTTCGGCCCGATCGCGGCGTTGTTCCGTTTCGATACCGAGGACGAAGCCGTCGGTGCCGCAAACGACACGCCGTTCGGGCTCGCCGCGTATTTCTACACGCAGGACGTGCGCCGGATCGCGCGCGTGTCGGCACGGCTTGAAACGGGCATCGTCGGGATCAACGAAGGCGCGCTCGCGAGCGAGGCCGCGCCGTTCGGCGGCGTGAAGGAGTCGGGTTATGGTCGCGAAGGCTCGCGCTACGGGCTCGACGATTATCTGTCGATCAAGTACCTGTGCCAGGGCGGCCTCGACTGATCGGATGAATCCGGGCCGTCCGCGAGGCGGCCCTCGCCGCGCCCGGTCGACAGGCATGCGTTGACATCGGAACCGATCGGTCCATATAATGCATCCAACTTTTGGCACCGCGTCGTTTGCGACACCGATCAATGGCAAATCCGGCTGGCGTGGGCCGCCCACGCGAATTCGAACTTGGCGATGCCGCGCGCGACGCGATGGACGTTTTCTGGGACCGCGGATATGAAGGCGCGTCCCTGCCCGACCTGATGGCCGGCACCGGCCTGTCGCGCGGTAGCCTGTACAAGGCGTTCGGCGACAAGAAGGCGCTGCTGCTGGCGGCGCTCGACCTGTACATGGCCGACGGGCTCAAGGCGACCGCGGACATTCTGTCGCAACCCGGCGCCGTCAAGGATGCGATTCGCGATTCGCTGCTGCGCTATGCGCGCCTGTCCGTCGGCGAGGCGGGCCGGCGCGGATGTCTCGCGGTCGCGATGACCACGGAACTGGCCGCGCGCGACGCGGATGTCGCGGAGCGCACCGGGCGCATGTTCCGGCGGCTGCAACAGCTCTATGCCGGTGCGATCGTCCGTGGCCAGGCGAGCGGCGAGATCGCCGAACAGGACGAACAGGTGCTGGCGCGTTTGCTGGTCTGCCAGATCGAGGGCATGCGCGTGCTGGGCAAAACCGGCGTGTCGGAGCAGGACATGCTCGCGCTGGTCGACCGCACGATGCGCATCCTCGACTGATATTTTTTTACCCAATTTGGAACCGATTGGTTCCGTATGGAGAACCGTCCATGTCACGGAATGACCCCGTATCACCCGATCCGCGCCGCTGGGCGATGTTTGCGGTCCTGCTCGTCGGCGCGTTCCTGCCGCCGCTGGATTTCTTCATCGTCAACGTCGCGCTGCCGTCGATCCGCGCGGAACTGGGCGCCTCGTCGTCGGCCGAGCAACTCGTCATTTCATCGTATGCGGGCCTGTACGCGGTGACGCTGATCACCGGCGGGCGATTGGGCGACCTGTTCGGCCGCGGCCGCGTGTTTTTCCTCGGGTTGATCGGCTTTGCGATCGCCTCGACGCTGTGCGGTTTCGCCAGTTCGCCGTGGACGCTCATCGTCGGCCGCGCGTTGCAGGGCGTGACGGCCGCGATCATGGCGCCGCAGGCGCTCGCTTCGATCCAGGCGATCTTCCCCGAAGCGGAAAAGCCGCTCGCGCTCAGCTTGTACGGCGCGGTATTCGGCCTCGCCGCCGTGGTCGGGCAGGCGCTGGGCGGGATCCTGATCTCGCTGAATCTGTTGAATCTGGGCTGGCGCACGATCTTCCTCGTCAACCTGCCGCTGGCGATTCTGGTCGTCCTGTTCGGGATTCCGCTGTTGAAGGAAACGCGTGCGCAGCATGCGCGCAAGCTCGACCTCGGCGGCACCGCGCTGTCGATGCTGACGCTGGGCGCGCTGATCGTGCCGCTGATCGAGGGGCGCGAAGCAGGCTGGCCCGTATGGGCATGGGTGTCGCTGCTCGCGGTGCCGGCCCTCGCCGGGTTCTTCTGGCGCTACGAGCGCCGGCTCGGCCGCCGCGGCGGCGCACCGCTGCTCGATCCGGCCGCGCTGCGCGCACCGGGGCTCGGCCGCGCGTTGCTGATCGCGCTGCTGCTGTACTCGATCGGCGCGTTCTTCCTGCTGTTCTCGGTGTATCTGCAGAATGCGTTGCACGTCGACGCACTGAGCGCGGGCCTCGTGTTCTTGCCGTTCGGCGTCGGGTTCCTGCTCGGCCCGTTGTCGACGCCTGCCTCCGCGCGTGTCATCGGCGCTTACGTCAATCCGTTCGGCATGAGTCTTGAGATCGTCGGGCTCGTCGGCCTCGCGTGGTTGATCGATGCCACGCCGATCGGGATGCCGCTCGCTGCCGCGCCGCTCGCCGTCGTGCTCTTCGTCATCGGTTTCGGACAAGGTCTCGCGCTGCCGACGCTCATGCGCATGGTGACGGGGCGCGTCGCACCGGCGCTGTCCGGCATGATCGCCGGCATCGCCAGCTCGACGCTGCAGGTCAGCACGTCGCTGAGCGTGGCGATCATCGGCGGCATTTTCTATACGACGCTCGGCACGCGCCAGGATCCGGCGGCCATCGCGCATGCGTTCATCGTCGCACTGCTGTCGATCTCGGTGTTCCTCGCCGTGGGCACCGCGCTGGGCATCTCGCTTGCACGGGCGGGCGCCGCTCATACGTCGATGCGGGCCGCCGCGCCTCCGGGCTTCGGCCCCGAACGCGAACGGCCGTGATCGTTTGTATTTGCCCGTATTTTCCCGTACCGACATTCATCGCCGCGTCAGTCCGACCTGGAGGTTCTTCGTGTATTTCATCGTCTCCTATCGCCGAGCCGCGGGCACGCGATTCGATGCCCGTTACTACGTCGAACAACACATTCCGCTGGTGGAAAAATCCTGGAAGCCGTACGGGCTCGACGCTATCGACGCTTTCTTTCCAGCACGTGAGGACAGCGAACTGATCGTCGTGGCGATGTGCCGTTTCAAGGACAGTGCGGCGCTGGACGCTGCGTTCGCGTCCGCGGAGACGGCAGACGTCATGGCAGATATCGATGCGTTCACCGACATCGAACCCGATCGGCTCATCACGGACGTGTTCTCGCGCGTGTCGTAGCGCCGATCGCGCGCCGCCATGCATCGGTTTCGGCCGGCACCATCGGTCACTTGTCCGATGGCGCCGCGAACGATCGGGTGTCAGGATAGGCAGCCGCCACGCGATATCGGACCGGGAGGATCACTGCAATGTCGGGACGTCAGATCTTCATCGTCGCATTGGCGAGCGGCCTGCCGCGTGCGTTCGGCGTGCTCGCTATCGTGTCGGGCCTGTTTCGGATCGGCACCGCAGTGCATCGCGGGAAACACGCCGACGCGCCGGCGCAAATGGTCTCGGGTGGAGCGCGAATGGCGCTGGCCGGCGCGCTGCTTTCCTGCGAAGCCGTCGGTGCCGTCTACTTCGCAATCGCGACGTTGGGGTACGGTTGGGCCGACACCGACGCGACAGCCTCGGATCGCAGGGAACGGATCAACGACTGGTCGACTTGAATGGTGCAACCGCCATCTTCGATACGCGGGATAAGCCACCGGACAGGCGGAGCGTCAAAGGTCGCGCCGGCCCGACGGGCCGTCCGCGCACACACGAAAGCGAATCCGCGTCGCGGAGCGCGTCAGAGCAGCCCCAGCGCCGACGCCTTGAGGGTCGCCGCGGCGCGCGTCGAACATTCGAGCTTGCGGAACGCCTTCTCGACATGGGTGCGCACCGTGCTCGGACTCATCGCGAGCGCCTGCGCAACCTGCTTGTTACTCGCGCCGCGGGAGATTGCCCGCAGGACGTCGATTTCCCGCGCGGACAGGCGCGGGCCAACGGCCGACGCGCCCGTGGCGATGCGCCGGGGCACGGGCGTCCCGCCCGTCACGAGCGCGGCTACCACTTCGCCGCATAGCCGGCCGCACGCCGCTTCTTCCTGCAACTGGACGGCGGCGGCCGCATCGCTCAGCGCCGCGCGCCACGGACGCACCGAGCGCAACGCGACCCACGCCAGCGACGCCGCCAGCACGCGCGCTTCGAGCGTCAGCGCCACATCGCGCGCGCCGCGAAAATAGCCCGAACCGTCCTGCCGCTCGTAGGCATACGACGCAAGCACCGCGGCTTCGCCGAGCGCGCCGGTCTGCCTGCCGGCGCGCTCGGTCCAGTACGGGACGAGTCGCACCTTTTCCCATGCGCTCGCAGGCAGCCGCGTCGGCAGATTCCACACATCGTTCGGCACCGCGGCCCTGCCGATGCCATGAATCAGTCCGGCCCGGTACACGCGTTCGCGCGCGGCCTCGTCCGGCGAAAGACGGCCGTAACAAGCGGCCGCAGTCGCCGCGACCGAACGCGAAAAACCCGTCATCCACGGCAGTTTCAGATCGATGACGTCCGCAATCAATTCGGCGGACGTCGCGCCCTGCATGTCCGGCGTGGCCAATGCGGCATCCAGGTCGGCGGGCGCCATTTGCTCGAGCGCCGCCAGCCAGCGCGGTGCGTCGCGCGCAGCAGTCTCGACGAGCACGGCCGGATAACGTGACCCCGCGCGCTGGCCGATCAAGTCGAGGGCCTGTTCGATGCCGTACGTGCGGCTGAGCACGTCCAGGTCGCCCGCCAGCGCGACGATCGACACGGCGGGCGGCACCTGTTCGCGTTCGAGCCGCGCAGGCAGCCCGTTGCCGTCCCAGGTTTCGAAAATGTGCCGCAGCGCGGTTTCCGTCGCGCTGGACAGACCGAGTATTCGCGCCACCTCGCCCGAGACTTCGCAATGAATCTGCGCGAGCGGGATCAGCGCGACACCCGCGCTGCCGATCGCTTCAGCCATGGCGGGCCGGCTCTCGAGCATCGCGGCGCGGATCGCGACGTCATCGCCGAATACCTGCGCGAAGCCCGCCGCGTTCGCCGTGCAGCCCGACCAGCGCAACAGCGCCACCTCGCGAGCCGTGTCGCACACCGATGCATCGAATCGTGCCGCGTGCGCGAGCTGCGCCGACAGCCAGCCGGTGCGCGGCGAATGGTCGGTCGGCTGGCCCATGCTGAGATCGCCGATGAAGGCCAGCGCGCGCACGGCGTCGACTATGCGCAGCGGGGCGTGACGGGCTTCGGCGTCGGGCATCGGATGGGCGGAGAGATTCGCGAGGACGGGGAAACGATCATACGCGACGGCGTCGCGGCGTGCAGGGGCATGTGCGTCGGGCGGCGCGCCCCGGGGCCAACACGGTGCGATGTTCGCTCGCATCTCTGCGGAGCGCCCCGCGGACTTCGCCATCGGACATCTGACCGATGGCGGCAGGCGCGGACGATTGCGATACTCGGCGCACTGGAGATCCGTGCCGGCGCCGCATCCGAATCCGCATGGCGGACATCCTGCGTGCCGGCCGGAACGACGTTTCGATGTAAAAGGAGTGCAAATGACTGATCGCTACCCTGAATTCCACGCCCTGGCCGACGAACACTGGCTGAAGCGGTACTACTTTTCCCGGGCGGTGTTCTCGCTGATCTGGGTCGCGCTGGCGTTTTCCGTCGGCCGGCGGAGCGCGGCCGGCGCGGCGGTCCTGCTGGTCGTTTATCCGGCCTGGGATGCGCTCGCCAATTTCGTCGACCTGTCCCGCAGCGGCGGGATGGCGGCAAACCGCACGCAGGCGGTCAACGTCGCGATCAGCGCCGTCACGACACTGGCGGTATTTCCGGCGTTGAATGCGGGCCTGCCCGCGATCCTCGCGGTGTTCGGCGTATGGGCGATTCTGTCCGGCGCGCTGCAGCTCGGCACTGCCGTGCGGCGCTGGAAGCAGGCCGGCGCGCAGTGGGTGATGGTGCTGAGCGGCGCGCAATCGGCGTTGGCCGGGTTGTTCTTCATTTTGCAAAGCCATGCGCCGATGCCGCCGGCGATCGTTAAGATCGCGGGTTACGCGGGAGTAGGTGCGCTCTATTTCCTGATATCCGCCATCTGGCTGCAGGTGCGGGGGATGCGGCGCAGGGTGTCGTGAGCCGTCGGGCGGAATGAAGACCTGCACGCGGGCACGAATGACTCTGAACGACCCGAAGCGGACCTCCAACTTTCTCGATAGGAGACGTTCGCGGTTGCCGTTGTAGATCTGACTACGCGAGCGCGGCTCTTTGTCAAACCTGCTTCGAGGCTACACACGCATCATGCAGAACACGACCAACGAAGATTGCGTGTTGAATCTTCACTTCCTTGCTATCCGACTTCTCATACAGGTAGCGCCACTCAACAAATACGCCATTGAGTTGCGCGAGGCATTCTCTGACTGTCGGCTGGCCATCCAGCACGGATTGCGCCGTTGCAGCCGGAGCAGCCGCATCTATCGCAGCATGTGCGGCCGCTGGAAGCGCATCGAATAACTTAAGCAAGTCGTGTCCCTTTAGAGTGGCGCCGTGAACCTGCCCTAAAGTTTTCAGGTATAGCTCTATCGCAAATGCGATGTTGACCACAAATGGCGCAGCGCTCAACCCATTTCTCGGCACATTCGCTAGGTCCCTTTCGTACAGGTAGGCAGAAGTGCTTGCGAACGCCAGCGCCTGACGGAACATACTTTGCACCAAGGTAACTTCCTTGTGAAGTCCCTTGCTCTCGATATACGCCCGAGCTATCTCGGCATCCTTCTTGGTGTCGCCCGTCGCAGGCACCTCTCCGATAAGTACTCCGTTCAAAAATAGCTTCTTGGTCGGCGGCGTTGCAGTACTCATAGGTTCCCCATTGCGTCAAGCCAGAATGGCAGAGTTCGATTGTCAACTATCTGGGTGCCAGCGTCGAATGACTGGTGCTGGCCGGATGCCGCCCGACGCGTTTGACTATAGCTACCCCAGAGAAAACGCCAGCCATTCCCCATACCAGCCTTCCGCACCGGTCAATGCCCCCGGCCTGACCCACATCCCTACCGCCCACGCAACGCCTGAGCGAGCGCATCCCCCGCAGCCAGAATATGCGCGGACAGAGCCGCACACGCCGCGTCCACATCCCCCTCACGTATCGCCCGAACGATGTCCCGATGTTCGCCGTTCGAGCGATCCTGCCAGTCGAGTTGCTGCCACGTCGCATACAGATGCCGTGAACTGGCCCGATGCATATCGCCAATCGCGGCGACGAGCCGCGGCATCCCGCACGGCGCGGTCAACGCCCGATGAAACCTCAGATTCAGCGTGCCCAGCACGGCGATGCCACGCGCCGCGGCCTCCTGATCGAGGATCGCATCGAGTTCCTCCAGCGCCCGTGCATCGAGCGCGGGAATCGCCTCACGCAACGCCAGCGCCTCGAAAGCAGCACGCATCTTGGCCATTTCAAGCACGTCCGCCGGCTCGAGCGGCGCCGCCCGCACGCCTCGTCGCGGTTCCACCACGGCCAACCCCTGCGCTTCCAGCCGTCTGAACGCCTCGCGTACCGGCACATGACTCGCGCCGAACTCTGCCGCGATGTGGTCCTGACGCAGCCACTCCCCCGGCGCGATGACGCCCGAGATGATGCGGTCCGCCAATGCGATAGCGATCCGATCGGCCAGCGAGCGCTCCTCCTTGACTTCAAAGTTCATCCCGACCACCATGCATATATTATCTATAAAATTGTAACAAGATCGGAGGTCCGATGCACCGCCACCGCCCTGTCCGTCTGCAGCACATTGCCGGCATCGGCGTCGATCGCATGGGGTCGATCGCCGATCATGCCGACGTCGACCTTTTGCGACTCGAAAATCTCGACACCGACCTCCCACCCACTTCAGAAGCGCTGGCCTTCACCCGAGAAGCCATCCAGCGAGACTCGGCCAACTCCTATTTGCCCTTCGTCGGTCAGGACCGGCTGCGCGCGAGCGCTGCCGCCCACGTGTCGGCGCTTTCGGGGCAGCGCTTCACGGCCGACCAGGTGGTGGTGTCGGCGGGTGGACTCTCCGGCATTCTGAATACGCTGCTCGCCACCGTCGAGACGGGCGACGAAGTCATCGTCACCGATCCGACGTACGCCGGTCTGCTGAACCGCATCCGCCTGGCGGGCGGCGTGCCTAAGCAAGTCCCGTTCACCTTCACGCCGGGCAGCGAATGGAAGCTGGACCAGGCGGCACTGCGGGCAGCAATCGGTCCGAAAACGCGGGCCATGCTGCTGATGTCGCCGTCGATGCCTTCGGGCGGCTTCTTCGACGCGTCCGACTGGCAACTGATCGCGAGCCTGTGCGTGCAGAACGATCTGCTGCTGATCCTCGACAGCGCGATGGAACGGCTGCTTTTCGATGGACGTACGGTCATCCATCCCGCCGGCCTGCCCGGCATGGCCGAGCGTACGGTCACGGTCGGCGCGGCGTCGAAAGAGTTGCGCATGATCGGCTGGCGGGTCGGCTGGATCGTCGCGCCGGAATGGCTGATTCCGGATCTGGTGGCCGTGTCGCTCGCCAATGTCGTGGTACCGGTCGGCATAGCCCAGGAGGCCGCGGCGGTTGCGCTCGAACATTCCGCATCCGATCTGCCTGGCTACGTGAGCGAACTGGAGAGACGGCGGGATACGGTCGCCGCCGAACTGTCGGGACTCCCGTTCGGCATGCCGGCGGGCGGCTGGTCGATGCTGCTGCGCGTCGCCGATTTCGGTCTGACCGGATCGCAGATGTCGGAACGGTTGCTGCGCCGGGGCGTATGTGCGACGGCCATGACCGGATGGGGCGTCGCCCACGGCGAGCAGTACGTCCGTTTCGTGTTCTCGAACGAACCGGTCGACCGGTTGCGCACGCTCGGGGACAAGGTGCGCTTCGCACTGGAGGACGCATGACGGCCGCTCACGAGAAAGCAGAGTCGCGCGCCGGGCGTCCCTGGCTGGAAGTAGCCGGAATTCCGCGTGTGGTGGTCGAGCAAACTCACACAAGATCGATCCGCGTGACGTGATGCATCCGGCGCCGAGGCGGCGCGATGCCCCAGCCCCGGCCGGACGTAACGTCCCGCCAACGCCCTACCGCCCCACCGGCGGCCGCAGGATATCGCGCGGAATCGACGCGATCAACACGCAGCTGATCAGCAAGCAAGCGCCCAGCGCATAAGTCCCGTTGTTGATGTTGCCGGTCATCTGCTTGGCGACGCCGGTGATCATCGAGCCCGTGAAGCCGGACAGGTTCCCCACCGAATTGATCAGCGCGATGCCGGCGGCCGCGGCCGTGCCGGACAGGATCTGCCCCGGAAAGGTCCAGTAGATCGGCATCAGCGCGAGGATGCCGCAGGTGGCAATGGTCAGGAATACGATCGACAGCGCCACGTTGTGCGCGAACGCCGCGCTCAGGATCAGGAAGACGCCGCCGATCAGCGCGGGAATCGCCGCATGCAGGCGGCGTTCGCCGGTCTTGCGCGAGTGCGACGCGTTCCACACCATCGCGAAGATCGCCGTCAGGTACGGAATGGCCGTCAGCACGCCGATGTGCAGCGGGCTGTGCACGCCCGACGCGCGGATGATCGACGGCAGCCAGAAGGCCAGCCCGTAGAAACCGGTATTGAACGTCAGCAGAATGAAGGTGAGCAACCAGACGCGCGGGCTGCGCAGCGCGGCGCCGATGCTGTGCGACTTGTGCGCGGCCTCGGATTCGAGGTTGCGCGACAGCACCGCCTTTTCGTCGGCGGACAGCCACTTCGCCGTCTGCGGGCCGTCGCCGAGGCAGGCCAGCACGATGAACGCCACCACGATCGACGGCAGCCCTTCGAGCAACAGCATCCATTGCCAGCCGCTCATGCCCGACAGGCCGTGCGTCTGCTCCATCAGCCAGCCGGACAGTACGCTGCCGAGCGTCAGGCTCAGCGGGATCGCGACCAGGAAGCCCGACATCGCCACGCTCTGGCGCCGCGCCGGGAACCAGTAGTTCAGGTACAGGATGACGCCCGGGAAAAAACCCGCTTCGCACAGCCCGAGCAGGAAGCGCAGCGTGTAGAACATCGTGGTCGTCTGCACGTGGAAGAACTGCGCGAGCGGCACGATGAACGCCATCGACGACGACACGATGCCCCACGTGATCATGATCCGCGCAATCCAGAAGCGCGCGCCGTAGCGGTGCAACAGCAGGTTGCTGGGCATCTCGAACAGGAAATAGCCCCAGAAGAAGATGCTGGCGCCGAGCGCATAGACGCCGTCGCTCAGGTTCAGGTCGTCGAGCATCTGCAGCTTCGCGAAGCCCACGTTGACGCGGTCCAGGTAGGCCACGACGTAACAGAGCAGCAGCAACGGCAGGATGCGCCGCATGACCTTGCGGTAAAGGGCGTCTTCGGACGAGTCGGCCGCGGCCGGTGCGGCAGCGGCCTGCGTAAGGGATGGCATCGGTCTGTCTCCTGATTGTGTCGATCTTCTTCGTACCGTCGCGTGCGCTGCGCGCATCGATGTTACCGATAACATCCGGTGCCCAAAAAAAGCCGACGAGGCGACGGGAGCGATCGGCAAGCTGATACCGGTAACACATTCGACGGTAGCATGCGGCGACACGCGTGTACAAGCGCCGCCGGACGCGTGGTTTCCCTAGTGCGACTCTCACCGCGGCGGACACGCCGCGCCCCGCCTGCGCGGTATGCCGCACCGGTATGATGTAGCCTTTCCTGCCTCCTCCCGATCGCGATTCCGATGCCCAGTCCCACCGCCGTCCGGCCCGCCGGGCCGCCCCGCATGTCCGACGTAGCGCGCCTCGCCGGCGTATCGAAGATGACGGTGTCGCGCGTGCTCGCCGGCCACAGCGTGGCCGCCGAGACGCGCGCACGGGTCTGCGAGGCCATCGACCAGCTCGGCTATGTGGCGGATGCCGCTGCCGGTGCGCTGTCGTCGGGGCGCTCGGAATTCGTCGCGGTGCTGGTGCCGTCGCTGTCGAGTTCCAACTTCTCGGACACCGTGCGCGGCCTGACCGATGCACTCGAGCCGCATGGTTTGCAATTGCTGCTCGGCGATACCGACTACGACCTCGAACGGGAAGAGCGGCTCGTCCGGTCGATGCTGCGACACCAGCCGCGCTGCATCGCGCTGACGGGGTCGCAGCACACCGATGCGACGCGGAAGGTATTGGAGCGCTCGGCGATTCCAGTGGTCGAGATGTGGGACCTGCCCACGCGCCCGATCGACACCGCCGTCGGCTTCTCGAACGTGCGCGCCGCCCGTGCGATGGTGCGCCACCTGGCCGAGCGCGGTTACCGGCGCATCGGCTTTCTGGTCGGCGCGAGCGAACTGGATCGCCGCGGCCTGGACCGGCTCAAGGGCTACCAGGCGGAGATCAAGGCGCAGGGGCTGGGCGAACCGCGCGTCGTGCGGCTGGGCGAATCGCCGATCACGATGAGCCACGGCGGGCCGGCGATGGCAGCGCTGCTGGAGCAATGGCCGGATACCGACGCGGTGATGTGCGTGAGCGACATGTCGGCGTTCGGCGCGATCATGGAGTGTCACCGGCGCGGGCTCGCCGTGCCGGCCGATATCGCCGTGGCCGGCTTCGGGAACTTCGAAGTGGCGACATGCTGCCATCCGACCATCACGACCGTATCGGTCGACGCGTACGGCATCGGGCTGCGCACGGGCGAAGCGTTGCTGGCGGCGCTGCAAGCGCGTGACGGCGGCGAGCGGACCGAATCGAAAAGCATCCGTATCGACTACACGATCATCGCGCGGGAAAGCGCCTGACAAGCCGACGGCCGCGCGCATCCCGACCGCCACGCGCGCGGCTTCGTACCGCCCCCCCTGCCCTCACCTTCGCCACATGCGCACGAAATCCCTTCCGCTGCGCAAAAAACCCGTGCTAACATCCAAACGATGTTACCGGTACCATCCGGCATGCAGAATGACAAAGGCCCCTCAGGAGACAGCCTGCCATGTCACACACCCCTCGCCGCCTGCGCAGCCAGGAATGGTTCGACGACCCCGCGCACGCGGACATGACGGCACTCTATGTCGAGCGCTTCATGAACTACGGGTTGACGCGCGAGGAACTGCAGTCGGGCCGCCCCATTATCGGCATCGCGCAGACGGGCAGCGACCTCGCGCCGTGCAACCGCCATCACATCGAGCTGGCCGAACGCACCAAGGCGGGCATCCGCGACGCGGGCGGCATTCCGATGGAGTTCCCCGTGCATCCGCTCGCCGAGCAAAGCCGCCGGCCCACCGCCGCGCTCGACCGCAATCTCGCGTACCTCGGGCTGGTGGAAGTGCTGCACGGCTTTCCGCTGGACGGTGTGGTGCTGACGACCGGCTGCGACAAGACCACGCCCGCGTGCCTGATGGCGGCCGCCACCGTCGACATGCCCGCGATCGTGCTGTCGGGCGGCCCGATGCTCGACGGCTGGCACGAGGGCAAGCGGGTCGGCTCGGGCACGGTGATCTGGCATGCGCGCAACCTGCTCGCGGCGGGCGAGATCGACTACGAAGGCTTCATGCAGCTGACCACGGCCTCGTCGCCGTCGATCGGCCATTGCAACACCATGGGCACCGCGCTGTCGATGAACAGCCTCGCCGAGGCGCTGGGCATGTCGCTGCCCGGCTGCGCGAGCATTCCCGCCGCCTATCGCGAGCGCGGCCAGATGGCTTACGCGACCGGCAAGCGCGCGGTCGAGCTCGTTCGGGAAGACCTGCGCCCGTCGACAATCATGACGCGCGCGGCATTCGAGAATGCGATCGTCGTCGCGTCCGCGCTGGGCGCATCGACCAACTGCCCGCCGCACCTGATCGCGATTGCGCGCCACATGGGCGTCGAACTGAGCCTGGACGACTGGCAGCGCCTGGGTGAATCGGTGCCGCTGCTCGTCAACTGCATGCCGGCCGGCGACTACCTCGGCGAGAGCTTCCACCGCGCCGGCGGCGTGCCCGCCGTGCTGCGCCAGCTCGATTCGGCCGGGCTGCTGCGGCGCGACTGCCTGACCGTATCGGGCCGCGCGATCGGCGAGATCGCCGACACCGCGCAGGACGCCGACCGCGACGTGATCCGCACGCCCGACGCGCCGCTCAAGCATGGCGCCGGCTTCATGGTGCTGTCGGGCAACTTCTTCGACAGCGCGATCATGAAGATGTCGGTGGTGGGCGACGCGTTCCGCCGCACCTACCTGTCCGAGCCGGGCGCGGAGAATACGTTCGAGGCGCGCGCGATCGTGTTCGACGGCCCCGAGGACTATCACGCGCGCATCAACGATCCCGCGCTGAACATCGACGAGCGCTGCATCCTCGTGATCCGCGGCTGCGGCACGGTCGGCTACCCGGGCAGTTCCGAAGTCGTGAACATGGCGCCGCCTGCCGAACTGGTGAAGCGCGGCGTGACGTCGCTGCCGTGCATGGGTGACGGACGCCAGAGCGGCACATCGGCCAGCCCGTCGATCCTGAACATGTCGCCGGAAGCCGCGGTCGGCGGCGGCCTCGCGCTGCTGCGCACGAACGATCGCGTGCGCGTGGACCTGAATCGCCGCAGCGTCGACGTGCTCGTCGACGAGGACGAACTCGCGCGCCGCCGCGAAACCGAAAGCTTCACCGTGCCGCAGGCGCAAACGCCGTGGCAGGAACTCTATCGCCGGTTCGTCGGCCAGCTGTCCACCGGCGGCTGCCTCGAACCGGCCACGCTGTACCTGAAGGTGATCGAGCAGCGCGGCAACCCGCGCCATTCGCACTGACCCACCGCCCCCGACTCTTGCCGAGCTGACCATGCATACGCCTTCCGTTTCCGATTGCCTGCCGCACGACCTCGACCACGCGCTGCTGATCGGCCGCGTCTGGCGGCACGACGGCGCCCACGCGGGCCCGAGCGTCGTCGCAGTGCGCGGCGGCGAAGTGTTCGACATCACACGCACCGTGCCGACCACCGCCGACCTGTTCGATCGCCCCGATGCAGTCGCCATCGCGCGCACCGCTGCCGGCGAATCGCTCGGCCGTGTCGAGCCGTTGTTGCAGGCCGCGCTGGACGGCACGCCGGGCGCGACGCACCTGCTCGCGCCGTGCGACGTGCAGGCGATCAAGGCGTGCGGCGTGACCTTTGCGGTCAGCCTGATCGAGCGCGTGATCGAGGAACAGGCGGGCGGCGATCCGGCCAAAGCGCGGGAGGTTCGCGACACCATCGCCGCAACCATCGGCACCGATCTATCGAAGATCGTGCCGGGCTCGGAAGCCGCGCTGCGCCTGAAGGCGGAGCTCGAACGCCGCGGCGCATGGTCGCAATACATGGAAGTCGGCATCGGCCCTGATGCGGAGGTGTTCTCCAAGGCGCAGCCGATGTCGGCGGTCGGCTTCGGCGCGGACGTGGGGCTGCTGCCCGTGTCGGTGTGGAACAACCCGGAACCGGAGATCGTGCTGGCGGTCGCCCGTGACGGCATGCCGGTGGGCGCGACGCTCGGCAACGACGTGAACCTGCGCGACATCGAAGGCCGTTCGGCGCTGCTGCTCGGCAAATGCAAGGACAACAACGGCTCGTGCGCGATCGGCCCGTTCGTGCGGCTGTTCGACGACGGCTTCACGCTCGACAGCGTGCGGGCATGCAGCGTGTCGCTGCGCGTCGAAGGCGCGGACGACGGCTTCGTACTCGACGGCATCAGCCATATGCGCGAGATCAGCCGCGACCCGACCGACCTCGTCGCGCAGACCTGCGGCGCGCATCACCAATATCCGGACGGCTTCATGCTGTTCCTCGGCACGATGTTCTCGCCGATCCAGGATCGCGACGCGCCCGGCGGCGGATTCACGCATCACCTCGGCGACCGCGTCACGATCTCCACGCCCGCGCTCGGCGCACTCGTCAACACCGTGCGGCTTTGCACGGAGATCGCGCCGTGGACCTTCGGCGTGCGCGCGCTGTATGCGAATCTGGCGGCACGCGGGCTGCTTGCCTGAGCGGAACGGCAGCACCACCGGCCTCCCCACGGGTGATCGATCGCAGTCAGCCACGGCGTGGGCGACGTACAGCGGACCGGTGCAGGATACGAACGAAATCCCGCCCGTCGTCGGCGGGTGCGCCAGCCGGACTGGCTTCGCCGCGCCGCATGAAACCGGGGCCCGCCGGCCCCGTCACGCGAACCGTCACGCCGCCACCGCGCGCTCCGCGAGCCTGAACTCGCCGACCGTCTGCGCGAGCCGGGCCGCCTGCTCGCGCAGCGACGTCGCGGCAGCCGCCGGTTGCTCGACCAGCGCCGCGTTCTGCTGCGTCGTATCGTCGAGCTGCGACACCGCCTGATTCACCTGCTCGAGCCCCGTGCTCTGCTCCTTCGCGGCGACGCTGATTTCGGCGATCACGCTCGTGATGTTGCGCACGCCGTCGACGATTTCGTCCATCGTCGTGCCGGCCGTCTGCACGAGCCCGGAGCCGCCCCCGATCTTCTCGACCGATGAGTGGATCAGCTGCTTGATTTCCCGCGCGGCCTGCGCGCTGCGCTGCGCGAGCGCACGCACTTCCCCGGCGACGACCGCGAAGCCGCGGCCGTGCTCGTTCGCGCGGGCCGCCTCGACGGCGGCGTTCAACGCGAGAATGTTGGTCTGGAACGCGATGCCGTCGATCACGCCGATGATGTTCGAGATCTCGGCCGATGCCTTCGTGATCTCGTCCATCGTCGCGACCACCTCGCTCACCACCTCGCCGCCGCGTACGGCAACGCCCGACGCCGATTCCGCCAGCCGGCTCACCTGCGTGGCCGCATCGGCGGGTTGCGGGCCGTGCCGGCGATCTCCTCAAGCGCGGCGGCCGTTTCCTGCAGGCTCGACGCCGCGTGTTCGGTGCGGGCCGACAGATCCTGGTTGCCCTGCGCGATCTCGGCGCTCGCAAGGTTCACGGACGTGCTGAAATCGCGGATCTGCCGCAGGATCGTACTGATCTTCTCGGCGAACGCGTTGAACGCTCTCGCGATCTGCGCGGCTTCGTCCGCGCCGTCGGCCGGCAGGCGCTTCGTCAGATCACCGCTGCCGCTCGAGACGTCCGTGAGCGCGTCGCGCACTATCAGGATGTGCTTGAAGGCCGCGTTCGTCATCGCGCCGACCAGCGCCGCCGCGATGATGGCGACACACGTCGCAAGTATCCGTGCGCGAATTGATGACAGCATGATGACTTCGGTCTCCGTTACCGCGTGATTGAAATGGGATCGCTGAACAAGGCGAACCTGATCCGTTTAACGGCACGGCGGGCGAAAACAGCGCCGTTCTCCGGCTCAGCGTGACGAATGCGGATCGCGGTCAGATTTATTTTGACGACAGGCAACCCGCAAACGATTGCCCCGCAGCGCCGGTCCTAAACCTTTCTTTCACCATTCCGTTAATCAGGAAATCTATTTGATAACCACAACCGGATTCATCTCATGAACGATCGACGATTAACCGTTCGCACGAAGCTGATCATGGCTTTCGGACTTCTTACGTGTACGGTCGTGCTCGTCTCCATCGTCGGCATCGTCTCGCTCGGCAACGCGAACGCGGCATTCGACGACTATGTCAACGGCACCAACGCCCGCGCGAACCTGGCCGACAAGATTCGCTTCGCGGTCGACCGGCGCGCGATCGCCGCCCGCAACCAGGTCCTCGCGGCCAGCCCGCGCGACGCGGACATCGAGAAGGAAGCGGCGCTGCAGGCCGACCACGAAGTCGGCGCGCTGATGGGCGAACTGACGAATGCGGTCCGCGAGGGCAGCGGCGCATCCGACAAGGCGCGCGAACTGGTTCGGCAAATCGGGGCGGTCGAGGCGCAGTACGGCCCCGTGGCGCGCGCCATCGTCGACGCGGCGGCGAACAACCGGCGCGATCAGGCGATCACGATGATCAACGAACAGTGCCGACCGCTGCTGGCCCGGCTCGTCGCCGCCACCGACACGTATGCGACGTACTCGCGCGCGCGGGCCGATCAACTGGTGAAGGAATCGGACGACCGTTATACCTCGCGACGCCTGATGCTGATCGCGATCTGCATCGCCGCCGCCGCCGCGGCCGCGCTCTCGGGCCTCGTCATCACCCGCGGCCTGCTGCGCTCGCTGGGCACGGAGCCCGCCGTGCTCAGCGATATCGCCGGCCATATCGCCGCCGGCAATCTCGGCGCCGAAGCCACGACCGGCGCCGCGCCGGCCGGCAGCGTACTGGCTTCGATGCGCGACATGCAGGCGAACCTGATCCGCCTGATCTCGGAAGTCCGTACCGCATCGGGCAACGTCGCGACCGGCGCCGGCGAAATCGCGTCCGGCAACCAGGACCTGTCGTCCCGCACCGAACAGCAGGCCGCGTCGTTGCAGGAAACCGCGTCGAGCATGGAGCAACTGACCTCCACCGTGCGCCTGAACGCCGACAATGCGCAACAGGCGAGCGGCCTGGCCAACAACGCATCGGAGGTCGCGCAGCGCGGCAGCTCGGCGGTCGGCCTGATGGTCGACACGATGACCGACATCAGCGCGAGCTCCGCCAAGATCGCCGAGATCACCGGGATCATCGAAGGGATCGCGTTCCAGACCAACATCCTCGCGCTCAACGCGGCCGTGGAGGCTGCCCGCGCCGGCGAACAGGGCCGCGGCTTCGCGGTGGTGGCAAGCGAAGTCAGAAGTCTTGCGCAGCGTTCGTCGAGCGCCGCGAAGGAAATTCGCGAGCTGATCTCGCAATCGGTCCGGAAAATCGAGGACGGCTCGCATATCGCGAACAACGCGGGCGATACGATGAGCGAGGTCACGCATGCGATCTCGCGCGTGACCGACATCATGGGCGAAATCGCCGCGGCGTCGAGCGAACAGAGTCGCGGCATCGAGCAGGTCAATCTCGCCATTACGCAAATGGACGAGGTCACCCAGCAGAATGCGGCGCTCGTCGAGCAGGCAGCCGCCGCCTCGAAGTCGCTCGAGGAACAGGGAAACCGGCTTGCCGAGGCCGTCTCGTTGTTCCGGCTCGACGCGCGCATGGCCGGCGCGTAGGTCGGCGCCCGCCGCCCTGCCGCCGGCTCACCTCGACACAGAGTTCGAGCGCCCGTGCGCGCGTCTCGGCGAGCAAGCGCAGCGCTTCGCCGAGCAAGCCCTTCTCCAGGTCGGAGAGATGATCGTCGCGGCCGATTTCGCCGATCGCCGGCTCGCTCATGCGGGTTTCCATCGCGGCGTCTCCTTCGCTGTCCGATTGCGCACGCGGTCGCATGTCGCCTTTCGCGTCACATGACCGCGCCGCGCAGCCACGGCACGAACTCGCGTTCGCCGATGCCGTTGTCCTCGCTGCGGGATCGTCGTCCGGAGGCAACGTCGAGCATCAGCCGGAACAGCCGCTCGCCCGCTTCGCCGACCGAGAGCGAACCGGCGACGATCCCGCCGCTGTCGAAATCCATGTCCGATTGCATCCGCTCGTACAGGCCGGTCGTCGTCGCGATCTTGATCGTCGGCACCGGCTTCGAGCCGAACACCGAACCGCGGCCCGTCGTGAAGCACACGAGATTCGCGCCGCCGGCGATCTGCCCGGTGGCCGACACCGGGTCGTAACCGGGCGTATCCATGAACACGAGCCCCGCTTGCCGCACCGGCTCCGCATAGTCGTAGACCGCGCGCAGCGGCGAGCGGCCGCCCTTCGACACCGCGCCGAGCGATTTCTCGAGAATCGTCGTGATGCCGCCGGCGAGGTTGCCGGGCGACGGGTTGTTGTTCATTTCGCCGCCGTTGTCGGCGACGTAACGCTCCCACCACTGCAACCTGCCGAGCAGACGCTCGGCCACGTCGCGCGACGCCGCTCGCGCGATCAGCAGATGCTCGGCGCCGTAGATCTCGGGCGTCTCGGACAGAATCGCGGTGCCGCCGTTGCGGACCAGCAGATCGACGGCCGCGCCGAGCGCCGGATTCGCGGTGATGCCCGAGTAACCGTCGGAGCCGCCGCATTGCAGGCCGACCGTCAGCCGCGAGGCCGGCACGGCGCTGCGACGCGCGCCGTCGGCCGCCTCCAGCAACTCGCGCACGATCGACACGCCTTTGGCCACGGTGTCGCGCACGCCGCCTTCGTCCTGGATCACCAGCGTGCGCACGGTACCAGGTGCCGCCGCGTCGAGCCGCTGCGCGAGCGCGCCGACCTGGTTGACCTCACAACCGAGGCCGACGAGCAGCACGCCGGCGAAATTCGGGTTGCGCGCATAACCGACGAGCGTGCGTCGCAGCAGTTCGATGCCGTCGCCGGTCGCCGACATGCCGCAGCCGCTCTGATGGGTGATCGCGACGACGCCGTCGACATGGCCGAACGCGTCGAGCGCGCCGTGCCGGTATGCATCGGCGATCGCATGACAGACACTCGCCGAACAGTTGACGCTCGCGATCACGCCAACGTAGTTGCGCGTCCCCACGCTGCCGTCGGGACGCACGAATCCGTCGAAGGTATCGCGGCGATCGGCCGGAACGTCGTGCGTGTCGCCCGCCGGCCCGTCGTCGTGCGCATGCCGCTCAGGCATCCCGACGTTATGCACGTGCACGTGCTCGCCCGCGGCGATGTCCCGCAGCGCGACGCCGATCGGCTGCCCGCATTTGACGATCGCGTCGCCACGCGCGATCGGCGTGGTGGCGATCTTGTGGCCGGCCGGTATCGCGGCCGCCGGCCGCAGCGGTGCGCCGTGCACGTCGATCGGCACGTCCGGCGCCAGCGCATCGAGTGCGACGGCGACGTTGTCGTTGCCGTGAAGGATCACGATGGTCGGTTGCTTCACGATGGTCTTCTCCCTGTCGTTGCGGCCACCGGTTCGCAGCGGGCGACGAGTTGCCGCAACCGCGGTTGTTCGGCCGCCAGCGCCAGCGAATCGGCGAGCGCGAGCAGCGGCTCGATCCGCCGCGCGACCTTCTCGCGATGGTTGACCGCGATATCGGCGATGCGATGCGCGAGAAACGGATTGAGAAAGCGCTCGCGCACGCTGTCGACGTAGTGTTCGGCCGTTTCGCGCAAGCCCAGCGCCACGAATACCGGCGCGACTTCATCGCGCCACACGGCTTCGAGACCGTCGCGCAACCGCGCATCGTTCATCGCGTCCAGCACCGTTTCCGATGCGTCGCGCCCCGCCGCGAGCCACTGCTCCGCGAGCCAGCTGTGCCCGAGATTGAGGAAGAACAGCTTCAGGCGCTCGTGGCTGCGCAAATCGTCGGTGACGACGACCTGAGCATGCGTGCACGGCAGCGCCATGCCGGCACGCCGCTCGATCGCCCACAGCGCGTAGGGCTCCGCGATCGCGCCGACCGGATGGAGCGGCTCGGACACGATGCGGTCGACGAGCGAGTTGACCCACACGCAGCGGTTGCCCAGATAGTCGGCGAACGCGTCGGGCAGCCGCCACTGGCGCGCGAGGTCCAGCACGATGTCGCGCAGCGTGTCGCCGTTGTCCGTCACCAGTTCGCAAGGCAGGATGGAGACGCCGTCATCGGGCCGCACCTGCCAGCGCGCATGCAGCAGCGCGAGCAGCTTCGCCGGAAAGCCGTGCGGTGCGTACTCCTGCTGGGCCAGCAGGTCCACGGTGTCGCGTGGATCGGCGCGATACCCTGCGTCGCCGGTGTTCGACACGATGACGCGTATGGTCTCGATCGCGGCACCGCGTATCTCCGCCCAGTCGTGCTCGGCGTCCCACGCGCGATGCACGGCGCGGCACTCGACGACTTCGTCGACCACGCCGCCGCGGTCGCGCCCGCGAATCCGCACCGGATAGCGACCGGTGGCGCGCAGCGCGTCGATGCGGGCGCGGCTGGCCGGATTGCCGGTCGTCTGCACGATGCCGATGCCGCCCATCGCGTTGCCGTCGTCCAGCGCCTGCGAGACGAACAAGTCGACGTGCGCGAGCAGGAAGCGGCTCGTGCCGAACTGGAGGATCGGCGGCGTCATCGCATGCGCTCCGCGTGCCGGATTCGATCGATCAGCATTCGACGAGCGCCTTCACGACGGTCTGCCCCGCATCGAGCAAACGCGGCAGCGCATCCGGCACCTCTTCGAGCCGCATCCGGTGCGTGTTCAGCGCGCGGTCCGGAATACGCCCCCCGCGCATCGCGTCGAGCACCGTCGCGAAATCCTCGGCCGTCGCATTGCGGCTCGCAAGCAGCGTGGCTTCCCGCTTGTGGAATTCGGGATCCGAAAAGGCGACGTGCCCGCGCACGATCGAGATCAACGTGTATTTGCCGCCATGCGCGACGAATTCGAAACCGCGATTCATCGCATCGAGGTTGCCTGTGGCGTCGAACACCGCATCGAAATACTCGCCGTTCGTCAACGCCGCGAGACGCGCCGCGTCATCCTCGCCCACCTCCACGGTCGCATCAACCGTCAGATGTTGCCGGCAAAACGCCAGTCGATCCGCCCGCGTGTCGAGGCATGTGACGTCGGCGCCACGCAGCTTCGCGAAGATCATCGCGGCCATGCCGATCGGCCCGGCGCCGACGACCAGCGCGCGCTGCCCGGCGCGGACGTCCGCGCGCCGCACCGCATGCGCGCCGATCGCGAGGAATTCCAGCATCGCCGCCTGGTCGAGCGAAATGCCGTCGGCCTTGTGAACGAACTGCGCAGGCACGCTCAGGTATTCGGCGAGCGCGCCGTCGCGATGCACGCCGAGCACCTTGATGTTCACGCAGCAATTCGTGTTGCCGTGCCGACAGGCGATGCAGTGCCCGCACGACAGATACGGCATCACGTACACCGCGTCGCCGACGCCGAGCCCCGACTCGGGTTCCGCCTCGACGACGACCGCCGAAAGCTCATGGCCCATCACGCGCGGATAGTCGAGGTACGGCTGGTTGCCGGTGAAGATATGCAGGTCGGTGCCGCAAATGCCGACCCGTTGCACGCGCAACAGTACTTCGCCGCTGCCGCGTACGGGCAGTTCGCGCTGCTGCACGCGCAGCACGCCGGGGGATTCGCAAATCACGCTGAGCATGTCGGGTTCCTTTCGTTCTGGTTCATTCGTCGTGGCGTGCGGTGTCGATCCGGTAGAAGCGGTGTGCGTTGCCGCCGAAGAGGCCGTCCAGCGCCGCGGCGCCGAGCAACCGCGCGCAATCGTCCTCGCACGCGGCCAGCCATTCGCCGTAGCCGCCGCACGCCGACGCCAGCCGCAGCACCGGCCAGTCGCTGCCCCACATCAGGCGCGTCGGCCCGAACAGCTCGGCCAGCGCGTGGACATACGGCCGCGTGCGCGCGCGCACGGCGTCGGGCCCAGCCGACGGCCCTGCTTCGGTCCAGAGGCCGGACAGCTTGCAATGAAGGTTCGGCAGGCGCGCAAGCCGGCCCATCGCCGACAGCCACGGCTGCCATTCGCCGCGCTCGATGAACGGCTTCGCGCCATGGTCGATCACGATCGGCAGATCCGGATGGCGTCGCGCGAATGCATGCAGCGCATCGAGATGACGCGGCATCACCAGTGCATCAAAACGCAGCCCGTGCTCGAGCATCGCGGCGACCGCGCGATCCAGCCGCGGATCGTCGATCCACGTGTCGTCGGGCAGATCCTGCAGCATCGGTCGCAAGCCGCGCGCCTTTGGCGCGGACGCAAACGCCGCGATCCGCGCCGGTGCGTCGTCGGCCTTCAGGTCGACCCAACCGACCACCGCGCCGACGCTCGGCGTTTCGTCCGCGAGATCGAGCAGAAAGCGCGTGTCGGCTTCGCTCGGCAGCGATTGCACGAGGACGGTGGTGTCGATGCGCGCAGCGTCGAGCAGCGGCGCCAGATCGGCCGGGCCGAAATCCCGGTGAATCGCATCGAGTTCGGCCGGCGGCCAGCAGCCGGCCCGTGCGTCGATGCGCCAGTAGTGCTGATGGGCGTCGATGCGCATGGTCATGCGTGGGCTCCCGGAACCGGCGCGTGCGCCGCGATCAACCCTTCGTCGCGCAGCACATCCCACAGTTCGGCCGGCGCGGGACGCTCGAACCAGTCGACGTTCTGCTTCAACTGCGCCACGCTGCGCGCGCCGACCACGCACGATACGACGGCTGGATGACCGAACGGAAACTGCAATGCCGCGGCGGGAAGCGGCACGTCGAAGCGGTTGCACAGCGCGCCGAGCCGCGTGGCCTTGTCGATCACGTCGGCGCTCGCGTCCGCATAGTTGAACTTGCCGTTGCCGGCGAGCAGGCCGGAATTGAACACGCCGCCGATCACGATCGCCGTCCCGTCACGGGCGCACGCGTCGAGCAGCGGTTCGAGCGCCGTCTGTTCGAGCAGCGTGTAGCGGCCGGCCAGCAGCACCGCATCGAGCGCCGCTTCGTTCAGCGCGTCGGCCGCGACTTCCCATTCGTTCACGCCGAGACCGAACGCGCCGATCTCGCCGCTGGCGCGCAGCGCATCCAGCGCGCGAAATCCGCCGCCGCGCGTCAACTGTTCCCAGTAGTGCGCGTGACGATCGCCGTGCGTCATCGCGCCGATGTCGTGCACGTACAGCATGTCGATCCGCGCGAGCCCGAGCCGTTGCCGGCTGTCGTCGTGCGAGCGCATGATGCCGTCGTAGCTGTAGTCGTAGACGGGCCGGAACGGCAGCGGCTCGGCCCAGCCGTCGTCGCCCGGCCGCACGCTCGCGTCGGCGCGCATCAGCCGCCCGACCTTCGTGCTGAGCGTGAACGCGCTGCGCTCGCGCGGAGCGAGCCCCGCCCCCACGCGCCGCTCGGACAGCGTGTAGCCGTAATACGGCGCGGTGTCGAAGTAGCGCAGGCCGGCAGCCCACGCGGCGTCGACCAGCGCGGCGGCGTCGGCCGCCGACATCGGCCGATAAAGGCCGCCGAGCTGCGAGCAGCCGAGGCCGAGCGCGGACACCGTCAGCCCGCTGCGCGGCAAGGTGCGCGTATCGTTTGCGTTCATGAGTGGTGACTCGATGCGTGCAAGCGGGACGGGCGATCAGTACAGGACATTCTTCGCTGCCTGCGAATCGAGGTTCTGCTTGTCGACCATCACGACGCCGGTATCGATCAGCTTCGGCGCGGGCTTGCGCTCGATCACGTCGAGCGCCGTGCGCACGCCCTGGTTCCCCATCTGCCACGAGCCCTGCACGGCGATCGCCTGCACGGTGCCGTCGCGCACGAAGCCCTGCAGGTCCTCGTTGCCGTCGAACCCGATCGCCACCACCTTGCCCGCCTTGCCCGACTGCTTCAGCGCACGGCCCATGCCGACCGCGGTCGGCTCGTTCGCGCCGAAGATGCCCTTCAGGTCCGGGTTCGCCGACAGCACGTCGGTCGTCTGGTTCAGCGCGGTCGCCATTTGCGATTGCGAGTAGTACGGGCCGACGACCTGCAGCTTCGAATGGCTCTCGATGTACTTGCGGAACCCGCCGACGCGGCTGACCTCGGAGCCCGCGCCCGGTACGTACGACATGATCGCGATCTTGCCCGACTGCCCGACGCGGTCGATCAGCGCCTTCGCGCACAGCGCGCCCGCCTTCTCGTTGTCGGTCGACAGGAATGCCTGGTAGTACGGCTTGCCCGCGTCCGCGATCGCCGAGTCGATCAGCACGACGGGAATGTGCGCTTCCCACGCCTTCTTGATCGCGGGCACGAGCGCATCGGGATCGGACGGCGCGAGCACGATGCCCGCCACATGACGCGTAACCGCGTTGTCGACCATGTTGACCTGCCCGCTGATGTCGGACTCGGCCGCCGGGCCCTGGAACGTCATCGTGTAACCCTTGGCGCCGCCGAGCGCCGCCTTCGCGCCCTTCTGCACGTTCTGCCAGTAGTTCGAATTGACCGTCTTGACGATCACGGCGATCTCGCCGCCCGCCGCATACGCGCCGCTGCTGCACACCGCGAACACGCACGCCGATGCCGCCAGCAGGATGGATTTGTTCATGTCTCGCTCCGCTTCTCGTTGGTAGGGACTGCTTGCTGCCGGTCAGGGCCGGCGATTGCGCAACTGGTCGATCCACACCGTGCCGAGGATCACGACGCCGATGATGATCTGCTGGATGAAGCTCGACACGCCGTTCATGTTCAGGCCGTTGCGCAGCACGCCGATCACGAACGCGCCGATCGCCGTGCCGGAGATCGTGCCGACGCCGCCCATCAGCGACGTGCCGCCGATGACCGAACTGGCGATCGCGTCGAGCTCGTACATCACGCCTTCGTTCGGCTGCCCGGTGACGAGCCGCGACATCAGCACGCAACCGGTCACGCCCGCGAGCGCGCCGGACAGCACGTAGGTAAACAGCTTCACGCCCTGCACGTTCACGCCCGACAGCCGGGCGGCTTCCGCGTTCGACCCGACCGCGTAGATATGGCGGCCGAGCGACGTTCTCGACAGCAGCACGGACACCACGACGAACAGCACGACCATGATCACGACCGGATACGGAATGCCGGGAAAGGTCGTGTCGGGGAACCCGTCCGCGCCGATGCGCGAGATCCGCAGCAGCGCGCCGTTGCCGAGCGCGCCGAACGCATCGCCGAGATCCGATACCGGCCGCGCGCCGGTGATCTGCAGCGCGATGCCGCGCGCGACGAGCATCATGCCGAGCGTCGCGATGAACGGCGGCAGGCCCATCTGCGTCACGCAGATGCCGTTGACGAGCCCGCACAGCGCGCCGACCAGGATGCCGGCCGCCATCGCCGCGGGCACCGGCGCGCCGGCCTTGACCAGCAGCGCCGCGCACACGCCGGACAGCGCGAGCACCGAGCCGACCGACAGGTCGATGCCGCCCGTGATGATCACGCAGGTGGCGGCCACGCCCAGATAGGCGATCGACGTGACCTGCAGGCCGACCGTCATCAGGTTGTCGACCGAGAAGAACGCCGCGCTCGAGACCGAGAACGCGAACACGAGCACGACGAGACTGCCCAGCGCCGCGAACTTCTGGATCAGGTCGCGCCGCCGCTGTCGCGCCGCCCGTTCATCGGCCTGGCTTCGATCGGATGTCATTTCAAGCATGGGAACGCCCCGACGCGTAGTGCATGATCTCCTCCTGACTGGTGTGTTTCGTATCGAGAAATGCGGTCAATCGACCTTCGTGAAAAACGGCGATCCGGTCGGTCATGCCGAGCAGTTCGGGCAGTTCCGAACTGATCAGCACCACGCCGACGCCGTCGGCGGCGAGCCGGTCCATCAGCCCGTAGATCGCGAATTTCGCGCCGACGTCGATGCCGCGCGTCGGCTCGTCGAAGAACAGGATCTTCGAGCCGCGGTACAGCCATTTGCCGATGACGACCTTCTGCTGGTTGCCGCCGGACAGGTTTCGGACGCGCTGGTGCACGGACGGCGTGCGAATCGCGAGGTCCTGCACGTAGCGGCGCGCGACGTCGAGTTCGTCGTCGAAGCGCAGGAATCCGAAGCGTGACGTGATGCCGCGCACGTTCGCGAGCGTGAGGTTCGCCGCGACGGGCATCGGCAGCGCGAGACCCTCCTTCTTGCGGTCCTCCGACAGATACGCGATGCCGTGCCGGATCGCCTCGCGCGGCGAGCGGATCGTCACGGGCCGGCCGTGCAGCCCGATCGTGCCGCCGTCGGGGCGATCCGCGCCGAAGATCGCGCGGGCGATCTCGGTGCGCCCGGCGCCCATCAAGCCCGCGAAACCGAGGATCTCGCCGCGGCGCAGCGCGAACGACACCGGCCCGAACACGCCGTCGCGGCGCAGGTCCCGCACGTCGAGCAGCACCTCGTCGGTCGGCACCGATTGCCGCGACGGATAGGCGTCGTCGAGCGTGCGTCCGACCATGCGCGCGACGATGTCGTCGATGCTCACGTCGGCGAAAGCATCCGTCGAGATGTGGCGCCCGTCGCGCAGCACCGTCACGCGATCGACGATCTGCGCCATTTCGTCGAGCCGGTGCGAGATATACAGAATCGCCACGCCGTCGGCGCGCAGTTCCTCGATGATGCGAAACAGCTGCACCGTTTCCGTTTCGGTCAGCGACGACGTGGGTTCGTCCATGATCAGCACACGCGCATCGTGCGACAGCGCCTTCGCGATCTCGACCATCTGCTGCTGCGCGATGGACAGCACGCCGACCTTCGTCGTCGGCGCGACGTTCAGGCCGATGCGCGCGATGCAGCGCGCCGCCTCCGCGTTCATGCGTTTCGTATCGACGAACGGCCCGCGCCGCGGCTCGCGCGCGAGGAACAGGTTCTCCGCCACGCTCAGGTGCGGGACGAGATTGAGCTCCTGATGAATGATCGAGATGCCGGCCGCCTGCGCTTCGGAGGCCGAATGAAAACGCACCGGCGCGCCGCGATAGTGAACGACACCGTCGTCGGGCAGGTACTGGCCGCTGATGATCTTCATCAGCGTCGATTTGCCCGCGCCGTTCTCGCCGCACACCGCATGCACCTCGCCGCGGCGCAGGTCGAGGCGAATCCCGTCGAGCGCGAGGACGCCGGGGAAGCGCTTGCGAATCCCGTCCAGGCGCAGGATCTCCCGGTCCGGTTCGTCCTGCGCGGCCTGACCGGGCAGATTGCGAGGCATTGCCATTGCGTCTCCTGGGGATGGATCGACCTCGACACTAACCGGTCAGTCCAATTTGGATGAATTACAGCAATCAAACCCATTTTGGTCAAGCCAATTTAATTATTCACATCTGATCTTACCAATAGTGAAAACCCGGACATCCGGATGAACGCGCCGCTACACGGGGCGATGCGTCCGGCGTGATAGACTCCGCGACACGCGCTTGCGCCCGAAGCGCATTGATCCCTATCACTCGGATGAAATCGACAGAACCCAAGCGGCTTTACCAATCGGTCGCGGCCCAGATCGTCGCGTTGATTCGCCAGGGCGAATTCGCGATCGGCGAGCGGCTGCCGCCCGAGCGCGAGCTGGCGCTGACGCTCGGCGTGTCGCGGCCGTCGCTTCGGGAGGCGCTGATCGCGCTGGAAATCGGCGGGCAGATCGAAATCCGGATGGGCTCCGGCGTCTATGTGCGCGATACGGCCGCCGACGCTGTCGGCCCGATGGCCACGCTCGGCGACAGTCCGTCGGAATTGATGCAGGCTCGCGCGGCCGTCGAAGGCAGCGTCGCCGCGCTGGCCGCAGCGCGGATGACGGCCGCCATGCTCGAGCGGCTGCGCCGCACCGTTCAGCGCATGAAGCGGCTCGCGGAGGCCGGCAAATCCCCGGTCGAAGCCGACCGGCAGTTCCACATGCTGATCGCGGAAGCCGCCGGCAACTCGGTGCTCACCCGCTTCGTCGGCGAGCTGTTCGACAGCCGCCACGACCCAATCGCGGCCGCGATGCGCGGCCATGCGGAGAATCCGCAGACGTGGACCGCCGCGGTGCGCGAGCACGAGGACGTGCTGCTCGCGTTGCAGGCCGGCGATCCGATCGCCGCGCAGACGGCCATTCGTGCGCATCTTCGCGCGTCGGAAGCGCGGTGGATCGAGGGTGGGCTGAAAGCCGATCCGGATTGAGCTGAACACGCACGGGCGCCGGCGCGCGTCGGCGAGCGCGGTGTCGTGCATCGCGTGGCGCCGTGCCCCCTGCAATTTCACTCATATTTCTCGCGCAGGCGTGACGAAAGCGCTATCCGGCCGTCACCACGCCATGGTTTGTTTTCCCCGCCGTTCGGCATTTCAGGAAATCCACCCATCCCCTCGCTCGCATCCGTGCGCCCCACCGTTTCGCTCCCCGTACCAATCCTCAAAATTACGATTGCAAATGCCTCTCATTTGCATTAAATTGCCGCGCAAATGTACTGTTTGGAACACAGTTGCCGATGCGAAGCCGTCCGCCGTGCCCGAACGCCAACCACATCAGAGGACCGGGTATGAGCAGGAAGAACTGGGCGGCCGCACCGATGGCCATCGTCGTCGGCGCGGCCGGCGTGGGCACGGCCGACGCGCAGGAGGCGACGCTGCCGGCCATCGAGATCTCGGGGCAGCGCGCGAGCGCACCGTTTCGCACGCGTGACTCGACGAGCGCGACGCGCGGCGACGCGGACGTGATGGAGATCCCGTTCGCGGTCAGCAGCGTCGATGCGAAACTCGTGCGCACGGTCGCGGCGACGCGCGGCGAGGACCTGTACGACTGGGTCGCGGGCGTCGCGCGGCAGAACAACTTCGGCGGTCTTTGGGACAACTACGCGGTGCGCGGCTTCGCCGGCGACGGCAACACGTCCGGCACCGACTACCTCGTCAACGGCTTTTCGTGGAATCGCGGGATCAGCGTGCCGCGCGACACCGCCAACCTCGAGCGCATGGAAGTGCTCAAGGGGCCCGCGTCGGCGCTGTACGGGCGCGGCGATCCGGGCGGGCTCATCAGCTACACGACGAAGCAGCCGCAGTTCGCGCGCGCGAACACCGTCGGCGTGTCGGCCGGCAGCTACGGCGCATTGCGCGAGACGCTCGATTCGACCGGCCCCGTGACGAAGTCGCTCGCGTACCGCTTCGTCGCGATGAACGAGAACAACGGCAGCTTCCGCGATACCGTGTCGAGCAAACGCTACCTGTTCGCGCCGTCGTTCACGTGGGACATCGGCGCCGACACGACGCTTCATTACGAATTCGAGAGTGCGCGCCAGCGCGCGCCGCTCGATCGCGGCGTGGTCGCGGTGGGCGGGCAGCTCGGTGCGATTCCCGCATCGCGCTTCCTCGGCGAGCCGCGCGACGGCGACTACGACGTGCGCAACACGGGCCATCAGTTCACGCTCGAGCATCGCGTCGATGCGAACTGGTCGGTCAACGCCGGGTTCGCGCAGCGCACCACCGACCTGTCCGGCCGCTCGTCCGAGGCATTCGCGCTGCAGCCGGACGGCCGCACGCTGTGGCGCCGCTACCGGCAAGTCGCGTTTCATTCGAACGACCTGCAGGGCCGCGTCGAAACGGCCGGCAAGTTCCGCACCGGCGGCATCGGCCACACGCTCGTGCTGGGCGTCGATGCATACCGCTTCAACTACGACCAGTTCGTCGCGCGCTCGACGCCCACGGCCGCCGCGCCGTATGCGATCGACATCTTCGATCCCGTCTACGGCCAGCCGGCGCCCACACCGCGCACCGCGACCAACCTGCTCGAGCGCGACGACGGCCAGGGGCTCTACGCGCAGGACACGCTCGCGTTCGGCCCGCACTGGAAAATCCTCGCCGGGCTGCGCTGGGATCGCTTCCACCAGTCGGTCGAGAACCGCCTGAAAGACACGACGAGCAGCCAGGTGCAGACCGCGTTGAGCCCGCGCATCGGCATCGTGTACGAGATGAGCCCCGCCCTGTCGTTCTATGCGAACACCGCGTATTCGTTCCGGCCGAACAACGGCGCCGACGTCGACGGCCGCGCGTTCGATCCGGAGAAGGGGCACGGCTACGAAGCCGGCGCGAAATGGGCCGGCGCGCGCTGGCTCGCGACCGTCGCGGCGTTCTACGTCACTAAGCGCAACGTGCTGACCGCCGATCCGGCGAACGCCGGCTTCTCGCGCGCGGCCGGCGAGGTGCGCAGCCGCGGCGTCGAATTCGAATGGAACGGCGATCTCGGCCACGGCGTGCGCGGCCTCGTCAACCTTGCGTATGTCGACGCCGAAGTCACGCACGACGCGGTGCTGACACCCGGCGCACGCCTCGTCGACATTCCGCGCCTGAGCGGCAGCGCGCTGCTCCTGTACGAAACCGCGGTACCGTTCGCGGACAAGGCCGGCGCCGGCGCCGGCCTGATCTACGTCGGGCGCCGGGCCGGCAATACCGCGAACACGCAGGACGGGTTCGAGCTGCCGGCCTATGCGACCGTGCAGCTGAACGGCTATGTGCAGGTCAACAAGCACCTGCGTGCGTCGGTCGTGCTGAACAACCTGTTCAACCGCACCACCTACGTCAGCTCCTACAACAGCTTGTGGGTCACGCCGGGCGCGCCGCGCAGCCTGTTCGCGTCGCTCGCCTATACGTTCTAGCGGGGGTTGGCCGGCCTGCGCCGCGCCTCATGCGCGTCATTCGACTCACGCGCTTCACGCACCGAGCGCGAGCCGCGCCGCCAGCGCGAGCAGCAAGGCCGGCAACATCACGCACGCGCCGACCGCGAGGAACGCGCCGAACCCGACCCGCAACCCTTCGCGCCGGATGGCCGCGAGCCACAGAATCGTCGCGAGCGATCCGGTGACGGACAGGTTCGGCCCCAGGTCGACGCCGATCAGGATCGCGTCGATCACCGTTTGCGGGCTGCGCGCGGCGTCGACCGTCGAACTCGCGATGAGCCCGGCAGGCAGGTTGTTGACCAGGTTCGACGCCAGCGCGATCGCAACGCCCGCCGCGGCCGCGGCGGTCTGCTCGCCGCTTGCCGTCAGCGCGCGCAGCAGCCCGGCGAGCGCACGCACCGCGCCGCTCCGGTCGAGCGCCTCGACGAGTACGAACAGCCCCGCGACGAGCGGCAACACGCTCCATGAAATCGCGCGAACGATCGGCACGCACGCGGTGCGATCCTTGACCAGCACGCATGCGACGGTGACGATCCCCGCCGCCGCGGTCGGCAACCCGAGCGGAAGATCGAGCGCCGACACCGTCATCAGCGCGGCGGCCGTGATCGCGATGCCGGCCAGCGCGATGCGCCCGCCGCCGGTGAGCGGCCGGGTCGGCAAACCGGATTCGCAACGGCCGCCGAGCGCGTGCCGCTGGGTCATCCGAAGCATCAGGAACGTGCATGCGATCGATGCGACGGACGGGATCGCGAAGTGGGCCAGCCATACGCCGAGCGACGGCATGCGCGCGCCGTACAGCACGAGATTCGCGGGGTTCGAGATCGGCAGCACGAAACTCGCCGCGTTCGCGACGAACGCGCAGATGTACAGCAGCGGCAGCGGATTCGCCTTCGCCCGGCGCGCGGCCGCGATGACCGCGGGCGTCAGCACGACGGCGGTCGCATCGTTCGACAGGAAGACCGTCGTCACGATGCCCACCAGGTAGACGAGCGCGAACAGGCGTCGGGGCGAACCCTGCGCGAGATTGACGACGCGCGTCGCGACCCAGTCGAACAGCCCTTCGCGCCGCGCGACCTCGGACAGCAGCATCATGCCGGTCAGGAACAGGTACACGTCGCCGCCCTTCGCGACGGCGTCGAGCGCCGGATGCACCGGCAACAGGCCGCACACGACCAGCAGCAACGCGCCGCTCACGGCCCAGGTCGCCTCGGGCCAGCCGAACGGGCGGGCGATGACGCCCGCCGTGGCGAGCGCGGAAATCAGCCATGCAAGTGAAACGGAATTCATGGGCAGGTCGGGAATCGCATGGAGAGGGAAAGCACGTTCAGGACGACGCGGCCGGCAGGTCGGCCGGCTTGCCGCACACGCTGCTCAGCGCTCGCGCGTGACCGAGCCAGAGCGCGAGCGCGCCCGTCGACACGGCGCCCAGCACGACGAATGCGACCGGATAACCGAAGTGCTGCGCGAGCACGCCGCCCAGCACGGGACTGAGCGCCGTGCCGATCCCTTGCGCGGTCGCGACGGCGCCCTGCCCGGCGTTCACGCGGCCGGAGCCGTGCAGCAGGCGCACGACGAGCGCCGGCACGACGACGCTTTGCAGGCCGGCACCGATCCCGTCGAGCACCTGCACCGGCCAGACGCCCGCCTCGCTCATCAGCGTGGCGGCAAGCACGCCCCGCACCGGCAATACCAGGTAGGAAAGCAGCAGCACGCGCCAATAACCATGCACGCGAATCAGCCGGGGCGCGACCCAAGCGGCCGCGATCATCACGAGCTGCGCGATAACGATGGTTTGCGCGGTGAACATGCTCGCGTTGCTGCGATGCGTGGCGACCACGCCCATCCCGTAGAGCGGCAGCATCGCCGCGTTGCCGAGATGAAACAGCGCGAGCGACGCGCCGAGCAGGACCAGCGGCCGGTTCGAGGCGAGCGTGCGCCAGCCGCCGGCGTGCGGCGCCGACGCGCCCATGGGCGGATCATCGCGTACGGCATGCGTTCGCGGCTCGACATGGTCCATGTCGAGGCCGCGTGCGCACGCGTGGTCGATGGCCCGTGCGGGAATCGCCAACGTACTCGCGATCGCGAGGAGCGTGAACACGGCGACGAGCGCGAACACCGCATCGAATCCCGCATGCCAGCCGAGCCATCCGGCGAGCGCCGCGCCGACCACGTTGCCCGCATGGTTCGCCATCTGGTTGCGGCCGAACTGCCGGTCGAAACCCTGCCGGCGCGCGATGCCGAGCGTCACGCCCGCGACGGCCGGCGCCAGCGCCGCGCCGCCGACGGCGGCCAGGATCTGTGACGCCGCCACCGCCGGATAACCGTCGGCGAACATCAGCGCCAGCGAGGCCAGCGCCGTCACGGCGGTGGCCGTGACGATCAGCGCGCGCTTCGCGCGCAGCGCATCGACGAGCGCGCCGGCCGGCGGCGTCGCGGCCATCGCGGCGAGCCCGGCCAGCGTCATGACCGAGCCGATCGCGTCGGCACTCCAGCCGCGCGACAGCAGGATCACGCCGATGAACGGGCCGATGCCCGCCTGCACGTCGGCCAGGAAGAAATTGAGCGCCTCGAGCGCGCGCGCCGCTCTCATCGTCGACGGGCAGTCATTCGTCGTCCGCGTCGACGAGCTCGGCGATCTCGCTCACTTCGAGCACGGCGCCGTACCGCGTGACGACGCCTTGCCCCCACGCCATGACGTGGATACCGGCGCGCAGATAGTCGCTCAGCTCGGCTGCCGCATGCGGCGGCATCCGCAGCACGACACCGTTCGTCAGCAACGCGCCGTTCAGCTCGCCTTTCGGGCCGTGCAGCGCGAACGCGACTTCGCCGCTCATCTCCATCAGCTTGCGGCCGCCATGCGGCGGCTTCGGCGCACCGGGCACGGGCCCGTTGTCGACGATGTCGACGCCGTGGCGCCCGGTCAGCTGCACCGCCACGATCATCGCGGCGCCGCGCGACTTGGCGCCGCGCACGCGAATGCGGTCGCCCACCTCGACATGGCGAACCAGTTCGCGGCCCAGGTGCGGCGGCACGTGAACCTGCAGGTCGCCGTTCAGGATCAGGCCGTCGATGTCCCCGTGCGGGTTGAGCAGGAACTGTGTGACGCGGCCGCGCGTTTCGGGCAGGCAGGCGGGATCGATCCAGTGCATGGCAGGACTCCTTGTGGGATGGCAGGAAAACGACGCGCGATCAGCGCACGACGTCGTCATAAAGATTCACGACGCGGCCCGGCGAGCCGAATGCGGTGGCCTGCAGCGCTTCGCCGTAGGCATTGCGCGTGCCGTATCCGACCGCGGCAACGCGCGCGCCGGGTACGAGCAGCGCGCCGAACTGCTGCGCGGCCGGCACCGTCAGCTTGACGATCGCGCCGCTGTCGAGCATCACGCCGTCCGGCTCGCCGCGTGGTGCGCGCATGACGCGCCGCACGACACCCGACACGCTGAGCCGGGCCAGATTGACGCCGCGCAGCGCGGGCGGCATCGGCGCGGCGGATGGCGGCGGCTGGTCGGACAACGATGCGCCGCTGCGGTCGTTGCGCACGACGCGCGCGTGGATGTCGTCGCCGACGCGACGTTCGCCGGCCACCGTTACCCGGTCGCCCGGCCGCGCGAGCGCGATCAGCTGCGTGCCGAGATGCGGCGGCACGCCGACGAGCGTACCGTCGGTCAGCACGAAACCGTCGACCGCGCCTTCCGGGTTGATCGTCAGGCGCGAAAGCGTGCCGGACACGAGTGTGTCGGAGGCGACGGGCGACAGCGGCGGAGGCGGAAGAGGAGCCGGTTCGAAACCGGCGCGCGGCGGCGCACCGGATGGTTCGTCCGCACGCGGCGGAGGTGGAATCTGCGCGGCGCAGGCTGTCGCCGCCGCGATCAGCGCGGCGGCACAGAGTCCGACACAGCTGCGGCGAACGGCGACGCGTGGGATCGACTTCATGACGGGCTCCGGCAACGGGTTGCGATGCCGTGATATCTGCAACATGCGTGCCAGCACGCACGTGCCCGCCGGGCGGCGTATCGAACCATGAACCGTGCACAACGTGTCGGGATTCCCGACACGTCTTACCCGCCGTTGTCGGGAATGCCGACAGGCGTCATGGCACCGCTACTCGTCGCGCTCGATACCCAGATGGGCCATGCGCGCATAGAGCGACTGACGGCCGATGCCGAGCTGCCGTGCCGCCTCCGCGCGATTGCCGTTCGCGCGCTCGAGCGCGCGCAGGATCGCGGCGCGCTCGACCGCCGCCAGCGCGTCGGGCAACGGCATGTCGAACAGCGGCGCGGGCAGCGCAAGCGCGTCGCCGCCGGGCGCCGGCGCCGCCACGACGCCGAGCCCGAGATCGGCCGCGCCGATGGCCGGCCCGGGCGCCAGCGCGGCTGCCCGCTCCATCACGTTGCGCAGCTCACGCACGTTGCCGGGCCAGCGATGATCGAGCAGCGCCCGCTGTGCGTCGTTCGTCAGGTGCAACGGGCGCGCGCCTGCCGCGCACGCCAGGAAATGCGCGGCCAGCGGCAGGATGTCGGCCACGCGATCCGCGAGCGGCGGCAGGTGCAGCGGAATCACGTTCAGCCGGTAGAACAGGTCTTCGCGAAACGTGCCGTTCGCGACGGCCTCGGCGAGATCGCGGTGCGTCGCGGCCACCACCCGGATGTCGATCGCCGTCGGACGATCCGCGCCGAGCGGCGTCACCTCGCGCTCCTGCAGCGCGCGCAACAGCTTGGCCTGCATGGCCGTGGGCATGTCGCCGATCTCGTCGAGAAACAGCGTGCCGCCGTCGGCCTCGACGAGCCGCCCGGCGCGATCGACGTGCGCCCCCGTAAACGCGCCGCGTCGATGCCCGAACAGTTCGCTTTCGAGCAGGTCGGCCGGAATCGCCGCGCAGTTGACCGCGACGAACGGCCCGGCATGCCGCATCGACGCGGCATGCAACACGCGCGCCGCCACTTCCTTGCCGGTGCCCGTCTCGCCGGTGACGAGCACGGTCGCGTCGCTCGTCGCGGCCCGGCCGATCTGCTTCTGCACGTCGCGCATCGCGGCGCTCACGCCCAGCAGCCGGGGGCGGGCCGACGCGGGTTCGCGCGCAAACCCGCCGCCGTGCGGCTCGACGGCCGCCGGCGGTGTGTTCGCGGAAACGACGCGCGCGAGCAGTTGTGCGATGTCGCGACGCCCGATCGGCTTGGTCAGGTGATCGAACGCGCCGAGCCGCATCGCGTCGATCGTGTTGTCGCTGGTCGCATGCGCGGTCAGCATCACGACCGGGATCGCGGCCAGCGCGGGATCGTCGCGCAACTGCGCGAGCACCGCGAGCCCGTCGAGGTCGGGCAAGCGGAAATCCAGAAAGATGCAGTCGACGCGGCCGCCGTCGCGCAGTGCGCTCAACGCCGCGCGCCCGGCTTCGGCTTCGACGACCCGATGACCGAGATCGGCGAGCGTCTCGGCCAGGCCGTCGCGAAATGCCGCGTCGTCGTCGACTATGAGGATGGTTGCCATGGGATTTCAATGACGAAGGATGCGCCGTGCGGAACGTCGTCGAGCCAGGCCTGACCGCCATGCGCCGCGGCCACTTCGCGGACGACGGCAAGACCGAGGCCGGTGCCGTCCGCCCGCCCCGTCACGAACGGCTCGAAAATCCGCTCGCGCTGCTCGGCGGGAACCCCGGGGCCGGTATCCGACACGGTGATCCTCAGCCAGTCGCGTCCGGCGAACGTGCGACGCGCGGCGGCGAGCGTGACCGCACCGCCGTCGCCGGCATGGCGCAGCGCATTGAGCAACAGGTTGTCGAGCGCGCGGCGCATCTGGTCGGGATCGAACACGGGGAACGCGGCGGGCTGCGCAAGGCGTTCGCCCTGCTCGCCGGGCAGCCATGCGAGATCGATCGCCTGCCGCTGCGCCAGCTCGCGGTGCGCGTCGACGACCTGCGCGAGCCACGCGTCGACATCGACGCGCGTCGCATGCGGGCTGACCGGTTGCGTCAGCGCGAGCAGGCCCGACAGCTGCGCATCGATGCGTTCGATCTGCGCCAGGATCACGCGCAGCGCGTCCTGCTGCCGTCGGCTGTCGCCGGCCAGCGCGTTTTCGGCTTTCAGGCGCATTGCGCCCATCGGGTTGCGAATCTCGTGCGCGACCTGCGCGGCCAGTTTGCCGAGCATCCCGAAGCGTTCCGCCTGCGCGAGCCGCGTGCGGAGTTCGGCGGCCTGCTGTTGCAGTTGCTCGGCGCGCCGCGCATGCGTGTTGAACGCATCGATGATCCGGTCGAGATCGGGCTCGCCGACATACGGTAAGTGCGGTGCGCGGCCGTCGGGCGCCAACCCGGCTTCGATCCGCGCGAGATTGCCCTTCCAGCGCCGCAGCGCGATGGCGAGCGCCGCCGCGATCGCGAGAATCACCGCGAGCACGCCGGCAAGGCCCGTCGCCAGCAGCTCGCCGTGCCGGCCGAGCGGCGGGCGGGCGCGCGTCAGCATCCAGACGAACAGGCCCGATCCGGCGCGGACCGGACACGCCGCCGCGATCACGGCATCCTGCGCGCCCTCGACGGCATTCGACGTCGTGGCACGCGTCGCGGCGGCCGCGCGCAGCGTGCGGAGAATCAGCGGCGTTTCCGCGTCCGGCACGTCGCGCTTGATGCCGCTGCCTTGATAAGTCGGAAAGGAATACGCAAGAAAACCGCTCGCCGCGGGTGCGCCGCCGGCCGTCCAGAAACCGCCTTCCATGTCCGGCGCGCGCGCCAAAACGATATCGAGAATCGCATGCATCAGCGCCGAATCGGGCTGCGCGCCGGCCGGCGCGGACGCATCGTAGCGCGACGCGACCGCTTCGCAGGCCGCTTCGCCCGCGGCCCGCGCGCCGGCGATCTGCTGCCCTTCGGCGGAACTGGCCATCACCCAGACGACCGCGACGAGCGTCGCGCAGAGCGTCGCGACGAGCGCCCAGAGCATGACGAGTTGAGTGGAAAACGGCGGACGCTTCATCGGATCGGGCAGGCGGTCGAGGGCGACAGGATAACGTAAAGCATACGACGCCGGGACCCGCGCCGCCGGCCTGCCGGATCGGGCAGGCCATCGCGCCGGACGGCAGCGGCCGCCATCGGGAAAGGCCGCTGAAAGATCGAACCGCTAGACTGCCTCCGGCCCGACGCGGTGGAAAATCCCGACAGTTTCAGGACGATCACGCCGGTCAGGCAGGACCTGTTCCCGTGGACGTTCCGCGACGAGCTGAGCTGGGTCGAGCCGTACTATGCGCGCTTCGGCGATCGCCGCCTGCCGGCGATCATCGCGCCGCGCCGCCCGTTCAGCGAATGGCGGCTCGGCGGCGACGTGAGCGCGGTGTGGGGTGCACCGCTGCCGTAACGGTCGCCCGCGCGCGTTCGGGAGGTTTCGCCGTCGCGACGGCAAAACGAGCCGGGCCGCGACCACGGATCGTGTCGACGCCCGCTTCAGCCGCTTTCCAGTGCGAAATTGTTCTGTCGACGCACAATCTCGCGCGAACGGCGCCGGCCAGGCCATTCATGTATCAGCGCGCAGCGCCCGGAACGGACTCGTTCATCGCGTCGCCGTATCGCTCCGCGCGCTCGACGATGCGCGCGAGCCGGATGATGTCGGTCAGCGCGAAATCGTTCGCGTCCGGCCTCGGACGATCGTGCTCGTCCGCCACGCGCATCGCGAATGCGAGCGCTTCCGAGCGCTCCCGCAACAGCGTGCGCAGCGCATCCGCGATGATCCGGCGGTCGCGCGGATCGCCCAGGCCGAGCGCGACCCCGTGATCGTATTCGACGGCCGGCGTCGCGAGCGGCGACGCCGTCAGCATGGAGATCCCGCGCATCGGTACCGAGTTCCGTTTCATGTCCACCTCCCGTTGACGGGCGGCCAGGGCGCGACGCCTCACCGCCGGTTCGACCGCGACACCACGTCGATCCACACCGCCAGCACCAGCACCGCGCCCTTGACGATCATCTGCCAGTACGCGTCGACGTCGAGCATCGACATGCCGTTGTCGAGGCTCGCCATCACGAGCGCGCCGATCAGCGCGCCGTACACGGTGCCCGAGCCGCCGCGCATCGACGTGCCGCCGATGAAGCACGCGGCGATCGCGTCGAGTTCGCCCATCGTGCCCGCCGACGGCGAACCGGCCGCGAGCCGCGCGGTGTTCACGATGCCGGCGAACGCGCACATCAGCCCCATCAGCGCGAAGATCGCGAGCTTCACGCGGTCGGTATCGACGCCGGACAGCCGCGTCGCCTCGAGATTCGAGCCCACCGCATAAATGCGCCGGCCGAACACGGTCTGCGTCGCGATCCACGAGAACACACCGAGCAGCGCGAGCAGCAACAGCACCGGCACCGGAATGCCGCCGTAGCGGTCGAGCGTCGCGACGAACGCGAACAGCACGGCCCCCGCGCCCACGATCTTGACGGCGTCCTGCCACAGCGGCGCGACCGCGAGCCGGTAGCGGTGCCGCGTGCCGCGCTGGCGCACGACCAGCAGCACGACGAGCGCGAACAGCAGCAGCGCGAGGCCGTCGCCGGCCACGCGCGGCAGGTAACCCTGCCCGAGGAACACGAAGCCGTCAGACACCGGGGCGATCGTCGAGCCGCCCGTCACGCCGAGCAGGATTCCGCGAAACGCGAGCATCCCGCCGAGCCCGACGATGAACGACGGCACACGCCGGTAGGTCGACCACCAGCCGTTGAAAAGCCCGATCAGCACACCGAGCGCGAGCACCGCCGGGACCGTCGCGGCGACGGGCCAGTGGCGGTTCACGTCGAGGATCGCCGCGACGCCGCCGAGCAGCCCGAGCAGCGAGCCGACCGACAGGTCGATCTCGCCCGCGATGATCACGAACACCATTCCGCACGCGAGCATGCCGGTGATCGACATCTGCCGCAGCAGGTTCGACACGTTGCGCGGCGTGACGAATGCGCCGTCGGTCAGCACCGAGAAGAATGCCCAGATCGCCGCGACCGCGAGCAGCAGCGCGAGGATCTTGTAGCGCACGAATATCTGGCGAAGCTGGCTGCCGGTCGAGCGCCCGGCCAGGTGCCCTGCTTCGTGACCGCTTGAACGGCGCGCATCCGCGTCCTGCGTCGCCGGGGTGGAGGAAGAAAGTTCGGAATTCATGTCGCACTCGTTGCGGTGGGTTCGGTCGGCCGCCGGCCGGATTTCAGCGCGGCGCCGAGGATCTGTTCCTGTGTCAGGCCGTCGTTGACGAAGTCGCCGCGCAGCTCGCCTTCGCCGATCACCAGCACGCGATCGGCGAGCCCGAGCACCTCGGGCATTTCCGACGACACGACGATCAGCGCGACGCCGCGCTTCGCGAGCGCGAACACGAGGCGGTAGATCTCCGCTTTCGCGCCCACGTCGACGCCGCGCGTCGGCTCGTCGAGAATCAGCACCTGCGGCTCGGTCAGCAGCATCTTCGCGAGCACGGCCTTCTGCTGGTTGCCGCCGGACAGGCTCGCGATCGGCAGGAACGGATGCGCGGCACGCACCGACAGCCGCTGCATCTCGGTGCGGATCGCGTCCAGCTCGGCGGCCGCGTCGATCCGGCCGCGCGCCGCGAAGCGCCGCAGCACCGTCAGCGTGATGTTGTGGCCGACACCGAGCTGCGGCACGATGCCGTGGCGCTTGCGGTCCTCGGGCACCATCGCGATGCCGGCGCGGATCGCATCGGCGGGCGTGCGGATCGACAGCGGCCGGCCGTTCATCAGCACGGTCGCCGTGCACGCGCCCGGATACGCGCCGAAGATCGCCTGCATCAGCTCGGTCCGGCCCGCGCCGACGAGCCCCGCGACGCCGAGGATCTCGCCGCGCCGCACGCTGAACGACACGTCGTCCACCCGCTTGCGGCGCGGGTTCGTCACGTCGCGGCAGGTGACGTGGCGCGCTTCCAGCACGACGTCGCCGATCTCGTGCGGCTCGCGCGGGTACAAATCGCGAATCTCGCGGCCGACCATCATCGCGATGATCCGGTCGGTCGTCAGCGCGCGCATTGGCTCGGTCGCGACATGGCGGCCGTCGCGGATCACCGTCACCGTGTCGCACACCGCCTCGACCTCGTCGAGCTTGTGCGAGATGTACACGCACGCGACGCCGCGGCGCTTCAGGTCGCGCACGATGTCGAGCAGGATGCGCGTTTCGGACGCGCTCAGCGACGACGAAGGTTCGTCGAGGATCAGCAGCTTCGCGCGCTTGTTCAGCGCCTTCGCGATCTCGATCAGCTGCTGGTGGCCGCCGCCGTAGTTCATCACCGGCTGCGCGACGTTGATCGAGTCGATCCGCAGTTCGTGCAGCAGCGCCTCGGCACGCTGCACCATCGCCGCATAGTTCATGCGCCCGCCCGGCAGCGTGATCTCGTTGCCGAGAAAGATGTTCTCGGCCACCGACAGCTCGGGCACGAGCATCAGTTCCTGGTGGATGATCACGATGCCCGCGCGCTCGGTGTCGCGTACGCCGGACGCGACGAGCGGCGCGCCCTCCCAGCGGATCTCGCCCTCCCACGTGCCGTGCGGATACACGCCCGACAGCACCTTCATCAGCGTCGATTTGCCCGCGCCGTTCTCGCCGCACAGCCCCACGCACTCGCCCGGCCGCACCACCAGGTCGATGCCGTCGAGCGCCTTCACGCCGTCGAATTCCTTGACGATGCCGCGCATCGTCAGCAAGGGTTCGGTCATTCGCTCATGCCTCGCAGTGTGCGCGCGGACGCACCGGTGGGCCGCCCGCGCGCCGCGCCGTTACTGGCTCGCCAGCTGCGCCTGGGTATAGAAGCCGTCCTTCACGACGACGTCGACGTTGCGCTTGGTCAACAGCGTCGGCTGCAGCAGCACCGTGTCGACCTTCTTCTTGCCGTTGTCGTATTGCGCGTTGAACGCCGGTTTCGTGCCCTTCGCGAGATCCACCGCGAGTTTCGCCGCTTCGCTCGCGATCAGCTTGAGCGGCTTGTAGACGGTCATCGTCTGCGTGCCGGCGATCACGCGCTTGACCGCGGCGAGATCCGCGTCCTGCCCGGACACCGGCACCTTGCCGGCCAGGTGCTGCGCGGCGAGCGCCTGGATCGCGCCGCCCGCGGTGCCGTCGTTCGACGCGACGATCGCGTCGATCTTGTTGTTGTTCGCGGTCAGCGCATCCTCGACGATCCGCAGCGCGGTCGACGCGCTCCACTCCGGCACCCACTGCTGGCCGACGACCTTGATGTCGCCGCGATCGATCGCCGGCTTCAGCACCTTCAGCTGCCCTTCGCGCAGCATCTTCGCGTTGTTGTCGGTCGGCGCGCCGCCGAGCAGGAAATAGTTGCCCTTCGGCTTCGCATCGACGACGCCCTGCGCCTGCAGTTCGCCGACCTTCTCGTTGTCGAACGAGATATACGCATCGACGTCGGCGTCGAGGATCAGCCGGTCGTACGACACCACCTTGATGCCGGCCTTGCGCGCTTCGGCGACCACGTTGCCGAGCGTCTTCGAGTTGAACGGGACGATCACAATCACGTCCACGCCGCGCGAGATCAGGTTCTCGATCTGCGAGATCTGCCGCGCCTCGCTCGCGTCCGCGGACTGCACGGACACCTTCGCGCCGAGCTTCGTCGCGGCGGCCACGAAATAGTCGCGGTCGCGCGACCAGCGCTCGACGCGCAGGTCGTCGATGCAGAAGCCGATTTCAGGCTTGTCCTTGCTCGCATGCGCGAGCGGTGCGCCCAGCGCGAGGATCGCCAGCGCGGCGGCGCCGGCCAGTGCATTCAATACGGTACGACGCGTTACGGATTTCATGTCTGTCTCCATTCCTCTCTTTATTGGACTACTCCACGAACGCCGGGCAGCCGCCGAAGCCGGTCGCCCATCGTCTTGCCACCGCGCGGCACGGCTTCGTGCGGCCTGTCACACGCCCGTCACGCGCCTGTCGCAAACACCGGTTCGAGCGCCCGATACAGCGCGCGAAACGTCGGCCGCCGCGCGTCGCGATACCACGCGTGGCGTGTCATGTCGGGCTCCCGTACCGCGACGACGGGCGGCTGCGGGCACACCGCGTCGAGCGGCGCATCCGGTTCGAGCGCGAGATGCGCGAGCCGCGCGGCGCCGAGCGCCGGGCCGACTTCGCCGCCCGCGCGCAAGGTCAGCGCACGGCCGCTCAGGTCGGCCAGCATCTGCGTCCAGTACGCGCTGCGCGAGCCGCCGCCGATCACCGTGATGCCGTCGGGCGCGAGCCCGGCCGCATGCAGCGCGTCGATCCCGTCGAGCAGCGCGAAGCCGACGCCTTCGAGCGTCGCGTTCGCGAGATCCGCGCGACGCGTATCGGGCGTCATCCCGTAGAACACGCCCTTCGCATTCACGTCGTTGTGCGGCGTGCGCTCGCCGCTCAGGTAAGGCAGGAACCACGGGCGCTCCGCGCGCGCGTTCGCTTCCGCGTCGGCGAGCAGCGCGGCAACGCCGTCGTAGCCGGCCAGCTGCGCGGTGAAATCGACGCAGCCGGCCGCGTTCAGCATCACCGACATCAGGTGCCAGGTGCGCGGCAACGCGTGACAGAAACTGTGAACCGCCGATTCGGGATTCGCGCGGAAGCCGTCCGACACCGCGAAGTAGACGCCCGACGTGCCGAGCGACAGCAGCGCGTCGCCGGGCCGCACGATGCCGACGCCCACCGCGCCGGCCGCGTTGTCGCCGCCGCCCGCGACGACCGGGATCTCACGCAATCCGAGCGTGCGTGCGACGGCCGGCAGCAGCGTGCCGGTAATGCGGTTGCCCTCGAACACGGCGGGCATCTGCGCGCGCGAGAGCCCGCATGCGGCGAGCAGCGTGTCGTCGTAATCGCGCTTCGCGACATCGAGCCACAGCGTGCCGGCCGCATCCGACGGATCGGTCGCGAACGCGCCGGTCAACCGGTAGCGCAGATAATCCTTCGGCAGCAGCACATGGGCGATCCGCGCGAACACGTCCGGCTCGTGCCGGCGCACCCACAGCAGCTTCGGCGCGGTAAAGCCCGGCATCGCGAGATTGCCGGCGACGGCGCGCAGCGTGGGCGCGCGCCGCTCGAGTTCCGCGCACTCCGCATCCGCGCGGCCGTCGTTCCACAGGATCGCGGGGCGCAGCACGTCGCCCTGCGCATCGAGCAGCGTCGCGCCGTGCATCTGCCCGGTCAGGCCGAGCGCATCGATGGCGCGCGGATCGATGCCGGCCGCGCGCGCATCGGCGACGAGCGCCGCCAGTGCGCCGCACGCCGCGTCCCACCAGTCGCGCGGCGCCTGTTCGGACCAGCGCGGCCGCGGCCGGCTCACCGCCAGCGGCCGGCTCGCGCTGGCCCGCACCGCGCCGTCGCGGTCGAGCAGCACGGCCTTCACGCCCGACGTACCGAGGTCGACTCCGATGTACATGGCGTCAGCGCAACCCGTAGATGGCCTGGTTCACGATGTTCTCGAGCCGCTCCTGCCCGCCGCTCGCATGCTGCGGGTTCACGCCGCGCGCGAGCGCGTCGGCGGCGAGCGACTCAAGCGTATAGCCGCCCGACAGGATCTCGCGGCCGAACGCGCTGTCCCACTGCGCGTAGCGCTGCCGGCGCAGCGCGTCGAGCCGGTCGTTCGCGACCAGCACAGCGGCGCGCTCGAGCGCGAGCGCGAGCACGTCGATCGCGCCCACATGGCCGTGGAACAGGTCTTCCGGATCGACGCTCTGGCGCCGCACCTTCGCGTCGAAGTTCATGCCGCCGGTGGTGAAGCCGCCATGGCGCAGGATCTCGTAGAACGCGAGGGTCAGCTCCTCGACGCTGTTCGGGAACTGGTCGGTGTCCCAGCCGTTCTGCGGATCGCCGCGATTCGCATCGACGCTGCCGAACACGCCGAGCGCGAAGGCGTTCGCGATCTCGTGATGGAACGAATGGCCGGCGAGCGTCGCGTGGTTCGCCTCGATGTTCACGCGGATCTCGTTCTGCAATCCGTATTGCGTGAGGAAACCGTGCACGGTCGCGACGTCGTAGTCGTACTGGTGCTTGGTCGGCTCCTGCGGCTTCGGCTCGATCAGCAGCGCGCCCTTGAAACCGATCCGGTGCTTGTGCTCGACGACCATCGACAGGAAGCGCGCGAACTGCTCGCGCTCGCGCACGAGATCGGTATTGAGCAGCGTCTCGTAGCCTTCGCGACCGCCCCACAGCACGTAGTTCTCGCCGCCGAGCCGGTGCGTCGCGTCGAGCGCGTGGCGCACCTGGGTCGCCGCCCACGCGAACACGTCGGGATTCGGGTTGGTCGCCGCGCCCGCCGCGAAGCGCGGATGCGAGAACAGGTTCGCGGTGCCCCACAGCAGCCGCACGCCCGTGGCCTGCTGACGCTCGCCCAGGTAGTCCGTCATCCGCGCGAAGTTCTCGACGTACTCGCGCAGGCTGTCGCCCTCCGGCGCGACGTCGGTGTCGTGGAACGTATAGAACGGCGTGCCGAGCTTCGTGAAGAACTCGAACGCCGCATCCGCCTTCTGCCGCGCCCGCTCGAGCGGGTCGCCCGGCTGCTGCCACGGCCGCCGGAACGCACCCTGGCCGAACATGTCGTGCCCCGGCCACACGAACGTGTGCCAGTAGCACACCGCGATGCGCAAGTGTTCCTCGAGCGTCTTGCCGAGCACCTGCTTCGTGCGGTCGTAATGGCGGTAGGCAAGCGGGTTGTCCGATTGCGGACCTTCGTAGCGAATCGCGGGAATCTGTTCGAAATACGACATGGCGTCTCCGTCCGGTTTCTTGTTGCAGTGCGGCGCGCGGCGCGTTGGCGTGCGGGCCGAATTCGGTCTGGCTGGATCGTGCCCGCGCGCCCCCGCCCCCGCAATTGCGAAATTGCGCAGCACGCTTAACGTTTCTTGCCAGCGCGCTGCGCACCGCACGCGTTCCGTCCTACAATCGCCGGACACCAGACCAGCGCGCGGCACCGTCCGCGCCCCCGGAGACAACGGCGCGACGCCCCGCACGGCACGCGCCTCGAGACCGAGATGACCCGCGCCCCTTCCAGCCAGACACCGCACCGCATCGCGCTGCTGTTCAACGCCAACAAGGTCTACGACCGCGAGATCATCAGCGGCATCGGCCAGTACCTGCGCTCGACGCGCGTGGTGTGGGACCTGTTCCTCGAGGACGACTTCCGCTGCCGGCTCGCCGGCATCGAGCATTTCGACGGCGACGGCATCATTGCCGACTTCGACGATCCGGCCGTCGCCGACGCGCTCGCCGGCTCGCCGCTGCCGATCGTCGCGCTCGGCTCGTCCTACGAAGATCCCGCGCAGTATCCGGACGGCATGCCGTATATCGCGACCGACAACGCGAAACTCGTGTCGCTCGCGTACACGCACCTGATCGGCGCCGGGCTCGCGCACTTCGCGATGTACAGCCTGCCCGACGCGCAGCAGAACCGCTGGGCGCAGCAGCGCGAGCTGGCGTTCGACCGGCTCGCGCGCGCGGACGGCCTCGACGCGCCGATCTACCGCGGGCTGTCGACGAGCGCATCGGCATGGAATCACGCGATCGAGCAGTTGATCGGCTGGCTGCACGCGCTGCCGAAACCCGTCGGCATCATCGCTGTGACCGACGCACGCGCGCGGCACCTGCTGCAGGCCTGCCTGATCGCCGGCCTCGCGGTGCCGGAACAGGTCGCGATCATCGGCATCGACAACGATCCGCTCACGCGCACGCTGACACGCATCCCGCTGTCGTCCGTGATCCAGGGCACCGAGGAAATGGGCCGGACCGCCGCGCACCTGCTGCACCAGATGCTGCGCGGCGTGCGTTTTCCCGACCGGCGCATTCTCGTGCCGCCCGTCGGGATCAACGTGCTCGAATCGACGCGCCACCAGCCGCTCACGAGCCCCTACGTGATGCGCGCGCGCCACTTCATTCGCCAGTACGCGTGCCAGGGCATCAAGACGGAACAGGTCGCCGACTACGTCGGCGTGTCGCGTTCGCTGCTGGAGGAGCACTTCCGGCGCGAACTGCAGCGCACCGTTCACCAGGAAATCCTGCGCCACAAACTCGAAGCGGCGCAGGCGCTGCTTGCCGGCCGGCAGGCGTCGAGCGCCGAAGTCGCGATCCGCTGCGGGTTCACGTCGCTTCAGTACATGTACGCGGTATTCCGCCGCGAGCTGGGATGCACGCCGCGCGAATACCAGGAACGCACGATCGCCGCGCACTGAAGCCGGCCTTACCCATCGAATCCATCCATGCATATCGATACCGACTCTCCCCGCCCGGCGCCCGGCGTCGCACGCGTCCCTTCCGAACCGTGGGGCACGCTGCCCGACGGCGACGCGGTGCGGCGCTACACGCTGCGTAACGCGCACGGGATGCGCGTCGTCGTCAGCGACCTCGGCGCGACCGTCGTGTCGTGGCTCGCGCCCGACCGCGCCGGACGCTTCGCCGATATCGTGCTCGCGCACGACACGCCCGCCGAATACGTCGAATCGGGCGCCTACCTCGGCGCGACGGTCGGCCGCTGGGCGAACCGGATCGCCGGCGCGCGCTTCACGCTCGACGGCGTCGACTACCGGCTCGATCGCAACGAGCGCGGCAATCTGCTGCACGGCGGCGCGAACGGCTTTCACCGGCAGCGCTGGGCCGTCGTCGACGATTGCGGCGGGTTGACGCTGCAACTCGATTCGCCCGAAGGCGACGCGGGTTTTCCGGGCAACGTGAGCGTGCAGGTTCGTTACGCGCTCGACGACGACGGCACGCTGACGATCGACTACACCGGCGTCACCGACGCGCCCACGCCGCTCAACCTGACGAATCACAGCTACTTCAACCTCAGCGGCCGCGCGGGCGGCGACGTGCGCGGCCACGTGCTGAGCATCGACGCCGACGCGTTCCTCGAAGTCGACGACGCGCTGATCCCGACTGGCACCGCCGACGTGACCGGCACCGCGTTCGACTTCCGGCACAGCGCACCGCTCGGCGCGCGCCTCGACTGGCCGCATGCGCAGCTCGCGCGGGCGCGCGGGTTCGACCACTGTTTCGTGCTGCGCGACGGCGCGCACGCGCTCAGGACCGTCGCGGCGATCTACGACCCCGAAAGCGGCCGCGAGCTGCTCGTGTCGACGGATCAGCGCGGCCTGCAACTCTATACGGGCAACTACCTGGACGGCGTGCGCGTGAGCGGCGGCACGCGCTGCGCTCGACACGCCGCGCTGTGCGTCGAAGCCGGCGGCTTTCCGGACCAGGTCAACATGGACGAGCTGCGCGACGCCGTCATCCTTCATCCGGGCGCCGTCTATCGACAGACCACGCAGTACCGCGTCGGCGTTCGCGCCTGACGCGGTGCGCGCCGACGGCGCGGCTACGTCGCGCACCGCTGCCCGGTCGATCCCGCCCCGCTGCACCGCACGCGCGGTGCGATCCCCGGTGCGATCGCCGGCGTGATCCCCTACGCGCGCCGCATCGTCGACACGAGCGCCGCATCCTCGCCCGTCCCGGCCGGCCGTGCCGATGCGGCGTCGGCCGGCCGCGGGCGCTCGCCCAGCCCCGTGCCGCCGGTGCGCCGCCGCGCGGCATGCCGCTCGATCACCCGTTGCAGCACGCAGAACACGCACAGCAGCGCGCCGATCACGATCCGCGTCCACCACGAGCTCAACGTGCCGTCGAACGTGATCAGCACCTGGATCGTGCCGAGGATGCCGACCCCGAACACCGAGCCGATCACGTAGCCCACGCCGCCCGTGAGCAGCGTGCCGCCGATCACGGTCGCGGCGATCGCGTCGAGCTCCATTCCCTGCGCCTGCAGCCCGTAGCCCGACAGCACGTACAGCGTGAACACCACGCCGCCGAGCGCCGAGCAGAAGCCGCTCAGCGCGTAGACGCCGATCTTCGTGCGCGCGACCGGCAAGCCCATCAGCAGCGCCGAACGTTCGTTGCCGCCGATCGCATACACGTTGCGGCCGAACCGCGTGAAATGCGCGACGTAGATCGCGGCGGCCAGCGTCGCGAGCGCGATCAGCGCGCCGGCGCTCAGCGTGCCGCCGCCGACCGGCACGCTGATGCCCGCGATCGCATGAAACGTCGGCTCGTTGATCGTGATCGACTGCGTCGTGATCAGGAAGCACGCGCCGCGCGCAAGAAACATCCCCGCGAGCGTGACGATGAACGGCTGCAAGCGAAAGCAATGGATCAGCGCGCCCATCGCCGCGCCGTACAGCGCGCCGAATGCGAGCACGAGCGGCACGATGACCCACACGGGCCAGTGCAGCCGCTCGGCGCCGACCGCGCAGAGGATCGTTGTCAGCGCAACGACCGAGCCGACCGACAGGTCGATCCCGCCCGACACGATCACGAACGTCATCCCGATCGCGACGATCAGCAGGAACGCGTTGTCGACGAGCAGCCCGGTGAGCACCTGCATCGAGAAAAATCCGGTGTACATCACGGACCCGAAACCGAACAGCGCGGCGAACAGCAGGATCGTCACGACGATCGGCAGCGTGCGCGGGTCGGCGAGCCGGCCAAGGAATCGGGTCATCGGGGCGTCGCTCCGGTGGTGGCGCGCGAACGCGCGGATGGCAGCAGCCGTGACGCATGCCGGACGACGAGCGCGCGCGCCGCCTCCGACTGGATCAGCGTCACGACGATCACGACGACCGCCTTGACGACGAGCGTCGCCTCCGGCGGCACGCCGATCGAATACGTCGTGTAGGTGAGCGTCTGGATGATCAGCGCGCCGAGCACGGAGCCCGCGAGGCTGAAGCGGCCGCCGAGCAGCGACGTGCCGCCGAGCGTCACCGCGAGGATCGCGTCGAGTTCGAGCAGCAGCCCGGCGTTGTTGCCGTCGGCGCTGCGCACGTTCGAGCTCGCGAGGATGCCGGCGAGCGCCGCCATCACGCCCGAACACAGATACACGCCGAACACGACCGCACCCGCGCGCAGCCCGACGAGCCGCGTCGCGACCGGATTCACGCCGATCGCGCGAATGAACAGCCCGAGCGCCGTGCGGTTCACCAGCAGCGCGGTCGCGGCGATCGTCGCGATGGCGATCCACACCGCGCACGGCACGGTCGCGAGATAACCGCCGCCGAGCGCGAGATAGCCGGGCGCGCCGATCGGGATGATCTGGCCGCCCGTCAGCAGCTGCGCGACACCGCGGCCGGCCACCATTAGGATCAGCGTCGCGATGATCGGCTGCATCCCGACGAACGCGACGAGCAGCCCGTTCCAGGCGCCCGCGAGCAAGCCGACGCCGAGCGCGGCGGCCAGTGCGGCACCGACCCGCGACGGATCGGCGTCGAGCACGATCGCCGCGGCCGCGCCGGCGATCGCGACGATCGCGCCGACCGAGATGTCGATCCCGCGCGTCGCGATCACGAGCGTCATCCCGAGCGACACGATCACGAGCGGCGCCGCGCGGTTCAGGATGTCGATCGGCGCGCCGAACAGGTGGCCGTCGAGCAGCGCGATCGACAGAAAACCCGGACGATGCGCGACATCGAGCGCGAACAGCAGCGCGAGCGTCAGCACCGGCCACGCGAGCGAATGACGAAACAGCGTGCGCGGCGGCGTCATGACTGGCCTCCCGCGATCAGACGGTACACCTGCTCCTCGGACGCATCGGCGCCGGTCAGCTCGGCGACCTTGCGACGGTCGCGCAGCACCGCGATCCGGTGGCTCACGCGCACGACCTCGCCGATCTCCGACGAGATGAACAGGATCGCGAGCCCGGTCTTGCACAGCGCGAGCACGCGCTCCATGATGTCGAACTTCGCGGCGACGTCGATCCCGCGCGTCGGTTCGTCGAGAATCAGCAGCTTCGGGTCCGTCGCGAGCCAGCGCGCGAGCAGCACCTTCTGCTGGTTGCCGCCCGACAGCAGGCCGATCGGCTGCTCCGCGTCGCGCGCCTTGATGCCGAGCCGGGCGATATACGACTCGGCGATCTCGCGCTGGCGCGCGCGCCCGATCAGCCGCCACCAGCCGCGCCGCGCCTGCAGCGCGAGGATGATGTTCTCGCGAATCGACAGCGCGGCGACGATACCCTCCTTCTTGCGGTCTTCCGGGCAATACGCGATGCCGTGCCGCACCGCGTCGTGCGGCGACGCGAGCCGCGTGCGCGTGCCGTCGATCTCGATCGCGCCGGTGTCCGGGCGCTCCGCAGCGAACGCGAGCTGCGCGGTTTCGGTACGCCCCGAGCCGAGCAGCCCGGCCAGCCCGACGATCTCGCCGGGCCGCACGTCGAGATCGAGCGCGCTCATCATCCCGCGCCGGCCGACCTGCTGCATCGACAGGAACGGCGCGGCGTCGCCCGCGGTGCGCGCGGCGGCCGCGGCACCCGCCTGCAGCGTATCGGACATCCGCTCGCGGCCGGTCATCTTCGCGACCAGCGCGTCGACCGGCAGGTCGCGCGCCAGGTACTCGCCTTCGCGCTCGCCGTTGCGCATCACGGTGATCCGGTCGGACACCGCATAGGTCTGCTCAAGGAAATGCGTGACGAACAGGATCGCGATGCCCGACGCCTTCAGCCGGCGCAGCACGTCGAACAGCCGCGCGACCTCGCCGTCGTCGAGGCTCGACGTCGGCTCGTCGAGGATCAGCACGCGCGCATCGACGGAAACGGCGCGCGCGATCGCGACCATCTGCTGCACGGCGATCGGGTACGCGTCGAGCGAGCGCGTGACGTCGAGCGACAGGTCGAGTTCCGCGAGCGCCGCGCGCGAGCGCGCATGGATCGCGTTCCAGTCGATCGCACCGCGCCGCATCGGCTGACGGCCCGCGAAGATGTTCTCGGCGACCGACAGGTTCGTGCACAGGTTCACTTCCTGGTAAAGCGTCTGGATCCCGGCCGCCTCGGCTTCGCGCGGCGCGGCGAAGCGCACGGGCCGGCCGCCGACGCGAATCTCACCCGCGTCGTGCGCATGCACGCCGGTGAGCACGTTGATCAGCGTCGACTTGCCCGCGCCGTTCTGCCCCATCAGCGCATGGATCTCGCCGGGAAACAACCGGAAGTCCACGCGCTGCAGCGCGCTGACACCCGGAAATGACTTGTCGATGCCGGTCATCTCGACCACCGGCGATTGCGTCATGACCCCTCCGTCGAAACGGTTGCGATGCGGTTGCGAAGCGGTTGCGACTCGGGCGGCAGCCGCGCCGCCGCCCGCGCGGGACATCAGTACTTGCGGGTCGGCAGCACCTGCGCCGCGACGTTCATCGGGAACACCGTCTCGTTCGTGACGATCCGCTTGGGCAGCTGCTTGCCGGCGACCACGTCCTTCACCGCGCTCATCAGCTGCGGGCCGAGCAGCGGGCTGCATTCGACGTCGACGTTGATCTTGCCGGCGATCATCGCCTGGAAACCGCCCTTCGTCGCATCGAACGACACGACGCTCACGTCCTTGCCGGGCTTGATCCCGGCTTCTTCCATCGCCTGGATCGCGCCGAGCGCCATGTCGTCGTTGTGCGCGTAGACGACGTTGATCTGCTTGCCGTAGGTCTTCGCGAACGCTTCCATCACCTGCTTGCCGCCGGCGAGCGTGAAGTCGCCGCTCTGCGATGCGATCACCTTGAATTTCGGATTGTTCTTGATCACTTCGAGCAGGCCCGCGCGGCGATCGTTGGCCGGCGCGGAGCCGACGGTGCCCTGCAGCTCGACGATGTTGATCGGGCCCGCATCGTTCTTGTAGCGCTCTTCCATCCAGTGGCCGGCGCGCCGCCCTTCCTCGAGGAAGTCCGAGCCGATCATCGTCACGTACAGCGACGGGTCCTTCACGTCGACCGCGCGATCGGTCAGGATCACCGGGATATGCGCGGCCTTCGCTTCGGTCAGCACCGGTTCCCAGCCCGATTCGACGACCGGCGAGAACGCGATCACGTCGACCTTCTGCGCGATGAACGAACGGATCGCGCGAATCTGGTTCTCCTGCTTCTGCTGCGCGTCCGAGAATTTCAGGTTGATGCCGGCGTCCTTCGCCGCGCCCTTCACCGACACGGTGTTCGCGGTGCGCCACGCGCTTTCCGCGCCGACCTGCGAGAACCCGAGCGTGATCGGCTTTTGCTGCGCGAACGCGCCGTGCGCGAACACCGTCGCCGCGGCGACGAGCGCGCCGGCCGTCAGCTTCCTGAAGAATGTCATGGTCCGTCTCCGATGATGTCGTTGTATGCCGCTGCGCTGTTGTGGTTCTGCGTGGCGCGGGGATGCGGGTCGGGCTGCAGACCGGGCTGGCGCGTGCGGCCGGCCCGGTCTGCATGCCCCGCATCAGTCTAGGAACAAGTCCGATAACCTTCCAATGAAATATTGGATTCGGGCGATATCGGAATCGGCATACGTATAAACACCTAAACGGGCTGGGGGCGGTGCGGCGGAGATGGGGAAAGGCGCCGGCCATACGAGCGCACAAGGCGCGATCATGGGCGGCTTCCTGAACCGGGGCGTGCGCCGGGCTCGGTCGCGAGCGGCTGGCTGATGGATCGCTTCGACCGCTAACGGGTGAGCGCCGCGAGTTTTTGCCTGGCGGCACGGTCGCTCCGGGCCCGGCAGGTGCTCGCCTTTGCTTGGGGATCGTTCATTCCCGGCACGAATACCGGTATGAACGCGTTGACCGCGCGCTTCTACCCGACCGTCGCTCACGCCGGCCAGGATTACCGCGCATCGCCATCGCCGGCGACGCCAAACCGCCGGTCGATGCCGCTGCCGCGACCGCGCGACGTCTCGCCGGCCCGATTCGGCACGACGCCGGCCGCATGCGGCCGGCCGTCGTCGGCCGCGCGCGCCGGGTTCAACGCTTGCAGCACGCTCGCGCGCCCACCGTCGTCATCGGGCAATTGCGGCATCCCGCGTGCAAAGGCCGGCGCGACCGCCGCCGCGAGCAGCGCGGCGATCGCCAGCCGGGAAAGGCGCTTCATCGCCTGTCTCCCGGTCACTGCGCGCTGACGGCCGGCACCGGCGTCGACGCGGTCGCGGTGGCCTGCTCGCCGTGCGCGATCGCATAAAGCTCGCGATTGCGCGCGATCGTCTGCGGGCTCGGCGGATAGTCCCAGTTCGACATGGGCACGGTGCCGTCGCGCTGCGCCTGAACGAGCTCGGCGATCACGTCGGCACGGGTCGGGCCCGACGACGACGCTTGCGCGAAAGCGGCTACCGGCGTGCCGATGGCGAGGGCAAGCAGCGCGGTCGCTGCGATCAGTCTGCGATTCATGATGAAACTCCCCAGAACGGTTAGATGAGGACGCATCGTCGATGCGCCGCCGGCGGTGCCGCGGATGCGGTTCTCCGCCCGACGTCTTCATTCTGGTGACTGCGGCCGGCACGACGCTGACCGTTACATGACAATCCTGAAATCTGCGGCGCCACGCGCAGATAACAGTTTCGTAATCTTCGAGTCAGGGCCGGGTCAACGCGGCACCGGCAGACTGCACGCTCGTCGCATCCATCGCGGCGCCCTTGCCCTGCTTCGAGGAAAACATCATGTGGATCGTCCGGCTGGCGTTACGCAGGCCCTATACGTTCGTCGTGCTCGCACTGCTGATCTTCATCGCGGGCACGCTCGCGATCCTGCGCACGCCGACCGACATCTTTCCGAACATCGACATCCCGGTCGTCAGCATCGTCTGGTCGTACAACGGCTTTTCCGCCGAGGACATGGCCAAGCGCATCACGACCAACTACGAGCGCGCGCTCACGTCCGACGTCGACGACATCGAGCACATCGAATCGCAATCGCTGAACGGCGTGTCGGTCGTGAAGATCTTCTTCCACCCCGGCGCGGACATCAATCGCGCGATTGCCGAAGCCTCCAGCAACTCCGCGTCGATCCTGCGGATCCTGCCGCCGGGCACGCTGCCGCCGAACATCATCACGTACAACGCGTCGACGGTGCCGATCCTGCAGCTCGGGCTGTCGAGCAGCACGCTCGCCGAGCAGCAGCTGTACGACCTCGGCAACAGCTTCATCCGCACGCAGCTCGCGACCGTCCAGGGCGCGGCCGTGCCGCTGCCGTTCGGCGGCAAGGTGCCCGAGATCGTCGTCGACCTGAACATGCGCGCGCTGCAGGCCAAGGGGCTCGCGCCGATCGACGTGGTCAACGCGATCAACGCGCAGAACCTGATCCTGCCCGGCGGCACCGCGAAGATCGGCGCACGCGAATACAACGTGCAGATGAACGGCAGTACGCAGACCGTCGCCGCGCTGAACGACCTGCCGGTGAAGACCGTCGGCGGCAACGTCGTCTATGTGCGCGACGTGGCCCACGTGCGCAACGGCTACGCGCCGCAGACCAACATCGTGCGCAGCGACGGCAAGCGCGCGGCGCTGCTGACGGTCGAGAAGACCGGCAGCGCATCGACGCTGACGATCATCGGCCAGGTGAAGGCGATGCTGCCAAAGATCGCGGCCGGCCTGCCGAAGGCGCTGCACATCACGCCGCTCGGCGACCAGTCGGTGTTCGTGAAAGCGGCGATCCAGGGCGTCGCGCGCGAAGCGCTGATCGCCGCGTGCCTGACGGCGCTGATGATCCTGCTGTTCCTCGGCAGCTGGCGCGCGACGCTGATCATCGCCGTGACAATCCCGCTCGCGGTGCTGACGTCGCTGTGCGCGCTGGCCGCGCTCGGCGAGACGATCAACATCATGACGCTCGGCGGGCTCGCGCTCGCGGTCGGGATTCTCGTCGACGATGCGACCGTCGCGATCGAGAACATCACGCACCACCTCGAACGCGGCGCGCCGCTCGAGGAGGCGATCCTGACCGGCGCGGGCGAGATCGCCGTGCCGACCTTCGTGTCGACGCTGTCGATCTGCATCGTGTTCGCGCCGATGTTCCTGCTGACGGGCGTCGCGCGCTACCTGTTCGTGCCGATGGCCGAAGCGGTGATCTTCGCGATGATCGCGTCGTACTTCTTCTCGCGCACGCTGATCCCGACGCTCGCGATGGTGCTGATGCGCGCCAAGGGGCACGGCAAGCCGCCGCGCGGCATCTTCGCTCGCTTCGCGCGCTTCCAGGCCGCCTTCGAGCACCGTTTCGAAGCGGTCCGCGCGCGCTATCGCGCGCTGCTGTCGGCCGCGATCGCGAACCGGCGCCGCTTCGCGGCCGCGTTCCTGCTCGCCTGCGTGGCTTCCACGAGCCTGTTCGCCGTCGCCGGGCAGGATTTCTTCCCGTCGGTCGATACCGGCGAGATCCGGCTGCACCTGCGCGCGCCGACCGGCACGCGGATCGAGGAGACCGCGCGCCTGACCGACGAGGTCGAGACGCGGATCCGCTCGGTGATCCCCGCGAACGAACTGGCCGGCGTGCTCGACAACATCGGCGTGCCGGTCAGCGGGATCAACCTGACCTACGACTCGTCCGATCCGGTCGGCGCCGGCGATGCCGACATCATGATCACGCTGAAGCCGAACCACCGGCCGACCGCGCAGTACGTGACGAAGCTGCGCAACCTGCTGAACCAGGCGTTCCCGGGTGTGACCTTCGCGTTCCTGCCGGCCGACATCGTCAGCCAGATCCTCAACTTCGGGTTGCCTGCGCCGATCGACATCCAGATCGTCGGCAACCGGCTCGATGCGAACCGCGCGGTCGCGAACCGGCTGCTCGCGCAACTGCGCGGCGTGCGCGGCCTCGTGGACGCACGCATCCAGCAGCCCGGCGACGCACCCGCGATCAACGTCGACGTCGATCGCACCAAGGCGATCCAGGCCGGGCTCCAGCAGCGCGACGTGGCGCAGAACCTGCTGATCGCGCTGTCCGGCAGCTCGCAGACCACGCCGAACTTCTGGCTGAACCCCGCCAACGGCGTCAGTTACCCGGTGCTGGTGCAGACGCCGCAGTACGACGTCAATTCGCTGCAGTCGCTCGCGAACATCGCGATGCCGACCGCCGCGCAATCGCCGCAGACGCCCGCGGGCGGCCCCGCGGCCGGCGCGGGCGCGCAGAACCTGCTCGGCACGCTGGGCACCTTCTCGCGCGCCGAGCAGCAGGCCGTCGTGTCGCACTACAACGTGCAGCCGGTGCTCGACATCTTCGCGTCGGTGCAGGACCGCGATCTCGGCGGCGTGACGGCCGACGTGACGAAGCTCGTCGACGCCGCACGCGCGCAACTGCCGCCCGGCTCGTCGATCGTGCTGCGCGGCCAGGTGCAGGCGATGCACCAGTCGTTCGCGGGGCTGCTGAGCGGCCTCGTGCTCGCGATCGCGCTGGTCTACCTGCTGATGGTCGTGAACTTCCAGTCGTGGCTCGACCCGCTCGTGATCGTCAGCGGCCTGCCCGCGTCGCTCGCGGGCATCGCGTGGATGCTGTTCGTCACGAACACGACGCTGTCGGTGCCCGCGCTGACCGGCACGATCCTGTGCATCGGCATCGCGACCGCGAACAGCATTCTCGTCGTCAACGCGGCGCGCGAGCTGAGCGCCGGCGGCACGCCGCCGTGGCAGGCCGCGCTCGACGCGGGGTTCAGCCGGTTCCGCCCGGTCGTGATGACCGCGCTCGCGATGCTGATCGGCATGCTGCCGATGGCGCTCGGCCTCGGCGACGGCGGCGAACAGAACGCGCCGCTCGGCCGCGCGGTGATCGGCGGCCTCGCGTTCGGCACGGTGTCGACGCTGCTGTTCGTACCCGTCGTGTTCGGCTTCGTCCATGCGTGGCTCGAACGGCGACGCGATGCGGCCGCCGCACGCCGCGTGCCGGACACGCCGGCACTGCCTTGAGCACGGATACCCGGATAGCTGGACTGGATACCCGCCGATTTCCTCCGACTCGCCCGACTTCGAACCCATCATGAACGACTCGACCGAACCTCTCGCCCAGCTTTCCGCCGAAACGGCGGCGGTGCCGCCTGTCGCGCGCGACACCGCATCCGACGCGCCGCTGCCCCGTCGCGGCCGCAGGCTCGCCGTGCCGCTGGCCGCGCTCGCACTCGCCGCCGCGCTGCTGGCCGCCGGCATCGTGCCGCGTATCGATGCACGCGCCGCGCAGCGCGTGCAGGTGGCCGCGCAGCAGGCGCTGCCGGTGTCCGTGATCCGGCCCGGCGCCGCGCCGGCCGACCAGACGCTCACGCTGCCGGGTGCGGTGATGCCGTACGCGGAAGCGTCGATCTATGCGCGCACGAGCGGCTACATCGCGCACTGGAGTGCGGATATCGGCACGCATGTGAAAGCCGGGCAGACGCTCGCGCAGATCACGGCACCCGACCTCGACGCGCAGTTGCGCCAGGCGCACGCCGACACGTCGACCGCGCAGGCGAACTACGACTACGCGAAATCGACCGCGCAGCGCTGGCAGGAGATGCTGAAGACGCAGTCGGTATCGCAGCAGGACACCGACACGAAGGTCGCCGACATGAACGCGAAGCGCGCGATGCTCGCCTCCGCGCAGGCGAATGCCGCCCATCTGAATGAACTCGTGTCGTACGAATCGGTGACGGCGCCGTTCGACGGCGTGATCACCGCGCGCAACGTCGACGTCGGCACGCTCGTCACGGCGGGCGGCACACCGGGCAGCCCGGGGCTGTCGGGCGAGCTGTTCCACCTCGAGCAGACCGACACGCTGCGCGTGTTCGTCGACGTCCCGCAGGATAGCGCGGCCGGCGTGTCGGCCGGCACGCCCGTGTACCTGACCACGCAGCAGTATCCGGGCCGGCGCTTCGCCGCACGCGTGGCGCGCAGCGCGGGCGCGATCGATCCCGTGACGCGCACGCTGCGGGTCGAGATCGACGTCGACAACCACGACGGCGCGCTGATGCCTGGCGCGTATGCGCAGGCGCACCTGCTCGTCGCGAGTGCGGCGCCCGCGTTCGAGCTGCCGGTCAGCGCGCTGCTGTTCCGGCCGAACGGCGTGACGGTCGCGACCGTCGCCGCGAACGGCACCACCGCGCTGAAGACCGTGCAAATCGGCCGCGATTTCGGCACGCACGTCGAGATCGTCGCGGGGCTGGCCGCGACCGATCGGGTGATCGACAACCCGGGCGATTCGATCGCCGGCGGCGAGACCGTGAAGATCGTGGCGGTCGAGCCCGGCGCGGCGCAGGCGGCTGCGCGGGCCGGCTCGGCTACCGGCGTGCCGGCGGCGCCTCGCGCGGTTGCGGCCGCGGCAGCGCCGGCCGCCGTCGCGGCGCCCGCGTCGACGCCGGTTGCGACGTCGACGAAGGCCCGCAGCTGACCGTTCATGACAACCCGCGAGATCTCCACCATGTGCCTCTTTCATCCGCTCCCGTTCGCGCGCCGCGTCGTCACGCTCGGCATCGCCGCCGCGTTGACCGCATGCTCGACGCTACCCGCCTACTCGCCCCCCACCGTCGCGGTGCCTGCGCACTATGCGGGCATACCGGCTACGGGCGTACCGGCTACGGGCGTACCGGCTACGGGCATACCGGCTTCGGGCGTACCGGCTTCGGCCGCCCCCGTCTCCCAACCCGGCTGGAACGTCGCCACGCCCGCCGATGCCGCGTCGCGCGGCCCGTGGTGGACCGTCTTCGACGACGCCGCACTGAACGCGCTCGAAGCGCGCGTCGACATCTCGAACCAGACCGTGAAGAAAGCCGTCGCCGATCTCCAGCAGGCGCGCGCGATGGTCGGCTACCAGCGTGCGGGGTTCCTGCCGACCGTCACGGCCGGCGTCGCACAAAGCCGCTCGCGCTTGTCGCAGAACAAGCTCGGCTCGTCGCTCGCCGGCAAGACGACGCCCGACTACCAGGCCGGCATCGCCGCGAGCTGGGAACCCGACCTGTTCGGCCGCATGCGCGACGCCGTGACGGGCGCGCAGGCGAATGCCGACGCGAGCGCGGCCGACCTGCAGGCCGTGAGGCTGTCCGTCACGGCCGAGCTCGCGACCGACTATTTCGCGCTGCGCTCGCTCGACACGCAAAAGCAACTGCTCGACGAAACGGTGCGCGCGTATGCCGATGCACTGAAGCTGCTGAAGCAGCAACTCGCGGACGGCGCGATCGACGCGTCGGCCGTCGCGCAAGCCGAGACGCAGCTCGAATCGACGCAGACGCAGGACACCGACATCGACGCGTCGCGCGCGCAACTTCAGCATGCGCTCGCGACGCTGGTCGGCGAAAGCGCGTCGACCTTCACGCTGCCGCCGCGCGTGCAGGCATTCGACGTGCCGGCGATCCCGGCCGGCGTGCCGTCGCAACTGCTCGAGCGGCGGCCCGACATCGCGGCGGCCGAGCGGCGCGTCGCGGCCGCGAACGCGCAGATCGGCGAGGCGCGCGCCGCGTTCTTTCCCGACCTGGTGCTGTCGGCGAGCGCGGGGCTCGAGAGTTCGTTCTTCGCGCCGTGGCTCACCGCGCCGAGCCTGTTCTGGTCGCTCGGCTCGCAGCTCGCCGGCACGCTGTTCGACGGCGGGCGCCGCAGCGCGTCGCTGCATGCCGCGCATGCGCAGTACGACGGCGTGGTCGCCGATTACCGGCAGACCGTGCTGGCCGCGTTCCAGCAGGTCGAGGATCAACTGTCCGCGCTCGATGCGCTCGCATCGGAAGCGAACAGCCAGCAGCGCGCGACCGACGCGGCCGACCTGTCGCTGAAGCTGACGACCAACCGCTTCAACGCCGGTGCGGTCAGCTATCTCGACGTCGTGACCGCGCAGACGATCGCGCTGTCGAACCGGCGCCTGGCCGACCAGATCGCCGCGCGCCGGATGGAGGCGGCGGTCGCGCTGCTGACGGCGCTCGGCGGCGGCTGGAACAAGGATACGGATATGGATGCGCACGCAACGGCCGCCGCGCACGCGGCCGCTACGCCGTCGGCGTCCTGACGAACGTGAGGATGAAGCGCGTGCCGGCCGCGTCGCTTTCGACGCGTGCGGTGCCGCCGTGCAATTCCATCACCGAGCGCACGATCGCGAGGCCGAGCCCGGCCGTGCCGCCCGGCACGCCGCCGCTGCGCGCGGGGTCGCCGCGCACGAAACGCTCGAAGATGCGCGGCAGCAGCGCGGGATCGATCGGCTCGCCCGGGTTCGCGACGACGACGCGCACCGCATCCGCCGTTTCGTCGACGCTCATCGCGATCACGCCGCCCGCCGGCGTATAGCGCAGCGCGTTGGCCAGCAGGTTGCTGACCGCGCGGCGGAACAGTTCGAGATCGGCGGTCAGTTGCCCGTGCCCGTCGACGCGCAGCGTCGATCCCGCTTCGTCGGCCAGCCCTTCGAAGTAGCCGGCGATACGCTCCAGTTCGTCATGCACGTCGAACGCACGCTGCCGCGTGACGAAGCCCGGATGCTCGGCGCGCGCGAGAAACAGCACGTTCTCGATCATCCGCGCGAGACGGTCGTATTCCTCGAGATTCGATTCGAGCAGCGCCTGGTACTCGTCGGGCGAACGCGGCCGCGCGAGCGCCACCTCGGTCGCGCCGCGCATGTTGTTCAGCGGCGTACGCAGGTCGTGCGCGAGATCCGCGCTGAATTGCGACAGGTGTCCGAACGCCTGCTGCAGGCGGCCGAGCATCGCATTCTGCGCGTCGACGAGCGCCGTCAGCTCGCGCGGCGCACGCGACGCGTCGAGCCGCGTATCGAGCTTGTCGACGGTGATCCGGCCCGTGTTCGCGACGATCTCGCGCAGCGGCGCGAGCGATGTGCGGATCAGCCAGTAGCTGAGCAGCATCGCGAACAGCGCGCCCAGGCCGCCGGCGATCTTCAGCCGGTCACGGTAGCCGTCGAGCATCGCGGCGCGATCGCTCATGTTGCGCGCGATCGCGATCCGGATCGTCGAGTGGTCGCGCAACTGCGCGTCGCTGACGACGCCGCGCACGGACACGCCGCCGGCGGCCGTCCAGGTCGCGATCCGGTCGGTGGTGATCCGTTCGTTCGCGGGCACCGGCGTCGCGTGCGGCGGGAACAGCGCGGCGTCGGGCAATGCCGGCAGCGCGGGCGAGGTGGGCGAGGTGGGCGAGGTGGACGTCGATGCGGCTGCCGCCGGCTCGGGCGAGTCCTCGAACCCGGTGCGCTCGACGTTGTGGCGCGCGAGCACGTTGCCCTGCCCGTCGACGACGGCGATCGACAGCGCCGCGTTGCCGAGCACCTGGCTCGTCAGCCGGTCCGCATGCGTGCGCACCTCGTCGAGCGAATCGAGCTCGCCCGCCAGCCGGCGCGTGTGCCGCGCGGCGAGCACGATGTCGAGGTCGTCCTGCGTGCTCACCTGCCGCTCGAGGGCCGTATACACATAGGTGCCGACAAGCGCGAAGACGGCGAGCATGGTCGCGCCGAACGCGAGCGCGAGCGTCGCGCCGATCGAGCGGCCGAGCGTCATGCGGCGTCCTTCGGTTCGAGCACGTAGCCGACGCCGCGCACCGTATGGATCAGCTTGACCGCGAAATCGTCGTCGATCTTCGCGCGCAGCCGCCGGATCGCGACTTCGACGACGTTGGTGTCGCTGTCGAAATTCATGTCCCACACGTACGACGCGATCTGCGTGCGACTCAGCACCTCGCCCTGCCGGCGCGCGAGCAGTTGCAGCAGCGAGAATTCGCGCGGCGTCAGGTCGATCCGCACGGTGCCGCGCTTCACGCGGCGTCGCACGACATCGATCTCCAGGTCGCCCACCGCGATGCGCTCCGTCTCGCGCGGCGGCCCGCGCCGTGCGAGCGTGCGGATCCGCGCAAGCAGCTCGACGAATGCGAACGGCTTCACGAGGTAGTCGTCGGCGCCGAGTTCGAGGCCGTGCACACGATCCTGCACGTCGTCGCGCGCGGTCAGGAACAGCACGGGCGTCGCGTGCGTGTCGCGCAGCCGCTTGAGCACACTCCAGCCGTCGAGCACGGGCAGCATCACGTCGAGCACGATCACGTCGTAGCTTTCCTCCTGCGCGAGCGTCAGGCCCTCGCCGCCATCCTTCGCGAGATCGACGCTGAAGCCGGATTCCTCGAGCCCTTTCTTCAGGTACGCGCCGGTCTTCGGTTCGTCTTCGACTATCAGGATGCGCATGGTCGGCTCCGTCGCATGGGGTGGTGACATGCGCCGATGTTACCGGGAAACGCGGCGCGCGAGCCGCATCGTGCAAGCGCGAAACGGGCGGATTACAAAACTGTAATCGGCGGGTCAGCGTCGTGACTGCCGCGGCAACCAGAATGGGATACGTGGGGCCGCCCCACTCGCCCGTTCGTTCAACCACCAGGGAATCGCCATGAAACTCTTCACTGCCTTTGTCGTTGCCGCGCTGAGCCTGCCGTTCGGTACACAGGCCTTCGCCCAGTCCACGCAGGCGCCGCTCACGCGCGCCGAAATCTACCAGCAGCTGATCAATGCCGAAGCCGGCGGCCTGCTGCCGACGGACCGGAACGACTACCCGCCGTCGCAGGCGCAGATCGCGCGCAATCGCCAGCTTTACGCGCGCGCGCATCCCGATGCGGCGCCGGTCGCGACGGCATCGGCCGGCTCTTGATCGCCGCCTATGTTCGGCAGCCGGCTGACAGCCGGATCGCGCGCCGACCCGGCGCCTGGCGGCGGATTTCGCGGCGCCCGCAGCCGGGCCCGCGAAATCCTTGTCGCTCAAGCGCTCGAGCGCACCGGCCCGACGGCCGCCCGCCCGTCCGACGACGTGAAACGATGATCGCGAAAAAACGGGCCGTGCTCGGCCCGGGCATGCCGGCCGCATGCCTTTCCGGCGCGATCCTGCTCATTGGCCGGCTCCCGGCCGCCGCCTCACGCCTCGCCGCTCACTCGCGGCGGTGCGGTCGAGCGCCCGTCTCGGCCACGCGGTCGACCCAGCCCCGGTAGAACGCGCGGTACTTGAGCACGAGCTTGTCGTACCTGCTGTACGCGCCGCCGCCGTCCGGCTTCATCCCGTTCCAGATCCTGACGTCGTACCCCGCGGCCTGTCGGGTCTGCAACCCGAACAGCACGTAGTCGGTCGCGCGGCGCAAGACGCCGCCCACCTTCTTGATCGAGATGAGCATGTGCATGACGTTTTTGCCGTCGCTCACCGGCGTGACGCACTGGAGCAGCTTGTATTTGAAGTCTCCGTCCAGCGCGACGGTCATGACGCACCCGCCGGGGTAGCCGTCGAAGTGCAGGTTCATCTGCGACATGTTCAGGCCGAGCGCGCGCGACAGCATGCCGAGGGGCCCGAAGTACCGGTTCACGGTGAAGTCGATCCCGGCACCGAACCACGCGCCCGCCCGGGCCAGCGGCTCGACCTCCGGCCACGGGCGCCAGTCGTCGAACAGCTTGAGTTCGAAGGCCGAGATCGGGAGCGCGTGCACGGGGGTCGCGTGCTGCGCGTCGTAGAAGTTCTCGACGATCCGCAAGACCGCCGTCGTCGTCTCGAACGCGAAGTGCAGGTGCATGAAGTCGCCGTTGTCGACGTCGGCCGCGGCGATTTCGGGCAGCGGGTGCAGCGGCTGCGGGGAGCCGTACCAGACCCACACGTAGCCGTACCGCTCCGCGGTGACCCACGTCGGCTGACGCGCGCCGCGCGGAACGGGCTCCAGCTGCCGCACCACCTGGCTGTGTCCGGGGATGTGAACGCACCGGCCCTGCTCGTCGTACCGCCAGTGGTGAAACGGGCACTGGATGCACCCGTCCGTGACCCGCCCGTCGGCCAGGTTCGCGCCGAGGTGCGAGCAGTGGCGGTCCATCACCACCGCGCGCCCCGTCGCACCGCGCCACGCCACGCACGGACGGCCGAACAGCGTCAACTCCGTCGGCTTGTCCTTGAGGTCGTCCGAGCGCATCGCGACGTACCAGCTCGCGGCCACGCGCGTGGTCGCGTCATACACCCCCGGGGCTTGCTCCGTGGCGACCGCTTGATCGAATTGAACGTCGTTCATCGTTTTCCTGGCGGTGTCGGCCGGCTACTTCAGCGCCAGGCCGATGCGGGTCGTGATGTACGCCTTGAGCAGCGCGAACATCGGGTTGTAGTCGAAGTACCGTTTCACCTCTGCCGGCGCGCTGGTTTGCGTCCAGTGCATCAGCTTCATCGCCGGCACCAGGCTGTACTTCGAGTTGTTGAGTTGCGGCCTGGCCCCGGTGATGCAGTACCCGAAGCCGAACATCGGCCTGGCGAACTCGCGTTCGTCGATGAGGGCGTGAATCCGCGCCGCGGCCTCCCCGGCCTCCTTGCGCCCGGCGCTCACGGCCTCGACCTCGGCTTTGGCGTCGTTGAACAACTGGTAGTACCCCTCCATGTCCGCGCACAGGTACCCGAGATACGGAGGGTCGTTGTCGAGGTGATCGAGGTCGCCCTCGTCACGCGACGCGCGGAACCTCGCATGGGCCTGCACGAGCCGGAACTGCCCGAGGATCGTGCCGACCGCCCACAGCCTGTGGAACGCGTCCCACAGGCGGAAGTCCGCGAACGCCGTGTAGCAGCAACTGACGAAGTCGTCGTTGTGGTCCAGGAGCTTCTGCTGCAGGCGCTCGATGTACTCGAAGCGCTCGGGGGAGAAGTCGTCGTCGCGCAGCGCCTTGATGAGGCGCGCCGCGAGCGCATGGATGGTCACCGCGGTGTTCTCGAGCCCCCGGGAGAACAGCGGGTCGATGAACCCGTTCGCATGCAGCATCAGGCAGTAGCGGTCGCCGACGCAGGCGCTCGACGAGAATTGCAGGCGGTCGGTCTTGACCCAGTCGCGCACCGGCACGGCGTCCCGGAACTGCGCCGCGATGCTCGGGAACCGCGCGAGGAACTCGTCGAATTCCTGCTGCGCGGAGATGTCCGTTTTCGGGTAGACACGCGGGTCGAGCTGCAGGCCGACGCTCACCAGGTTGTTGGTCGATCGCGGGTGGTTGTTGAACGGAATCACCCAGAGCCAGCCGCCCGCGAACATGTGATGCAGGGTTCCCTCGTGCCAGCGCCAGCGCTGCCCCTTGACCTTGAAGATGTCGTCGAACGGCTTGACCCCGAGCATGTGCGTGTAAATGCTGCGCGAATGCGTCTTGAAGCGGCACGGCTCTTCGCGGAGCTTGAACTTGGTCGCGAGCGGCGCGCGCGGCCCGCCGCAATCGATCATGTACCGGCCGGTGAACCGTTCGCCCTGGGCGGTGGTCACCGCAACGCCGTCCTTGTCGGCGTGGTATTCGGTCACGTTCGTCTTCTGGCGCACCGTGCAGCCGTATTTGATCGCGGCCTGCAACAGGTAGGCGTCGACGTCCTGGCGGTAATAGTGGCTCTCCGGGCCCCACGGCAGTTCGGGAATCACGCACTGCGTGAATTCCTTCGGATCGTGCTCCTGGCCGGGCTTGTGGAACACGAAGCCGAAGTTGCGCTTGATGCCCGTGCTCGATGCGACGTAACGCTGCGTCGCGTAGAACGACGTGATGCGGTCGAGCTCCGGAATGCCGTAGCGATCGGCGATGATGCGATTCATCAGGGACGTCTCGGGGATCGACGATTCGCCGATCGTGAAGCGCGGGTGCGACGACTCCTCGATGATCAGCACGCGAAACTGCTGGTTGGCCAGGATCGCCCCCATCTGGGTGCCGGACATGCCCGACCCGAGGATGATCACGTCGAAGTGGTTGCTGTCGCGCCCGTTCGCGGGGCTCTTTTGAGTCATGAGGGCACACTCTCCTTGTGAGATGGAACACATGGCTGCACGCGTCGGGCGTCGGGCGTCGGGCGTCGGGCGTCGGGCGTCGGGCGTCGGGTGTCAGGGCTCGTCGAGCGCGGCGCGAAGGCGGGACCGCACGGCACGCGTGAGCGTGAGCAGATCGCCGAGCATGCTGGGCGCGTACCCCCCGCTGCCGATCGTCGGGCCGCTTCGCCCGACCTCGTACGCCCGCTCCGCCAATTTGACGTGCGGCGCGCGGAAGCGCAGCAGGATCTCGAAGACCCGGTCGAGGGCGGCCAGCCCGGCCACGACGGGCTCACTCCGCGCGCCGGTCGCCTGCACCTCGTCGAGCACGCGGTCGACGAGCGACGGCGCCCCGGCGAACCGCGCGTAGATCGCCCCGAACGCGGGAAGCACGTAGGGCAGGTACGTCTCCTTGAATTCCCGATAACCCGGGTGGTCGGATTGCGACCCCCACAGCACGTGCTCCAGCACGAAGAGCGGCATTTCCACCGCACCGGGGCCGAGGTAGCTCCGGCCCCCGACCCGAATCGGTTCGTAGTACGGCCGAAGCTCGTCGTAGAAGACCTGCACCGAGATATAGCGGTAGGCGTAAACGATCGATTCGACCATCTTGTGGAGATAGTCCGCCAGCTCGTCGCACCCTTCGGCGAACGACGGCGACCGCAGGGGCACGTCGTACAGTTCGACGGTCATCCCGATGGCCGCCTCGAGCGCCGCCATCGAGATACGCACGCTCTCGAGCAGGTGCGCTTCGTCGCGCAGCCCGGTGTAGCTCCGCTGCGCGTCGGCCGCCGCGGGGTTCCAGACCGTCACGTGCAGAAGCGTCTCGCGCGGCGGCAGGCCGGTCACGCGCGCCAGGTCGAGCAGCACCGGCTCGAGCCCGGGCACCGCGTCCACGGGCTCGTGGCCGTGCCGCTTGAGCGAGCCCAGGAAGAACCCGATGTCCCGCATCGCGGCGGCGGCTTCGACGAAGCCCCAGCCGGCGGGCACGCCGCGCACCGGGAGGAACTCGCGCAACAGGCCGACGATGCCGGGCACGTCCTTCTGACGGTTCAGGCCCGGCAGTTGCAGAACGAGTGCCCGCGCCCGCAGCGGATCGCAAGCCGCCACCGCGGCGTGCGTCGCCGCGAATGCGCATGCGCGGTCCAGGGTGCGCTCCACTACAGGATTTCCGGCGCCGCGAGCGTCGGCCCGGGCTGGCTGCGAGACAGCCCCGCGCCGCCGTCGCGCAGCGACCGCAGGTAGTCGTAGTTCGTCGGCAGGCTCGTCCGCAGACGCTCGGCCTCGCGCCGGATGCGGGCGAACATCGCCTCGGCCTTGTCGATCGACTCCGGCCGGTGCTGCAAGAGCGGCAGCGACCGGTCGGGCAGTAGCCCCAAGCCCGCAAAGATGCAGTAGTAGTTTCCGTTCAACCAGAAGTTCCTGAATTCGTAGTCGAACGTTTCGTAGTACGTCGAATCGTCGAACGACGTGGTGGTCAGCGGCAATCCTGCCTTGTAGCGCTGAACCTTTTCCTTGATGGCGTCCGAGAGGCGCAGGTCGTGCCGGTTCGCGAGCCAGAACGGCGTGTCGTCGCGCGACGAGGTGAAATAGTGCGCCTGGACGAAATCCCGGCAGTCGTCGAACATGTGGACGATCTCGGCGTTGAATGCGTCCGCCAGCCGCGGGTCGAACGAGGTATCGGGGAAGTGCTTCACGAGCTGATAAAGCGCCGCGTAGATGAAGTAGATTCCCGTCGATTCCAGCGGCTCCAGGAAGCACGACGAGAGCCCGATCGCGACGCAGTTGTTGACCCACGCCCGCCCGTTGCGCCCGACCCGGAACTTGATCTGGTTGAGCGGCTGCTTGTCCGACAGGCCCCAGAGGTTGAGGAAGTCGGCGGTGGCCTGGTCGCGCGACGTGAACTTGCTCGAGAAGACGTAGCCGCTGCCGAACCGGCCCAGCATCGGAATCTTCCAGGTCCACCCCGCATTCATGGCGATCGCCGAGGTGTACGGCTCGACTCCCACGCGCGCATCGGCGTTCGGCACGGCGCTGGCGACCGCGCTGTCGCACAGCAGGTAGTCGGACATGTCGATGAAGGGCTCTTTCAGCGCCTGGTTGATCAGCAGCCCCCGCATGCCGGAGCAGTCGATGAACAGGTCCGCCTCCAGCGTGCGCCCTTCCTTGGTGGACAGGCTGGCGATGTAGCCGCGTTCGTTCAGGTGAACCTGCTCGACCTCGTCGATCACCTGTTTCACCCCGCGCTCGATGGCCCAGCGCTTCAGGAAGTCGGCTACCAGGTGCGCATCGAAGTGCCACGCGTGGGACATCTGGCGGGTACCGTCGGACAGGCACGGTGCGAGCTTGGCGTCGAGCGCCCCGGGCTGCGGGTAGCACGCGTACTCCATCGGCTGCTGGAAGCCCTGTTCGCGCTTGCGCATCCAGTAGTGGGTAAGCGGTACGCCGTCGCAGTTCGGCACGGTGCCGAACAAGTGGTAGAAATGATCGTCGCGCGAGCGCTCCGGGGACTTCCTCCAGTTCACGAACTTGATGGCGGCCTTGAACGCGCCGTTCACCTGGGGCATCCACTCCCGCTCCGGTATCCCGAGGAAGTCGAAGAACACCTTCTGCAGACTCGGGATGGTCGCCTCGCCCACGCCGATCCGGGGGATCGCCGCGGACTCGACGAGCGTAATGCTCGTGTGCTGCTGGAGCGCCCGGACGAGGTACGAAGCGGCCATCCAGCCCGCGGTGCCGCCGCCCACGATGACGATATTCTTGATCGGGTTGCTCATGACACGGTTCTCATAGGATTTGAAACCTGAAGGGATGGTGCCGCCTGATCGAGCTGAACTCGTAAATCGTCCGGTAACGCGTCATGAATGGATTGGCTTGCTGATGCGGAAATTGCCATTAACGCATCGAATGCACATGAGACTTCATCCTCCCGAAGCTTTCCATACCGTTCGCGCAACCTGTCCGATACACCTTAACAGCGTTCACGACGGCATACCTCGTAAAATTTCATATCAATTTTCATTGCTCCAGAGAAATATTCAATCCATAAAATATCGTCGAGATATTTTATGGATGAGCATTTACATTTTTAAAAATCAACCATTTCATTTTTAGACAACACACCCATTTATTGTATGAAAACGATAAATTAACTACCCAATTAACGGGAAACGAATAAGGTCGCCACCATTTGCGAAACAATGATGTCGACCCTTGCGCATTTCGGCGAACTTGACCTGCTCCCGGCGATGAGAGGGGTGCTGCCCGACAGGCCTTAGCGATTGAGTACGGAAAACGCCAGCGTGCCCGCGAACATCGCCAGCACGACAGACGCGCCGCGAAGCAGCGTTCCGGTATGGGTGGCCAGCGACCGGCGCGCCGTCAGGACACCGCCGACGACAAGCCACATCGAACCGATCGTCACGGCAAGCGCCGTAAAGACCGCGATCGAGCAGAGATAGAACGGAACCGATACGAAAGCCTGCGGGGGAAAGACCGCCGTGGCGAACAACAACGCCTTCGGGTTCATGGTCGTCGCGACGAACATGTCGCGAAAGCCGATGGTGCCCGACCGGATGTCTTCAAGATGCGGGCTTTTCCATAGCTGCAGGGCGAGATAGAAGATGTAGGCCGAACTCCCCAGCTTCAGCACATCGTAAAGCCAGGGCCGCGTGGCCGCGAAGGTCGCCAGGAAGAAGCCCCACAGTGATATCGCGAAGCCGTAGCCCGATGCCTCCGCCACCAGGAGTCGCGACGATTGCCGGAAGCCGACCTTGATTCCCGAGGACAGCAACAAGGTATTTGTCGGGCCTGGCGTGGCCAGGACCAGCGAAACGTAGAGTGCCATCTTCAACATCACCTGGAATGTCGGCATCTTGCTTCCTTGGTGTCGATGACGGTCGCCATGCGTCGGGGCGAGCTGTCGTATCGGTTGTGGGTCATTCTGCATTCGGGCTGCTGTCGACGTTCGCAACAGGCGCCAGCGGTGCCCGGCAACCATGCCAATGGCGATCAAGAGAAAACCAGCCGGGTTCGAGGGGCTTTGGGGAAATGGCGCATTTTTCACGGCATTACCGTTTCGCAGCGAATTGTACGTCGCCGATCCGAATTATGCTGCGCCTGAAAATTCCCGCCTGAGATTAAAAATATATGCAACCAATGTTACTCAATCACACATTTTTTAATTCTGAAAATTAAAGCGCAACTTTCCGCGTGATTGATTCAATTACGTGTTCTTAATCGTTTAATCGGGTCACGATGATCAAAATGGCTCCAATAGCCCCGACAAGAACCGCGCGGTGAAACAAACATCGCCTGCGCGCCACCCTGAATATGTCACGGGTCAAATCCGCCAATGGCTGGATTCGTATTGGTTCATAACAGGCACCGACCCTGCCGTTCGGCACGCAGACTTTCGCACCATCCACGCCGGCGTCGCTCACGCGCGCCGAAGTCCGCCAGCAACCGATCGATGCCGAAGCCGACACACCGCTGCCGACCAACCGTAACGACGGTCCACCGTCGCACACGCACGCGCATCCCGATGCGGCACCGGTCGATCGTCGATCAACGGTGGACGGCCGCGTCGCAGACGCCGTCCCTTTTCATTCGCTCCACCGCTTTATTATCAGGAATCCTTTCATGTCATCCAGTAGAGCGATGCATCATCCACGGGTGAGGCCGACGTGAGTGAACCCGAGGCCTTCCCGCCAGCACGGCGCCCTGCCCGCCACCGGATCATCGGCGTCGTGCCGGTCGCGCTGATCGCCGTTCACCTGCTGCGCCAGACGAAACCGGTCTTGGTGCAAAACGATGCGACTACGACCAATGGCCGTCAGCCCGTCGTTGGCGCGAACGACTTCAGGTACTTCATGCCGGTGTCGCACATGATCGTCACGATCGTGGCATCCGGGCCAAGCCGTTCGGCGAGTCGCAATGCACCAGTTACGTTGGCTCCGGTCGACGTACCGCAGAACAACCCCTCTTCGGCGGCCAGTCGGAACGCCATGGCTCTCGCCTCCTCCGTGGAGACACGCTCGAGCTCGTCAGCAATCCCGTCGCGCCAAAGCGGCACGACATAACCCGCGCCGATCCCGTCGATCTTGTGCGCGCCGGTAGGGCCACCCGACAGTACCGCGGATTCGGCCGGCTCCACACCGGCGATCCGAATGCGTGCATCGTGTTCGCGCAAGCGCCGCGAAATCCCGCGCAGCGACGCAGCCGTGCCGACGCTCTGGACGAAGCCGTCGAGGCGGCCGCCGGTCTGCTCCCAGATCTCGTCGGCCATCTTCGTATAGGCGTTGAGCTGATCGGTGTTTTCCATCTGCGCCGTGATGTATGCGCCCGTCTCGCCGGCAATTCGATGCGCTTCGCGAATCATGTCCTTCGTCAGCTTCTCGGTTTGCTTGCCGTTGTCGCTGGCGACGAGCGTCAGCTTCGCGCCCAGCAGGCGCATGTGATCCAGCTTTTCCTTCGAGAACGCATCCGATGAAACCAGATGCAGCGGATGCCGCTTGACGGCACACACCAGCGCCAGCGACACACCTGTGCTGCCGCCGGTGTATTCGACCACTGCGCCGCCGGGCTTCAGACGCCCATCCCGCTCGGGAGCTTCGATCATCTCGAGCGCGATCCGATCTTTCATGCTGCCGGTTGGATTCTGACTTTCGAGCTTGACGAAAAGGCGTGCGCCGTTCTTCGGGACAACGTTTCGCAACGGGACGAGTGACGTGTTGCCGATCGTGTCGAGGATGTTGCCGGGAGTCGATTTCATGGTGACCTCTGAAGTAAGCAGGCAAGTGAAACGCAAGTGCGTGGGGGTCAGCTCGCTTGTCCGAGCAACGCAACAGCGAACGTGAGCGTCGCCGCGAAGCCGGCCAGGAAGGCGATCGTGCGAACAACGGGAATGCCGGCGGCGTAGACCACGTAGTGAACCAACCGGGCACCGAGATAGAGCTTGGCCGCGAACACCGTCGCCGGGCCGCTCGCCCCCGTCATTGCGCACATCAGCACGAGCGGGGCGAACACGGCGAGATTCTCGATCGCGTTCGCATGCGCGCTCCGTGCGCGTTCCGCCCACGGCGGATCGGGCGGACGGGACGGACCGGGATTTTTCAGGGCCGCCATCAGGCCACGCGTCATGATCCTGGCCAGCATGTACGGAATCCACATCAGCAGCGTTGCGATTGCAGTGAGCGTCAGCAGGTGAAGTTCTGGCGAAAATGTCATCGGATTGGCCTTGTCGTACAGAAGGTGCAGCAGAGATCTGCGGATGCCGGAAACGCTTCGCAGTCTAGACTCGCGACGAGGTCTGATCCATAGTCACAAATGACATTAATAGCGACAATCGCGACATCCAATCGACACGGAATCCGGCAGTCGTTCGACCGCGACGATGCATCGTTGGCGCGTAGCACCAACGCGCCACACGCCGCCCACCGAATTCATTCAGACCGCACGCGACACAAGCTCGCCGAGAACCGTATCCAGTGCAATGCGACCACGCACGATTTCTTCCGGATTACTTTCGAAATCGATCCAGCCTTCGTTGAAGCCGTCCAGCATGCGCATGCGGGGTAGTGGATGTTTCATGCCCTGCGCACGGAACAGCGCTTCCCACGTTCGCCTGTCGACGCCTTCCGCGCGCACCTGCCGGCCCAGAACGCGAGCGAAGGCGAGTGCAAGATCGTCGGGGCTCACGCGGCGCGGGCCCTCGAGCTCGACGACACGCACACCGCGCCAGGTCTGCTGGAGCAGTTCGGCCGCAACGCGACCTACGTCCGCGGTGGCGACCATCGGCACGGGCTTGTCGAGCGGCTGCAGGTAGCTGGCGACGACGCCCTCGTCGCGCGCGGACGCGACGTCCCACGCGGCGTTCTCCATGAACCAGCCGGGCCGCAGGAACGTCACGGGCATCGGCATCTCGCGCAGCGCCTGTTCCATCAGCGTGCGTTGCGTGAGCAGATTGGGCTCGTCAGCCTGTGCACCGATCGTCGACAGGCAAACGACCTTTTCGGGGCGCGCCTTCAGAAGCGCCGCGGACACGGCCTCGATCACCTTCCGCGCCTCGGGAAACCCGGGCTCCGGATCGAACTCCGAAGGCGGCAGGATGAAAACGCCCGCAGCGCCCGTGAACGCGGCGGCGAGCGACGATGGGTCTTCCATGAAGGCGGTCGCAATCTCGCACCCGCGCGCCGCCCACGCCCCTGCCCGCGTCGTGTCGCGCGCGACCGCGCGCACCGGCCGCCCCGCCGCCAGCAGCTCGCTGGCCAATGCGCCGCCGACCTTGCCGGTGATTCCTGTTATCGCATACATGTTCGTTCTCCGTGTGTGAATACGTCGGTCGCATTCTGGCCAAACATCGAGCGAAACAAAACGACATGGATGGAAGCAGATAAGTGACAACGCGTCACTAATTCGGCATGATCGACGCAGACGACCGGCATTGCTGCGCTGTCCGGCGTCGGCGTGGCGGCCTTCAGCGGGTCGCCCGCGATCCGCCACCGTATGCACTCGAACAACCATGAGATCCAGTAGCGAGAAACTGTCCGGCAGCATTAGCGTGTTCGCCGCCGTGGTCGATGCCGGAACGTTTGCGGCTGCGGCCGACGTAATAGGCATGACGCCGCCGGGCGTCAGTCGAGCGATTGCGCGACTGGAAAGAAAGCTGAACATCCGGCTTTTCAACCGAACGACGCGGTCGGTGTCGCTGACCGAAGAGGGCCGCAGGTTTTACGAGCAGGTCATGCCGCATCTTGCCGGGCTGGAGGAAGCGGCCGCGGCGGCCGCAGGCGGCGCCTCCGTCGTGCGCGGAAAGCTGCGAATCAATCTGGATCCCGTCGTTTACCGGGCCATTCTCGGGCAACAACTCGATGCGTTCATGGACGCACATCCCGACCTCGAAATCGAGCTCATCGCGCGAGACAGCCTGGGCGACCTCGTCATGGACGGCTTCGACCTCGCCGTGCGATTCGGCGAACCGCGATCGTCCAGCCTGATTGCGAGAAAGCTGCTCGATACCGGCGTCGTGACGGTCGCGGCGCCCTCGTACATCGCTCGCCGGGGACGGCCGGCCAAACCCGAGGACCTCGAAAGCCGGAGCCACCGGTGCCTTGAATTTCGCAACCCGGAGACAGGCAAGCCGTTCGCCTGGGAATTCCATCGTCGGCGCAAACGCATCGTGGTCGACACCCGGGGACGCCTCACGGTCAACGATCCAGGCGCCCTGCTCAGCGCGTGCCTCGCCGGTTCCGGCATTGCGCAGATGCTGCTGCTCGGTGCCGAGCCGCTGATCGCCGACGGCCGGTTGATCGATCTCTTTCCCGAATGGGCCGACGAGCGGTATCCGTTATATGCGTACTACCCATCCCGGCATCACGTGCCGGCCAAGACCCGGGCGTTCCTGGATTTCATGGTCGAACTGACGGGTATTCACGGGCGCGCCGGCAGGCGCTAGTCCCGTTCCGGCGGCGCCCACGGCCCCGTGGCTCGGCATTCGCCGCGTACGGCACGCCGCTTTTCAAGGCCGGACGCTACCGATTGCTGGCGCGCAATTCCCGCACCCCACGGCCGAGCCTGCGACGCAACAAGGCCCGCAACGTCGCCGCATCCGCGTAGCCGACCTCGCTCGCAATCGTCTCCAGGTCGTAACCCATCGACACGAGATTCTGTGCCCGTTCGATGCGGAGATCCTGGACGAACGCCAATGGCGACTTCCCAAGTACCGCCTCGGTACGGCGCTGCAGCGTGCGCGGTCCGACGGCCAATGCGGCGGCCGCCGCCTGAAGCGAAAAACCCGCGGAAAGATGCTCGCGGGCCCATCGCTCGAATCGAGCGACCAGCGGATCCGCATGGGCAAGGTAATCCGGAATGATGTATTCGGCCTGCGACGAACGCTTGTCGATCAGCATGAAACGGGCAACGAGCGTGGCCAGTTCGGGACTCGCCTGACGCATCAACCACAGCGCAAGGTCGAGATGACCCATGGCCGATCCCGCCGTCACCAAGCGATCCGCGGCGACGACCATGCGTGAATCGTTCAGATCGACCGCAGGATAACGTTGACGAAAGAAGGGCGAGAGCGACCAGGTTGTCGTCGCCTCGCGATGATCCAGAAGCCCGGCTTCCGCCAGCACGAACGTACCGATGCAAGCGGCGGCGACGCCGACGCCATCGGCATGCCACGCCCGAAGGTGCGCCATTGCATCGCGCACGTCCGGACGCTCCAGCGCCTCGATCAGGCGCTCCGGCTGCCTGATGCCAGGCGCGGGCACGACCACCCAGTCGGCATGGCGTGCGCTGCTTGCGGGCTCCGCCAGCATGGACAGTCCGTGCGCGGTACGGACGCGTCTGCGTACGCCGACCACTCCGACGTCGAAGGGCGGCGCGGCAAAGCCCTGAGCGGCAGCCAGTTCGTTGGCCATCGCGAAGGTATCCAAAAGCACCGTCAGGCCGGTGTCGAACAGCCCTTCGAGCGCCAGAATGGACAATCTCATGTCGTAAACGCATCCATTAATGTCATTTGCGACTATAGCCCGCTTTCCGTGAAAAACCTAGACTGCACTGCAATGCGGCGAAGAGTTCTCCAATGACGTCGCCCATTTCATCTCGACCGCGTCGGACATGCTCGCGCTGATTCGGTTGCGGCTCTCCAACCTTGTTTTGCTGGAACACACTCGACATGACCAAAACTATTCTGATAACCGGCGCCAGCAGCGGCTTCGGCCGCCACACTGCAGAAGGGCTCTCGGCGGCCGGGCACCGGGTATTCGCGTCGATGCGCGACATCGCCGGCCGAAACCGGCCGCATGCCGAAGCCCTTCAAGCGAAAGGCATGCACGTCATCGAACTGGATGTGGCGGACGATGCGTCCGTCGAGCGAGGCGTGGCTTCCGTGCTGGAAAATGCCGGGCATCTCGACGTCCTCGTCAACAACGCAGGTATCGGATCAGCGGGTATTTCCGAGGCGTTCACGACACAGCAGGTACAGGCGCTCTTCGACGTGAATGTATTCGGCATCCAGCGAACGTCGAGGGCGGTGCTGCCAACCTTCAGGAAACTGGGCGAAGGCCTGATCGTGAACATCGGCTCGATACTCGGCCGCGTGACGTTTCCGTTCTTCGGTCTTTATGGCGCATCGAAGTTCGCGCTCGAAGCGTTGACCGACAGCTACCGCTACGAGTTGTCGACGTCGGGCATCGACGTCGTTCTCGTTCAACCCAGCAACTATCCGACGAATATTTTCGCCAGCGCGCAGCGGCCCGCCGACGCCGCACGCATACCCGGCTACGGCGAGGCCGGCGCGATTCCGGACAAGATGGTGGAGACGCTCATGGCGCTGTTCGCGAGCGACCACGCGCCGAACCCGCACGACGTCGCCGACGCGATCGTGCAGCTTGTCGCACAAGCCAACGGTACTCGCCCGCCGCGTTTGATCGTGGGCGAGTCATTCGGCGCTGACGCCCTCAACGCCCAAGCGGCATCGATTCAGGCGCAGGTGCTCGAGGGCCTCGGGCTGGCACACCTCGCCGAGCCGAAAGGGCGATCCGCCGCGGCCTGAAGGTACGCTCGACGCGGAAGCCGACACCGATCCGACGCGCTGCCCCCGCTTCGTTCAATTGCCGGGCGCGAGGTCGTTGGCAAACCGGTTCGTATAACCGAGCGTACCGACGCCGCCGATGGAGTTGCACGTCGACGATGCGGCGCCGGGCGGACAATCGACGTCACGGTCGAACGACCAGAAGTGGACACCCACGAGGCCATTCTGTTTCACGAACTGCGCAACGGTGTCCGCATCGGCCGGCGTAAAGGTTTCGCCGCTCACATCGTTGCCGCCGATCATCGGCGTCAGCTCGATCTGGCTGTACGGCACGCCCCAGTGATCGTGCAGGTTCATCGCCGCCTGGATCGCCGACTGTCCCATCTGGCAGGTGCCGTTCGCGACCACGCAGTTCCCCGCCCCCGCCGACCCGTAGTCCATCGTCATCAGGTCGATGGTGTAGTTCTTCAGGCCGTACGCCTGGATCGCCTGCATGACCCAGTCTCCATACACGTTGAAGCTGTCGGGGGCGCTAGCGCCCCAGGAGCCGGCCGTGGTCGCGCCCTGCTGGGAAGGGGCCAGTGTCGCGAGCGTAAAGCTGAAGCGCAGGCCGGGATAATTCTGCTGGGCGACCGCCACGCGCCGGACGAGATCGTCGATCACCTGTTGTGTCTGCCCGCCCTCGATATCGAAGTCGATCCCGATGAGGTTGTTCGACGCATAACGATTGATGAAGGCCGCCATGCCCGCATCCGACCCGCACGTGAACATGCCGGCCGCGCCGCCGGTGGAAATCACGTAATTCACATTGGCAGCAGTGAAAAGCGGCACATTGGCGGCCGCCATCGCGCCGCCGTCGACGCCCGCCCAGTTCTCGCTGCCGCATTCGCCGGTCGCAAACGCGAGCGTCAGCGTGCGGACACCGGCTGGCAGCACCGACAGCACCGGGCGCATCTGACCGGTGACGTTCGACGAGATGACGTTCGTGTTCCAGTTCATCGAAATCGTCGCGTCCTTGTACGGGCTATAAACGAACGCCGGCGCCGTGCCGGTACCCGTCCCGGCTGCCGCGGCGGTGCCGGTGCCGAAGGACGACCATGCCAGCAGAAGCGCCAGCGCGCCCTTCAAGGTCGATCGCTGCATGATTCCGGATCGGTTGCTCTTCATTTTCACGCCCTCATTGCGTTTTACGCATTGCCGGCATCGGTCTTTCACGCGATACATGCCGGGGAAGATTTCAGGAAGACGCGCTCCGTCCACACGGGCGTAACGAAAACCCGCCACGTCATGCGGACGGCAAGCGTCTGCACCATTGATACGGACTACCGAATCAACATCGTGATCAGATCAGCCTTTCGACTCCTCCACCCGGCGGCTTCCACTTTCGATTGACAACGCTCCGCCCAGGTCGAATTCAAGAGAAATCAACCTTACAAATTGCCATCCGAAGACAAATTTCGATATTGATTTTGTTCTTATATCTACGACGAAAAAACTGCGACTTCGGTCTATGCTGGTGAAGCATGTACACGCCACTTTCGCGCAAGACCGGATGCCCGTCACACGCGCGATGCAGGCGGTACGTGAAGCCGTCACGCAGGCCTGGGATAGCGTGCCTGCCACGCGGCGGCGGATACCGGTCTTTCGACGGCCGATGTAGTGATGCTTCAATCCGACGCCCGCGTTTCGTTTGGTTATACTACATAATCGTCAGGCATCAACCCTTGAATCGAGTATTTTCACCCGTATCGAAATCAGAAATATTCACGCGATCGCATTGCCATATTGCAATTATCGCCATTCGATAATTTAACCGGATATCCCGCAGCCATTTGGCTGATTGTTCAAAACAACGAAATTCAGGCGACGCGATCGGGCTTCATCGTATTGGCTGCCGACCCGCGATGACGTCACGTAGCCGTCCTTGATGCATCCACCGAACCCGGAGGCCGAACATGACTGTCGATCTCGCCCCCCAAGCGTCGACCCGCACCACCCAACTGGTCACCCGGGTGTACGCGAGGCTCCTGCTGGTCGGCTTCGCGCTGCTGCCCGCCTATCTGATCGCCTACCTGTACTTCTTCCAGGACCCGTCGCTGAAATTCGAGAATCACGCCTTTCACGAGCTGGCGATCGCGGCCGCCACGCTCGAAGGCGCGTTCGTCACGTATGTCTGCTGGCGCTGCTATCGCCTGTCGGGTGAGCCGTTGCTTCGCTGGCTTACGCTGGGCTTTCTGGGCTTTTCCGTCATCTATGCGTTGCACGGCCTGTTCACCGGCATGGCGCATCACAACATCTGGCTGTTCCTGCTGTACGGGCCGGCATCGCGCCTGACCATGTCGATCCTGATCCTTGTCGGGCAGCTCACCTATAGTCACAAGGCCGACAGCGCAACGACCCGCGCCGATCCCCGCATCTGGTTGCCCTGGCTCGCGCTGTTCGGACTCGTCGACGTCGCGGTCGCCGTGATCGCCTTCTCGCCGGTGGCCGGCAACCTGTGGGTGCGCCTGTCGATGGAAGGCGGCGCACTGCTGCTCTCGGCCGTGAACGTCGTTGCGCTGGTCGTACGCCGCATCCGCTCGCCGCTGATGACGATCTACGGCATTTCGGTCACGTCGTTCGCACTCTCGTCGCTCGCCTTCATCCTCGGGCGGCCGTGGAATCACATGTGGTGGCTCGCGCATGCGATTTTCGCAGCCGGCTTCTTCCTGCTCAGTTTCGGCGTGGTGCAGGCCTTTCAAACGACCCGTTCGTTTTCGAAGATCTACAGCCAGGCAGAACTGTTTGCCCGGTTGAGGGACGCGATGGCCAGGACGGAGCGTGCGTTGCAGGCGCTGCAACGGACCAACGAAAAGCTCGAGCACCTGGCGGCCACGGACCCGCTCACGGGCGCGACCAACCGGCGGCAATTCATCGAAAGCGTGGAAGCGGAAATCAACCGGGCCAAGCGCAACGGCGCGCCGTTCTCGCTGCTCGCGCTCGACCTCGACCACTTCAAGGCGATCAACGACAGTTACGGGCATCAGGCGGGCGATCAGGTGTTGCAACGCTTCGTCGACAAATGCACCGATGCGATCCGGCCGTACGATGGCGTCGCGCGGGTAGGCGGCGAGGAATTCATGGTGCTGCTGCCGCAAGCCGCGCTGGACACGGCCCGGTCGATCGGCGAGCGCATCCGCGCGGCAATCGCCGGCGCGCCGTTCGAAGCAGGCATCGGCGAACCGATCAAGGTCACCGTGAGTGTCGGCGCCTCCGAATTCGGCCGGGACGGCGAGACGATCGACGCGATCCTGCGCAAGGCCGACGAACGCCTGTACCGCGCGAAGCATCAAGGCCGCAACCAGGTGGTCGCCGGGTAAGCCGGTTGCCGTGTCAGTGCCGCTCACCGCGCTCCTCACACGGGTTCTTCAACTCATGACGCGCCGGGCATCGCCGGGCGCGTCATGTCGCGGCCGGATCAGAACGGGCTGCGTGTCGTATCGCCATTGGTGAAGATCGCGTCGACGACCTGATAGAACGCCATCGCCGTATCCGCGACTTCCCAGACTGCAAGGATGACGTGGTAGCCGCTACGCATCGGCAGCCGGCACGCGTGAATGGTCGGCTGCTGGGGCACCAGGTTCGCGTTCGGGTTCCAGTATGGCTGGCCGGGATTCTGGATCGTGCAGAACGGCGTGGGCTCGAACTGCGCACGCGTGAGCTTTTCCGACGGGTTCCAGTCGGCGCGTGTAATGAAGTAGTTCCAGCGACGCGTCTTGTGCACGGCGCTGAATTCCCACTTGAAATTCTGCACCGCGCCCGGCCGTAGCGGGATCTTCTGCCAGCGGCCCGGCGACTGCTCGTTCAGCACGGGCAGCGGGCCATTCGTGCTGGCGCCGGCGATTTCGCCGTCCTTCGGTGGTGCGGCATTCTTCGCGTCGTCCGGCGCGAACGGGTCCGACAGGCCGCTTTGCGTCGCGGGGAAGAACTTGCCGTTCTCCATCGCGTTCGCGTGCCACGCGTCGACAGGGCAGTTCGGATTCTGGCCTTGCGTGCACAGCACGATGCGCGAAGGCGGTTCGGTCAAACGGCCGTGCGCGTGCGCACCGGCCGCCGCGACCAGCAGTGCCGCACCGGCCAGCGCGCGTGGCATGACGAAAGCAACGTAGCTGCGGATGTTCTGGTTCATGAGCCCTCTCATGGCATGAATGTCGAAACGGATATGCGCACATCGAGCCTGTCGCAGGATTCCGCGAAGAGATTCCTGTCGACGCATCGTCGCGCATGCTGATCGGCGAAAGCGGCGGTCGAATGAAACCGCGGCAAGCAATGATCAATCGCCGTGCTTCCTGACAAATCACTTTCACCGAGTCGAACCTTATCCGCAAAAACCGGAAAAATAAACGTCCGTCATTGATAATCATTTGATTCGCAGCATCGAATCATCCATTCCTGGTTTCTTCGCCCTTCAACCCTGACGTAACGCGGATTCTGGTGTTTGACGATCGTGAATGATCGATCCCGGAATTTCGCGTTCGGAGGCCACCGGAATGGCCGACTCCATTGCTCAATAATTTGATTCGTCGATTGATATTTGAACTGGATAAAACCCGCCAATAATTCAAAATCCGGATCGGGACGAATCATTGTTTCGCTGAAAATTACGCCTGATCTGAAAATAGCTCGCAGGCCATCGTCGACCGGGAGCCTCCAGATCCGGGCATATTCAAACGCTGGCGCGCTGCGCATCGATGTCGTCAATGTCGGTCGCGTTGCGAAGCGCGGAGTCATCCCCCCAAGCCCCCACCCCGAAGCGAACAACCCACAGCGCCCAACGCCCGCGTTGTCGACCGCCCACAGGCACGAAACCAACGCAAAATCTGAAAGACTGAATTGCCGATCCGCACGCTTTTGACGCAGCTATATTCTCGACGACCAGCCCTTTAAACAAGGACTGCGAACAATATCCGTCAACCTACGTTCGAGACCTTCATCCATGAATAAAACGACACGGCTGCTGCGCATGACGTGCGCACTCGCCTGCTGCGGCCTGTTCTCCCACGCGCATGCGCAAAGCAGCGTCACGCTGTACGGCGTCATCGACACCGGGATCGACTTCGCGTCGAACGTCGACGGCCAGCACCTGTGGCAGATGGCGAGCGGCGTCAGCGCCGGCAGCCGCTGGGGGCTGCGCGGCAAGGAAGATCTCGGTGGCGGGCTCGCCGCGATCTTCGATCTCGAAAGCGGCTTCAATTCCACGAACGGCGGGCTCGGCAGCGGCCTCGCGTTCTCGCGCAACGCTTACGTCGGGTTGTCCGACCAACGCATGGGCACGCTGACGCTCGGCCGGCAGTGGGATCCGATCGTCGACCTGATCGAGCCGTATTCGCTGAACGACTATTACGGGGGCTGGTATTTCTCGCACCCGAACGACATGGACAACCTCGACAACGGCTTCGCGATCAGCAATGCCGTGAAATACACGAGCCCGACGATCGCCGGCTTCACTGCCGAGGCGCTCTACTCGTTCGGCGGGCAGCCCGGCCGCTTCTCCGACAACGCCGCGTACAGCGCGGCGCTCGCCTACACGAACGGGCCGTTCTCGGCCGGCGTCGGCTACCTGCGCGTCAACGATCCGGAGCAGGCTGTGCAGAGCTACCAGAACGGCGGCGGATACACGAACGCGGTGTACGGCGACGCGCTCATGAACGCGCGCAGCCAGAACATCTTCGCGGCCGGCGCGTCGTACCAGATCGGCAACGTCAAGCTGATGGGCAACTTCACCAACGTCGATTTCCAGCAAGGCGACGACGCGCAGGACGTGAAGTTCCAGAACTACGAGATCGCCGGCACGCTCGCCGCCACGAGCCAGCTCAACTTCGGCCTCGGCTATACCTACACGACCGGCCGCGACCACGCGACCGGCCAGGAACCCGACTACCGGCAACTGAACGCGAGCGCCGAGTACGAGCTGTCGAAGCGCACGGCGATCTATGCACTCGCGGCACTGCAGATGGCGTCGGGCGGCGCCGTCGCGCAGGTCGCGGGCTTCGATCCGTCGTCGAGCGGCCGGCAGGCGGTCGGCCGGATCGGGCTGCGCCACACGTTCTAGGCGATCGCGCGAAGGGGCCGGCTTCCCGTGTACCGGAAGCCGGCCCCGGCCGGCGCGATCGACCCACGCGCCGAATCAGTTCGGCAGGCTGACCACCATCTGCTCGTCCTCCAGCAGTTGCGTGAGCGACCCGTGCAGACGCTCGAGGCTCCGCGGCGGCAGCGCGAAACTCGCCCAGCCGAGCCCCGTGTGCCGGAGCAACAGCACCGCGCCGCCGTACAGCGGATGGCGCTCCGCATACCAGCACGGGTCCATCTCCGTCACGAACTGCTGCGCACGCGGCGGCATCTCGGGCACGGCCGGCTGCATCGACGCGCGCAACAGGCTCAGATACTGGATGACCGCGTCGACGTCCTCCGGATCGAGCACCGCGGCGCCCCGTTCGACCGACACCAGCACCACCGGCTTGCCGTGCTCCTGGATCATCTTGATACTCAGCGGCTGCGTCATTATTGCGTTCCTCGTGGCTACTCGTATCGGCCCATTATCGGCAGCCGCGTCGCGCGCGCACCTGAAGATTTGATGCAGCTTCATGAATTTATTTTTAGGTTGACTGCCGTTGCGACAATCGCGTACTCGCCGTCACGACGCACGACGATCTCGATGGCAGGGTCGATACCTTCGACGACACGCGTGTTCAGTGAATCGCAGCGTCAGGCGAGAACGCCGCCCCGCTCGCGCACGCCTCATCCCCCGCCTCGTCCGCCGCTTCCTTAAATGAAATTTCATCCATTCCGCGTCGTTTTTTAAGCGTCCGGCGCCGGCCCGCATCCCATAATCGGCTCGCTACCTTGCCGGTCACGCGCGGCGGCACGCATCGAGCGATGCGTCGGCGGCGCATGCGAACGGTCAATTCTTTCCTTCGGCGGACCATGAACCAACTGCAAGCGATGCGCGTGTTCACGCGTGTAGTCGAGTTGTCGAGTTTCAATCTCGCCGCGCGCCAGCTCGGGATGTCGGCGGCCGCGGTCACGCGCAGCGTCGGCATGCTCGAAGCGCACCTGAACATGCGACTGCTGAACCGGACGACCCGCAGCCTGTCCCTCACCGAGACCGGCCGCGAATATCTCGACGGTTGCCGCTCGATCATCGAGAAGCTCGACGAGATGGAATCGAACCTCGTGCAGGTCACGCGCGACCCGCGCGGCACGCTGCGGATCGCCGCGTCGGCGACCTCCGTCGCGGCCGGCCTCGGCATGCTGCTGTCGGCGTATCGCGACGGGCATCCGCGCGTCCGGTTCGACGTGACCACGTTCGACACGCACGTCGACATGGTCGAGGGCGGCTACGACGTCTGCTTCTGCGACGATCGCCGCCTCGTCAACGCGACCTTCGTGTCGCGGATGCTGACGAGCGTGCGCGACGTGGTCGTCGCATCGCCCGAGTACCTCGCGCGCCACGGCACGCCGAACGATCCCGTCGAGCTGAACGAACACAGCCTGCTGACCGTGTCGAACGGCACCGCGCGCAGCTGGGAATTCTCGGACGTCGACGGTTCCTACCGCGTCTACACCGGCAACGCGCTGGCCTCGACCGGCAGCATGATGGTGCGAATCGCGGCGCTCAATCACATGGGCATCACGCAATTGCCGCACCCGCTCGTCGCCGACGATCTCGCACGCGGCGCGCTGGTGCCGCTGCTCGAACGCTACGAAGTGAACGGCGGCGCGCGCTGCATCTCGATGCTTTACCCGAGCCGCAACCATCTGTCGACCAAGGTCCGCAGCTTCATCGACTACGTGGTCGAACACTATCGCGCGCCCGAGCGCGCCGCCGCCTGATTCCGCCCGGGCCGCCCCGTCCATGCCCCACATCCTGACGATCGAAGACGATCCGCTGATCGCGGATCACATCACCCAGACGCTGCGCGCCGCCGGCCACCAGGTGGACGTCGCGCGCACCGGCCGCGACGGCATGGCCAGGGCGATGAGTGCCGACTACGACGTCGTGACGCTCGACCGCATGCTGCCGGATCTCGACGGGCTCACGATTCTCGCGACGATGCGCGGCGTCGGCCTCGACACGCCGGTGCTCGTGATGAGCGCGATGTCCGACGTCGACCAGCGCATCCAGGGGCTGCGCGCGGGCGGCGACGATTATCTCGTCAAGCCGTTCTCGCTCGACGAGATGTGCGCGCGCATCGACGTGCTGATCCGCCGCCGGCCGCGCGGCGCGCAGGTCGAGACGGTCCTGCGCGCGGGCGAGCTCGCATTCGACCTGGTGCGGCGCCGCGTCACGCTCGGTGCGAGCGAGCTCGCGCTGCTGCCGACCGAATTGCGCGTGCTCGAATTCATGATGCGCCACGCCGGCCGCGTGCTCACGCGCACGATGATCTTCGAGGCGGTGTGGGGCTGCCGCTTCGATCCGGGCACCAACCTGATCGACGTCCACGTCGGCCGCCTGCGCAAGAAGGTGAACCGTCCGGATGCGGCACCGTTGATCCGCACGATCCGCGGCTCGGGCTACATGCTCGGCTGAATCCGGCCGCCGCCACCTAAAACTTCTTTCATCTTTTTAGCGACCGGCTGTTAGGGGCCGCTCCGCAGAATGCGGTCATCGGCTGCGTATCGGTGTTTTCCCGAAGCCGCGCGCATCCGGCTCTTCTTCACGACGCTTTTGAACGGAGCAGCACCCCATGCTGAAAATTGTCCGGCTCGCGCTCACCCGGCCCTACACGTTCGTCGTGCTGGCGCTGCTGATCCTGATCGCGGGTCCGCTCGCGGCACTCCGCACGCCCATCGACATCTTCCCGGATATCCGCATTCCGGTGATCAGCGTCGTCTGGAACTACGCCGGCCTGCAGCCGGACGACATGTCCGGACGCGTGATCACGTACTACGAACGCACGCTCGGCACGACGGTCAACGACGTCCAGCATATCGAGTCACAATCGTTCCGCGGCTACGGCATCGTGAAGATCTTCTTCCAGCCGACCGTCGATATCCGCACGGCGACCGCGCAGGTCACGTCGATCTCGCAGACCGTGCTCAAACAGATGCCGCCCGGCACCACGCCGCCGCAAATCCTCAACTACAACGCGTCGACCGTCCCCGTGCTGCAGATCGCGCTGACCAGCAACACGCTCGACGAACAGAAGCTGGCGGATTACGCGGTCAACTTCATTCGACCGCAGCTGCTGTCGGTGCCCGGTGTCGCGATTCCGACGCCGTACGGCGGCAAGTCACGTGAAGTGCAGATCGACCTCGACCCGCAGGCACTGCAGTCGAAAGGGCTGTCGGCGCAGGACGTCGCGCACGCGCTCGCGCAGCAGAACCAGATCATCCCGGCCGGCACGCAGAAGATCGGCCGCTTCGAATACAACATCAAGCTCAACAACAGCCCGCTCTCGCTCGACGCGTTGAACGACCTGCCGATCAAGTCGGTCGACGGCACGACGATTTATATCCGTGACGTCGCGCATGTGCGTGACGGCTACCCGCCGCAGGGCAACATCGTGCGCGTGGACGGCCGCCGCGCGGTGCTGATGAGTATCCTGAAGAACGGCTCGGCATCGACGCTCGACATCATCGCGGGCGTGAAGGCGAAGCTGCCGCTGGTCGAACAGACGCTGCCGCCGGGCCTGAAGCTCGTCACGATGGGCGACCAGTCGACCTTCGTGAACGGCGCCGTCAGCGGCGTGGCGCGCGAAGGCATCATCGCCGCCGCGCTGACGTCGCTGATGATCCTGCTGTTCCTCGGCTCGTGGCGCTCGACGCTGATCATCGCCGCGTCGATCCCGCTGGCCGTGCTCTCGGCGATCGCGCTGCTCGCGGCGACCGGCGAAACACTCAACGTGATGACGCTCGGCGGCCTCGCACTCGCGGTCGGGATTCTGGTCGACGACGCGACGGTGACGATCGAGAACGTGAACTGGCACCTCGAACAGGGCAAGGACACGCGCACCGCGATCGTCGACGGCGCGAAACAGATCGTGATGCCGGCGCTCGTCTCGCTGCTGTGCATCTGCATCGTGTTCGTGCCGATGCTGATGCTCGACGGCATCTCGCGTTTCCTGTTCGTGCCGATGGCGAAGGCCGTGATCTTCTCGATGATGTCGTCGTTCGTGCTGTCGCGCACCTTCGTGCCGATGCTCGCGCAATACCTGCTCAAGCCGCATGCGTCGGCCGGCCATGCGTCGGGCGAGCTCGCGGCGATCATGGATTCGCATGCGGGCCATGCCGGCGCGCACGACGCGCCGCCGTCGCGCAATCCGCTGGTGCGCTTCCAGCGTGCATTCGAGCGCCGCTTCGAGTCCGTGCGCGCGTCGTACCGGATCCTGCTGGGCCTCGCGCTCACGCGCCGCAAGCCGTTCGTCGTCGCGTTCCTGTGCGTGGTGGCCGCATCGTTCCTGCTCGTCCCGTGGCTCGGCCGCAACTTCTTCCCGACGATCGACTCGGGCGAGATCTCGCTGCACGTGCGTGCGCCAGTCGGCACGCGTGTCGAGGAAACCGCCGCCGAGTTCGACCGTATCGAAAACACGATTCGCGGCGTGATCCCGCCCGCGCAGTTGCGCGAAGTGGTCGACAACATCGGCCTGCCGAACAGCGGGATCAACCTGACCTACAACAACAGCGGCACGCTCGGACCGCAGGACGGCGACATCCTGATCTCGCTGTCGCACGACCACGCACCGACCGCCGACTACGTGCGCGAGCTGCGCGAACGCCTGCCGCGCGCCTATCCGGGCACCACGTTCTCGTTCCTGCCTGCCGACATCGTCAGCCAGATCCTCAACTTCGGCGCACCGGCCCCGGTCGACCTGCAGGTGGCCGGCCCCAACCAGCAGGCCAACCTCGCTTATGCGCGCGAGCTGTACCGCAAGCTGCGCCTGATCTCCGGCGTGGCCGACCCGCGCATCCAGCAGGCCAGCACCTATCCGCAGTTCACGGTGGCGGTCGACCGGACGCGTGCCGACCAGCTCGGCATCACCGAGCAGGACGTGACGAACTCGGTGGTCGCGACGCTCGCGGGCACCAGCCAGGTCGACCCGACCTACTGGCTCAATCCGCGTAACGGCGTGTCCTATCCGATCGTCGCGCAGACGCCGCAGTACCGGATGACCACGCTGTCGGCGCTGCAGAACCTGCCTGTCACCGGCGCGAACGGCCAGTCGCAGCTGCTCGGCGGTCTCGCGACGATCACGCGCGGCGTCGGCAACGCGGTGGTGTCGCACTACAACATCGAACCGCTGTTCGACATCTACGCGACCACCCAGGGCCGCGACCTCGGCGCCGTCGCCGCCGACATCGGCAGCATCGTCAAGGCCACCGCGAAGGACCTGCCCAAGGGCTCGACCGTCACGCTGCGCGGCCAGGTGCAGACCATGAACAGCGCGTTCACCGGCCTGCTGCTCGGGCTGGCGGGCGCAATCGTGCTGATCTACCTGCTGATCGTCGTGAACTTCCACTCGTGGGCCGATGCGTTCGTGATCGTCTCCGCGCTGCCGGCGGCGCTGGCCGGCATCGTCTGGATGCTGTTCACCACGCACACGCCGATGTCGGTGCCCGCGCTCACCGGCGCGATCCTGTGCATGGGCGTGGCCACCGCGAACGCGATCCTCGTCGTCAGCTTCGCGCGCGAGCGCCTCGCCGAAACCGGCAACGCGCTCGCCTCGGCGCTCGAAGCCGGCTTCACGCGTTTTCGCCCCGTGCTGATGACCGCGCTCGCGATGATCATCGGCATGGCGCCGATGGCGCTCGGCCTCGGCGACGGCGGTGAGCAGAACGCACCGCTCGGCCGCGCCGTGATCGGCGGCCTCGCGTGCGCGACGATCGCGACACTGTTCTTCGTTCCCGTCGTGTTCAGCCTCGTGCATCGGCGCGATGCGCTGAAACACGACGCACCCCGCGCTTCCTCCCCTTCCGCGTCCGGAGCTTCCCATGTCCACTGAGATCGAAATCAAGTCGCCGAAACGGCTGCCCAACCTCAAGCTCGTCGCCACGATCGCCGCGCTGGTCGCGGTCGGCATCGTGACGGCCGGCATCGCAGGCCGCGCGCACGCGAAACAGGAAATGACCCGATGGTCCGCCGAACAGGCGGTGCCGACCGTGGTCGCCTACACGCCGACGACCGGCGGCGACGGCGCCGCGCTCGTGCTGCCCGGCCACCTGTCCGCGTTCGAAAGCGCGCCGATCCATGCGCAGGTGTCGGGCTACCTGCGTGCGTGGTACACCGATATCGGCGCGCACGTGAAGTCGGGCCAGCTGCTCGGCCTGATCGACACGCCCGAGCTCGACCAGCAGCTTCAGCAGGCGCGCGCCGACCTGCAGAGCTCGCTCGCCAACGAGAAGCTGGCCGCGTCCACGGCCGCGCGCTGGACCAGGATGCTCGCGCAGGATTCCGTATCGCAGCAGGAAACCGACGAGAAGACCAGCGACCTCGCCGCCAAGCAGGCGATCGTCGCGGCCAACGAGGCCAACGTGCGGCGTCTCGACGCGCTGGAGGCGTTCAAGCGCATCGTCGCGCCGTTCGACGGCGTCGTCACCGCGCGCAAGACCGACATCGGCCAGTTGATCTCGGCCGGCGGCGGCGCCGGCCCCGAACTGTTCGCCGTGTCCGACGTGCACCGGATGCGCGTCTACGTGAGCGTGCCGCAGAACGAGGCCGCCGCGATCCGCCCCGGCATGAGCGCGACGCTGACCGTGCCCGAGCATCCGGACGAGACCTTCCATGCGACGCTCGCCGACACCGACGATTCGATCGCCGATTCGACCGGCACGCTGCTCGTGCAGCTGATGGTCGACAACCGCGACGGCAAGCTGATTCCGGGCGAATACACCGAGGTGCATTTCGCGCTGCCGGCCGGCAGCAGCCACGCGTTGACGATTCCGGCCAGCTCGCTGATCTTCCGCCAGGCCGGCCTTCAGGTCGCCGTGGTCGGCAAGGACGATCGCGCGGTGCTCAAGCCCGTCACGATCGCGACCGACCTCGGCACGCACGTGCAGATCGCGACCGGCCTCGCGCCCGACGATCGCGTGATCGACAACCCGCCCGACTCGCTGTCCGCGGGCGACCGCGTCCGGCTCGCGACGCCGGCCGGCACCGTCGCGGCGGCCGTGCGCGACACGGAGCGTGCGAATGGCTAACCCGCGTCGGCTCTGCGCGATGCTCGCCAGTATCGCGCTCCTCTCCGCCTGCTCGTTCGCGCCCGTCTATCACGCGCCCACCACCGCGCTGCCTGCCCAATTCAAGGAAGCGGGCGGCTGGCAACCGGCACAGCCGGCCGACCGCATCGCACGCGACGGCTGGTGGAAGGCGTTCCGCGATCCGGTGCTCGACCGGCTCGAAGCGCGGGTGGCGGCCGCCAACCCCGACGTGGCCGCCGCGGTGGCCCGCCATGACGAAGCCGGCGCGCTGTTCGATCAGGCGCGCGCGGGGCTGTTCCCGACCATCGGCCTCGGCGCGCAGGTCTCGAGCAACCGGCAATCGGCCACGCGCCCGCTGCGCGGCGCGAACCAGCCGAACGTGTACGGCTCGAACACGCTCGACGCCGGCTTCGACTACGACCTCGACCTGTGGGGCAAGGTGCGCAACGAGGTCGCGGCCGGGCGCGCGAACGCGCAGGCCAGCGCCGACGATCTCGCGTCGGTGCAGCTGAGCCTGCAGGCCAGCCTCGCGAACGCGTACTTCAACCTGCGCGGGCTCGACCAGCAGCAGCAGTTGCTGTCCGACACGATCGACACGTACCAGCGTGCGCTGAAACTCACGATGAGCCGGCACGCGGGCGGCATCGCATCCGATCTCGACGTCTCGCGCGCGCAGACGCAGCTCGACTCGGCCCGCGCGTCGGCCGAGGACGTGCGGGCACGGCGCGCGCTGTACGAGCACGCGATCGCGACGCTCACCGGCGTACCGGCCTCATCGTTCGCGCTCGCGCCGGACCTGAGCGTGGCGTATCTGCCCGCGATCCCGGCCGGCATTCCCGCCACGCTGCTGCAACGGCGGCCCGACGTCGCGGCCGCCGAACGCCGCATGGCGGCCGCCAACGCGCGGATCGGCGTGGTGCGCGCGGCGTTCTTCCCCGACATCACGCTCGGGCTGATCGGCGGATACCAGAGTTCGGGGCTCGGCCATTGGCTCAGTGCGCCGAACGAGATCTGGTCGATCGGGCCCAGCCTCGCGCTCACGCTGTTCGACGGCGGCCGCCGCCAGGCGCTCACGGCCCAGGCGCACGCGCAGCTGGCCGAGAACGGCGCGAAATACCGCGCGGTGGTACTCGATGCGTGCCAGCAGGTGGAAGACAACCTCGCGCTCACGCACCATCTCGGCGATGAAGCCGATCGCCAACAGGAAGCGCTCGACGCAGCCGAACGCACGTTGCAGTTGTCGATGTCGCGCTATCGGGACGGTGTCGTCAGCTATCTCGACGTGGTGACCGCACAGACTACCGAGCTCGAGACGAAGGTGGCGATGCTGGAACTGAATACGCGCCGGCAGTTGGCGGCGGTCGGGTTGATCGCGGCACTGGGCGGAGGGTGGTCGGCCGACGACGCAGCGTCCGGCGCGAAAGCGCCGGTCGCGACGCCGGCGCGTTCGACGACCTGAGCCCGTTGCGGCACGTGGGGAGCGTGTCGCGTTTGGATGCACCCGTCATCGCGACGGGTGCTTTTTTTCGCGGGCCCGGCCGGTCAGAACTTGTGGCGGATGCCGGCCGCGACCACCGCCTGGCGATCGTTGCCCGACGCGGCCAGATTGAAGATTCCTGCGTTGCCGAGCACCGCGACACCGTCCGCGCCCGTCACGCGCTGATACACGCCTTCGAGATAGAGATCGGTACGGCGCGACAGCGCATAGTCGGCCTGCAGCATGAACTGATTCCACTTCGGCGCGATGCTGCGGCCCGCATCGTCGAAGCGGCCCTGCGTGAACGTATACGAGCCGCCCAGCGAGAAGGCCGGCGTCAGGAAGTAGCGCCCGTTCAGTTCGTAGTTGCTGAAGGTCAGCAACTGGCCGTTCACGGTGCCGTACGCGCCGCCCTGCGACAGTTCGCGCGGGTCGTTCAGGATCGTTCTCGTATAGACGAAGCCGATCGTCGCATGATCGAACGCATAGTGCGCGCCGGCGCCGAACGTGCGCCAGCGGCCGCCCGCGAGCATCGCATCACCGTCCGAGCTGCTCAGCGATCCGCCGGTGTTCTTCGGCGCATTCACGCCGCCCGGCTGGTTCGACTGCAGGTACGCCACGCCCACGTCGAGCGGACCGTTCGCATACCGCGCGCCGACGCTGTACGCGTTGTTGTTGCTGAACCCGCCGCCCTGGTTGCTGAAGCCGTACGCGCCGCCGAACGTGAGGCCGCCGTAGTCTGCGCTGCGGAACTTCACCGCGTTGTTCATCCGCGTGTCGTTGGCGAGGTTGTCGTTGTCGTACGGGTGATCGGCGAGGTTGCCGCCGAATCCCGAGCCCGTCGCCGACAGCGGCGCGACGAAGTCGACCAGGAAATCGTATTGCCGGCCGAGCGTCACCGTGCCCCATTGGCGGCTCGCGAGACCGACCCAGGCCTGACGGCCGAACTCGTCGCCGCCGTTGCCGAACTTGCCGTTCGCGACGTTGAAGCCGTTCTCGAGGGTGAACACGGCGGCCAGGCCGCCGCCGAGATCCTCGTTGCCGCGCAGCCCCCAGCGCGACGTGCTGACGTTGCCGCTCTGCACGCCGTAAGCGGGCCCCGCGCCGGCCGCCGATTTCTGGTTGCTGATGTAGTCCAGGCCCGCGTCGATCGTGCCGTACAGCGTGACGCTGCTCTGCGCATGCGCCGCGCCTGCAAGCAGGCACGCAGCTGCTGCCGGGATTGCCAGAAGTTTCTTCATGATGGTTTCGCTAGAGTGGATCGGTCTTCTCGCATCGCCGGCCGGTGTGGAACGGCCGCTCCGTCCGCGATGCGATGGCGCACAATTTAGGCAGCGGGCGTGACAGCGCCGTTATCGAAACGGCCCGAAAAATGAAACCTTCTTCATCCTCGCGATACGCCGCATTCATGTCCGTGCGGAGCGCGCCGGCGCATGAATTTCTTTTCACGTTGCGTATGCCGATCCGATAGCCCCCCTCCCCTATGCTTGTCCTCAACCCGACGCGCGGCATCGACTGGCCGCACCGGGGATGATCCAGTCAATCATCATGAGGATTCCGAACATGAAAACCGCCACGATCGTCGCTTCCACACTGCTCGCCGCGTGTGCCGCACTGTCCGTTCCCGCGTTCGCGCAAACGAGTACCCAGGCGACGCAGATGACACCGGCCGCCACCAAGGACGGCGTGCCCGGCGCGCAGGCCGCGGGTCAGTGGGTGCCGCCGTACGGACAGCCGATCCACGAGAAAACGCGTGCCCAGGTCTACGCCGAACTCGTTCACGCCGAACAGGACGGGCAGATCAAGTACCTGGACTCCACGCTCTATTCGCATTGATGCGCACCGCCGTGCGGCCGGGCGTGCTGCCCGGCGCGCGCCGCCCACCTCTCGCATCACCCGTCATTCATGAAGCTTCGTCCCTTGCTCGTTCGTTCCGCCCGTGTTGCGCTCGTCGCGATCGCGGCCGGCGTGATGCTGTCCGGCTGCGCCGGCGCGCAGCCCGACGGCCCCGGCGATTGCGTCGGCCCGCCCGATTTCTGTGTGCCGTTCTTCGGCTCGTAAACGCACGACGGGCGCGCTGCCATCGGCAACGCGCCCGTTCGTACAGGGGGGCCGCTCGGCTATGCGTCCGGCAGCGTCACCTGGTAGCCGTAGCGGCTCACCGTATCGATCCGGACATCGGGCAGATGCCGCGCGAGCTTGCGGCGCAGCCGCGACACCACGAGATTGACGCTCGATGGATCGACATCGTCCTTGTCCTGCCACACATACCGGATCAACTGGTCGCGCGGCACCGGCGCGTTCGGATGGCGCATCAGGCATTCGAGCAGCAGGCATTCGCGCCGCGTCACGGCGAGGCGCAGCTTGCCGTCCTTGAGTTCGCGCGCGAGCGTTTCCAGCATGGACACCGCCGCGACCGGGCCTTCCGGGTCGCGCGGCCCGGCCAGCCGCTGCAACGCCTGCAGGCGCTCGTGCAGTTCGATGAATGAATACGGCGCGCCGAAACACGCATCGGCACCTGCGTGCAGCACGCGGATGCGCTCGCGCGCCGACGCCTGGCCGATCAGCACCACCAGTGCCGCACCGCCGCCGTCGGCGACGAAACGCGGCAGCATCGCGATCAGCGCGGCATCGCTGCCCGGCTCGAACGCGGTCGCGACGATCGCGTCGAACGTCTCCTGCGACGCGAGGAACAACCCGTCGCGCAGATCGTCCGCACGCTGCAGGCTGTGCCCGCTCTCCTGCAGCGCCTTGTACAGCCACGCTGCTTCCGGGTGCGGCGAAGTCACGAGCAGCACGCGCATCGTCAGCCCGCCTCGCGGCGGCAATGCGCGCGCACGTGCAGCCGGATGCGAACGACCGTCATGCGAGCGACCTCGGCCAGCATTCGATCGTCACGCGCGTACCCGGCTCGGCATTTCCGATGCGCAGCGTGAAGTCGTGCACGTTGACGACCGTCGACACGATGCTCAGGCCGAGCCCGGCCCCGGCGAGGTGCCCGGTGCGGCGGCTGCGGTAACGATGCTGCAGCACGGCCTCGCGCTCGTTCGCCGCAATGCCCGGGCCGTTGTCGACCACGTCGATGCGCGGACCGGACGGCGTATCGTGAAGTTCGAGGCGCACGGTGTCGCCCGAGGTCGTGTACTTGAGCGCGTTGTCGAGCAGGTTCGTGAGCGCCTCGAACAGCAGCGCGCGATCGCCGTGAATCCGCGCGACCGGTTCGACGAGCACGACGAAATGGATGGCACGGCTGTCGGCGAGCGGCTCGAACAGTTGCCCGACGTCCGTGACGAGATCTTCCAGCGCGAGCTCGGCGAACCCGCCGCGCCGCTGCAGCGACCCGATTTCGGCGATGCGCAGCATCGCGCGAAACCGGCTGAGCAGCACGTCGGTCTCGTTGCGTGCGCGAGCGACGAGCGTCGCCAGCGCGGCATCGTCGAGCCCGACCGCGCGCTCCGCCGCATGCGCAAGCAGCGTATGCACGTGCGCGAGCGGCGTACGCAGGTCGTGCGCGATACCGTCGCAAACGCCCTTCACCTCGTTCATCAGGCGCTCGACTTCCTCGAGCATGTGATTGACCAGATGCGACAGCAGGTCGATCTCGTCGTGCCCGCCGATCGGCAGCCGCTGCCCGAGGTCGCCCTGCGCGATGCGCTGCGTGATGCGCCGGACTTCCTTCAGGCGCCGCATCTGCCGCACGCTGAGAATCAGGCCGCCGACGACGCCCGCGCCCAGGCAGAACAGGCCGCCGCCGACCAGCGCCTGGATGATCGCCGCACGAATCCGCAGGATGTGCGTCAGGTCGCGCCCGAGCACCAGCACGTCGCCGTTGGTGCGCCGCTCCGCCATCGTGCGGACGACCGGCGGCACCTGGTCGCCCGCGATCGTCATCGTGTGGTCGAGCGTCACGCCGGTGCGATCCGGCCGGATGCCGTCGGGCATGGCCAGCACGTCGCCGGCGACATGCCTGCCGTCGGCCGTGAAGAGCCCGTAGTAGTTGGTGTGCATCCGCTCGTGCTCGATCCGGTGCTGGATGGCCGCGGCAAGCTGGTTGTCCTGGAGCGAATCGAAGTAGATCATCTGCCAGTCGATCACCACGTCGGTTTCGCGCTCCATGTCGTGCGTGATGATCGATGCGATGAAGCCGAGCAGCAGCATCACCGACACGGAAAACGTCACCGCGTAGACCGACACGAGCCGGAACGTGCTGGAATACCAGTGACGCTTCGGCGCCGGCTGGACGTGATCCGTCGAGGACATCAAGGTTGCGGACTCAGCCAAGGATGTAGCCCGCGCCGCGTACCGTCTGGATCATCTGCTTCGCATCGGGCGGATCGATCTTCTTGCGCAGCCGGCCCATGTGCACTTCGATCAGGTTGGTGCCGGGATCGAAGTGATAGCCCCATACGGCCTCGAACAGCATCGTGCGCGTGATGGTCTGGCCGGCATTGCGCATCATGTATTCGAGCACGCGGTATTCGGTCGGCAGCAGCGCGATTTCGTCGCCGTCGCGAAACACCTTGCGCGAAATCAGGTCGAGCCTGAGCGGGCCGACGGTCAGCGTCGTGGCGAACGGCGCCGGCGCGGTCTGGCTTCGGCGCAGCAGCACCTCCAGGCGCGCCGCCATTTCCTCGGGATCGAACGGTTTGGTCAGGTAATCGTCGCCGCCCGCACGCAGGCCGCGCACGCGTTCGTCGACATCGCCGAGCGCGCTCAGCATCAGCACCGGGGTGCGCACGCCGACGCTGCGCATCGTGGTCAGGATCGTGAGGCCGTCGACGACCGGCAGCATGCGGTCGAGCGTGATCACGTCGAACTCGTTGCCGAGCGCGCGGGCCATGCCGTCGCGGCCGTTCGCCACCCATTCGACCGTGAAGCCGCGCCCTTGCAGCTCCCTGACTATTTCGTTCGCGGTGATTTCGTCGTCTTCGATCGTCAGTACGTGCGCGATGGCCGTACCGCTCTTGGCCAGCCGGTCGGGCAGGGCCGGCGTGTTACCGGGGGAAACTGATGATGCCATTTACGATTCTCGTCTTCAGCGAAGGGACGCACGCGCTTCGACACCCGAAGGGCGAGCGCGTTCGGATGGAGACTACACGCGCGCGCGTAAATCGTGCGCGTCGACTTCATGAAGAAAGTTTCATATACGGCGGCAACGCCCGCCGGGGCTACCGGCGCGCGTTGTTGCGACAGGATGCCGCACGGCCCTTCGCCTTCGCGCACGGGCGGTTGCAACCGATCGCGTCGAAAGGTATCGGTAAAGAATCGCGCATCAGCTTCGGTGCGGCTCCGCGCCGGGCTGGTCGACGCGATGCGAAGCGACACGATGTGCCGCGTTCTCCACACGCTGCGTACGCTCGACCTTCTCGTGCGCGAGCGTCACGTCGGCAATCGCGAGCCCCGTTCCCTGCACCTTCGCGAACGCCAGCACCGGTGAGCACACCAGCGCGACGAGCGCGGCCATCCTGACGGTCTCTTTCATTGCATTACCCCGATGCGGGCCGCGCCGTGCGCAGCGTCGATTGATCACGGGTTCGACGATACGCCCGCACGGCTAACCATTCGGTCGCGCGTGCATGAAGGTTTCTTTAAGGTTCGATGCGTGCGACGACGATCGCTTCCGCCGCGGTTGATCCGGATAAAACTAGTTTCATCTTCGCGCGGCCGTTTCGATAGTCCACGGTGCCTAACCTGTGTCGTGAGGTCGACGTTGGCAATCCACCGTACGGCCGGTTCCCAACGCTTCCCAGGAGTCGAAGATGAAACATCCCGCCCGTTACCTCGCCTGTTCCACGCTGCTCGTGATGAGCTTCGCCGCGCATGCCGCACCGACACTCACGCCGGCGCAATGCCACGACTATCCGTTCGTGCATACGCACGGCCCGGTCTCCCACCGGCAACTGATCAACGAGCTGAACGAGCTGGAATCCGTCGGCTACAACCCGTCGTCGGGCGACGAGAGCAGCTATCCGGACGATATCGATTCGGCGCAGGCGCGCCTGATGAACGAGTATCAGAAGGATTGCGCGGGCGCAGCCAACACCGTCGCGTCGAACGGCAACTGACTCGCCACCGGCGAACGATCTCCGAGTTTGCGCGCGTGCCTCGCGGCCGCGCGTTTTTTTTTGTCGATGCCGTGCACGCTACGCGACCGTTTTTTCCAACGACGGGCGGATCGCGACGGAAGGCGACGTCGTGATCGTGAACGTCGCCGGACGCACGGCGATCGGCACGATCGATTTCACCGGGTACCACGGGCCGCCGCGATCGTGTGTTGTCCCCGTATGGCAAGCACGCACGCGCTCGTGATCGGCTTCAACGTGTCGGTGTCGCCGTTCGGCGGCACGACGCCGCTCGTCGCCGCATGGCGCGTCGATCGCACCGGCGTCGTGCGCGGCGGCACGCCGCGTACCCGTCCTATCCGACGCGATACATCGGCAGCACGTTGCTGCCGGCCGCTTCCTGGCCCGACGCGAGCGGATGGTGCGCCTGTTCGAGCAGCCAGTTGGTCAGCACCGCGATATCGAACTCGTTGCACGCATCCGGGTTCTGCACCAGCACGTAACTGCCCGATGCGACCGTGCAGTGCGCGAACAACTCGACGAGCCGGCCCTGCTTCAGCAGCCCGTCGACCAGCGGCCGCCGCCCGATCGCAATGCCGTGCCCGTCGACCGCCGCCTGCACCAGCTGGTCGTACTGGCTGAAATGCAGCGCACCGGCGGGCCGCAGGCGCGGCACGCCGAGTTCCTTCAGCAGATGGCTCCACCCGTGCCACGGCCATTCGCAGCGCGGATCGTCGAGATGCAGCAGCACGTGCTTTTCAAGATCCTCCGGCTTCATCGACGCCGCGTCACCCGCCGTCGCCATCAGGCTCGGGCTGCAGACGGCCACGACGCGCTCGCGAAACAGCACGTCCGTATCGTCCGTCGACGTATACGGCCCCGCATATCGCACGGCCAAATGCAAACGTTTGCGCTTGAGATCCTCAATTTCGCTCGTTGCCGATACGCGCACGTCGATGTCGGGGTAGCTTGCGCGGAACGAACCGAGGCGCGGAATCAGCCACAGCGCCGCGAACGATACGGTCGTCGACAACGAGATCGCGCGCTGTCCCACGCTCGACGACAGCTTGCCGATCACCGATTCGAGGTCGGACAACGCGAACGAGATCGCGTCGTACAGCTCCCGTCCCTTGTCGGTCAGCGTCAGCGATCGAATGTGCCGGTGAAAGAGCTCGATCCGGAGCTGCTCCTCGAGTGCCTTGACCTGCCGACTCACGGCAGATTGCGTGACGTTCAGTTCCTGCCCGGCGCGTGTAAAGCTCAAATGGCGCGCCGCGCATTCGAAGCCTCTCAGGAAATCCAGCGAAGGCATACTTCTCAATCGTTTTGCCAATCTCACATTAGCCATACCGCCGCCTCAAAGTTGCACCCATCGACAGGCAAGTCGCCTTTCGTTCCCCTGAATCGTTTCTCCTATTTGGATTCGGAAGCGATTTTATATTGAAGAATGGATGCTGATCATTCTTATTTTCAATCGTGACACTCGTATTTATCTATCGATTTTAGTCGGCCCGATATTCTTACATTAACATTATTAAGTAGTGGTTTTGTAAATAAATATCCGGGTGGAATGACGCGAGGAATGACCGAAAAATACCCACCAAAACAGGGGATTGCGGGCAGAAATCGATGTCACGGCGGACATCTCGACGCCACACCGGAATCGCGCCCCGTGCCTACAATACAATTTCAATCACCCGACATATCATTTCATTTGCCGCATTACGGAAAGAAAACACACGCCAACATACACGCGAAATACCATTTAAATCCTGAATTTCATGTTTATGAAAATATACTAAACGCATGAATTTTGATTGAATCATGCAATAACAGGAAATTGATGAACCCATTATGTCCGGAAATGAATATCCCGCCGGCCGGATACGGGACACCGTGCGCACTACGTCATCTTGCCGGCCGGAATCGGTTCCGCCCAAGCTGGACGGGGCACGGATCCGCTATACGCCGTCCACCACGCCATCCGCCACACGGCTCGTCCGCGCGGTCACTTCGCGGCGATAGCGGTTCAGCTCCTGCGCGGTCGTGAACGTGCGCCCGAACAGGATCGACAGGTTGTGCAGGATCCGCTCGACGACCTTCTTTTCCCACTCGCCGTCGAACCGGATCTGTTCGTCGAGCCAGCGCTCGAGCCATTCCGGATCGGGCAGGCGCGACTGCACGGTATCGCGCGGGAACAGCGCCTGGTTCACGTGCAGGTTGGTCGGGTGCAGCGGCTTCTCGGTGCGGCGCGCCGACGCCATCAGCACGCCGATCTTCGCGAACGCCGCGCGCGCGACGTCGCCGCAGTCGTTCAGCGCCTTCTTCATGTAGCGCAGGTAGGCGCCGCCATGGCGCGCTTCATCGCGCGAAATCGTTTCGTAGATCTGCTTGATGACCGGCTCGGTGTGCCAGTCGGCCGCGCAGCGGTACCAGTGGTTCAGGCGGATCTCGCCGCAGAAGTGCAGCATCAGCGTCTCGAGCGGCGGCGCCGGGTCGAATTCGAAGCGCACCGCGTGCAGTTCCGCTTCGGTCGGCACCCTCTCCGGCCGGAAGCGGCGCAGGTATTCCATCAGCACGAGCGAATGCTTCTGTTCCTCGAAGAACCACACGCTCATGAACGCGGAAAAGTCGCTGTCGTGCCGGTTGTCGCGCAGGAACATTTCCGTCGCGGGCAACGCCGACCATTCGGTGATCGCGTTCATCCTGATCGTCTCGGCCTGCTCGTCGGTGAGCAGCGACGCGTCGAACCGGTTCCACGGAATATCCGTCTCCATGTTCCAGCGCACCGCTTCCAGCGACCTGAATAATTCCGGATAGAGCATCGTCGTCACCGTCGTTGAACAACGTTCCGGCACGGCACGCACGCGGGCGGCCGGCCCCGTCGCGGTCATGCCGATTGCGTGGACGCCGGCGCCGCCGTTTCGGCATCGGGCGCACGCTCGTCCGCATCGTCGTCCACCGTGCGCGGCGCCAGCCTGCCGCGCAGCAGCGCGTAATAGAACTGCCGGTACGTGCGGTGGTAATAGCGGATGCGCGGCCCGATCGCCCCATGCAGGTCGTGCAGCCGCTCGATCGGCAGGTTCGGCATCATGTGGTGCTCGACGTGATAGTTGTTGCCGTTCGTGAACCACGTCATGAACGCGTTGCTCTCGATCGTCCGCGTGTTGCGGAACGGGTCGGTGCTCGTCAAGTCGCAGCGGTAGTGCTCGGGCATCTCGACCAGCGCATGCACGGGCGCGGCGACGAACACCAGCGGCACGACCCACACCCACACGGCAAACCACGTGTGCAGCGCGACCGACACGCCGGCCAGCAGCGCGATCGCCGCGACCATCAGCAGGTGATCGCAGCGGATCGCGCGCGACACGAGCGGGTTGTCGCCGAAGCGCGCCCCCGGCACGACGAGCTTCGCGACGTTCTTCGCGAACTGGATATAGTGCGCGGCCATCGACAGCCGCCACGCCCACCGGCCGAGATTGACGACGGGGCTCGCGCCGTACTGGTCGCCGTAGTCGAAGAACTCCTTGTTCTCCGGCGTGCCGAGCAGCCGGTGATGACGCAGGTGGCTGTCCTGGTACGCGTGGAACGACACCAGCATCGGCATGCCGAGCAGCACGCCGAACACCATGTTGAGCCGCTTGCTCCGGAACCCCTGGTAGTGCAGCGCCTGGTGCTGCAGCTCGACGCCGTGTGCGTACATCGCGCCGATCAGCAGGATCCCGACGATCTTCAGGATCACATACGTCGACAGCGCGAACAGCATGCCGTGCGCAATGAGCGCAACGTATACCGCGAGCTTCAGCGAGAAGACGACGCCGCTCGGGCGGCTCTTCATGTCTGCAACCGGTTTCTGACGGGCGACAAGCGATGAGGTGACGGACAAGACGCTCTCCTTGAGCCGGACCCTGCCCGGCGCCATGACACGGCGACGCTGGCGCGCTGCCGGGTTGCAATTCTTCTGTGAGTCGATGCTTCGGACAAACGAATTTTCCGAACGCATTGCATGACGCCGGCGCATGAGCGCACCACATCGTGAACTAGACGACCGGTCGAATGCGTACCGGCCATTCACCTGACGCGGGTTCAGATGCATACGTGCGGGGCAGACACGAGTGGATGCGTGCCGCTCATGCATAGCCTGCAAATATTCCGTTTGTCGTGTCACGTCGATCCGGCAAGAATCCCCCTCACTCGACGAACGGCGCCGCCGGCACCGTGGCACGAGCGGCCGTGTTCCTCAACGGGAGATTCTCGTGACGAAGTGCGCATCCACCATTCATCGCCTGATCGAATCGCTCGAGGACGTCGCGGGCGCCACGCATCGCATGACGTTCGTCGACGAGGCCGGCAACGAGGCAGGCATCACGTACCGGCGCTTCGCGGAAGAAGTGTTTCACCAGGCCGGCGCGCTGCGTGAACTCGACGTGCGCGAGAACGACCTGGTGATGCTCGCCTTGCCCGCGTCGGTCGAGCACGCGGTCGCGATGATGGCCTGCGTGATGACGGGCGCGCTGCCCTGCACCGTGCCCGTTCCCGCGCGCCGCGCCACCGCCGGCAGGCAAGTGATCGACGTCGCGTGCGAGCTGTACCGGCCGCGCCTCGTCATTGCCGCCGATGCACAGGCCGCCGCGTGGCGCGACGACGCGTTTCCCGCGGCATCGACGCGCGTGGTCGATCTCGACACGCTGTCGATCGCCGCGGATGCCGGCGCGCGCGCGCTGATCAGCGCGAAGAGCGGCCACGACCCGCATCACGTGCAGCTCACGTCGGGCTCGACGTCGCACCCGAAAGCCGCGGTGCTCAGCCACGAGAACGTGATCGCGAACGTGCTCGGCATCGGCGGGTCGGTCCGCTTCGACATCGCGGCCGGTGACGGCACCGCCTCGTGGCTGCCGCTCTATCACGACATGGGGCTGCTCACGCTGCTGTCGAACCTGCATTACCGCGCGCCGCTGCTGATGATGCAGCCGAACAGCTTCATCCGGAATCCGCTCGGCTGGCTGAAGCGCATCGCGTCGGCGCGCGCGACGACGACGTCGGTGCCGACCTTCGCGCTGCGCTACTGCGTGCGCCGCTTCAACGCCGCCGCGATGGAAGGCGTCGACCTGTCCGCGTGCCGCAACATCTTCATCGGCGGCGAACGCGTGGACGACGCGACGCTGCGCGACTTCGCCGCGACGTTCGCGCCATACGGCCTCGCGGCATCGGCGCTGCAGCCGTGCTACGGGATGGCCGAATCGACGCTCGCGGTATCGATGCATCGTGCGTGGCATGAAGGCACGGTGGACGGCGCACCGTACTTGATCGCCGACACGCTCGACCGGCGCGCGCTGATCGAGCGCCGCGACGCGCAACCGGCCGCCGCGAACGACGGCGCCGACACCGAGACCGAAACCGTGCTCGCGATGGGCACGCCGATCGACGGCATGGCCTTCCGGATCCTAGACGACGGCGACCACGCCCTCGCGAACCGCGCCGTCGGCGAAGTCGCGATTCGCGGCACGTCGGTGATGCTCGGCTACCTGAATCCCGACGACGGCTCGATCGCCGCGCCGCTAACGGCCGACGGCTGGTTCCGCACCGGCGACATCGGCTACGTCTCGGACGGCCAGCTCCATATCCTCGGGCGCAAGAAGGAAGTCATCATCATCCGCGGCAGCAACTACTTCCCGCACGACATCGAGGAAGCGCTGGCATCGCATCGCACGCTGCGCAAGAGCACGTGCATCGCGTTCGGGCTGCCCGACCCGGAGACGGGCACCGAGCGGCTGGTCGTCGCGATCGAGGCGCGGCCCGCCGATGCGACACCGCAGACGCGCGCCGAGTGCCAGCAGCTGCTCGCGTCGCGCATCGGCTTCGCCGCGCAGGATCTGTGCTTCGTCGAGCCCGGCTCGTTGCCGCGCACCACGAGCGGCAAGCTGCAGCGCCTGAAATGCCGCGACCTCTATGCGAACGGTGCGCTGCCTGTCATCCACGCAGCGGCGGCGGCCGAAGCCGGCCAGGGAGCGTACGCATGACGGCCGCCCCGCTCACGCCGGTGCTCGAGCTGCGCGACGTCACACGCGTGTACGAGGGCGCGGGCCGCGTCGTCGCGGTGCGCGACGCGTCGATCTCGATCGGCCCGCGCGACGTCGTCGCGCTCGTCGGCCCGTCGGGCAGCGGCAAGAGCACGCTGCTCAACCTGGCCGGCTTTCTCGACGTGCCGAGCAGCGGCGAACGCTGGCTCGAAGGCCATCGGATCGACGACGCGCCGGACACGCTCGAACGGATCCGCCGCGAGCGCATCGGCTTCGTGTTCCAGCAGTTCAACCTGATTCCGGTGATGTCGGCGCTCGAGAACGTCGAGCTCGGCTGCTTCGCGTGGGGCACGCCGCGCACGCGCCGCGAGCGCGCCCGCGCGATGCTCGACGCGGTGGGACTCGCCGCGCGCGAACGCCACCGCCCCGGCGAGCTGTCCGGCGGCGAGCAGCAACGGGTCGCGCTGGCGCGCGCGCTCGCCAAGGAGCCGGCGATCGTGATCGCGGACGAGCCGACCGCCAGCCTCGACAGCACCAACGCGCGCGCGGTGGCCGAGCTGATCCTCGACACCAACCGCACGCTGGGCACCGCCTTTCTGATTGCGTCGCACGACGATCGTCTGTGCGCGCACCTGCCGCGCCGCATCGAGATGCGCGACGGCGTACCGGGAGTGAATCGTGAACTGGTCGACGTTTGCGTGGCGTAACCTCTGGCGCAACAAGCGCCGCACCGTGCTGACGATGGCGATGATCGGCGTCGCCGCGTTCGCGTCGAGCCTCGCGCTCGGGTACGTGATCGCGACCTTCGACGCGGTGCGCGAAGGCTCGATCGACAGCGGCGTCGGCCACGTGCAGGTGCTGCATCACGGCTATCTCGACCTGATCGGCGAACGGCCGCTGCAGTACGGGCTGACCGCCGACGAGCAGGCTGCCGCCGCGCGCGCCGTCGCCGCGCTGCACGGCGTCGCCACCACCGCGCGCGGCATCGACTTCGACGGGCTGATCTCGAACGGCGATCTCAGCTACGGCTTCGTCGGCGAAGGCATCGAGCCGAACCGCGAGCCGCCCGGCTTCTTCGACTATCACACGGTGCTGTCGGGCCGCTACCTGTCGCCCGCGAATGCCGGCACCGAAGTCGTCGTCGGCGCCGAACTCGCGCGCAAGCTCGGCGTGCACGTCGGCTCGGTCGTGCAGTTGATGGCCTCGACCGCGCACGGCGGCATCAACGCGACCGACGCGCAGATCGTCGGCGTGATGAGCACGGGCAACAAGGACGTCGACGAACGGATCGTCGACGTGACGTTCGCGGCCGCGCAAGCGCTGCTGCGCACCGACCGCGCGTCGCGCATCGCGGTGTTCCTGTCGGACACGGCGCACACGCCGTCCGCCGCCGCGACGCTGCGCGCCGCGCTGCCCGCGCTCGACGTGAAGACCTGGGACCAGCTCGTGTCGCTCTATCACCAGGTCGTCGCGCTGTACAAGAACCAGTTCTCGGTGTTCGGCGCGATCCTGTGCGTGACGATCCTGCTGTCGATGAGCAACTGGATCCTGATGAGCATCGTCGAGCGCCGCCGCGAGATCTCGACGCTGCGCGCGCTCGGCGTGCCGGCCGCGACGGTGCGCGGCGTGCTGATCCAGGAGACCGCGTTCCTCGGCCTGCTCGGCGCGGCCGCCGGCATCGCGGCGGCGCTGCTGACGATGGTTGTGCTCAACCACGCGCAGATCCACCTGCCCGCGCCGCCGGGCCGCGTGAAGCCGATCCTGCTCGAATTCACGGTTTCGCCGGCCGCCGTGGCCGCCGTCGAAGGCGCGTTCGTCGTGCTCGGCGTGGCCGCCGCGCTGCTCGCGACGCTCGGGCTCGCCAAACGCAACATCCTCGAAGGACTCGCCCCATGAACCGCATCCGCCTGATGGTCGCCGCGCTCGTCGCGTGCGCGCCGCTCGCCCACGCAGCCGACGCACCGGCGGCCCAGACCATGCTCGCCCGTGCCGACGCGTACCGCAGCACGGCCGCCGACACGCAGACGAACATCCAGATCACGAACGAGGTCGGCGGACAATCCGGCGACGCGACGCGCTATCTCGTCTACACGCGCGGCAACGGCGACACGCTCGCGCTGACGCGCAGCGGCGAGAACGACGGCCAGAAGTATCTCGCGACGACGCGCGGCCACTGGTTCTACGTGCCGAACACGCACAGCGCGGTACGCATCAACGGGATGCAGCGGCTGCAGGGCGAGGTCGTGATCAGCGACATCACGCGCACGCACTGGGCGGACAGCTATCGCGCGTCGGCCGCGCCCGGCGCGACGACGATCGCCGGCAAGCCGGCCACCGAGCTCGACCTGACCGCGACCGATCCCGACAACGTCTACCCGACAATCAAGCTGTGGGTCACGCCCGACACCGACGTGCCGGTGCGCGCGCAGTTCTTCCTCGCGAGCGGGCTGCTGTTCCGCAGCGCCGATTTCTCCGCGCCGGTCGATGCGAACGGGCGCAAGGTGATCCGCAAGATCACCTATCGCAACGAGATCGAGAAGCAGCGCGCGAGCGTCGTCGACATCCTCGACGGCCAGCCGCGCAAGATTCCGTCGGGCTGGTTCAACCCCGACACGCTTGCCGATGGCCAGTGACCACGACGCCCATGCCGACGCCCGTCGTGACCGCCCTCGTCCCTCGTCCGGCCGCCTTTGGCCCAGCGTCGTACTCGCCGTTCCGCTCGCGCTCGGCTGCACGCTCGCGCACGGAGAATCGCTGATGGAACAGTTGAGCACGCTGAACGGCATCGCCTACGCACGCTCGGTCGACAGCATGGACGGTCATGCGCTGCTCGGCAGCCTGATCGGCGACCAGCCGCGCAACCAGCAGGAAGCGGGCCTGCTCGCGCGCATCGACGGCGAGAACCTGTTCCTGAACGCACGCGCCGTCGCGAGCAACCATTCGCTCGGCGCGCAGGCCACCCGCTTCAACGAGGCCGGCGTGCGCTACGCATTCGACAACGGCATCACGCTCACCGCCGGCAAGCGGATCGACCCGCTCGACACGTCGCAGGCGTTCTTCCCGCTCGGCTTCTTCCAGAAGCGGGCCGCGACCGCCGACATCTACGACCGCTACGGCGACGTCGAAGGCACGCCGCTCGTCGAAGCGAAATGGGCCGGCGAACAGGCCACGCTGCAGTTCATCGCCGGCGAGAACCGCACGCTGCGCAACGACGTCGACAACCGCGACGTGCAGGGCGCGACCCAACTCGTGCGCGGCGCGTACAACTGGTCGGGCGGCTCGGCCGCGCTGCTCGCCGGACGTCATGCGGGCCGCGGCGGCACGGGCGCGACGCTGTCGTTCGACGTCGCGCGCTCGAACACCGTCTATGCGAGCGCGTGGCTCGAACGCGGCACGACACGGCCGCTGCCGGCCTTCATCGCGAACGGCACGCCGCTCGATTCGCCGGCCGCGTACGACGCCGTCGATCGCCGCAACGACCGCCAGGTCATGTGGCGCAGCGCGGTCGGCATGCAGAGCGCCTTGCCCGGCAACCTGTCGCTGATCGTCGAGTGGTCGCACGACGAGGCGCGTTACGACGCGAACCAGTGGCGCCGGATGGTCGGCGCGGTGCGCGCGAACAACGCGCTGCTGCCCGTCGCGCCCGGCCCCGCGCTGGCCGGCCTCGGCGGCACCGCCGATTTCGTGAGCGCGGACGGCAACCTGCGCGACTACCTGTTCGCGCGGCTCGGCAAGAAGATCGGCCGCGTCGAGTATTCGCTGCGCGGCGTGTATTCGCCGCAGGACAAGGGCCTGCTCGCAATCGCCCAGGTCGTCGCCGACGTGAACAAGCGCGTGAGCGTCGATGTCGCGCTCACCCGCGCGTTCTCCGACAGCAACTCCGAGTACCGGATGGTCGGTCTCGGCACCCGTATCGACGCCGCCGTGCGCGTGCGCTTCTGACAGGAACCCCGCCCCATGTCCACGCTTTCCGCCCCCGCTTCGTCCGCCGACCTGCCGCCGCCGCCGCTGCTGCGCGTGGCCGACCAGGCCGCGTATCCGGTGCTGCGGCACCTCGACACGATCGGCACCATCGGCACGCCGCCGCGCGCGGCCGCCCGGCTCGTCGAGGCGGCCGCCGTGCGGCTGCTCGACAGCGAGATGGTGATCGCGCTGCGCGCCGCCACGCCGGACGTGCTGCCCGATTCGTCCGCATCGACGCCGCTGCGGCACGACGAGGCGCCGCTCACCGAAGCGCTGCTCGGCCAGATCGAACGCGAAGGGTTTCATCACCTGTTCAAGCCGTTCATGCGCGCGTTCATCCGCATCATGTTCGGGTTGTTCTTCTCCGACGACCAGAACCGTCGCGCATGCGACTGCATCGACAGCGGCCACAACTTCGCGTTCCTGATGAGCGACGGCGGCGGCCCGACCCTCGCCGCCTGGCGCACGGTCGTGCGCAGCGACGATAACGGCCTTGCGCTCACCGTCGACAAGGTGTGGGGCATCGAAGCGCATCGCGACTGCATGGCGGTCGTCGCCGCGCGGCTGCCGGGCGTGATGTTCCCGGCCGCGTACCTCGTGTGGCCCGACGAGTACCGCAAGCTCAAGCGCACGACCTGCGGCGCGCCGTTTCTGGCGGGCAACCTGCAACTCGCGAACGTCGGCGGCCAGGTGCGCGTGAGCGCCGAGGATCGCCTGCGGATCGGCGGCCCGACCGTGTTCAACAAGTACCTGACCGTCGTGCGCCCCTACTTCGTCCGCGCGCTGATGGCGCACGTCGAATGGCTCGCGCAAACCGGCCGCGTCGAACTCGACGCCGACGCGCGCGCCGTCCACCGCTTCATCGCGGACGCCGCGTGCAGCCAGACCGACGACGCGCACTACAGCTTCGGCAAGGTGCAGCGCGTGCTCGCGATCAAGCTGCTGTCGAACGAGTTCCTGACGGCGCTCGTGCGCGACGGCCGGGTCGCGACGTTCGACGACCAGCGCGACCTGCTGGCGTTTTCGAAGATGGAAGGCAGTTCGTACCGTTGTTATCACGAGCTTCGCAAGAGCCTGCGCTGCGAAGCCGGCAGTTGACCCACGCGACAGGCCGATCGATCCCGATCAACCCACTTCATTACCAGGAGCTCCTCTCATGACGACCCAGAACGTTCCGGCCGACGCGCTCGACATCCTGTCCCGCGAAGTCGCGAAGATCCTCAATGTCGAGACCGTCGACACCGATGCCGGCATCGGCGAACTCGGCATCGATTCGCTGAACATCGTCGAGCTGATCGTGTTCTGCGAACAGCTCTACGGTTCGATCGACCCGGAAGCGCTGAACATCACGCAGTACACGACGCTGCAGCAGCTCGACGCGCAACTGCGCAGCCAGCAGCACGCCGCCTGACACGACGATGCTCGCGCCCCTTGCGACCGTGGCGGCCGCCGCCGCCGAGCCGCTCCCGGCGGCCCCGGCGACCCCGGCGACCGCGCTGACCGTGCAGGCGCTCGCGTACCGGCGCGTCGCGCCGTCACGCGACGGCGCGGCTGTGCCGCTCGACGACACGGCCCGCGCGATCGGCTCGCTCGCGTGCGCCGAACGCGAGCGGCTGTGCGGCGCGGTCGGCGCGGACGACTACGTGGTCAGCTCGACGATCCTGTCGATGCTGCTGATGAACGATTCGCCGCAGCATCGCGTGTTCGCGCAGGCGCTCGCGGGCGCGAACGACTACACGCCCGACTGGATGACCTGTTCGTACGAATGCGCGGGCTGGGGCTACGTGCTGCGCCGCGCGCTCGCCACCGCGGCCGAAACCGGGCCGCGCACGCTGCTGCTGCAGATCGTCGACGTCGACGTGCACGGCTATACGTACTGGCACGGCAACCCCGCGTGGGGGCGTTCGGGCTTCGGCGTGTGCACGCTGCTCGTCGACGTCGGCCGCGAAGCGTCGCCGGCCGCACCGTCGGTGCTCGCAGACGCCGCGCCGCCGGCCAGCGCGGTCGTGCGGCTCGGCCGCGACATCCGCACCTTCTGCGCGGCGCGGCCCGGCGTGCACGCGGCGCTGCCGTTCTTTCCGGCGACGTCGCGCCGCGCGCTGCTCGCGTCGGTCGGCAAGACGCCGTTGCTGCCCGACGGCCACGGGCTGTTCGGGCATGCGTTCGGCAGCGACCCGTGGCTGTCGGTGCTGCTCGCGCATCGCGACGGCGACACGCCGCGCCGCGCGGCCGTCTGCTCGCTCGCGCTGAACGGCTATTACGCGGTCGCCGACGTCGCATTCGCGCCGGACGCGACGTTCTCTCTCGACAGCGAGGCATGACATGGTGCGGCCCGTTCACTTCACCTACCGGATCGAGCGCGATGCGCGGCAGCCGGTCGCAGTCGCCGCGAGTGCGTACCGGATGCCGCTCGACACGCCGGCCGACTACGCGCGCGCCGCGCTCGCGGAAGCGGCCGGCGAACCGTACGACGCCGGCGACGCATCCGGTGGCGAGCGCCGTGTGCTGCTCGACCACGTCCAGTATTTCGCGTTCCTCGCGGAAGCGACCGCGCGAATCCGCGACGCGGTGCATCCGGACGCACGCGTGTTCATCGAAGTCTGCGCGCCGTACTTCGGCGCGCTGCCGGCCGAACTGCTCGCGCCGCACGTGCTGCTCGGCGTGCACCTGTACGACGAAGCGCTGCGCGACGCCGCGCGCGGCGCGCCCGTCGTGTGGATCGGCGACCGGATCCTGCGCGATGCCGAGTTCTCCGGCGACAACCGCGTGTGCTGCGCGATCTGGCCCGCGCGACTCGCCGATGCGTTCGACGCGCAGCTGCGCGGCCCGTGGCCGTCGTATGCGATCCGCCTCGTGCCGCATCCGCCGACACCGCGCGCCGCCGCCGCGACGCTTATCGATTCCGCCCATCATTCCGGCGCCGCCGCGCGGCCGGGGAGACCCTAAATGACTGACACGCTCACCGTTATGCAGGACACGGCCGACATCCGCTGGTCGATGCCCGTCGACGCCCTGATGTCGAACGACTACGCGCTGCGCGAAGAGGCGCTGAACCGGCTCTACGAAAAGGCGAAGGCCGCGCAGTGGGACGTCGCGACCGACGTCGACTGGAGCCACGACCTCGACCCGGCGAATCCGCTCGGCATGCCCGACCCGACGCTGCTGATCTACGGCACCGAGCTGTGGAGCAAGCTGTCCGACACCGACAAGCGCGAGGTGCGCCATCACGCGCAGGGCTGGCTGCTGTCGCAGATCCTGCACGGCGAGCAGGCCGCGCTGATCTGCGCATCGAAGCTCGCGTCGGCCGAGGATGGCCTGAGCGCGCGCCTGTGCGCCGCCGCGCAGATGATGGACGAAGCGCGCCACGTCGAGGCGTACGCGAAGCTCGTCAACGAGAAGCTCGACGTCAGCTACCCGATGAGCCGCTCGCTGAAGGGCCTGCTGCACGACACGATCACGAGCAGCGCGCTCGACATGACGAACCTCGGGATGCAGGTGCTCGTCGAGGGCATCGCGCTGTCGATCTTCCAGAGCGTCGTCGCGTACAGCACCGATCCGTTCATCAAGGATCTCTTCCTGCGGATCCAGCGCGACGAAGCGCGTCACTTCGCGGTCGGCCGGATCACGCTGTGCCGCGTGTATGCGGAGATGAGTTCGACCGAGCTGCGCGAGCGCGAGGAATTCGTCTGCGAAGGCGCGGCCGTGCTGTACGAGCACCTGTGCGCGGACGACATCTGGGAACCGATGGGCCTGTCGAAGCGCGAATGCAGCGCGATGGTGCGCGAGTCGCCGGTCTCCAGCTCGATCCGCCGCTCGATCTTCCGGCGCCTGGTGCCGACGATCCGCGAGATGGGCCTGCTCACGCCGACCGTGCAGGCGACCTTCGAAAAACTCGATGTTCTCGACTACGCGGCGATGCCGCTCAACTGAACCATGACGAACTCCTCCCAAGCGTCACGCGATTTCTGGATCGGTATCGACGCGGTGGCCTACGAACTGCCGGGCCTGCCCGTCGACATCGAGGCGTGGGCCGCCGAGCGCGACTACCCGGCGCAACGGGCCGCGGCGATCGCGCAGTCGGGCAGCCGCTACTTCCACATGGCGCTCGACACGAGCGAGACCGATCTCGCGATCGCGGCGGCGGGCCGCCTGCTCGACACCGCGCGCGTGCATCCGTCCGACATCGGCGCGATCGTCCACGTGCACACGCAGCAGTTCAGCGTGCCGCCCGCGCCGCGCAGCCTGCCGCACGAGCTCGCCGCGCAGCTCGGCATCGAGCCGCTGTGGCTCGGCTCGGTCGCGCAGCTGAACTGCGTGTCGGTCGCGGCCGGCATCGAGACCGTTCGCGCGCTGATGCGTCGTTATCCGCAACTCGACGCGGCGCTCGTCGTGTCGTCCGACCGCGTGTACGGCGAGGATTACCGGATGCGGCAGATGACGGGCGTACAGTGCGACGGCGCGGCCGCGATGCTGATCGCGCGCAACAGCACGAAGAACCGGCTGGGCGGCATCGCGATCGAGACGCACGCGAAATGGCATCGCGGCTCGGACACCGTCGCCGCGAACGAGGCCGACCTGATCATGATGGAGTGGCCGTACACGCGCAAGGCGATCGACGCGGCGGTCGCGCTCGAACCGCACGCGCTCGACGCATACGAGCTCGTGCTGCCGCACAACGCCGACCTGCCGGGCTGGAACGCGCTGTGCCGCGCGATGCGCGTGCCGGCCGAGCGGCTGTATGCGGAGAACATCCATGCGCGCGGCCATGCGTGCTGCTCGGATTTCCCGATCAACCTGGCCGACGTCGGGCTCGACGCGGTCGCGCGCGGGCAGCGCGTGCTCGGCGTGATGCAGTCGAACTGCGGCGCGTATGCGGCCGCCACGCTCCATCCGGTGGGCCGCCATGACGCCTGAGCGCCCGCTTCCACCCGCCGGCGACCACGCGTGGATCGCCGACCTGCGCACGCCGTGCTACGTGTACGAGCCGGAAGTCGCGATCGCGCGCTACCGGTCGCTGAAGGCGCGGCTCGGCACGCGGCTGATCGTGTCGCTGAAGGCGAACCCGAACCAGGACATGCTCGCGCGCTGTGCCCATGCGTACGAGGACGGCGTCGAACTCGCGAGCCGCGGCGAACTCGACGCGGTGATCGGCCGGATCAGGACGCCGCGCTACCTGAACAACCCGTCGATGGACGAGATGTTCATGCGCGCCGGGCTCGCGTCGCGCTGCCATTTCGTGCTCGACAACCCGGACGCGGTCGCGCGCTTCGTGCCGCTGGCGCGCGAAGCCGCGGCCGGCGGCAGCACGCCGGGCCCGGTACTGCTGCGCGTGAATGCCGGCGCGCTGGCCGGCGACGACGCGCGGGCGCTGTGGCACGACCACTTCGGGATGACGCCGAACGAGGCGCACGACGCGGTGCGCACGCTCGCCGCCGCCGGCCTGCCCGTTGCCGGGCTGCACGTGTTCTCCGGCCCGCATTCGTTCATCCGCCAGGACGCCACGCAGCCCGACACGCTCGTGCTGCCCGAGCGGCTCGCGGCGCTCGCCCGCGATCTCGCGCCGGCCAACGGCGCACCGCTCGGCTCGCTGAGCCTCGGCGGCGGCTTCGCCGACGATCACCCGGGCGATGCCGCGTTCGAGCGCTATGCGACCGCGCTCGCCCCGCTGGCCGGCCGGTACTCGCTCGCGCACGAATCCGGCCGCGCGATCTTCGCCGACGCGGGTGTGTTCGCGACGCGCGTCGTCGCGGTCAAGACATGGCAGGACCGCACGATCGCCGTCTGCGACGGCGGGCTGTCGCATGCGTTCCTGCTCGCGCAGACCGAATCGGTGATGCGCCGGCTGGCCGCGCCGTCGCTCGTGCGCCGCACGCCGGCACCGCCCGCGCGCGGCGTGCCGACGATCTATGCCGGCAGCACGTGCAGCCGCGCGGACGTGATCGGCCGCGACGATACCGGCGCTCCGCCGCAGGTCGGCGACATCGCCGTGTTCGCGCGCTGCGGCGCCTATCACCGGACGTACTCGATGGCGCATTTCCTGTCCCACGAAGCCGCGCACGTGTACGTGCGGCCTGCCTAGACCCACCAGAGAGAGGAGCCGATCATGAACGCCCTGATCAGCATCGCCGACCTGCTCGACCACGGCGCCGCGCGCTGGCCGCATCATCCCGCGTACGCCGACGGCGGCGGCACGATGACCTACGAACAGCTCGCGCGCGCGGTCCGCCGCGCGGCCGCCGCACTCGCGTCGCGCGGCGTGCGGCCCGGCGAGCGCGTCGCCATCTACGCACCGAAACGCATCGAAACCGTGGTCGCGATGCTCGCGGCCAACGCACTCGGCGCGATCTTCGTGCCGGTCAATCCGCAATTGAAGGAAGCGCAGATCGAACACATCGTCGCCGACAGCGGCGCGGCGCTGTTCATGACCGGCGCGCAGCGATTGAAGCGCCTGCCGGCACTCGCCGCGCTCGTCGGCACCCGCACGATGCTGATCGAGGAGCTGGCCGATGCGATCGCCGCGTCCGACGCCGGCGCTCCGGCACCTTTGGCACCTTTGGCCGCCGGCCGCCCGGTGGACGACGATCCCGCCGCGCTGCTCTACACGTCCGGCTCGACCGGCAAGCCCAAAGGCGTGGTCGTGTCGCATCGCAACCTGGTGTCGGGCGCGTTCAGCGTCGCCGCGTACCAGGGGCTGGCCGACGACGACGTCGTGCTCGGCGTGCTGCCGCTCAGCTTCGACGCGGGCCTGAGCCAGCTCACGACCGCGCTGGCGTCCGGCGCGTGTTACGCGCCGCTCGACTTCCTGCAGCCGGCCGACGTGCCGCGCCATTGCGACGCGTTCGGCGTGACGTCGATCACCGGCGTGCCGCCGCTGTGGATGCAGCTCGCGTCGGCCGGCTGGAGCGATACGGCGCGCACGCGAATCCGCCGCTTCGCGAACACCGGCGGCCATCTCGCGACGCCGCTGCTGCACCGCCTGCAGGCACTGTTCACGCACGCCGCGCCGTACCTGATGTACGGACTGACCGAAGCGTTCCGTTCGACGTACCTGCCGCCGGCCGACGCGGCGTTGCGCCCGACGTCGATCGGCAAGGCCGTGCCGAACGCCGAGATCCTCGTGCTGCGTGCGGACGGCAGCGAATGCGCGGCCGACGAGCCCGGCGAACTCGTGCATCGCGGTGCGTTCGTCACGCTCGGCTACTGGAACCGGCCCGAGCTGACCGCGCAGCGCTTTCGCCCGCTGCCGCGCCGGCACGGCGAGATCCCGCGCCCCGACGTCGCGGTGTGGTCCGGCGACATCGTGCGGCGCGACGCCGACGGCTACCTGTACTTCGTCGCGCGCGGCGACGACATGATCAAGACCTCCGGCTACCGCGTCAGCCCGACCGAGGTCGAGGACGTGCTGTTCGCGCTGCCGCACATCCGCGAGGCGGCGGTGTTCGGCGTGCCGCACGCGTCGCTCGGCGAGGCGATCGCCGCGTGTGTCGTGTCGACGCTCGACGCCGACGCGTGCCGCGCCGACATCGCACGCGCGTGCCGCGACGCGTTGCCGACCTACATGAGCCCGCTCGTCGTCGAGCCGCTGCCGGCGTTGCCGCGCAACCCGAACGGCAAGATCGACCGCCCCGCGCTGAAAAACCAGTATCGCGACGCGTTCGCGCACACGAACGAGGAGACCGCCGCATGACCCTGTCGACGCTCGATGAAACCTGCCTCGGCGCGCGCCGCGTCGCCGAGCCCGGCACGCTCGCCCTGTCCGGCGGCGTCGTGGTGCTGCCGCCCGCCGTCGTGTTCAGCGCGATCCAGGCGCAGGAGCGCCATCCCGGTTACCGGCACCTGCTGCTGCCGCAGGCGCGCTTCGCGCGGCCGCGCGGGATGGGTGCGCTGACGCCCGAGGAAGGCACGCGCCTCGCGCCGGGCGGCCGGCCCGCGCTGCGGGTCGCGCCGCCCGGGCGCAGCCTCGCCGATCTCGCCGCCGACGCCGCGCTCGACCTGCGCGACCAGCTCGGCTCCGGGCAACTGGCCCGCACGACCCACGTGATCGTCGCGAGCTGCGCGCTCAACGAAGGCATCGGCGACTCGGTCGTCGGCCGCATGCAGTACGAACTCGGCCTGCAGCGCGTGACGCCGTTCGCGCTCGGCCAGAACGGCACGCTCGGCTGGTATTCGGCGCTGATGCTGCTCGACGGGCTGCTCGACGAAGGCGACCAGGCGCTCGTGATCCTCAGCGACAAGTGGCTCTATCCGTTCTTCCGCCAGTTCGGCGACCTGGTCGGCTACGGCGACGCGGCCGCCGCGCTGCTCGTGTCGCGCGCGGGCCCGGCGCCCGAGCCGGCCGACTGGGGCGGCGTGCGGTCCGTCGCGCTCGAGTTCGGGCCGTCGATCGCCGATCCGTGGGCCGACGCGCCGGGCGCGCTGCGCGACACGCTCGCGCCGCTCGCCGCGCGCGCGATCCGCCGCGCGCTCGACATGGCCGGGCTGCGCGCCGACCAGATCGACTGGTGCGTGCCTCCCGGCTTCGATCCCGGCTTCGCGGCGCGCGTGGCCGACGCCGCGTCGATCCCGGTCGGCGCGCGGATTCAGCACGACGGATCGGGCCACCTGTCGTCGGCCGAATCGGCGGCCGCGCTGATCCGGCTCGCCGGTGCGCTCGACGAAGGCGAGCGCCGCACGGTGCTCGTGTGGGATGCGGCACTGCATGGCGCGGCGGCGGCGGCCGTCGTCGACCTCGCCGGCGGCCTCGATGCCGCACTCGATATCGAAGGAGACGCATGATGAGCGCCTACAAGGTCAGCCTGCGCGAACTGCGCTTCTTTCTGTGGGAACTGTTCGAAGCCGACAAGCAGTTCCTGGCGGAACACGGCCTGTACGGTACCCACGACCGTGCGTCGATCGACGTGCTGCTCGAACGCGCGCGCGACTTCGCGCTCGACCTCGGCCGCAGCTACCAGCAGGCCGACGTCGAGGGCTGCACGCTGCTCGACGACGGCCAGGTGCGCATTCCGTCGCATTTCCACGCGTTGTGGGCGCGGTTTCGCGACGAATGGTCGAACACGCTGTTCGGCACCGCGCACGGGCTGCCGCCGATCGTCACGCAGATGATCTACGAGATGTTCATGGGCGCGAACCCGTCGTTCATGACGTACGGCGGCTTCACGCGCCCCGCGGTCAAGCTGCTGCAGATGCACGGCACGCCGCACCAGAAGGCGCTGATCGCACCGCTCGAGGCGTACCGCTGGGATGCGTGCTTCTGCGCGACCGAGCCGCAGGCCGGCACCGACCTCACCGCGGTCGCGCTGCGCGCGACGCCGCTCGAACGCGACATCTACGCGATCGACGGCGAGAAGGTCTACATCTCGGCCGGCATGCACGAGCTGACCGAGAACACGCTGTATTTCGTGCTCGGCCGCATCGACACCGCGTCGCCCGATTCCTTCTCGCTGTCGTGCCTCGTCGTGCCGCGCTTCTGGCCGGACGAGGAAACCGGCGAGCTGCAGCCGAACCATGTCGACTGCATCGGCCTGCCGCGCAAGATGGGGCTCAAGGGCTGCGCGAACACGCACCTGGTGTTCGGCGCGAACGGCACGACCCGCGGCTGGCTGCTCGGCGGCCGGCGCAATGTCGGCCTGCTCCAGCTGATGCCGCTGATGAACCAGGCGCGGATGAGTACCGGGATGTTCGGCGTCGGCGTCGCGTCGAGCGCGTACCTGCACGCGGTCGAGTATGCGGGCCGCCGGCTGCAGGGCCGGCCGATCGAGCGCGCGTCGAACACGAATGCCGCGCGCGTCGCGATCGTCGAGCACGCGGACGTGCAGCGCATGCTGGTCGACATGAAGAGCCGCGTCGACGGCTGCCGCGGCCTGCTCGGCAAGCTCGCCGCGACCGCCACGCGCGCGGCGATGCTCGAAGCGACTCCCGACGCCGATCCGGCCGAGATCGAGCGCCACCGCAAGCTGCAACTGCTGCTGACGCCGGTCTGCAAGGCGTTCATCTCCGACCAGGCGTGGCGAATCTGCGAAACCGCGATCCAGGTGCACGGCGGGCTCGGCTACACCGACGCGAGCCCCGTCGAGCAGAACGCGCGCGACGTGAAGATCCTGTCGATCTGGGAAGGCACGAACTACATCCAGGCGCAGGACCTCGTGCGCGACAAGCTCGGCTTCGGCCGCCATTCGCGGCTGATCCAGTACTACCGCGACGAACTCGACGTGTTCCTCGCGCGCCAGCATCACACGAGCACGCATGCTGAGCTGCGCCCGCTGTTCGACGCGCTGCGCACGGGCGCCGACCGGATCGCCGCCGCGCTCGACGACATCGCGCGCGACGTGCAGGACGGCCACACGCACCGCAGCAGCCAGTTCTACACGCGTTTTCTCGAGATGTTCGGCGTCGTCACGTCGGCGTGGGTGCTGCTCGAATCGGCGACGATCGCCGCGCGCCGGCTCGACGCGCCGGACACGGCCGACACGCCGGCCGAACTCGCGTTCTATCGCGGCAAGCTGAAAAGCGCGCGCTACTACTTCGCGAACGTGCTGCCCGTGGTCGACCAGCACGCGGCCGTGATCGCCGCGATGGCGCACGCGGCGATCAGCGTCAGCAGCGAAGAACTCGCGCAGGCGGAATGACATGGACACGACACTCGATTCCGGCACGAACGCTTCGACTGGCACGAACGCTTCGGCCACCTCGACCGGCGACGCGCCGCGCAACCTGCTCGGCCGCCCGGCAACGCGCCATCGCGGCACCGACATCGACGGCGCGACGCTCGAGCCCGAAGCGCTGCGCGTGCGCGATCTCGACCTGAACGCGCTGATCGGCGCGACGACGTTCGAAGGCGCGCTCGCGCACCTGTGGTTCGACGTCGCGCCGGACAACGCGGCTCATGGCAAGCACGAGGCGGCGATCCGCACGCGGCTCGCGGCGTTCGCCGGAGCGCTGGCGCCCGGCTCGGCCGCGCAGTCCGTCGCCGCGGATCTCGGCGCGGCGGGTGTCGCGCCGGTGTTCGCGGCCGCGTCCGGCCTGTTGCGCGGCTTCGACGACGTGACGGCACGCATGCACGGCAACGCGCCGGACGACGCCGATCTCGACACGATGCTGCTGTGCGCGGCCGCCGCGCCGTTCCTGCTGCACGCGGCGATCGAAAGCCGTCCGTTTGCCGCCGGCACCGACGGCGGCGCTTCGCTCGATACCGCCGCGACGCAAGCGCAACGCATGCTCGTGCTGACCGGCGCGACGCGCCACGATGCGCAAGCGCAAGCCGCAATGGACATGCTGCTCGTCGCGTGGCACGCCGGCTTCGGCTACATCACGCCGACCGTGCTCGCGCCGCGCGTCGCGATCGGCACCGGCGTCACGCTCACGCAGGCGATCGCGTCCGGTTTCCTCGCGAGCGGCCCGTCGCACGTCGGCGCGGCACTCGAAGCGATGCACTGGCTCGCCGCGCTCGCACGCTCGGTCCCGGGCGGCATCGACGCACCGCCCGCCGCGCTCGACGCCGCCGGCCGCGCGGCGATCGACGCAGCGCTCGACGCGAAACACACGCTGTACGGCTTCGGCCATCCGCTGTTCGTCGCCGATCCGCGGCCGCCGCACATGCGCGGCCTGTTCGCCGCGCACGGCTTCGACGGCGCGTACGTGACGCTGTTCGACGCGTGCTGCGCCCAGGCCGACGCCCGTCGCGCGTTGCGGCCGAACATCGATTTCCTGACGGCCGCGACGCTGCTCGAACTCGGTGTCGCCGCGCCGTCGTGGGGCGTCGGTGTCGGGCTCGGCGCGCGCATCGCGGCGATGGCCGCGCATGCGGTCGAGCGCCGGCGCCGCCCGGCTTTCGGCGTCAACAGCGCGACTGCGCGACGGCTGCTGGCCGCCGTGCCGGTCGGCTGGCTGTGAACCTTCATCCATCGGCACCATTCAGCAAAAGGAACGTCATGCTGCTCAAGAACCTGCGCCCGGCGAACGACTACGATCGCTTCGCCACCGAAACGCTCGAACCGTGGGACCTGCTGTTCATCAGCCGCATCCGCCAGCTCGCGCGCGGGATGACGCCCGGCGTGATCGTCGACATCGGCACGGCCACCGGCGTCGTGCCGGTGCGGCTCGCCACCGACCCGGCGATGCGCGGCTGGCGCTACGTCGGCATCGACCTCGATCCGGCCATGCTCGACGAAGGCCGCCCGCGCATCCGCGAACTCGATCTCGACGACACGATCGAGATGCGCGTCGGCGACGCGCTCGCGCTGCCGTTCGACGACGGCACGCTGACGATGGCCGTCGGCCGCGCGACGCTGCACCACCTGCCCGACAAGGCGCTCAGCCTGACCGAGATGTATCGCGTGCTGGAGCCGGGCGGCATCGCGCTCGTGCACGACATGCGCCGCGACGCGCCGCAGCACCTGCTCGACCGCTTCACCGAGATGCGCGCCGCCGCCGACTATCCGCCGACCCACGTCGAGGAAAAGATCACGCTCGACGAAGCGCGTGCGCTCGTCGCCGAAGCCGGCCTCGCGGACGTCGCGTCGATCTACAGCCCGAGCGCCGGGCTCGGCGCGCTCGGCTTCGAGATCCTGCTGAAGAAACCGGCGCTGGCCTGAGCGATGACCGACCTCGCCTTTCTCGCCGCGCACGCCGCCGTGCGGCTCGGCGCCGACGACGTGCACTGCGCGGCGGTCGCGCCCGGCGCGACGCTGCCGCTGTGCGTGACGCCGCGCAGCGCCGAGCTCGCGACCTCGCCGGAGATGTTCGTCGCGTGGTACCGCTCGCGGCTCGACACGATCGACACGCTGCTCGACGCGTGCGGCGCGCTGCTGTGGCGCGGTTTCGCGGTGCCCGACACCGCCGCGTTCGGCCGCCTCGGCGCGCTGTATCCGGCGCACGCGAACGGTTACACGGCGGGTGCCGCACCGCGCAAGCAGATCGACGGCCAGGTGTACGAATCGACCAGCATGCCGCCGCCGTTCAAGATCGGGCTGCACCAGGAGATGGCCTACATGCCCGCGTTCCCGCGCCTCGTCGCGTTCTATTGCCGGCGGCCGGCCGATGCGGGCGGCGAAACGCCGATCTGCGACATGCGGCGCGTGACGGCGCGCGTGCCGGCCGCGCTGCGCGAACGGTTCGCCGCGCGCGGCGTGATGTACCTGCGCAACTTCGCGGCGCCCGGCGATCGCGCGGACGGCCTCGCCGCCAACCCGAACCTGCCGTTCGCCGAATACCACCGGCCGTGGCACGACGCGTTCGGCACGCGCGACCGCGACGAGGTCGAGCGGCTGTGCGCGGAACGCGGCGTCGGCTGCCGCTGGCTCGACGACGGCAGCGTGACCGTGTCGCACGTCGGCAGCGCGCTGCGCGCGCATCCGCGCACCGGCGAAACCGTCTGGTTCAACCAGGCGAGCGCGCAGCATCCGAACCCGCGCTCGATGGGCGAGCTCAGCTACCGCTACCTGCAGCGCATGTACGGCGCGCGCGCCGCGTTCCCGTACGAGATCCGCTACGGCGACGGCTCGCCGATGCCGTTCGACGATCTCGTCGCGATCTACGACGCGTTCGACGAAGAGGAGCTCGCATTCCCGTGGCAGGCCGGCGACGTGCTCGTCGTCGACAACATGCTGGTCGCGCACGGCCGCAACCCGTACCGGGGCGCGCGCGACACGCAGGTCATGCTGTTCGACTGACAGGAAGCCGACGATGAGCGATTCGTTCCTCGCCTCCGTGCGCGCGCTGTTCGGCCCGCACACCGCGTTCGACCGGCCGCTGCGCACGGCCTCGCAGCCGCCGCCCGATGCGCACGCGCCGGATGCGGCGCTCGGCGCGCGCGCGATCGACGTCGCGGCCGGAGATTTCCGTTTCTCCGCGCGCCACGTGCGGTTCCGGCTCGGCGCGGTCACGGCGATCGTCGGGCCGAACGGTTCCGGCAAGACCACGCTGCTCGAAACGCTGCTCGGCTTCCGGCGCGGCGGCACCGACGTGCGCGTGCTCGACGTGCCGGCCGCGCGCTTCATGCGCGACACGCCGTCGCTGCGGCGGCTCGGCGCGCAGCTGCAGAAGGTCGAGTATCCCGACCATCTCCGCGTGTCGGAGATCGTCGCGCTGCACCGCGCGATGTACGTGCACGCGGACGCCGCGGTCACGGAGGCGCTCGGCATCGCCGAATTGCTCGACAAGCCGTGCCGCGCGCTGTCGAAGGGGCAGCGCCAGCGCGTGGATCTCTACGTGGCGCTCGCGCACCGCCCCGAACTGGCCGTGCTCGACGAACCGTTCACCGGCCTCGACCGTCGTTATGCGGGCGTCGTGATCGACCTGCTGCGCCACCGCGCGCGCGGCACGAGCATCGCGATGATCTGCCACGCCGAGGAAGAGCTTGCCGTCGTCGACGATCTCGTCTGGGTGCGCGACGGCGGCGTGCGCTACCAGGGCGACAAGGACGCGCTGCGCGCCGAGCTCGTCGGCGAAGCGCGCGCGGTCCTGCATTGCCGCGACGAAGCCGACGCACGCGCGCTGCGCAAGCGGCTCGCGGCGCTGCCGGGCGTGACCGGCGTGCGCGTGTCGGCCGCGCACGTCGTCGAGGTGTTCGGCGATGCGACGCTGCATCCGAACGTGCACCGCATCGTCGGCGAACAGGGCATCCAGCATCTCGCGCTCGCGCCGAGCACGCCGGGCGACCTGCTGCGCCTCTGTACCGAGGGCCCCGTCCATGACTAAGGTGTTCCTGATTCTCGTGCGCAACGAGCTGCTCGGTTATCTGCGCAGCCGCTCGTCGCTGTTCTGGACGCTCGTGTTCCCGGTGTTCCTGCTGAGCGTGATGTTGTTCGCGTTCGGCGGATCGGGGTCGCTCGGCACCGCCGACATCGCGTTCGACGTGCCCGGCGGCGCGACGCCGTACAGCCGCGCATGCGAAGCGCAGATCGTCGCCAGCCTCACGCACAGCGACACGGTGAAGGCGACCTTCGGCGGGCGCGGCGCGGCGGCCGATCGCGTGACCGTCGTGCTCGGCGCCGACGAGCGCACGCCGGCGACGATCCGCTACGACTTCAACGGCTCGCTCGCGGTCAAGGCCGCGTCGCGCGTCGTCGAGATCGCGCTCGCCCGCTGCGCCGCGCAGCGGCTCGGGCTGCCGGCCGCGCAGGCGCGCTTCGAGAACGCGGCACCGGCGCGTCGCCCGTTCGACTATGGCGCGTTCTTCGCGACCGGCATTCTCGTGATGGCGTTCATGGCGATCGGCCTGAACTCGACGACCACCGCGATCGCGTCGCTGCGCGAACGCAATACCTTCAAGCTGTACGTGTGCTTCCCGGTCTCGCGCGGCGTGTTCCTCGCCGCGCTGATCGTCGCGCGGATGGTGATGATGGCGCTGTCGGCGCTCGTGCTGCTGACGGTCGCACGCGTCGCGTTCGGCATCGCGCTGCCGATCGCGACGCCGGACGGGCTGCGCGCGTTGCCGATCGTGCTGCTCGGCGCGGCGATGGTGCTCAGCATCGGCGTGCTGCTCGCGAGCCGCACGCGGTCGCTCGCGGCCGCCGAACTCGCGTGCAACGTCACCTACTACCCGCTGCTGTTCTTCAGCGACCTGACGATCCCGATGCACGACGCACCGGCCTGGCTCAAGGCGGTACTCGCATTCCTGCCGACCAACCAGTTCGCCGTCGCGCTGCGCGGCGCGCTGGTCGACGGCGCCCCGTACGCGCAGCTCGCGCCGCAACTGCTCGGCATGACCGCGAGCACGGCGCTGTTCCTGTTCGCCGCCGCGCGGCTGTTCCGCTGGCACGACGCATGACGCATGACGCGTCGCCCATTGTTTCGACGAAGGAGAATCCCCCGATGAAATCGAGCAATCCCATCACCGACTACCTGCTGCACGCGAGCAACTTCCTGCCGGCGATCGCGTTCCTGTTCTACGGCCGGCTCGGGCCCGGACAGCCGGACGTGCGCTGGACGCACGCGTTCCTGATCGGCGGCGTGCTCGCGTTCGTGCACGGCGCATGGCTGATCCGCCGCGCGGACCGCAACAGCATCGCGATCGGCGTCGACCTGTTCCTCGTGATCGGCGCGGTGCTGGCGCTCGTGTCGCCGACAGGTAGCCGTTTGTGGGGGGAAGAACTCGGGCCGGCCGCGATGCTCGTCTGCGTGCTGGTCGTCGGCATCGTGCATACCGCGTGGTCGGACGGCGGGTTCGTCGACGGCACCTTCGTCGACCATGCGCGCGCCCGTTCGCTGTCGATCGTGCTGCTCGCCGTCACCGTCGTCGCGCTCGCGGTGTCGATCGCGATGCGCCACAGCCCGCTGTGGGGCGGCGTCGTGCCGCTGATCGCGCTGGTCGTCGTGCGCGGCCGCCTGCGCAAGCAGCTCGTGCGGGCCGGCTGACGATGAGCGCGCTGCCCGACCGTGCCGCCCAACGGCACGCGCTCGCCGCGACGCTCGGCGACGGCTGGCTCGACGGTGCGTCGGCCGAATCGTGCGAGCCGTACGCGACGGACGTGACGCTGCACAGCGGCGTCGCGCTCGGAGTCGCGCGGCCGGCGTCGACCGCCGACACGAGCGCGCTCGCGCGGGTCGCCGTCGCGCACCGCGTCGCGCTCGTCGCGCAGGGGGCGCGCACCGGGCTTGTCGGCGCCGCCCTGCCCGATCGCAGCGGCACGCAATGCGTGGTGTCGTTCGACCGGATGCGCGCCGTTCGCGCGTTCGACGCGGCGAATCGCAGCATCACGGTCGAGGCCGGCGCGCGGCTGTCCGACATCAACCGCGTGGCGGCCGACGCCGGCCTCTGCCTGCCGGTCGACCTCGGCAGCGATCCGGCGGCCGGCGGCCTCGTCGGCGCCAACGCGGGCGGCAGCCGCCTGATCAAGTACGGCGACGTGCGCCGCAACGTACTCGGCGTCGAAGTCGTGCTCGCCGACGCGGCGGGCACCGTGATCGACGCGCTCGCGCCGCTGCGCAAGCGCAACGCGGGTTTCGACGTCACGCAATGCTTCATCGGCGCGAACGGCGCCCACGGGCTCGTGACGGCCGTGTCGTTCGCGCTCGCGCCGCTCGAACGGTCGTCGTGTGCCGCGTTCGTCGCGTTTGCGTCGTACGACGCGGCGCTCGCCGGCCTGCTCGCGTTCGAGCGTGCGTTCGGCGAGATGCTGTCGGCGTTCGAATTCATGTCGGCCGCGGCCGTCGGTTGCGTCGCCGCCGCGTTTCCGGCGCTGCGCATTCCGTTTGAAACCGACGCCGCCGCATGCTACGCGCTCGTCGAGATCGCGACCGGCATGCCGGGGCTCGACGGGCTGCTCGAGGAACGCACGATCGCGACGCTCGACACGCTGGCGGGCGAACGCGTGGTACTCGACGCGGCCTGCGCGCCGGCCGAACGGTTCTGGCGGATCCGCGATGCACTGCCGGTCGCGGTTGCGCAGCACGGCATTCCGCTGTCGTTCGACGTGTCGTTTCCGCGCGGCGCGCTGGCCGCATTCGTCGCCGATGCCGAGCAATGGATCGCGGCGGCGCATCCGTCGCTGCGCTGTCACGCATTCGGTCATTTCGGCGACGGCGGCTGCCATCTCGTCGTGTCGATCCCCCACGCCGACGCGGAGCGCTACGGGCCGCTGCAGCAGGTGGCGCTGCGCGGCGCGCTGTACGAGCGCGTCGTGCGGGCCGGCGGCTGCTTCAGCGCGGAGCATGGCGTCGGGCCGGTCAACGTCGCGTATTACCGCAGGCACGTGCCGGCCGCGCAACGGGAACTCGCCGCCGCCATCCAGCACGCCGTCGATCCGTTGGGGTTGATCGGGCGTGTGCGCTATTGATGCGCCGTTTCGCGGCGCCAGGGAGAAATCGCATGATGCTTCGACACCCGCCCGGCCCGGGTACGGCTTCCGAACCGGATACCGACCCGCCGCTCTCCGGCATTCCGGCCACGCTGCCCGACTCGGGGGCCGTGATCAACGTGCGGGGGGTGGCCTACGTGATCCAGCTGCCGCCGCGCGATCATGCGCGCCCGGCGCTGTGGCGCGAGCTGGCGGATCGGCGCGACGAACGGTCGGCCGATGGAAACGGAGAACCGGAGGCGCGGCAGGATTGAGCGGGCATATGCGTTCCGGTGAATTGAAAGCGCACCGCGCAAACGAACGCGGCGCCGGACACCCTCGGTCGTCCGGCGCCGCGTCAGGCAACGCATACGGTCAGAACACCGCGTGTCCGCTGATCAGGCTGGGCAGCCAGGTCGAGAAGAACGGCATGTAAGTGACGATGTTGATCGCACTGAAGATCGCGAGGTAATACGGCCACGCCATCTTCGTCGTCTCCCCGATCGACACGTTGCCGATCGCGCAGCCGACGAACTGCACCGAGCCGATCGGCGGATGCACGAGGCCGAGCGAGCAGTTCAGCAGCAGCATGATCCCGAACTGCACCGGCCCGACACCGCACGCCATCGCAATCGGCAGGAACAGCGGCGTCGTGATCAGGATGTGCGCGGCCATGTCGACGAACGTGCCGAGGAACACCTGGATGATGTTGATGTACAGCAGCATCAGCCACGGCGCGGCGGTCGACTGCTTCAGCAGCCCCTCGATCGCATCCGGAATCTCCAGATACGACATCTGGAAGCGCAGCATGTTCGACACCGCGATCAGCAGCAGCACGACCCCCGTCGTGCGCGCCGCATGCGACAGCGCGCGGCGCAGCTTCTCGGCCGTCAGCGTGCGGTACACGACCGCGGTCAGCACGAGCGAGTACACGACGGCGATCGCGGCGGCTTCGGTCGCGGTCGCGATCCCCTTCGCGACGCACACGAGGATGATCGCGATCACCATCAGCCCGGGCACCGCGCCGACGAAGCTGCGCAGCACCGCATACCAGCCGGGAAACGCGGGCAGCGCGGACGAACCGTCTTCGCGGCGCGGGTAGCCGTGGCGCACCGCCTGCCAGTACGCGGCGGCGAGCACGAAGCCCATCACCCACAACACCGGCAGCAGCCCGGAAAACAGCAGGTCGCCGATCGACACGCCGCTCACCGGCTGGCCGTGCAGCATCCCGGTGATGCCCTGCGCGGCGAACGCGTAGATGATCATGTTGGTCGACGTCGGCATCAGCGCGCCGGCGAGCGACGCATGCGTCGTCACGTTGACCGCGTACGCGGCGCTGTAGCCTTCGCGCTTCATCAGCGGAATCACCACGCCGCCCATCGCCGACGTATCGGCGGTCGGCGAGCCCGACACGCCGCCGAACAGCGTGCAGGCGACGACGTTCGCCATCCCGAGGCCGCCGCGGAAATGGCCGACGGTCGCCTGCGCGAAGCGCAGGATCCGGTCCGCGATGCCGCCGTGCAGCATCAGTTCGCCGGAGAAGATGAAGAACGGCACGGCGAGGAACGAGAACGCATTCATCCCCGAGATCATCGCCTGCATCGCGGTCGCGATCGGCAGGCCTTCGACCATATAGGTCAGCACGCAGGCGATGCCGAGCGCGAACGACACGGGCACGCCGAGCACGAGGAAAATCAGAAAACTGACGGACAGGATCGCAAGTTCCATGGCGTTATTGCCCCGGCGAAGAACGACGAAGCGCGAGCAGGTGCTCGAGCGAGAAGAGGATGATGGCGATCGCGGCCGGCATCGCGATCAGGTAGCGCACGCCTTCGGGCAGCCCGATGATCGGAATGCGGTCGCCCATCGTCTCGGCGGCCATGCTGCCGCAGCCGGCCATGATCATGATCGCGAATGCGATCAGGCTCACGTGCTGGATCGCGATCACCACCGTGCGCGACCTGGGCGGCAGCCGGCGCACGAGCGAATCGAGGCCGATGTGACCACCGTCGCGCACCTTCATCGCCGCGCCGAACATCGCGATCACGATCACGAGCAGCAGCGCGATCGGCTCCACGAAATCCGGCGCGTTCTCGAACACGTAGCGCATCACGACCGCGTAGAACACCAGCACCGTCAGCACCGCGAGGCACGCCGACGCGATCACCGCCAGCACGCGAAACAGCACGTCGTTCACGCAGCGCAGGAGCGGCGCGACATGCGGCCGCGCCGGCCCCGCGCCGTCCGGGGCGGCCGCCCCGCCGGCGGTTGCGGCGCCGTTCAGGGAAGTGCGACGCGTCACTTGGTGGCCTCGATCTCGTCGACGATCTGCTTCATCTGCGGCGTCTTCTCGTACTTCGTCCACAGCGGCTGCATCGCCTTCACGAACGCCGCGCGATCGATCTGCGCGGCCGGCAGGACCTTCGCGCCGCCCTTCGTCACCGCCTGCTGCGCGGACGCCTCGCGCGCGGTCCACAGCTTCTGGTAGTACGGCACCGAATCGGCCGCGGCCTTCCTGATCGCCGCCTGCTCCTGCGGCGACAGCGTGTCCCAGACCTTCTTCGAGAACACCAGCACTTCCGGCGTCATCGCGTGCTGCGTCTCCGAGTAGTCGGGCGCCACTTCGTAGTGCTTGGTTTCCTCGTACGACGGCATATTGTTTTCGGCCGCGTCGACGAGGCCCGTCTTCAGCCCCGTGTACACCTCGGCGAACGGCATCGGCGTCGGCGTGCCGCCCATCGCCTTGATCTCGTCGACCATCAGGTCAGACGGTTGCACACGCACCTTCAGCCCCTTCATGTCGGCCGGCGAGCGCACCGGGCGCTTCGCGTAGATCGAGCGCGCGCCGCTCTCGTAGAACGTCAGCGCGATCATCCCCTTCGCGGTGAACGCGTCCAGGATCTTCTGGCCGGCCGGGCCGTACATCGCCTTGCGGAAATGATCGACGTCGCGGAACAGGAACGGGAACGACGGGATCAGCGATTCCGGCACGATCTCGTTGAACGACGCACCGTTCACGCGCGCCATGTCGATCGCGCCGATCCGCACCTGGTCGACCGTGTCCTTCTCCGAGCCGAGCGCGCTGTTGCCGAACACCTTGATCGAATCCTTGCCGCCCGTCTGCCTCGACAGTTCGTCGCCCATGAACTTCACGGCCATGTTGGTCGGGAAGTTGTCGCCATGCACGTCCGCCGAGCGGAACACGCGCGCCTGCGCGGACATCGCGAAGCCGGCCAGCAGCGCAACGGCCAGGGCGGTACGGGAGCGGGTGAATCGGTGCTTCATCGTCAGTCTCCTTGATGGTTGTACTCGTTGTCGCGCGGCGATCGGCCGGCATGCGCACGCTTCGACGCCGTGCTCGCCGACCGCAGAGTCATACGTCGTATGACGTGTTGACGCGAATGTACGTCGGTTAATCGTTTAACTCACTTGGTGCATACCCGTAGAACCGCAGCCACGATGGGTTTGCAGCGAATTTCGGGGAATCGTATTCTCTGTTTAGGCGACGCTATGCGAAACGTTTTCCGGAAGCGGGTTCGCATTTGCGCCGAGCGGCTGGTTGATTGCCTCGACCGACAGGGGAAATCGATCGATCGCTTCGCTTTCTATTGTCGTAGGATGACTGATCTCGATGCGTGTACGTCGGCGCAATGTCATGCGCACGCGCCGCCGGCGGCGCGATTCAGGAAGGAAAGAACGAGGGGGAAAACGTGCAACGACAGGCGCGCTCGCCTGCCGTTGCCGTCATGTCTGCATGACCAGCGACGTCAGTTGCGCCGCGCGCGCCACGGCCGTCTTCGCGTAGATCGACTTGATCTGCGTGCGGATCGTGCCGATCGACACGCCGCGCAGCCCCGCGCATTCCTGCGGCGACAGCCCGTCGCAGCACAGCAGCACGGCGAGATCGGCCTCGGCCGACGACAGCCCGTAGAACACGCGCAGCCGCTGCGCGCGGGCCGACGGCGAACGCAGGTCGGCGGCCGTCATCAGCGTCGCGACGCCCGGCCGCTCGCGCATCAGGCGCGACTGCTCGGGCACCGGCATCAAGGCCAGCGGCAGCGGTTCGCCCGTCGCGCGCCGCAACAACAGCCCGCCGCGCGCGTACGCGTGCCGCCAATGCACATCGTCGACGCAGCCTTCCGGCGCGAAACGCCCGTTCACCACCCGCAACGCCGGCTCCGCCGCGATCAGCTGATCGGCCGCGCGATTCGTATAGCGCAATTCGCGCTGCGCGCCGAGCAAAAACACCGGCACCGGAATCGCATCGAGCGCCGATTCGGCCGCGGCCACACGCGCCTCGAGCTCGCCGATCCGCGCCTGGATCTGCAGCGCGCGGCTGATGTGCATTCCCATGTTTTCGATCGCGCGGCGCTGATCGTCGGACAGCCCCTGCGATTCGAGGCCGCCCTGGACGCTGAGGAATGCGCCCGAACCCTCGCTGCGATGGATGTACAGGCCCGAGATGCTGCCGATCCCGTAAGGGTGAAGGAACTCCTGATAGAACTCGCTGTGCGCGCGCTGGTGCGCGGACAGGTGCTTGACGTCCTCGAACCAGCGGCCCGCCGGCCAGTTGCCGGCGACCGGCACGACCGGGTCGTACCGATAGAACTCGGTGTTGTACGTGTGATAACACGCGGCGACCCATGACGCGTCGTCACCCGCCGCCTTCTCGATCGCCGGCACCCGCGCCGCGTCGTCGAACGACAGCAGCGTGACCATGCGCACGCCGACCCACGATCGCAGCCCGTCCAGCACTGTTTCCCAGCGTTGATCGCCCAGTGCCGCGGCATAGACGTCATCGATCCATGCCGATGGAATCAACCCGTTCATTTGCATCTGGCTACCCCGCGCCGTGCGTTTTTGTCGAGCGTCTTCTGCGCATCTTAGTCAATTGACGCCAACGTTTGAATCACTCGTTCGCATTTGGTCGAAATACGACGTTTGTTACCGTTTATCGTCAGACGTAATGGGCGTTTTCCGGCGTTTCGGCTCAATCGAATCCGGCGCACGCAGGGTGGCGCGCTTTTCTTCCGGAGCGCGGTATGCCATGATGCGGCGCATGACGATTCGAATCACCACGCTCTCGCTGCACCATCACCACGGACGCCCCCTGTTGCGCCGTGGTTCGTTTCGCATCTAGCAATTGCATCGGGTGAATGCCCGATCAAGACGACAACCAAGGCGCCTGCGGCGCCTTTTTTGTTTTTTGCCGCCTTAAAAACCTGCTGAGCCGATTAATCGATACCGTACGGAGTGTTTTCAATGCAACAGCCCTGGAAAGAAATCGCCTTGTCGGATTTGCCGCTGCGCGAGGACCTCAGGTTGCAGCACGCGTACGGGGCGCCGCAGCTCGACGTGCCGGTCTGCCTGAACGTCAACGAGAATCCCTATCCGCCGTCGCCCGCGCTCGTCGAGCGCATCGCGACCGCGGTGGCCGACGCCGCGCGCGCGGCGAACCGCTATCCCGATCGCGACTTTGCCGGGCTGCGCTCGCATCTGGCGGCCTATCTGACGCACGACACCGGCGTGACGGTCGACGCAGCGGGCATCTGGGCCGCCAACGGCTCGAATGAGGTGATCCAGCAGATCCTGCAGGCATTCGGCGGCCCGGGGCGATCGGCGCTGGCCTTTACGCCCGCGTATCCCATGTATGACGAATACTGCCGCACGACTTTCACGCGCCTCCATACGTTGCCGCGCACCGGGGATTTCGCGCTGGACGTGGATCAGGCGCTCGACGGTATCCGCACGCACCAGCCGGGCGTGGTGCTGCTGACGTCGCCGAACAACCCGACCGGAACCGCGCTGCCGGTCGGCGATATTCGCGCCATCCTCGACGTCGCGCCGGGCGTGGTCGTCGTCGACGAAGCCTATGCGGAGTTCCGGCGTCGCGGCGTACCCAGCGCGGTGACGCTGCTACCGGATCATCCGCGGCTCATCGTGACCCGCACGTTGAGCAAGGCATTCAAGTTCGCGGGCGGCCGCGTCGGGTATTGCGCGTGCGCGCCCGCGATCGTGCAGGCGCTGAAGCTGGTTCGATTGCCCTACCACCTGTCCGCCTTCACCCAGGCGGCGGCCTGCGCGGCGCTGGTCGCGCGCGACGAGATGCTGTCGCAAGTCGAGACGATCAAGGCCGAACGCGATTCGACCGTCGGCTGGCTGCGCGGCCTGGGCCTCACGGTGGCCGATTCCGATGCGAACTTCGTGATGTTCGGCGAGTTTGCCGACCGGCACCGGATCTGGAGCGGCCTGCTGCGCCACGGCGTCCTGATTCGCGAATCGGGCCCGCCGGCGTATCTGCGCGTGTCCATCGGCACCGCTGCGGAGATGGCCGCATTCCGTGCGGCCCTGCTTGACGTGATGGCGGCCGGATAAGCGACCGGCCATCCGGTCGACGACGCGACGAAACACGTGCCGGCGCCGCATCCGACGATGTACTTACTTCATCGCCGCGAAGCGCATTTCCATCTCGTCGATCTTCGCGAGCACCGCTTCGCTGAGCTTTCTGATGTGGCGCGGCACATCGGGCGCCGACAGCAGCTCCTCGATTCGCCCGCGCCAGTAGCTCGGATGCCGCACACGTACCGCGCCCGACATCGACACATCGTCAGCGTTCTGTTCGCTGTCCAGGAGAGCCACCATTCTCTGGATGTGAGAGAGCTCTCGTTCCACATAGTCTCGTGCCAGCATATTGATTGAAATTCCCCGAAATACGACAGCAGGCCTTCCGTCATCAACGCGCCATCGTGCTGCGATGAAAGCGACTCACCGCACACATCGAACGCCATCGTAAGCAGAAGCTGTGTCAGTAGACTGCGTGGGCATGTGTTGATTTCGACTCGGAATGGCGGGCCTGCCCGCTTGTTCTGATGCCATCCGTCCCCGATGCCCTGTGGTCAATCGTAGGCTTACTGTCGGGCAATGGCATCTCCCAAAGTGGGGATGCCGTCCGATATTGGCGGGGGAATTTCCGGAAATCGTGGGGAGTCGGGGGCGCACATGCGGCGGCCGGCCGGGGATGAATTCTCGATGGGCCGGCTACTTGAATGGCGTGCAGCCGGCGCACTGCCGCCGGGCAGGCAAGGGGAGGATTTGCAGCGCGCATGAGCATGGCCCGGGGTTCGTGTTCACGACGATTGCAGACGGGAACGTGTGACGTCCGTCGTATGCCGTGCGCGTCGACAACGTTTGCGCCTGCTTGATGCGCCAGCGTGCGAGATTATTTAGACATGGGGCGCGCGACGGCGCAGCCCACTTGCCCGGCTCGCCGCGCGCATTCACATCGCCGGTATCGAACGCCGCCCGACGCTTCGTCAAATCCTTTTGATCGAGCAACCTGTCGAAGTCCTTCGGCGGGTGTTTTTTTGGTATTGCAAGCGCTTGTCGGTAGTGACTCGCGTATCGCGCGCGAATATCCGGATGTTTCGCGAAACGACCTACCCGCGAGATACAGCCCATCGGAATCAGATACCGGCATTGCCCTGCTTCAACCCGAAAATGAAATCCGCTTCCACCGATGCGCCTTTGGGCAATTGCAGCACGCCGACCGATGTCCGCGTATGAACACCGGCGTCGCCAAGCACCGCATACAACACATCGGATGCGCCGTCGGCAACTTCGCTTTGCATCGTGAAGCCGGGTGCACTTCGCACATACACGGTCATGCGCGGCACCGTCGCTATTACGTCAAGCGTGCCGCAGCGCGTTCTGATCAGCGAGAGCGCACGGAGTGCCGATACACCGGCAGCCCGGCGACCTTCATCGAGCGAAATGGATTCCCCCACTATGCCAACGAAATGCACCACTTCGCCGATCCGCGGAATCTGGCCTGCAATATAGGCCGTATTCCCGTCGACCAGAACGGGTGTGTACTTTCCGCCAATCCTGATTTCCTCGTCCGGATTGAAGCCGAATTCGGCGGCAATCTGAATCAGCTTCTCGTCTCTGTTCATCAGTGAATTCCCCGATACTTCATAAAAATGTAAAGAGTAGTTAAATCCCGATTGCTTGTCTTGAAGAAGAAAACCCGTGCGATCGGTCAACTTGACATGCTGGTGCCGTTAAAGATGCCCGGGTAATCCTCTACGTCTTCGTCAATACGACACACTTCTCAGGTGTTCGAAGCAGTCCTGCATCGCCATATTGACGACAAAACACGTAGTCGACGAATTTTCCTCAAAATTTTCCGTTGAAACCGCTATCATGTGAGTACTCAAACCTGAAGAGCGATACATGGCAACGTACAAGGAACTGAAAGCCCAAATGGAAGCTTTGGCCGAGAAAGCCGAAGCTGCACGTGCCGCGGAATTCCAGGCGATCGTCGACGACATCCGCACCAAGGTTGCGGAATTCGGCATTACCGAGAAGGACATTTTCGGTAACCGTCGCGGCCGTCCGGCCAAGCAAGCGGCCGCCCCCGTGCAGGCAAAGTATCGCGACCCGAAGACCGGGGCAACCTGGTCGGGCCGCGGTCGCGCACCCGCATGGATCAAGGACGCGAAGAATCGCAATCGATTCCTGATCCAGGAATAAGATTCTCGACGCGTACCGGCGCGCGGTTTTGCGCGCCGTCCTGCTATTTGGGCATCGATACCGGCGGTATTCAACGACCGCGCCGGGTTGATGAGGCTTTGTCTCCTTCGGCGCGCGGCGGCATGCTGCGCGCCGGATCGTATTCGGCCCCGCCCTCGCAATATTTCCTGATTCAACGTTCGTAATAGATCGCAAGCCAGACGGTTTGCGTTTCTTCGTGCGTCCACGCTACGCGATGGCGGCAATGCGGCTCGATCAGCACATAATCGCCGGGATGCATTTCATGGCGCGTCGGGCCTTCTTCGAATTCGAGCACCGCCGCCCCCGACAACAGCACGACCCATTCGGCGCGTGCGTCGTCATACCAAAAACCGTCCGGGCTCGTGTGGCCCATCGATACGATTCGCTCGACGTTCAGACGCTGGCCCGTGACAAGGAGGTCGATTTTTTCGTCCTCCTCGCGCCGGCCATCGGCGATGAACAGGTTGCCGGTTTGAAGTTGCATGGGTTGGCCTCGTCGGCGGTATTGGATGGGCGCCAGGGTTGACGGTGGCGGGTAATGTTCACTGTAGCCCAATGGATGCGATTGGAACCGGCTCGTTTCGCTGGAAGAAGACGATGGTGGTGCCTATTTCCCTGATCGGCCGACAAGAGACGATCATCGTCCTTTTCTCAATGACCGCTGTTGGGAGACATCGCGTCGAGCAGACGGCGGGTTTGGTTTGCGATCGTGTCGGAATCCTTGACCTCGCCAACCGCCGATGTGTTTTTACCGCTACACGAAAGCTCGTTACGCCCTGGAAACGTTGCGCACTGGACATCCGAAGGTCGCTACGCTACAGAATCCGAGTGCCCCGTTCGAGTTCCTTTCCCTGACCGTCAAAACGAAAGAGGAGCGAAGCAGACAGCGAAAATTGATACTGCTTCCGAGTCGGCTGCACGCTTCGCCGCATCTTTCGATGCCGGCAATACGCTCGGCTGGTTCATCGCTGGATCGCGTCCGTCGGCTTGGACGATACCTCGGCATCGAGGTTGACGATGCGCTTGAGATGGTGGAACAAACAGAGGTCTAACCCAACGGCCGGCGAGCGATCGTTTGCCGGCCGCAAGCGGCCATTGGCTCATCCAAAGCAAACGGCCGCTTCCCGTCGGGATGCGGCCGTTCCTGGCGGCAACTGTCACGTTACGCAAATCGTTGGGTTTAGCCAGTCGTTCAAGTCATTGGGTCGATCACGCGAGTCAGGTTTTGATAGATGCGGTCATTGGCACGCTGATCGTCGACACTGAACTTGCCGTGCTATTCATCGGATGCGGGAGATCCGTCGGATTGCAGTCGTCTGCCCGGAAAGGCGCACGAGAATCGAAGCCCGCCAGTGCTACGTATGGTCACGTACCGTAAGCAAAAGCCACCGCGCGTTAATCCGTCGCCGGAATCCACGATGCCGTCGCCGCTTCGCTTGCGCGGAACGCGGGAAACTTCGCGCCGAGCTCCGCGATCGTGTGGATGTCGTTCTTCACGAGATCATCGCGCGTGATCAGCGTCGGCTTGACCACGATCCGCCGGCCCGGATCTTGCCCCGCGACGAGCAAAGCGGCGGCCCGCACCGACACCGCGCCGACGACCGCGGGATTCGTCGCGGCCGTCGCGACCCATGCGCTGCCGGGCGCACGAATCGCCTCGATATCGGCGGTCGAAATGTCGGCGCTATAGATGCGCAACTTCGACGCCAGCTTCGCCTCGTCGGCCGCGAGCTTCGCACCGCGCGCGAATTCGTCGTAAGGCGCGAACACCACGCGGATGTCGGGATGCGCGCGATAGGCGGCCGCGGCCTGGTTCGCGACCGATTGCGCGATCGGATTGTCGACGGTGCCCCAGCGCGCCTGCTCGCGCACCTTCGGATGCGCGCGCTTGAAGTCCCGCCACGCGGCGTCGCGCCGGTCGAGCGGCGCGAATCCGGCAACGTACACGTAGCCGGCCGAGAACGCATCGCCGTTGTCCTTCACCGCCTGGTCGAGCAGCAAGTTCGCGAGGTCGCGATCGCTCTGCTCGATCTGCGGCACCTTCGGGTTACCGAGGTCGACATCGAACGCGACGACCTTGATGCCCTTGTCCAGCGCGCGCTGCACGACGTCCTTCAGCGATTCGGGGAGCCCGTGGTTGACGATGATCGCCGACACGCCCACGCTGATCGCCTGCTGGATCTGCTCGCGCTGCTCGGTTGCGTCCTGGCGGCCCTCATAGATACGCAGGTCGATACCGAGCGCCTTCGCCTGCTTCTGCGCGCCGGCCTCGTATGCCTGGAAGAAATCGCCGGTCGACAGGTAGTTGACGAGCGCGACCTTCACTCCGCCCTTGTCGAACGGCGCGGGTGCGTCTTTGAGCGGGCCGGCATGCGAGGCGGGCACGGTCAACGCGGCAACGGACAGGAGCGCGAGCGCGCGGATCATCCGGACGGGGCGCAACGGACGGCGAAACGGGAATCGCATGCGGGTCTTCCTTGGCTGGTGTCGGTATCCGGAAAATCTATCAGCGCGGCGAACCGCTTCAAACCGAGCGATTCGGCAATCGATATTCCTTCGGATGGCAAATCGTTGAAGCCGACCGCGTCGCGCCTGGAACAAGCATTCGAGCGCGCGCGTGATATGCGTAGCAGGAATCGATGGTTAGCGCGCGGAAGCGTTGTCATTAGAGTCGCAAAGTTCAGCTCCCTCTTTTTTCAGCGCCCATCGACGCCATGCCCCGTCCCGCCCGAACCCGTCGCACCTTTGCCGCCGCCCTGCTGACGCTCGCCGCCGTCGCCGCGCTCTCCCCTGCCCGCGCGCAAAGCGATGCAGCGGCAAGTAACGCCGCCGTGCCGTCGCTGAAAGGCAAGCGCATCGGCATCACGGCGATCGGCACCGATCATTACTGGGACCTGAAGGCATACCAGGGGGCGATCGACGAAGTGAAGCGGCTCGGCGGAACGCCGATCGCACTCGACGCCGGCCGCAACGACAACCGCCAGATCGCGCAGATCCAGACGCTGATCGCGCAGAAGCCCGATGCGATCATCGAGCAGCTCGGCACGGCGAGCGTGCTCGAACCGTGGCTGCAAAAGATCCGGCAGGCAGGCATTCCGCTGTTCACGATCGACACGGCCTCGCCGTCGAGCCTCAACGTCACGACCTCGGACAACTTCTTCATCGGCGAGCAACTCGCGCTGAAGCTCGTCAACGACATCCACGGCGAAGGCAACATTCTCGTGTTCAACGGCTTCTACGGCGTGCCGGTGTGCGCGATCCGCTACGACCAGTTGAAGGCGGTGCTCAAGTACTACCCGAAGGTGAAGATCCTGCAGCCCGAGTTGCGCGACGTGATTCCGAATACCGTGCAGAGCGCCTACGCGCAGGTCAGCCAGCTGCTCGCGAAATACCCGAAGGGGCAGATCGCCGCGATCTGGGCCGCGTGGGACGTGCCGCAAGTCGGCGCGACGCAGGCCGTCGACGCCGCGCGCCGCAGCGAGATCAGGACCTATGCGGTGGACGGCAGCCCCGATGTCGTCGCGCTCGTGAAAGACCCGAAATCGAGCGCGGCGGCCGTGGTCGCGCAACAACCCGCGCTGATCGGCAAGACCGCGGTCGACAACGTCGCGCGCTACCTGGCCGGCGAGCGCACGCTGCCGCCCTATACGTACGTCCCGTCGCTGCTCGTCACGAAGGACAACGCCGGCTCGGCCCAGCAGACGCTCGGGCAGGCCGCCGCCCCGAAATGAGCGCCGACTCGCGCCCGCCCGCGCTGGCGCTGCGCGGGATCGTCAAACACTTCGACGGCGTGCCGGCGCTGCGCGGCGCGTCGCTCGACGTCGCGCGCGGCACCGTGCACGGGCTGATCGGGCAGAACGGCGCCGGCAAGTCGACGCTGATCCGGATTCTCGCCGGCATCGACACCGCCGATGCCGGTACGATCGCGATCGACGGTGCGACACAGGCGCTCGCACACCGCGCGCCGCCGGAGGGCATTGCGTTCATTCATCAGGAGCGTCTGCTGCCGGCGACTTTCACGGTCGCCGAGGCGCAGCAGTTCGGCAACGAACCGGCCTACGGCGCGGGGCCGCTCGGGCTGCTGGCGGCACGCCGGATGCGACGCGATGCCAGCGACGCGCTGCACGCGCATTTCGGCCTCGACCTGCCGCCGAACCGCCTGATTGCCGAATTGAGCGTCGCAGAGCGGCAGATCGTGCAGATCACGCGCGCGCTGATGCGCGACCCGCGCATCCTCGTGCTCGACGAACCGACCGCCGCGCTCGTCAGCAGCGAGGTCGACCGCCTGCTGCAGACACTCGACCGGCTGCGGCGCCGCGGGCTGACGATCCTCTACGTGTCGCACTACCTGAACGAGATCGCGGCGATCTGCGATCGGGTCACCGTGCTGCGCGACGGCACCGACGTCGCGCACGTCGACGCACGGACCACGCCGACCGAGGCGCTCGTCGCGGCAATGATCGGCACCGGGATCGCCGCACGATCGCAAGCGCCGGTGCGCGTGCCCGGCCCGTCCGCGCTGCGGGTCGCCGGCCTCGCGGCGCCCGGCCGGTTCGACGACGTGTCGTTCGAGGTCCGGCGCGGCGAGATCGTCGGTGTCACAGGGCTGCTCGGTTCCGGCGGAAAGCAGGTCGTGCGCAGCCTGTTCGGTCTCGAACGCGGCGTGCGCGGCACGGTGACGCTCGACGGCCGCGTGACGCGGCTGCGCAGCCCGCGCGACGCGGTGCGTCGCGGCATCGCGTTCGTGCCGGAAGACCGCCGCTCGCACGGCATCGCGCCGAGCCTGTCCGTGCGCGAGAACATCACGCTCGCGAGCCTTGCGCGCTTCACTCGATTCGGTCTGGTCGCGCGGCGCCGCGAGGACGACGCGGTGCAACGGCTGATCGCCGCGCTCGACGTGCGGGCGCCCGGCCCGGACGCGCCGGTGCGCCAGCTGTCCGGCGGCAACCAGCAGAAAGTCGCGCTCGCGAAATGGCTGAACCGTGGCGCCGATCGCACGTCGCCGGTGTATCTGTTCGACGAGCCGACGGTGGGCGTCGATATCGGCGCCAAAGCGGAAATCTACCGGCTGCTCGACCGCCTCGCACGCGACGGCGCGGCGATCCTGCTGTTCTCGAGCGACCTGATCGAGCTGCTGGACGTCACCGATCGCGTGCTCGTGATGGCACGCGGCCGGATCGTGCGCGACGTCGCGACCCGCGACGCCACGCGCCACGATCTGCTCGCGTGGGCGACCGGCGCACGCGGCCACACGCCGCGGCAGGAGGTGGCCGCATGAACCGGATCCTCGATCGTGCGCCGCCCGGAGCGGCGTTCGCGCGGCTGCCGGGCACGTTCGGTGCGCAATTCTGGCTGCGCTGGGGCGCGGCACTGGCGTTCGCCGTCGTGTGTGCGGTGTTTGCCGCGAGTTCGCCGCTCTTTCTGACCGTCGCAAACCTCGCGAACGTGCTGCAGCAGTCGGCCGTGGTCGGCATCCTCGGGTTCGGGTTGACCGCCGTGCTGATCGGCGGCGGCCCCGATCCGATCCGCGGCGGTCTCGACCTGTCGGTCGCGGCGAACATGGGCCTCTGCGCAGCCGTGCAGGCCGTCGCGCTGCGCGACGGGGCGCCGGACGGCGCGGCGCTTGCGCTGATGCTGGCCACCGGCGCGGCGGTCGGTGCGCTCAATGCGTTCGCGGTGATCGCGCTGCGCATCGTCCCGCTGCTGGCCACGCTGACGACGATGAATCTCTGCGCCGGCTTCGAACTGGTGCTGACGCAGAACACGTCGGTCGCGGCGGCGAGCCCGGTGCTCGCCTTTCTGATCGACAGCGGCCCGTTCGACATACCGCATCTCGCGCCCGCGTTGCTGATCGTCGCGCTGCTGTTCGGCGTGCTGCTGCACCGAACCCGCTTCGGCCTGCGGCTCGCCGCGACCGGTGCGCATCGCGATGCCGCCCGCGCGGCCGGACTGCGCGTGAACGCGTATGTCGCGGCCAGCTACGTGCTGAGCGGCGTCTCCGCCGCGCTGGCCGCGCTTGCGTCGAGTGCCTTGCTGAGCGGCAGCTCGCCCGGCGCCGGCGAAAACCTGCTGGCCGTCGTCGCGGTCGCGCTGCTCGGTGTCGTGTTCTCGCGGCGGCTCGTGCCGACGATACCGGGCACGCTGCTCGCCGCGCTGTTCGTCGGCATCGTCGGCAACGGCTTCCAGCTCGACAACGTGTCGAGCTACTGGGTCAACGGCGTCGAAGGCGCGCTGATCCTGTTCGTCGTCGCGACGACTGCGCTGATTCGGCGCCGCCATACGGAACACCATGCCCATGACTGAACGAATCGGCCGCCTGCAGCGGTTCTCGCTCGTGGCGGCACTGCTCGCGGTGATCGCCTTCTTCGCCGTGTTCGCACCCGGGTTCACGCGGCCCGCCAATCTCGCCGACGTGCTGGTGAACAACTTCGCGCTGCTTGCGATCGCCGCGCTCGGGACGACGCTCGCGCTGTCGATCGGCGCGGTCGACCTGTCGCTGGGCACCGCGATCGACGTCGCGAGCCTCGTGTTCGTGCAGCTGGTCGCGCACCAGGTGGGCGTGCTGCCGGCCCTGCTCGGCGGCCTCGGTGCGGCGGTGCTGGTCGGCACGTTCAACGGCGCGCTGGTCGCCGGCCTCGGGATCGCACCGTTTCTCGCGACGCTCGGCACGCTGTTCATCGGCCAGACCGTCCAGCAGCTCGCCACCGGCGGCGGCCAGCCCGTCTACCTGCTGAACGTGGCGCTGCCGCCGCTGTTCGGCGCGCTCGCGCACGGTACGCTCGCGGGCGTGCCGGTGCCGCTGTGGTGCGTCGTCGTGCTCGCCGCGGCCGTGCATGTCGTGCTCGCGCATTCGGCGTTCGGGCGCTACAGCGCCGCGCTCGGCGCGCAGCCGGGCGTCGCGCGCCATTCGGGGCTGCCGGTCGCGGCGACCGTCGTGGCGACGTTCGTCGCGAGCGCGCTCGTCTACGGCGTGGTCGGCCTGCTGCTGTCGTCGACGGTCAAGGCCTATGTGCCGCAGGCCGGCAACGGCTTCCTGCTGAACGCGATCGGCGCGACCTTCATCGGCACGACGCTGTCGCCGACACGCCGCCCCGGCGTCGCCGGCACCCTACTCGGCGTGCTGCTGATCAGCCTCGTCGCCAACGGGCTGCTGCTGATCGGCTGGAACTTCTACTGGCAGCAGGTTGCCACCGGCGCGCTGATCCTCGCGGTGCTCGCGCTGAGTTTCATGGGGCGGCGTGTACGCGCCGCGTGAGCCGCCGCACGCCGTGCCTCCCCTACACCGCGTTCAGGCGCGGGCGTCCGCGCGCCGGCCGATGCCGAACGTGAACGCCAGCGCGAGCACCAGCAGCGCCCCTTTCACGAAATCCTGCAGGTAATACGGCGCATTGAGCATCGTCAGGCCGTTGAGCAGCACCCCGACGAACACGGCCCCGACCACGGTGCCGAACACGTTCGGCCGCTTCGCGCCCCACACCGCGTACCCGACCAGCGCGGCGGCCACCGCGTCGAGCAGCAGCGAGTGCCCGGCGCTGACGTCGCCGCGCCCGACGCGGGCGGCGATCAATACGCCCCCCAGTGCCGCGATTGCGCCCGATACGACATACGCCGCGACCCGGTAGCGCGCAGCAGGCGCACCGGCCAGCCGCGCGGCCGTCTCGTTGCCGCCGATCGCATAGATCACGCGGCCCCAGCGCGTCGCTTCCATCGCGATGCAAGCCAGCACCGTCACCGCCGCCAGTATCAGAACCGGCAACGGCACCACGTCGAACACGCGCAGGCGCCCGAGCGCGAGAAACGCGTCGGGAAACGTGCCGCTCGCTTCCGTGCCGTCGGGCAGCACCGAACCGGTCGCGAGCGAACGCCCGCCGGTCGGAATCAACTGCAGGCCCGCGAGCAGGAACAGCGTGCCGAGCGTCGCAAGCTGGTCCGGCACGCGCAGGCGCGTGATCAGAACACCGTTGAACAGGCCGGCTGCCACACCGAGCGCAACGCAGGCCGCCACCGCCGCGAGCGCGCTGCCGTGCCAGACAACCAGCACGTAGCTGGCCGCCATCTGCGCGGATGCGGCGATGCTGCCCACCGACAAGTCGAAGCCGCCCGCCGCGAGCGTGATCGTCACACCGATCCCGAGCAGCGCGACGATCGACACCGCCTGCAGGATGCTGAACAGGTTGTCCACGTTCAGGAACGCGGGCTCGTTGACGGTAAAGACGACGACCAGCGCGGCGAGCACGAGCAGGATGCCGGTGCGTTCGAGGCCGGCGCGCAGGCGAGCCGACGCGGGCAACGCCGGCCTGGTGGACGGCGCATCGGGTGCAACGGCAGGTGTGGCGGATTTCAGCATCGTCATGGATCAGTCCGACGGGTGGGAGGATGAATGATCGAGCGTCGCGCGGTCGAACCGGACGACTCGATCGGCGACTTCGACCGCTTCCTCGAGATCGCTGACGAACACGAGCGTCGCGCGTTCGTGCGCATGGCGCCGCAACATGTCGACGATATCGGCGCGCGCACCGGCGTCGATGCCCTGGAACGGTTCGTCGAGCAGCAGCAGCCGCGCGGGTTCCGCGTGCCAGCGGGCGAGCACGACCTTCTGCTGGTTGCCACCGGACAGCCGCACGAGACGGTCGTCGGGGCCCGTGCAGCGAATCCCGAAGCGCGCGATCGCGGCGGCGGCGGCCGTGCGCTCGCGCGCGGCGCGCACCGCGCCGCCGCCGAACCAGCGCGACAGGAACGGGAAGCTGATGGTGCCCGCGATCGACGCAAACGGCACGCTGTCGGGAAACAGCGACGTGCGCCAGCGGTCCTCGCCGGCGAGGAACACGCCGGCGCGAATCGCGTCGGCAGGTGAACGCGGGCGCCACGGCCTGCCGTCGAGCGTCATCGCGCCCTGCGCCGCGCGCACGGTGCCGAAGATCGTGTTCGCGAAGCGCGATTTGCCGCCGCCGACGGGCCCCGCGATCGCGACGATCTCGCCGCGCCGCACGTCGAGATCGAACGGCGCGCTGGCCTGCGTCAGGCGCAACCCGCGCACGCTCAGGCCGCCGTCGCCGGGCCGCGCGATCGGCGCCGGGCCCGGCGCACGCGCCTTCGGCAACGGCCGCCCGACCATCGTTTCGACCGCCGCGTCGAAATCGACCGGTGCGGCGAGATCGGCGACGATCCGTCCGTCGCGCACGATCGCGACGCGATCGGCGATACGGCGCAGGTCGCCGAGCCGGTGCGACACCAGCAGGACCGCGACGCCTTCGTCACGCAATGTATCGAGCAGCGCGAACAGGCGCTCGGCCTCCGGCGCCGACAGGCTCGCGGTCGGTTCGTCGAGGATCAGCAGGCCCGGCTGCCCGGCAAGTGCTCGCGCGAGCGTCACACGCTGCTGGTCCGCCAGCGAAAGCGACGCGAGCGGCGCCGCCAGGTCGGCATCGAGCCCGACGCGTTCGGCGAGCGGCCGTGCGGCATCGCGCCGGGCGGCCGGCGGCACGCGCCACGGCGATGCCGGATCGCACAGCCGGTCGAGCAGCAGGTTGTCGGCGATCGACAGCGTCGGCACCACCGCGTCGGCAACCGACTGATGCACGGTCGCGATGCCGAGCTGCTTCGCCGCGTGCGGCGACGCGGGCCGATAAGGCGTGCCGCGCAGCGTCAGCGTGCCGCCGTCGTGACGGATCACGCCGCTCAGGATCTTGACGAACGTCGATTTGCCCGCGCCGTTGGCCCCCATCAGCGCGACGACCTCGCCGGCGCCGATCGACAGGTCGAGCGATGCGAGCGCGGTCGTCGCGCCGAAGCGCTTCGACACGCCGATGGCCGTCAGGACGGGCGGCCGCGCGACGCGATGCCGTCGATCTACTCGGAGATTGGATGAAGTCGTCGTCAATGCGGTGTCGAAAAGATGTGCCTCTCGGCGGGCGGTGCCATGTGCGCAACGCCACCTGGTCACCGGAAACGTGCGGGGGATGCTTTGCGCAGGGGCCATCCCGCTTGGGCGGAGACACCATGTCGCGGCTCATCGACTTCGGCCTCCACGTCGATCCGCGTCGAGCATGACTGTGCACCGGGCAGGCATCGACGCCGGTTCGGCCAATCTAGCGTGCCGCACGATGTACCCGCAAACAACGATTTCTGTCATCGATATGACGTGGGCGAGAATCCCGACTCCACTCCCTGTCACGCCCCTCGCGCTGCCGGGGATGTGCGAACCGCTGCGTGACGCGCTCTAATACTTTTTCTTTACCGGACTTTGTTTACCTGAAAATATAGCCCCGCCGTTCGCGCGATTTGCAAAGAGTCTGGACATTTGCGGATACGCGTATCGCCGGCCCGGCATTGATCTGAAGACGCGGCACCTCGTCACGCTTGGAGTAAGCAGTGCCATGAGCGGCTGCGAGAATCAATTGCGTTTCCAGCCTGGCGCTGCCTTGAATCTCGGCATCTCGGTCGAGCAGATCCGCGAGGTATTCATTCAGGTGCAAGTTTTTGCCGGGAATGCGCGGGCGTTCAATGCGGCAGCCATTTTCAAATCCGTCGCCGACACGTTTCAGAATAACGAATAGCATGATGCCCTCGACCCGGTGGCAACTGATCGTGACGTATGTGTGCGCCGACGCAGCCGTGACGGTTATTTCACCGGATGCCGGCATCGTCGGCGACCTGTTCGGCTACCCGCTGCTCCCCCCGTCGCCGCGCTGATCGTCGGCGGGATGATCGTGAAAATGGGCGCCACGTTCGGCTGGGACGCATTGCATGATCTGATGAACCGGGCGGCCGACGATGAAGATGTGCAGGCGATCCGCGCAACGCTGGTTGCGACACGTGGTGTGCTCGACGTACACGACCTGCGCACACGCAAGACCGGCGACTTGATCCTCGTGGACGTGCATCTCGACATCGACGCTGATCTTACGGTCGCACAAGGGCACGACATTGCGGTGGAAGCGCGTGCGCGCGTGATGAAGCATCACCGTGTCCTGAATGCCACGACGCACGTCGATCCACGGAGCCGCGAGAGCCTTCCCCGAGGTCGCCTCCGGGATGCGCGTTCGGTAGCCGGAAGCGGCTGGACGATGCACCCGATCGAAAGATTGCGTGCGCCGCGTGTCAATCGGACCCGCGCGGATGATGGCCGCGTCTGAAAGTCAACCGGCGTTCATTGACGAGTGCCCGCCAATCGAGCTTCATCAGCGCGAACACGAGGCCGAGCAAGACCAGTTGCGTGACGACGAAGTAGCCGCCGAGATACGTGCCTTCGAGTTCTGATTCCACGTCCAGCCGGGTCGATGCAAAGCGGCCGAGATGCGCCCAGATCGCATAGGTCGTTGCGCGGCCGATGAAGAACGCCGCCGCGATGATTCTGAGTGGCAACCCGGAAAGCCCGTATGCAACGAAGAGGTAGTTCGACGGCAGCGGGCTCAACGCGTAGAAGAAAAACGCGCCGGCGGTGACGGTCCGGTGCTGTCGCAGCCAGCGCGTGGCGACGTCGATATTCTCGCGGTCGGATTCCCGCATCCAGCGGGAGTGGACAAGCGCTCTCGCGAAGGTCGCCAGAATGACACGGCCGGTCGTCGCCGCGCCGGCCGCCACAACGGCAAAGATGAACGGATTGCCGTCGGGCAGGTTGAACCCGACCCATGACATCGCCATCCACGTGGGCGGGGCGAACGCCGGCATGAGATTCAGCAGAAGAATCAGCACGAAGAGTACAGCCAGCGTCAGCACGATATCGACTCCAGGCCATCCGGTGTCACGGCTCAATTTTGCTGAGGAAAGGGGCCGATGGCTTGACTCACGTCAAGCAACGCGGCGTGCCGGTCGTTCACGGGAGGCACGCCGTCCTGACCCATGTCAATGCTCAAAGCGCGGCGCTTCCTAGACTGATGCCACGCCGTCCGCAACCGAAACCGGATGCGGCGAACACCACCATGCACGGCGATCGGAGCAATGGCCATGTCCCGAGTCCCCTGGTCGATCGATCTCGTGTTGCTGATTCTGGCGGCCGCCACGCTCGCCGGCGGCGGCGTATGCGTGGCGTTCGGCCAGCCGTCGCTCGCACGATTCGCCTGGCTGCTGG